>VAWW01000067.1:6143-50984 GCA_005884575.1 Actinomycetota bacterium
GCGGTCCGAAGTCCGGCATCGCGCCGAGGGTGTGGAGGAGTTCGTGCGTCGCAGTAAGGGCTGCGCTGCCACCGTCGCCGGGATGAAGGTTGCAACCGGAGCCCAAGAAGACATAAGACGTCCCGAGCTGACCACCGCCGAGACTGACGCGGCGCGACTCGCCGCAGACGCGCGGATTGTTGATTGAACCGTCGAAGTAGACGAGCGTTTTCGTCGTCGCCGACGGTTGAAGTGCGTCCGCGACGTCCGCGTCGAGGCGACTGCCGTCGTCGCTCCGGTAGAACGAGGTGTCGCGCGGCAGGCGGAGGAAGCCGATGTCGAGCTGCCCGAACCGCGAGCCGCAGCCGGGGAAGGCATAGAGATCCCAGCGGAGAGTGCGTGTCGAGTCCTGCTGCTGCCACCAGCCGTCGATCGCTACGACGTCCGACGAGATTGCGGAGGCGAGCGTGCCGAAGTTGTCGTCGCCGTCCGACGGCGTGGCGTAGACGACGCGGATCTGGTTCGGCGACGAGATCTCGACGTCGGGAACGCGGTTCCCCGTCGCTTCGTCGCTTCCACACCAGGGAACCGCGGCCTGGGCGCGCGCGGTCGCAGCGAGGGCGGCTGCGGCGACCGGTTGGTGAACACCATCGACGCGCGCGCCTTCTCGACGGCGTCGACCACGTCCTGGTCGCGCTTGGAGCCGCCCGGCTGGACGATCGACTCGATGCCGGCCTCGAGCGCGATGCGCGGCCCGTCGGGAAACGGGAAGAACGCGTCCGACGCGAGCGCCGCGCCGGCCGGGTCGTGACCGTGGGCGCGTGCCTTCTCGACGGCGATCCGCACGGCGTCGACGCGGCTCATCTGACCGGCGCCGATCCCGATCGTCGCAAGATCCTTGACCAGCACGATCGCGTTCGAGCCGACGTGCTTGCAGACCCGCCACGCGAAGATCAGATCGCCCCACTGCGCTTCGGTCGGCGCCCCGCACGCGACCTGCCAGCCCTCGCGGTCCTCGATCTCCCAGTCGCCGTCCTGCACGAGCATTCCGCCGAGCACTCGCTTGTAGTGGCGCTCCGTCGGCTCGCCGCCGCGCCGCTCCTTGTCGCGGAGGATCCGCGTGCCCGGTTTCTTCCGCAACGCCGCGAGCGCCTCGTTGTCGAAGCCCGGTGCGTGGAGCACCTCGACGAACTGCTCCGCGAGCTTGCGGCCGAGCTCAGCCGCGACGGGCCGTGTCAGGACGACGACGCCGCCGTACGCCGAGGTCGGATCGGAGGCGAGTGCCCTGTCGTATGCCTCCCCGATCGTCCGGGCGATCGCAACGCCGCACGGGTTCGCGTGCTTGACGATCACGCACGCCGGCAGCGTGAACTCGCGCGCCAGCAGGCGGGCAGCGCTGAGGTCGTTCAGGTTGTTGAAGGAGAGCTCCTTGCCGTGCAACTGCTCGGCGCGCGAGAGGAGATGCCGGCGTGCGCCGATCTCCGCGTAGTACGCCGCGCGCTGGTGCGGATTCTCCCCGTATGCGAGGTCGGTGACCTTCTCCAGCGGCAACACCATCGTCTCCGGGAACGCCTCGCGCTCGGCGAACCATGCCGCGATCGCCGCCTCGTATGCCGCGGTCGTCGCGAATGCCTCGGCCGCGAGCTCGCGTCGCGTCTCGATCGTGAGATCTCCCTTTTGACGGAGCTCGTCGAGCACGAACCCGTAGCGGTCGGGCCGGCAAAGCGGCGCGACATGCGCGAAGTTCTTCGCCGCGCCGCGCAGCATCGACGGCCCGCCGATGTCGATCATCTCGACGGCGTCCTCCTCGCGAACTCCCCGCTGCGCCGCGACTTGCGCGAACGGGTACAGGTTGACGCAGACGAGGTCGAACGGCTCGATCTCATGCTCGTCGAGGGTCGCGAGGTCGTCGTCGCAGTCACGGCGCGCGAGGATCGCCGCATGGATGCGCGGGTGGAGCGTCTTGACGCGCCCGCCGAGCATCTCCGGCACCTCGGTCAGCGACTCGACGCGGCTGACCTGGAGTCCGAGCTCCTCGATGTACGCCGCGGTGCCGCCGCTCGCCACGAGCTCGACCTTAAGCTCGGCCAGACCCCGTGCGAGCACGTCGAGGCCGGCCTTGTCATAGACAGAGATCAGCGCGCGCTGGATCAAGCTCGCTCCCTGACCAGCATCTCCCGTGCGGCCGCGGGAAGCAAGCGGTGCTCGACGGCGTGGATCCGCTCGACGAGGGTCGCCCGCGGCTCGACCGGCACCTGTTCCCGGGCGACCACGGGGCCGGTGTCCAGGCCGGCGTCGACCAGGTGGACGGTGACACCGGTGGTCTCGGCGCCCGCCGCGAGTGCGTCGTCGATCGCGTGCGCGCCGGGGAAGTCCGGAAGCAGCGAGGGGTGGACGTTGAGGATCCGCTGCGGGAAGCGGTCGAGGAACGGCGCGGTCAGCAGATGCATGTAACCCGCGCAGACAACGAGGTCGACGCCGTGCCCGGCGAGCCAGTCGGCCATCGCGGCGTCGCGGCGCTCGCGGTCCGGGAAGCCGTGGAGCGAAAAGACGCGCGTCGGGATCTCACCCGCACGCGCGAGGGCTCGACAGTCCACGTTCGCCGCGACCGCCGCGACCGGCAGCCGCGCGTCGAGCAGCGCCTGCAGGTTCGTCCCGTTCCCGCTGACGAGGACGCCGATCAAACGATGCGCCCCACGGCGAGCCCGCCCGTGCCGGCCGGCACCACGGCGCAGTAGCCGATGCCGAGGTTGAAGACGCGCCGCAGCTCCTCCTCGCCGACGTGGCGGGCGAGCCATTCGAAGACGGCCGGACGCTCCCAGGCGTCCCAGTCGATCTCCGCGTGGAGGCCCGGCGGAAGCACGCGTGAGAGGTTGCCGAGGATGCCGCCGCCGGTCACGTGCGCGAGCGCGCGGACATCGGTGCGCTCGCGGAGCTTGCGCACCTCGTCGAGATAGAGGCGCGTCGGCGCGAGCAGGTCGTCGCCCGTGTAGTCCTCCCCCTCGAGCACGCGGCGGACGAGCGAGAAGCCGTTGCAGTGGACGCCGGCAGAGGGAAAGCCGAGCACGAGGTCGCCGGGCTCGACGCGGCTGCCGTCGATCAGTTCTCTGCGATCCACGAGGCCGACGCACGTGCCGGCGAAATCCAGCTCCTCGTTGCGATAGATCCCGGGCAGTTCGGCCGTTTCGCCGCCGATCAGCGCGCAGCCGGCGTCGCGGCAGACCTCGGCGGCGCCCTCGACGAGCTCGGCGACCTGCTCGGGGTCGATGCGTGCGGCGGCGACGTAGTCGAGGAGGAAGAGCGGCTCGGCGCCGGTGGTGAGCACGTCGTTGATGCAGTGCGCCGCGAGGTCGGCCCCGGCCCAGCGGAGCGTGCCGGCGCGCCGGGCGAGCACGAGCTTCGAGCCGACACCGTCCGTCGAGGCGACGAGCAGCCGCTGCTCGTCGAGTGCGAAGACGCCGGCGAAGGCGCCGAAGGATCCGACGACCGCTTTGGTGCGCGTCGACTCCACGGCCTTCTTCAACCGCTCGACGATCGCCTCCGCGGTCGTGAGCGACACTCCCGCAGCGTCGTACGTGGGAGCGACGTCTCCGGTCAACAACCAGAGTGTAGGGTGGCGCTCAGACGAACAGCTCGCCGTGGAGCTCCGGCCGCCCCTGCGGGCCGCCGGGGACGAAGCGCACGAGCGTCTCGCCCACATGGACGCCGCCGTCGGTGTCGGGCTCGAGGTCGAGGATCGACGCCAGCGCGTCCGCCTTCTCCTCCGGATCGTCCGCCTTCAGATGCAGCTCCGACAAGCTCAGGTCGGCCGCTCCCTCGAGCAGCTCCTCGATCCAGTCGCGCGGCGGATGCAGCTCGAGCCGGTAGCCGGCGTTCGTCGAGACGAACGTCCGCCGGCCGCCGTGCTCCTGGATGCGCAGCTCCGCGTGCGCCGCCCGGTCGAGCGCCGCCTCGAACTCGTCCTCGTCGAGCGCGAGCCCGAGATGGTCGACGCGCGGCAGCGGCCACTGTCCCGGTTGCACGACGACGTTCACCGCGCCCTTTTCGAGCTCGCTGAGCCGCAGCTTGAACCCGCTGTCGTCCAGCTCGGACCAGGACACACCCGGCTCGTAGGACGTCAGGTCCTCGCCGACGCGGCCGTGCCTCGCGACGAGGTGGAAGCCCAGCTTGCCGATGTACCGCGCCTCCACCTCGCGCACCTTGCTCGTGACGAGGTGGTAGTGGAACAGGTGCACGAGGGCCCGATTGTAAGTAGGACTCGGCTCCGGCGCGTCGAAGCCGGAATGTCCAGCCGTGAGCCCGAGCGAGATCCGCCACGTCGACCTCGTCGTCTCCTCGATCGAGCGCAGCCTGCCCTTCTACCGCGAGCTGCTCGGCCCGCTCGGCTTCCACCGGGTCAGCGAGGTCGAGGGCGAGCGCGGCGAGACGATCTACTACCTCAGCGGGCCGAGCTGGGCCGTCGGCCTGCGCGAGCCGCCGCAGCCGCCGAGCCGCGAGCACGACCGCTACGAGCTGGGCCTCCACCACCTCTGCTTCACGGCGCCGTCGCGCGCCACGGTCGCAGAGCGGGCCGAGTGGCTGCGCGCGCACGGCGCCGAGATCGAGAGCGGGCCGGAGGAATACACGTACGTGCCGGGGTATTACGCGGTGTTCTTCTACGACCCCGACGGAATCAAGCTCGAGATCGCACACGTCCCGGGCCAAGCGGCCTGACGAAAGGAGCACGACATGTCGACGGTTCCTCCCGATCAGCCGGGCACCCCGCCGCCTCCGCCCCCGCCGAGCCAGCCCACGTTCGGCCAGGGCGGCTACGGCGGACTGGGCCGGATGCCCACGACCGGCGCGATCCTCCCCGTCCCCGGCAACGCCGAGCTGGCCGTCTACCTCCTGGCCACGATCGTCCTCGCGATCATCTGGGCTGCGAGCGACCTGCTCGACGCGAACGGCTTCGCGACGCTCTTCACGTGGCTGACGATCGGCTACATCCTCAGCCGCGGCGTCGCCAAGGCGAGCCGCGTGCTCGAACAGTAGGAATCAGACCCGCGCGGCCTCGAACCGCAGCTTCGCGTGAGTGCCCGGCTCCGGGATCGGGGTCGGGTACTCACGCGTGAGGCAGGCGCGGCAGAGCTCGGACTCCGGCCGCTGCGTCGCGGCCTGCAGCCCGTCGAGCGAGAGATAGGCGAGCGAGGTCGCGCCGATGTGCTGCCGCACCTCCTCGACCGTGCGCGTGCTCGCGATCAGCTCGGTCGGATCCGCGAGGTCGATCCCGTAGTAGCACTGGTCGATCACGGGCGGCGACGAGATGCGCACGTGCACCTCGGTCGCGCCCGCGTCGAAGAGCATCTGCACGATCTGCTGCGTCGTGTTCCCGCGGACGATCGAGTCGTCGACGATCACGACGCGCCTCCCGGCGACCTCCGCGAGCGGGTTGAACTTGAGGCGGATGCCCTGGCGCCGCAGGTCCTGGTCGGGCTGGATGAAGGTGCGGCCGACGTACCGGTTCTTGACGAAGCCCTCGCCGAACGGAAGGCCGCTGGCGCGCGCGAAGCCGATCGCGGCCGGCGTCCCCGAGTCGGGCACCGAGAGCACGAGGTCGACGTCGGCCGGAGCCTCCCGCGCCAGCCGCTCGCCCATCCGGACGCGCGCGCCGTGCACCTCGACGCCGTCGAGTCGCGAGTCGGGCCGTGCGAGGTAGAAGAACTCGAAGATGCAGAGCGCGCCGTCCGCGGCCGGATCGATCGCTTGTATCGCGCGGACACCTTGCTCGTCGACGACGACGAGCTCGCCGTGTCCGATCTCGCGGTCGAACGCCGCGCCGACGAGGTCGAAGGCGCACGTCTCCGACGCGACCACGCGATCGCCCCCGAGCCGACCGAGGCAGAGCGGGCGGAACCCGTGCGCGTCACGGAACGCCATCAGCTTCCCCTCGGAGAGCGCGACGACGGAGAACGCACCCTCGAGTCTCGACATGGCCGACGCGACCGCGTCCTCGAGCGGCGCGGGATCGTTGGCGATCAGCGCCGCGATCAGCTCGCTGTCGGAGGTCGAGTGCAGCGTGACGTCCTGCGCGTGGAGCTCTTCGCGCAGCTCCGCCGCGTTGACCAGGTTGCCGTTGTGGCCGAGCGCGACCGTGCGGACGCGTCCGTGCTGAACGAGCGGCTGCGCGTTCGACCACTGCGACGAGCCTGTGGTCGAGTAGCGGTTGTGGCCGATCGCGACCTGTCCCTGCAGGCCGCGCAGCTTCTGCTCGTCGAAGACCTGGCTCACGAGCCCGAGGTCGCGCAGCGCCGTGAGGCGTCCGTTGTCGGCGACGGCGATTCCGGCCGCCTCCTGCCCACGGTGCTGAAGCGCGAAGAGGCCGAAGTACGTCAGCCGGGACACGTCCCGGCCGGCCGCGTGAACGCCGAAGATCCCGCACATCAGGGGACCTGGCCGATCTGGACGAAGCCCTTCGAGCCGAGTCTCGTCACCTGGGAAGGGGCGATGGCCAGGACTGCCGCGCCCCGCCGGGGCTCGTCCGGCAGGTCGACGTCGGCCTCGAGCCCGCCGCTCCACCCGGCAGCCTCGGCGAGCGCGTGCGCGAGTCCGCCGGCGCCGACGTCGTGCGCAAGGCTGAGCAGCGGTGCGGCCTTCCAGAGAAAGCGGATCAGCGCCGCCTCGGCTGCCAGCGAGTCCTCGGGCGCGACGGCGAGCAGGACGGCGTCCCCGGAGCGCCAGCGCGACGGGACGAAGCGCACGTCCGGGACGAGCCCGACGCAGCCGACGACCGGCGTCGGCGGGATCGGCCGACCGTCGGTCTCGTTGTAGAGGGAGACGTTGCCCGAGACGACCGGGACACGCAGCGCCTCGGCGGCCTGCGCGATTCCCTCGATCGCCTGCTCGAGCTCCCAGCCGATCTCCGGCTTCTCCGGATTGCCGAAGTTCAGGCAGTCGGTGAGTGCCAGCGGCTCACCGCCGGCGCACGCGACGTTGCGCGCCGCCCGCAGCACCGCCGACGCGCCGGCGCGAAACGGGTCGCGCTCGCCTGCGGCCGGCCCGTTGAGCGAGACGGCGACGCCGCGCAGCGACGGCCGCAGCCGGAGCACGGCCGCGTCGAGCCCCGGACGCCGCACGGTGCGCGAGCCGACGAGGTAGTCGTACTGCTCGAAGATCCAGCGCTTGTCCACCGGCTCCGCGCGCGGACTCGGTTGCGGCCACTCGTCACGAGGCGTGCGCTCGATCTCGTAGCGAGGGCACTCGTCCGTCAGGAAACGAGCCGGGATCTCTCCAACGACGTCGCCCTCATAGAGAGCGCGCAACAGCGCGCTCTTGGTCACCTCGCCGATCGCCGTGCACGGCAGTTCCCAGCGCGCGCAGACCGCCTGCACGGCGTCGAGCATCTGCGGCCGGACGATCGCGACCATCCGCTCCTGCGACTCCGAGATCATGATCTCCCACGGTTCCATCCCGGCCTCGCGCAGCGGGACGCGGTCGAGCCGGACGTCGATGCCGAACTCGGACGCCATCTCCGCCAGCGACGACGCGAGCCCGGCGGCGCCGCAGTCCTGCAGCGACTCGACGAGACCGGACTCGACGAGCTCGACCGACACCTCGATCAGCTTCTTGCCGGTGAACGGATCGCCGACCTGCACGGTCGGCCGCTTGTCCCCGTCGTCCTCGCCGAGCTCCTGGCTCGCGAGCACCGACGCGCCGCCGATCCCGTCGCGACCGGTCGTCGCGCCGAAGAGGACGACGAGATTGCCGGCCCCGCTCGCCTTCGCGCTCTGGACGCGGTCGCTCGGCAGGAGCCCGACACACATCGCGTTCACGAGGCAGTTGTCCCGGTAGGCCTCGTCGAAGACGGCCGCGCCGCCCACTGTCGGGATGCCCGTTGAGTTCCCGTAGTGGCCGATCCCGGCGACGGCGCGCCTGAAGTGCCCGTCGGGCGCACCGAACCAGAGCCCGTCGAGCAGCGCGACCGGTCGCGCGCCCATCGCGACGATGTCGCGGAGGATCCCGCCGACCCCGGTCGCCGCGCCCTGGAACGGCTCGACCGCCGACGGGTGGTTGTGGCTCTCCACCTTGAACGCGACGGCGACTCCCTCGCCGAGGTCGACGACGCCGGCGTTCTCGCCCGGCCCCTGGAGGACGCGCGCCCCGGCGGACGGGAGCCGCCTCAGCAGCGGCGCCGAGTGCTTGTAGCCGCAATGCTCCGACCAGAGCAGCGAGAAGACCGCGAGCTCGAAGTGGTTCGGCTCGCGCTCCAGCAGCGTCCGGATTCGCTCGAGCTCCCCGTCCGTGAGGCCGAGGGCGCGGTGGAGCGGCTGTTCCGCAACCGAGCTCAGGTAGTGCAGCTTAGCCGTGAAACAGGACGGCGCGGTCGTGCGTTAAAGGGAACTGTGGGCCGGCGCTACCTCGTGATGCTGCTCGCGGTCGCGTTGCTCTGGGGCGCGTCCTTCATGTTCATCAAGATCGCAGTTCGGGAGCTCGCCCCCGCGACGCTGATCTTCGCCCGGATCGGGATCGCCGCGCTGACACTGGCCGTGATCGTGCCGGTCCTCGTCGGCGGCCGCCGGACGCTCGCCGAGATCAGGGCGAATGCCTGCTGGCTCGCCCTCGTCGGCGTCGTCAACATCGCGCTCCCCTTCTGGCTGCTCTCCTGGGGAGAGACGCGGATCGACTCCGGCCTCGCCTCGATCATCCAGGCGGCGGTGCCGATCTTCAACGCCGTCGCCGCGTTCGGGTTCTTCCACGAGGTTCGGGTCACCGGTGTGCGGCTCGCAGGCGTCGCGATCGGCTTCGTCGGCGTGGCGCTGCTCGTGGGCGCGCAGCCGCACGGCAAGGTGCTCGGCGCGCTCGCCGTCGTCGGGATGGCGTTCTGTTACGCGGTCGGCCAGTTGTTCGCCGGCAGGCATCTCTCGGACGTCCCGCCGCCCGTCGTCGCGCTCGGAACGACGGCCGTCGCCGCGACCGCCGCGCTGCCGCTGGGTCTCGTGCAGGCTCCGCACCACGTCCCGAAGTGGGAGACGATCGGCTCGGTCCTCGCGCTCGCGATCCCGCTGACGGCCCTCGCGTTCCTGCTCTTCTACGCGATCATCGCCGGGGCCGGCGCCGCGTATGCGTCGCTCGTCACGTATCTCGTGCCGCCGATCGCGCTCTCGTACGGCGCGATCTTCCTCGGCGAGCGCTTCGGCGCGGCGGCGCTCGGCGGGCTCGCCCTGATCCTCGCCGGCGTCGCGCTGGGCTCCGGAACCGTGCCGCTCGCGCGCCGGCGGCGCGAGGCTAGCCTCCCGTCGTGAGTCGCGCCTACAGCCTGGCCAGCACACGCTCGAGCTCGCGGCGCGGCCACTCCGCTTCGAGCTCGTAACCGCGCGTCTGGCTCCACTCGATGATGTGGCGCCACGCATCCGCGGCATCCGCGAGGCGTCCCTCTCGCTGGAGCAGGAACGCCCGGCTGTAGACAGAGCTCAGGCTCTCCGGATCGAGCTCGTGGGCGCGCTCCCAGTCGCGGAGCGCGTCCTCGACCCGGCCGGTGCCCGCGGCGACGTCGCCTCGGAGCTCGACGAGCCTCGCGTCGTCCGGGAACCGCCGCAGCGCCGCGTCGATCAGCGCCGCCGCCCGGTCGTAGCGACGCGCGTGGACGTACGCAGTTGCGAGGACCCGAGCCGCTGTTACGTCGTCCGGCCGGTCCTGCGCGTACTGCTCGGAGATCGCGACGGCGTCGTCAGCCTGCTGCAGCCCGACGTGCGCAGAGATGAGCTGGAAACGCGGCTTCGCCCAGTCCGGCTCGAGGCTGATCGCCTCCTCGTAGTGTCGAAGCGCCTCCCGGATCAAGAGCCGGCCGCGGCACTCGAGCAGATAGCCGTACGCGTTGTGGAGGCCGGCGTCTCCGGGATCGGCAGCGAGCGCGTCTTCGTAGAGGCGCTTTGCCTCCTCGAAGTCCGCGGCGTCGCCTCTCGCCTCGTAGCGTGCGAGCAGCTCCTCCTTCTCCATCCCATCGTAGGATGCCCGACATGACGCGCTACCTCCACACCATGTACCGGATCACGGATCCGGCCAAGAGCCGCGCCTTCTACGAGGCGCTCGGGCTCGAGTTCCGCAACGAGATGGACATCGTCCGCAACGGCGAGAAAGAGGCGACGAACTACTTCTTCGGCGTGCCCGGCCAGGAGGAGGAGCTCGAGCTGACGTTCAACCACGACGGCCGCACGTACGACCTCGGCACCGGCTACGGCCACATCGCGCTCGCCGTCGACGACCTCGGTGCGGCGCTGACCCGCCTGAAGGCGCAGGGCATCGAGGCCGAGCGCGAGCCGTACCGGGTTCGCGAGGGCGGCTCGTTGCTGTGCTTCGTCCGGGATCCGGACGGCTATCGCATCGAGTTGATCGACCGCAGCGGGAAGTAGCTGCGCTGCGTCAGGCGGTGGGCGCACCGGCCGGATCCAGCCGGTGGGACTTGACCACCACGTCCGGTCATGCCGCACAGCCGGTCCTGGTGGCCTACGCGAAGCACGGCCGCGTCGTCGCGCTCGGCATCGACGTTGCGGGCCACTAGCCGAAGACGAATCCATGCCAGCGAAGCCTGCTCCGGCGTGGCAGGGTGGCGCCATGATCGACAGCGCGGACGTCGTCGTGATCGGCTCCGGCGGTCTCGGCGCCGCGACGGCGTTCTCCCTCGTCCGGCACGGCCCCCGGAACGTCGCGATCGTCGACAAGCACGAGATCGCGTCGCAGACCTCGCCGCGGGCTGCCGGCCTGATGAGCCACGCGCGAACCAGCGACCTGATGGTCCAGCTCGTCACGCAGGCCGGCAGCAACCTCAGGCGGTTCACCGAGGACACCGGACAGCCGCTGGACTGGACGCAGTCGGGCAGCCTCAAGGTGGCCCGGCGGGCGCAGGACGTCGACGTGATCGAGAGCGACGTCGCGCGCGGCGACCGGCTCGGCCTGGACGTCGAGCGCATCTCGCCGGACGAGGCGCACCGCCTGAATCCGTTCCTCCAGACCAAAGGCGTGCTCGCGGTGATGCGCGTCGGCGACGATCTCTACTTCGAACCGTCGCAGGTCGCGATCGGGTTCGCGCGGGGCGCCGAGGCGGGCGGGGCCACGCTGTTGCCGCACACCACGGTCACGCGCGTCGACATCGAGGACGGTGAGGTTGCTGCTGTCGAGACGGACCGGGGGACGATTCGCACCCGGGTCGTCGTCGACGCAGCCGGCGCGTGGACGCGGCAGGTGGCCGAGGCGAGTGGGATCCACATACCGATCCTGCCGACGCGCCACCAGCTGTTCGTCACCGAGCCGCTCGAAGGAGCGAGCGCCGATCTGCCGATTGTGCGCGTGGTGGATGCAGCGGTCTACGTGCGTCCGTGTGACGGCGGGCTCCTCTGGGGTGGCTTCGAAGCAGATCCGCACTTCTTCGAGGTCGACGCCCTGGGCGCGAGCTTTCAGATCGAGGACACACCGCTCGACGCCGAGGTGCTCCTGCGGCTGGGCGAACAGGTGGCGGAGCAACTTCCGATCCTGCTCGAGGCGAAGGTTCGCGAGCACCGCGGCGGGATTCCGACGATGACGGGCGACGGCGAGCACATCGTCGGCCCGGTGCCGGGCGCGCGCGGCTTCTTCGTCGCGGGCGGCTGCAACGTTGCCGGGCTCTCGGTCTCGCCGGCGATCGGCGAGGCCCTCGCAGCGTGGATCGTCGACGGCGAGCCTCCGATCGACCTCGCGCCGCTCTCGATCACGCGATTCGCCGAGCCATATCCGGAGGAACGGCTCGAGCGGGACGCCGCGTGGCAGTACCGTCACTTCTACGGAGCGGCGTGACCCGCCAGGTCGCCCTCCTCCGCGGCGTCAACCTCGGCCGGAACCGGCGCCTGCTGATGGCCGAGCTGCGCGAGGTCGTCGACGCGCTCGGGTACGACGACGTGCGGACGCATCTCCAGAGCGGCAACGTCGTCCTCACGAGCGGGAAGAAGCCCGCGACCGTGAAGCGCGAGCTCGAACGCGCGATCGCGGACAAGCTCGGCCTCGAGACCGAGGTGTTCATGCGCACGCGGGACGAGCTCGCAGCCGTGATCGCGCGCGACCCGCTCGGCGCAGTTGCGGACAACCCCGCCCGCTACCGCGTCAGCTTCCTGTCCGCCAAGCCCGGGGCGTCGATTGTGCGCGAACTCGCGAATGCCGACGTCGAACCCGAACAGTTCGTCATCGACGGCCGGGAGGCCTACGCCTGGCTCCCCGCGGCGGTCCAGCGGTCGAAGGTCGCCGTGCTGCTCTCGGAGCGTAAGCTCGGCGTGACCTCGACCGTGCGCAACTGGAACACCCTCACGAAGCTGCTCGCGCTCGCAGATGGCTGACGACGAGTTCCTGGTCGACTCCCCGCTCGTACGGGCGTTCGTCGCGGACACGCTCGCGGTCGTCTCGCGGCAGCCGGCGCCCGTCGCGGCCTGTGACCTGATCCGGCCCCGCTTCGCCGAGCTGCTCGCGGCCGACGGCTGGCTCCCGGCCGAGTTCCAGGAGCCGAGCCCGGAGAGCGGCATGGGCGGCGGGATCGGGCAATGGTTGCTCTACCGCGCCGGCGACGGCTCGCTGTCGCTGTTCAGCCTTGTCGTTCCCGCAGGCGCCCAGACCCCGGTCCACGACCACCTCGCCTGGGGACTCGTCGGCCTCTACCGCGGCACGCAGGACGAAGAGATCTACGCGTACATGGACGGCGAGCTCGTTCCGTCCGAGCGCCGCGCGCTCGGGCCCGGCGATTTCTACGCACTGATCCCGCCGCAGGACGACATCCACCGCGTGCGCACGACGTCCGCGACGGCCTCGGTGTCGATCCACCTGCTGACGAACGACACGGGCTGCATCTGGCGCCACGCGTACGACCCGGCGACCGGCGACGTGACGCCGTTCCGCTCCGGCTACGCCAACGTCGACTGCCCGGACCAGACCTAGCGCAGCGCAGCTTGACTCCCGGCAAGCGTCGGTCGTATCGTCGTCCGACTCTCTCACTGCGGCGGGAGCAGGGAGTCGGGTCATACAGCTGAGAGGAGGGGCGGAATGAGACGTGTCTCATTCGTGGGCGTCGTCATCGCTCTGTCGGCGCTCGCAGCGATCTCGATCGCGCGCGCTGCCGGCGCGCCGACGCTCGTGTCGGCAGCGAGTCCTTATACCGCGTGCACGGCCGGTCTCGGCACCGGCACGACGTACGTCAATGCCGAGGTCGAGCCGTACGTCGCGATCAGCCCGAAGAATCCGAGCGTCATCGTCGGCGCGTGGCAGCAGGATCGCGCGTCGAACGGCGGGGCAAACGGCCTCGTCGCGGGGTACTCGTCCGACGGGGGCGCGACGTGGAACGAGACGCCGCTCCCGTTCGACAGCTGCGCCGGGGGTCCCGTCTACGAGCGCGCATCCGACCCCTGGGTCTCCATCGGCCCCGACGGGATCGTCTACGCGAACGCCATCAGCTTCGACCGGCTCGACAATCGCAACGGTGTCTTCTCGGCGGTCTCGAAGGACGGCGGCAAGACGTGGGGCAACGTCGTCGGGCTGCAGGTCTACGAGACCAACGGCGGCCAGTTCTCTACGGACAAGAACTCGGTGACGGCCGATCCGAATCGCAATCGCACTGCCTACGCGGTGTGGGACACGCTCGTGCTGGCGACCGACAATCCGGACGACAACCCGCGGACGTCCGCCTACACGGGCCCCGGCTACTTCTCGAAGACGACGGACGGCGGCAAGACGTGGAGCGCGCCGCAGGTCATCTTCCCGACGAGCCAGAACAACCAGACGATCGGCAACCAGATCGTCGTCTCGCCCGACGGGACGCTCTACGACGTCACGGACTGGATCGTCCATCCGAACTCCGTCGTGAACACGAACGCGAACGTCGCGTTCGTCAAGTCGACCGACGGCGGGACGACGTGGTCGGCACCGCAGAAGATCGCGCAGATCAAGACGGCCGGCGTGGTCGACCCGAACACCGGTGCGACAATCCGGACCGGCGACATCATCCCCGAGCCGGCCGTCGATCCCGTCAGCGGCGCACTCTATGTCGTCTGGCAGGACTCCCGCTTCAACGGCGGCCACTACGACGAGGTCGCGATCTCCCGCTCGACGGACGGCGGTACGACGTGGAGCGCGCCGGCACGCGTCAGCTCGCCGACGGGGAGGCCTGCGTTCACGCCGATGGTCCGCGTGAACGCGGCCGGGGCCGTGGGACCGACTACTGGATCACATTCTCGAACGACGGCGGCCGCACGTTCGGTGGCGAGCAGCACATCAGCGGGCCCTGGGACATGCTGACTGCGCCGTACGCCGTCGGATACTTCGTCGGCGACTACGAGGGCCTGGCCGCCTCCGGGACGACGTTCCGACCGTTCTGGGTGCAGGCGAACTCCGGCAACACCGCAAACCGCACCGACGTCTTCACGACGACGTTCGCGCCGTAGCCCGAGCACTGGGGGAGCGAGTGCACCCGCTCCCCCAGTGCCGTCGTACGCGATACTGGAAGCATGTCCGCGACGGCCGACGAGCTCCAGACCGGCCTGGAGCGGATCCTGCGGTCGCCGTCCTCCGACGGGACCGTCGAGCTGATCGTGCGCCGGCCCGCGGTCGACGAGCGCGAGGTTGTCCACGAGGCCGAGCTCGACGTGCGCGCCGGACTCGTCGGCGACACGTGGTTGGACCGGGGGAGCCGCGCGACCGAGGACGGTTCCGCGAATCCGAAGGCGCAGCTGACGCTGATGAACGCCAGGCTCGCCGATCTCGTCGCCGGCGCGCGCGAGCGATGGCCGCTCGCCGGCGACCAGCTCTACGTCGACTTCGACCTCAGCAAGGAGAACGTGCCGCCCGGCACTCGCCTCGCCGTCGGGACGGCGGTGATCGAGGCGACCGACGATCCGCACACGGGCTGCGCGAAGTTCAGCGCCCGCTTCGGCTCGGATGCGCTCCGCTTCATCAACTCGCCGCAGGGCCGCGCGCTCCAACTCCGCGGCATCAACGCGCGCGTCGTCACGCCAGGTCGCGTCCGCCAAGGCGACGCGATCCGCAAGTTCTAGCTCAGCCGGTGCGCTGGAGCGCGCTCGTCAGCGCGGCGAGCGTCTGCGTTCCAAAGATGCCGTCGGCCGTCAGGTTGTTCGCCTTCTGGAACGCCACGACCGCCTGCTGCGTTGCCGGGCCGTACGTGCCGTCGGGCTTGCCGGGCGAGTGACCGAGCTTCGCGAGCGCCCGCTGGAGCGCGACCACCTGCGCGCCCGTGTCGCCGGGCTTCAGCGTCGTCGTCGGCCCCTTGACCACGGTGGACGGGGCGGGCTGGGTCGAGCCGCCGGCGGTCGTCGCCGGTGCGGGAGCGGGAGCGGTGCTTGTCGTCGCCGTGGAGGAGTTGCTGCTCGAGAAGACACCGCCCGCGGCGAGCCCGATCAGGAGTACGACGAGCGCGAGGACTCCGACCGCGGCTGCCGCCTGCCGTCGCGTCAGCTCCTGACCGCCGACGCGAAAGCCGCCGCCGCGGTCGAGATCCTCCCCGGTCAGCCAGTCGTCGACGGCGGTCTGATCCTGGTCGGCCGGGACTCGCGGTCGACGCTCCGGAGGCACGCGCGGCTCGTCGAACCAGTCATCGGGGTCCGGGCCGGGCGGTTCGTCGCGACCAGCCATGCTCGTCACGGTAATGCGAAGTATGGACGACGCCGATGCCTAGGAGTGCCGCGCGAGCCGATCGACGACCTTATCGACGACCTTCCGCTCGGCGCGGAGGGCCATGCCGACGAGATCGAGCTCCTCTGCCGGCACCGCGGCGACCGCCGCCCGGTTCGCCTCGTCGTGCGGCGTCTCGAACAACTCCTTCGTGAAGATCGCGAGCTGCTCGACGCCGCGCTGCATCGCGCGCTCGTACGCCCGGCGCAGCGCCGCCCGGTCGGCCTCGAACACCAGCACCGGCTGCCGGAACATCGGCAGATACCGGTTGCCCGAGCCGTCGACGTACGGCTCTCCGACGACGCTCGGCACGGTGCCCGCGATGCCGCTGACGAGGAACGCGGTCACGTTGGCCCGCTGCCAATTCGCCAGGTCCGTGCGAAGGACGACTGCCAACTTCATGTCGAATAACATGACAGTTCGCGATACTAACTGTTCGTCACGCTAACGTACTCGTTGTGACACGACCGCTGCTTCCTCGTCACTTCGCCCGGCGAGCCGTGTGCGTCGTCACGCGTGTCGGGCAGACGATGAACCGGCTGATCGAGGACTGCCTCGAGCCGGTCGGCCTCAAGCTCCGGCACTACACCGTGCTCAGCTCGCTCGCCGCCGCTGGCGCGATGTCGCAGCAGGAGATCGGCGGACTGCTGAGCATGGATCCCGCGACGACCGCGACGACGGTCGAAGAGCTCGAGCGGGACGGGCTGATCGTGCGCTACCGCGAGCCCGACAACCGGCGCAAGTACGCGGTCGAGCTCACCGCCGCCGGCCGCCGCACGATCAAGCGCGCCGAGCGGGCGCTCGACGAGCTCGAAGCCGATGTGCTCGGCGAGCTGCGCGCCGCCGACCGGACGCAGCTGCGCCGGCTGCTCGGGGTGCTCGCCTACGGCGAGCGGTATCCGGAGCTCGTGCGCGGCCGAAGACGCTGAGGCGCGACGCCCTGCGACAGGAGCTGCGCGAAGTGTGCCGCGCCGACGTTGCCGCCGGAGAGCACGACGCCGACGCGCTGTCCGGCGACGTCGACGCCTCCGGCGAGCAGCGCTGCGACCCCGGCGGCGCGGCTCGGTTCGACGACGAGCTTCAGGCGCTCGAAGAGGAAGCGCATCGCGTCGACGAGCTCCCCGTCGCTGACCGTCACCACCTCGGCGCGTCCCTGGAGGATCGCGAACGGCACTGCGCCCGGCGAGGTCGTCTGGAGTCCGTCGGCGATCGTCCTCGGCACGTCGATTCGGATGCGCTCGCCGGTCTCCAGCGAGCGGCGGACGTCGTCGCCTGCCTCCGGCTCGACGCCGACGGCGCGGCGGCCTTCAGCGGCGAGAACTGTGCCGGCCAGCAGCCCGCCTCCGCCGAGCGGCGTCACGAGCATCTCCAGCACCGGCGCCTCCTCGAGCAGCTCGAGCGCCGCCGTCCCCTGCCCGGCGACGACCTCCGGGTGATCGAACGGCGGGATCAGCGCGAGCCCCTGCTCCTCGGCGAGCGTGCCGCCGAGCGCCTCGCGATCTTCGGTGTAGCGATCGTACGTCACGACCTCGGCGCCGTAGCCGCGAGTCGCCTCCAGCTTCGTCGGCGGCGCGTCCGTCGGCATCAGGATCACCGCGCGGGTGCCGAGCAGCGCCGCCGCGAGCGCCACCGCCTGGGCGTGGTTGCCGGACGAGAACGCGGCGACGCCGCGCGTCCGCTGCACCTCCGGAAGCGAGGCGATCGCGTTGTAGGCGCCGCGGAACTTGAAGGCGCCGCCTCGCTGGAGGTTCTCCGCCTTGAGGAAGACCTGTGCGCCGGCCCGCGTGTCGAGCGTGCGTGATGTGAAGACGGGCGTGCGGTGGGCGACGCCGCGGAGACGTTCTGCGGCGGACAGCACGTCGTCGCGGGTGACGGCCACGGGACCGATCCTACGTTTGCCGGATGGTGCGACCGTGGCAGAACGCGGGCAATGCGCTTCCGTCGCGACGCCGGCCTCGATCCGTCCCAGGTGCAGGACCGGCGCGGCATGCGGGGCGGCGGGGGCATCGCGGTCGGCGGGGGCGGACTCGGGGTCGCCGGGCTCGTCATCTACCTGCTGATCACGTTCCTCTCGGGCGGCAGCGGCGGCCTCGGCGGCCCGCTCGGGAACCTCGACGGGTCGACCGTCTCCCAGGCGCCGCCGAGTCAAGCGCTCGGCAGCGAGTGCCGGACAGGCGCGGACGCGAACGCGCGTCAGGACTGCCGCATCGTCGCCGACGTGAACAGCATCCAGAAGTTCTGGTCGGGGGCGGTGCGCAACTACGAGCCTGCGCAGACCGTCTTCTTCACCGGCTCGACCGACACCAGCTGCGGACAGGCCTCGAGCGACGTCGGCCCGTTCTACTGTCCCATGGACAAGCGCGTCTATATCGATCTCGGCTTCTTCGACGAGCTGCAGAGCCGCTTCGGCGCCCGCGGCGGGCCGTTCGCGGAGGCCTACGTCCTCGCGCACGAATACGGCCATCACGTCCAGGACCTGCTCGGCGACCTGGGGCGCGGCGCGGGCGCGGCCGGTCCGAGCGGCGGTTCGGTGCGCACCGAGCTCCAGGCCGATTGCTACGCGGGCGTCTGGGCCCATAACGCGGTCGACACGGGCCTGATCGTCGACATCACGGAGGCGGACGTCGCCGAGGGACTCGACGCGGCCGCAGCAGTCGGCGACGACCGGATCCAGTCCGAGACGCAGGGTGAGGTCGATCCGGAAACGTGGACACACGGCTCGTCGGCCCAGCGGCAGCACTGGTTCAGCGTCGGCTATCGCAGCGGGCGGTCCGCCGACTGCGACACGTTCGGCGCGAAGATCTAGCCGGCGACGGCGAGCAGGGCGTGGGCCACGTCGGGGTCGAACTGCGTGCCGCTGCACCGCAGCAGCTCCGCCCTCGCGTCTTCGAGCGGCAGCGCCTTCCGGTACGGCCGGTCTGTCGTCATCGCGTTGAAGGCGTCGCAGCAGCAGACGATCCGGGCGACAAGCGGGATGTCCGCGCCGGCGAGCCCGTCCGGGTAGCCGCCGCCGTCCCAGCGTTCGTGGCAGGAGCGGACGATCCGGCCGACGCGCCCGAGGAGCCCGCCGATCTGCTCGAGCATCCGCTCGCCCTCGATCGTGTGCGTGTTGATGATCGCGCGCTCGGCCGCGTCGAGCGGGCCGGGCTTGTTGATGATCTCCGCCGGGATCCGGACCTTGCCGATGTCGTGGAGCAGCGCGGCGAACTCGGCGTCGCGACGGTGACCCGCGTCGAGACGGAGGCGGTCCGCGACCGCAACGGTGAGCTCGACGACGTCGCGGCTGTGCGAGCCGGTGTAGGCGTCGTCGGCCTCGATCACGTCGCCGAGCAGGAGCGCCGTTCCGCGGTACGCGGTCGAGAGCTCGAGAGCGTGATCGATCCGAACCTGGCGCTCGCGCGCGAAATACGCGAGCAGGCCGACCAGCGGTAGGGCGACGAGGACTGCCGCAGGCCGTGCGGAGGTTGCAAATCCGAGCATCAAGCCGATCGGTGCGAGCGAGGCGTCGACCATGAACGACCAGCGCATCTCCTTCGCGTGACCGCGCGGTCCGATGCCGTAGGAGACGAGGGCCCAGGGCGCGGTCGCGGCGAAGTCGAACGCGAACTGCGCGGCGAGCGCCCCCAGGTAAATCGGCCATGCGCTCCAGGCGTGCTTCGGGTGCGCCGCGGTCAAGACGAGCGCCGGCCCGAGCGCATGCGCCGCGCTTCCCAGCAGAAGCGGTACCCGGTCGATCGGGAGCCTGCGGCGCAGGAGCTCAGGGGCGCGCGCGAGCACCAACGCCCCGGCGACGGCGAGCGGCACGAGCGCCGGCGGGAGGATCAACAGCATCGGCACGAGCACGAGCTGGGTCGGGATCGCCCAGCCGCTCCCGACCTCGAAGTTGACCCGCGAGACGACCGCGTAGACGAGGACGAGCAGGATGAAGATCGCCGGCCGGGGCGCCGCGGCGGTCGCGGCCAGGCCGCCGGCCGAGCCGAGGAAGATCCCGCCGGTGAGCCACGCGACCAGCCGGTCGCGGCCGGGCATGCGCGCGCCGTCGCGCGAGCGGAGCTCTTCGATCAGGCGGGTCTCGTCGGCGTGGGGCGCCGGTGCCGCAGCAGGAGCCTCGATTGTCGCCACTGCGAAAAGATCGGCACCGCGATGGGGCGAGTTGAGGTTCGGCGCCCCTAAGCCCTCGTTCGAGGGATTGATGTACCCCTACAGGGTGATTGCCGCGTCTTCAGGTGACGGCGACGGTGAGACCAACTTCTGTGGCGTCGATCTCGAGGTGGGTTTCTGTGGCAACTCTTCGCGTACGTCTAGCTCTCACCGTCGTCGCGGCTGCGGCGGTCGCGGCGGTTGCGGCCTTCGCGGCGTCGCCGGCGCACGCGCTGCTCGGAATCGGCCTCGGCGGCAGCAACTGCCCGTCGACCGGCTCGCAGGTGTTCCAGCCGCTCGACGGCGACAAGAACTCGTACTACCTGGCTCCGAACGGCGGACTCGAGAACGGCTCGTACGGATGGTCGTTGGGCGGCGGCTCGTCGGTCGTCTACGGCAACCAGACGGTGCTCGCGACCGGAACGCACTCGCTATCGCTGCCGAGCGGCAGCAGGGCGGCCAGCCCCGTCCTCTGTCTCGGCCCGAAAGACGTGTACATCCGCATGTTCGGCTCGGACGTCGGCGGCACGGACTCCGGCCTTCGCGTGCGGGTTGTCTGGTACGGCCTGCTGAACGTCGTGCTCGGGATCACCGATGCCACGACGTACGCACCCGGCGGACCCTGGGCGGCCCAGGGCCGGCTCGACTCGGGCGGCGGCGGAAACATCCTGATTCCGCTCCTCGGCTCGACGTCGGCGCGAGTCCAGATCACGCCGATCGGAAGCGGCAGCAAGTGGCGGATCGACGATCTGTATGTCGATCCGTGGCTGATGGGCTGAGCCCGGAGCACTTTTCGCAGTTTCGGCACGAAGGCGTCACACACCTGTGACGCCTTCTGCCGTACCGTCGTCTTCATGGCGAAGACGGCGACACCCTGGGGGTCCGCGGAGGTCGTCGAGGAGCTGACCGTGCCGCAGCGATCCGGCGAGAAACGGTTCGCGTCGAAGGTGCAGCTGCTCGAGACAAAGGCGGGCGAGCGGCTCGTCCGGTTCGCGTATTCGACGAACGGGACGAATCGGCGCGGGCCCGTGACGCTGCGAGTGAAGGACCTCGAGACGCTGCACAAGCGCCTGGAGGAGCATCCGGCGCTCGCGAAAGTGCTAGGGCTCTAGGCGATGGCGAGTGCGCGCGACCGGGCAGAGTCGACGAGCGAGGCGAGCACGAACGCTCCGTCCGCCGAGCCGAGCAGCGGGTCGACGGCGTGCTCCGGGTGGGGCATGAGCCCCATCACGTTCCGGTGCTCGTTGACGACGCCGGCGATGTCGTCGACCGAGCCGTTCACCGGTTCGCCGTACCGGAGGACGACCTGCTCCTGGGGGAGGTGGTCGGGCCTGATGTAGCAGCCCTCGCCGTGCTTGACCGGCATGACGAGCGTCTGCCCCGGTCCGCAGCGTGCCGTGAACGGCGTGTCGGTCCGCTCGACGGTCAGCCGCACGTCGCGGCAGACGTAGGTGAGCGACTCGTTCGCGCGCAGCGCGCCGGGAAGCAGCCCCGCCTCGCAGAGGATCTGGAAGCCGTTGCAGACGCCGAGGACGAGGCCGCCGTCCGCGGCGAACGCCGCCACGGCGTTCATCACGGGCGAGAGACGCGCGATGGCGCCGCAGCGCAGGTAATCGCCGTACGAAAAGCCGCCCGGGAGGACGACGGCGTCGAGATCCGGCAGCTGCTCTTCCGCGTGCCAGACGGGAACGGCCTCGGCGTCGAGCGCCGCCAGCGCCCAGAGCATGTCGCGGTCGTCGAGCGAGCCCGGAAAGGTGACGACGCCGATGCGCGGCTGCGGGCTAGCCATCGAGCGAGATCTCGTACGACTCGACGAGCGGGTTCGCCAGCAGCTGCTCGCACATCCGCTCGACCTCGGCGCGCGCGGCGGCGGGATCGCTCGCCTCGACCTCGAGATCGACGACGCGGCCGACGCGCGCGTCCCGCACCGCGAAGCCGAGGTGCCCGAGCGCCGACTCGACCGCCTCCCCCTGGGGGTCGAGGATCCCCTGCTTCGGACGAACGAGGACCGTCGCCTTCATCGCAGCACCGCGTCCGGGTCGTCCACGTAGTCGTCGAACTCGACCTCGGTGAGCCGCTCGAACGCCTCGAGGTAGCGCGCCCGCGTCCCCGCGACGACGTCTTCCGGAAGCTCGGGGCCGGGATCCGTCTTGTCCCAGCCCAGCGTCTCGCAGTAGTCGCGGACGAACTGCTTGTCGAAGGAGGGAGGGGTGGAGTCCGGCGCGTACTCGTCGGCCGGCCAGAAGCGCGACGAGTCCGGCGTGAATGCCTCGTCGCCGAGCACGAGCCGGCCGCGCTCGTCGACGCCGAATTCGAGCTTCGTGTCGGCGAGGATGATCCCGCGCTCCCGAGCCCAGCCGGACGCGTACCGGTAGAGCTGGATCGACGTCTCCTCGACCTCGGCGAAGCGCTCGTCCCCGATCAGCTCGGCCGCCTGCTCGCCGGTGATGTTCTCGTCGTGTCCCGTCTGCGCCTTCGTTGCCGGCGTGAAGATCGGTGACGGCAACTGTGCCGATTCGACGAGGCCTTCCGGAAGCCGATGCCCGCAGACCTCGCCGGTCGCCTTGTAGTCCTTCCAGCCCGAGCCCGCAAGATATCCGCGCACGACGCACTCGATCGGCAGCATCTCGAGCCTCCGGCACTCGGTCGAGCGACCGTCGTCGCGCAGCGCCAGCAGGTGGTGCGGGACGATGTCCTCGGTGCGTGCGAACCAGAACGCGGAGAGCCCCGTGAGCACGCGCCCCTTGTCCGGGACCGGCGTCGGCAGGACGACGTCGAATGTCGAGATCCGGTCGCTCGCGACGAGTAACAGGCGGTCGTCGTCGAGCGCATAGATCTCGCGGACCTTGCCGCTGGCGACGTGGACGGCATCAGGCATGGACGGGCTCCTTCTCCGTCAGCGCGGCAAGCCGCTCGAAGACGGTGTCGATGTGGCGTGTGTAGGCGGTGAGGTCGAAGACGACGTCGAGGTCGATGCGGCGGGCGATCTCCGGATCGGCGCGGACCAGCTCGCGAAAGTCGGTCTCCTCGTCCCAGGCGCGCATCGCGTTCCGCTGCGTCAGGCGATACGCCTCGTCGCGCGGCAGTCCGGACTCGACGAGCCCGAGCAGGACGCGTTGGCTGAAGAAGAGGCCGTGGCTCGCGTCGAGGTTGCGGCGCATCCGCTCCGTGCGGACCACGAGGCCGTCGATCAGCCAGGCGAAGCGGTCGAGCATGTAGTCGACGGCCAGGAACGCGTCGGGAATCGCGACGCGCTCGGCCGATGAATGGGAGATGTCGCGCTCGTGCCAGAGGGGGACGTTCTCCAGGCCGACGAGCGCGTAGCCGCGCACGACCCGCGCGAGCCCGCAGATGCGCTCGGCGACGACCGGATTCCGCTTGTGCGGCATCGCCGACGATCCCTTCTGGCCGCGGCCGAACCGCTCCTCCACCTCGGCGACCTCCGTACGCGCGAGGTGGCGGATCTCGAGTGCGAACTTGTCGAGCGAGGAGGCGAGGATCGCGAGCGCCGCGAGGAGCTCGGCGTGGCGGTCGCGCTGCACGATCTGCGTCGAGCTCGGTGCGGGCTCGAGACCGAGCCGCTCGCACGCGATCCGCTCGACCTCGGGATCGGTCGCGGAGTAGGTGCCGACGGCGCCGGAGAGCTTGCCGACGCGGGTGCCGTCGAGCGCACGGCGGAGCCGGCTGCGGTTTCGGTCGAGCTCGAAGGCCCAGCCGGCGAGCTTGAGGCCGAACGTGATCGGCTCCGCGTGGACGCCGTGCGTGCGGCCGATCTGGAGCGTGTCCTTGTGCTCGTGCGCGCGCGCCGCGACTGCGTCGAGCGCGCGCTCGACGCCCTCGAGGATCAGCTCGCCGGCGCGGCGGATCTGCAGGGCCAGGGCGGTGTCGACGACGTCGGAGGACGTCAGTCCGTAGTGGAACCAGCGCCCTTCCTCGCCGAGCTGCTCGGCGACGGCGTCGACGAACGCTGCGGTGTCGTGCTGCAGGATCTCTTCGAGCTCGGCGACGCGCTGCGAGGACGGGGTCTTCGCCTTCTCGCGGATCGCGCGTGCCGTTTCGGCCGGGACTGCGCCCAGCTCGGCCCACGCGTCGAGCGCCGCCAGCTCGACCTCGAGCCAGGTTTCGAGCTTGCCCTCGTCCGACCAGATCCTGGCCATCGCCGGTCGCGAGTAGCGGGCGATCACTCGTGCCAGTGTAGAGGGCTCCACGGCCGTCACCCGCCGACAAGGAATCGGCACACTTTCGGCCCACTTTCGCGCGCCTTCGCGTGGCACCCTTCGTGTGCCCCGTGGGTGGGTGGAGGGGTAGGGATGGGTCCCGCCGCCGTGTCCGGAACCGACGTGTCCGCGGCGGACTCGGCCTTGGTTAGTGCAGGGCAAACGTGACGTTCACGACGGCGGTCACGTCCTTGCGGAGCGTGGACGTGTCGTACGTGCCGTAGTCGGACACGTCCGTCGAGTTCGGACTCGTGACCTGGAAGACGCCGACGTCGACGCCGCGTAGGCTGCCGAGCCTCCCGCCCGACGCGGCGATCAGCACGCGCGCCCGCCGCTGCGCGTCCCTCGTGGCCGTGGCGAGCAGGCGCGGGCGCAGCTCGGGAAGGCGCGTGAAGATGTACTGCGGCGGATCGGCCGCGAGCGGCACGCCGTCCGCGAGGAGCCTCGCGCTTCGTTCCGCGATCGCGGCGATGGCGCCGACTCGGTTCGAGCGCAGCTGGAAGCTGCGCGTCAGCCGGTAGTCCGAGATCGGGTTGCCCTCGTCGTCGATGTCTCCGGGAGCGAGCGCCGCCACGGGCGTCGCGGTCAGCTCACCGGCTGTCACGCCCTCCTGCGTGAAGAACGTGCGGACGCGTGCCGTCCACGCGGCGAGCTGCTTCAAGGCCGCCGGAGCCGTCCCCGCGCGGGCGCTCACGTGTGCATCCCACACGATGTAATCCGAGACGATCCGCTGCTTCGCCGAGCCGGTGACGGAGATCGTGTTGCTGGGACTCCGCGCCCGGATGCCGTCGGCGATCAGCGAGGAGCCGACGCCGATTGCGACGGCGAGTGCGAGAAGTCCTGCGAGAAGCGGCAGTCGGTCGCGCATGCGCGGAGCCTATGACGCGAGGATCCGCGCCGCGAGCGCCGCTGCGTTCTTCGCGTTGTCGACGCCCACCGCCGCGACCGGAACGCCCGGCGGCATCTGCGCGATCGCGAGCAGCGCGTCGAGGCCGTCCAGCACGCTGAGGCTCGACCGGAGGGGGACGCCGATCACGGGCAGGTCGGTGTGCGCGGCCACCGCGCCCGGAAGCGCGGCCGCCAGCCCCGCGCCGCAGATCAGGACGCGCAGGCCTCGCTCACGCGCGGTCTTCGCGTACTCCGCGACCGCATCGGGTGTGCGGTGGGCCGAACGGACGTCGAACTCCCACGCGATCCCGAGCTTGTCGAGCTCGTCGAACGCCCCCTGCATCCGTTCGCGATCCGACTCCGAGCCGACGAGGATGCCGACAACCGGATCAGACATGGACGGCGCCTGCGATGTCGCGACGGTAACGCATGCCGGGCCACGAGATCAGCTCGACCGCTGCGTACGCACGCTCGCGCGCCTCCGCAACCGTCTCGCCGACCGCGGTCACGTCGAGGACCCGGCCGCCGTTCGTGACGAGCGCCCCGCGGTGCAGGGCTGTCCCCGCGTGGAAGACGAGGGCGTCCGCCGCCTCGGCCGCGTCGACGCCGGCGATCGGCGTGCCGGAGTCGTTTGCCTCGGGATAGCTTCCGCCGGCAAGTACGACTGTCACCGCGGCGCGGTCGGACGCGTCGAGCGACACCCCGCGGAGACCGGCGGTCGCCGCGCCGAGCAGCGCATCGAGCAGGTCGCCGTCGAGCCGCGGCAGGATCGACTGGGTCTCCGGATCGCCGAAGCGTGCGTTGAACTCGAGCACGCGCGGCCCGTCCGCGGTCAGCATCAACCCCGCATAGAGAAGTCCGCTGAACGGTGTGCCGCGCGCGGCGAGCTCGGCGACGACCGGCCGGTGAACGGTCTCGACGATCTCCTCTACGAAGGCCGCGTCGGCGCCCCGCACCGGCGAGTACGAGCCCATTCCGCCGGTGTTCGGACCGGTGTCGCCGTCGCCGACGCGCTTGAAGTCCTGCGCGGGCGCGAGCGGCAGCACGGTCTCGCCGTCCACGAGCGCGAAGATCGAGAGCTCGTCGCCGTCGAGGAGCTCCTCGATCACCAGCGGGCCTTCGAACGCGGCCGCAGCTTCGAGTCCCGCGTCGAGCTCCTCCCGCGTCCGGCAGACGAAGACGCCCTTGCCGGCCGCGAGCCCGTCCGCCTTCACGACGCACGGCGGCCGCGCGACCGCGAGCGACTCCGCCGACGGCACGCCGGCCGCGCGCATCACCTCCTTCGCGAAGCTCTTCGACCCCTCGAGCCGGGCGGCGGCGGCGCTCGGCCCGAAGACCGCGATCCCGCGGCGACGCAGGACGTCCGAGACTCCCGCGACAAGCGGCGCCTCCGGGCCGATCACGGCCAGGTCGATCGCCAGCTCCGTCGCGAGCGCCAGCAGCCCTTCGCCGTCGTCCGCTCGCACCGGGTGGCACGCGCCGAGCCGCGCGATGCCCGGATTCCCCGGCGCGGCGTGCAGCTCGCCGAGGCGCGGGCTCTGCGCCAGCTTCCAGGCGAGTGCGTGCTCGCGCCCGCCCGAACCGACGACGAGCACCTTCACGGCGCGGGATGGTACGGGAGCGGTCGGCGGGTTTGAAGCAGCCCCCCGCCGCGCATGAGGGACGCGTGCAGGATCCAGGCCTTGCCAGGCACGAGTGGGAGAGCGAGATGGCGGCGCTCGAAGACGAGCTCGCCGAGGATCCGGCCGGGACGCTTCCCGAGCTCGACGACCTGATCGCCCGGATGCTCGAGGAATCCGGCTACGAGCTCCACGATCCGGTCGTCCGGTCGGGCGACGAGCGGGAGGTCGTCGCCGAGTACCTCGCGGCGCACGAGATCACGGGCGCGCTCGAACGCGGC
This sequence comes from Actinomycetota bacterium, assembly GCA_005884575.1. Classification (GTDB taxonomy): domain Bacteria; phylum Actinomycetota; class Thermoleophilia; order Gaiellales; family Gaiellaceae; genus AC-16. The sequence continues at coordinate 32,937 of VAWW01000067.1, forward strand.
GCCGACGACATCTCGCCCGGCGACGTCGCCGCTGCGATCAACGGCCTGCGCCTGATCTTCGACTTCCTCGTCGCCGAGCGCAGCGACGTGGACGCGAACTTCAACCAGCACGAGTAGCCGCCGCTAGGCTGGTCGGGTGTCCGGCCAGCTGCTCGCCACGCTCGTCGCGCTGCCCGTCGGGCTCGTCGTGCAGCGCACGTATCGCTCCGAGCACTTGAGGTCGCGCGCGTGGAGGATCTACTTCTGGACGCTCGCGCCGCTGCTCGTCTTCTCGACGTTCACGTTGGTGCACGTCGACCGTGCGCTGCTGCTCGCGCTCGCCGCGGCGATCCTGGGCACGTGGATTCTCGCCGTCGGCGCGTACGGATACGCGCGTGCCGTGGGACGGAGCCGGGAGGAGCGGGGCGCCCTGACGCTCGCCGCCGCCTGGAGCAACACCGGGTTCGTCGGGATCCCGCTGACGCAGCTCGCGTTCGGCCATCCGGCGCTCGCGCTCGCCGTCGTCTACGACCGGCTTGCGTGGCTGTTCCCCGCGACGTCGCTCTCGGTCGTCGTCGCGCGTCTCCACGGGCGCGTGCCCTCGGCTTCCGGGCGGTGCCGCCGAGCCGCGCTGCTCATGAACCCGCCGGTCTGGGCGGCGCTGGTCGCCGTTGCTCTGCGCGCGGCCTCGGTGCACGTGCCGGGGATGCACTCGGCACAGTCGTGGTGCGGATGGGCCGTGGGTCCGGCGGGCTTCCTGCTGCTCGGACTCGCGCTGCCGCTCCAGCGAGTCGCGCACGGCTCGGACGACCTCGGCCGCGCCGCGGGAGCGCTCGCGTTGAAGTTTGCCGGCGGGCCGCTCACGCTCTTCGTCGCGGGGCGCGCGCTCGGCGCGGACATTCCGCCCGCGTTCTATCTCCTGGCGGCGATGCCGTGCGCGTTCCACCTGCTGGTGCTCGCCCGCGTCTACGACGTGCGGCCGGCGCTGATGCGGCTGCTCGTCGTCGGCTCGAACGCAATCGCCGTCGTCGCGGTCTCCGTCGGCGCTGCGATCGTACGATAGAAGCGACGGGGGCGGCCGGTTTCTCCCGGGTCTAGGCTTCGGTCAGTGGCCGCACCGCCGTACTCCGCAGCGGACGTCGACGTCCTTCGGCTGCCCGCGGGCCGGACGGAGCGAGACCAGGTGGCGGTCGAGGAGCCGCTCGAGATCCGGATCAACGGGCGTCCCGTCGCGGTGACGATGCGGACGCCCGGGCACGACGCGAACACCGTCGAGGTCGAGGCACCCGGTTTCGATCCGGCGCGCCTGCAGCGCAGCTTCTACACGACGTCCTCCTGCGGGGTCTGCGGCAAGGGTGCGCTCGAGGCGGTGTCGGTGGATGCGCCGCGGCTCGAGAGCGAGCTGCGCGTCTCGGCGGCGCTCGTCTCGGCGCTGCCGGAGCGACTCGGCTCGGCCCAGGCGGCCTTTGCCGCGACCGGCGGGCTCCACGCGACCGGCCTCTTCGATGCGCGCGGCGAGGGGCTCAGCGTGCGCGAGGACGTCGGCCGGCACAACGCGATGGACAAGGTGATCGGCTGGGCGTTCGGCGCAGGCCTGCTGCCGCTGGCCGACAAGATCCTCTGTGTCAGCGGGCGGCTCTCGTTCGAGCTCGTCCAGAAGGCCGCGGTCGCCGGCTGCCCGGTTCTCGTCGCCGTCGGCGCGCCGTCGAGCCTGGCGATCGAGCTCGCAGCAGATCGCGGCGTCACGCTCTGCGGCTTCGTCCGCGACGACCGGCTGACGGTCTACAGCGAGGCGTGGCGCATCGAGAGCTGACGGGCGTCCTGCTGGTCGGCGGGGCGAGCCGGAGGTTCGGGACGCCGAAGGCGCTCGCGCGACTCGACGGCGAGCCGCTCGCGGAGCGGGCCTGGCGGCTGCTCGGCGAGGCCTGCGACGAGCGGCTCGCCGTCGGCAAGCACGCGGACAGCCTCGAGCTGCCGTTTCCGCTCCTGGATGACGGGACGGACGTGCGCGCGCCGATCGCCGGCCTCGTCGCCGGTTTGCGGGCGGCGGCGAACGACCTGGTCGTCGCGATCGCGGTCGACACGCCGCTCCTGCGTCGGGAGGACCTCCACGCCCTCGCGGCCGCCTGCGCCGACGCCGCCGCGCCGCCGAGCGGGCCGCTGCCCGGCGCGTACCGAAAGACCGCGCTCCCCGTGCTCGACCGGCGGCTCGCCGCAGGCCAGCTCGCGCTGCGCGACGCGCTCGCCGACTTCGACGCCCGCGTCGTCGAGCTGCCGCCCGCCCGGCTCGTGAACGTCAACACGGCTGCGGAGCTCGCCGAGCTCGAGTCCCCACCGATCGTCCCGCTCGCGCCGGAGCACCACGAAGCCTTCCGCACCGTGGTCGCCGACGGGCTCGCCGAGTTCGGGTTCACGGAGGTGCCGGACCTCGACGGCGACCTGCTCGATCCGCAGTCCGCGTACGCCGCCGCGTGGGTCGCCGTCGAGCGCGGCGAGGTCGTGGGCAGCGTGGCGCTGCAGGAGCTCGGGGACGGCGAAGTGCTGCTCAAGCGGATGTATCTCCGCGAGGCGATGCGCGGCCGCGGCCTCGGCCGCCGCCTCCTCACCGTCGCGCTCGGGTGGGCGCGCGGCGCCGGCTATGAACGCGTCCTGCTCGACACGAGCGAGGAGATGACGACCGCCCGGCGCCTGTACGAGTCGGCCGGCTTCCGCCGGGTCGAGCGCACGGACGAACGGCAGGGCTTCTGCCGCGTCTACTACCGCCTGGATCTCTAACGAGCCACGACGCGCTCGCGCTCGGCACCGGTCCCGATCAGCGAGACGTCGACCTCGAGCTCCCGCTCGACGAACTCCACGTACGCGCGCGCCGCCGCGGGCAGCTCGTCGTCGAGCGGCTCCTCCCAGCCCGGGAGCGTCTCGTAAACCGGTCGCGCGTGGTGGAAGTCGCTCTGGTGCGCGGGGAACTCGTTCAACTCGGTCCCGTCCGGGAGCCGGTAGCGCGTGCAGACCGGAATCTCTGCGAAGTGCGAGAGCACGTCGAGCTTGGTGAGCGCGAGCGACGTGATCCCGTTCAGACGCACGGCGTACCGCAACGCGACGAGGTCGAGCCAGCCGCAGCGCCGCTCGCGGCCCGTGACCGTCCCGAACTCGCCGCCGAGCTCCCGGACGCGCTGCTGATCGGAACCCTCGATCTCCGTCGGGAACGGGCCCTCGCCGACGCGCGTCACGTACGCCTTCGTGACGCCGAGAACGCGGTCGATCCGGTTCGGGCCGATTCCGACGCCGGTCGCCGCGTTCGCCGCGACCGTGCTCGAAGACGTCACGAATGGGTACGTCCCGTGGTCGAGGTCGAGGAGCGTCCCCTGCGCGCCCTCGAGCAGCACCGACTTTCCTTCCTTGAGCGCGCGGTCGACGAGCAGCGACGTGTCGGCGATGAACGGCCGGATCCGCTCCGCGCAGCGCTCGAGCCGTGCGGCGAGCTCCTCGAGCTCGAGCGGCTCGACGCCGTAGACGCGCTCGAGCCAGAGGTTCTTCTCCGCGAGCGCCGTCTCGATCTTCTGGCGGAGGATCTTCGCGTCGAGCAGATCCTGCGCGCGGATGCCGAGCCGCATCGCCTTGTCCGCGTAGCACGGCCCGATCCCGCGCTTCGTCGTCCCGATCTGGAGCTTCCCGAGCCGCCGCTCGCTCGCGCCGTCGATCGCGACGTGCCACGGCATGATCAGGTGCGCCTCGCCGGAAAGGTGGACGTCGGAGGTCGTGTAGCCGCGCGACTCGAGGTCGTCGACCTCGCCGAGGAAGACCTCGGGATCGACGACGCAGCCGGCGCCGATCACGCACGTCTTGCCGGCGACGACGCCGCTCGGGATCTGGCGGATCTTGAACGTCTCGCCCTCGGCGATGATCGTGTGTCCCGCGTTGGGACCGCCCTGGTAACGGCACACGACGTCCGAGTCCTGGGCGAGGAGGTCGACGATCTTGCCTTTCCCTTCGTCCCCCCACTGCGCGCCGACGATGACTGTTGCGGGCATCTCTTCTACGTCCAGCGCCGACGCGTCGGCAGCGCGCAGTGGGAAACGCACGCGCGGGCGAAGCCCGCCTGTCCTCCTATGCGGCGCCCGGCGAGCGGGCACGTGGGCGCGCCGACTATGACTGTTGCAGGCACGGCGCGGAGTCTAGGCACCGCGCAAGAATTCGGCCGCTCCGGCGTCCTTAGCTGCGGTGGGGGCGAGGGGCGCAAACTCGTCTACCACCGAGGGCGGGGGCGGGCACGCCGCAGACCCGTCTCCGCCCCTTTTCTCTCCGCCGCGCAAGATTCTCGGGAGTGCGGCGTCCTAGCCTTTGACGGTTGGATCCCCCGATCCCCCGTCTCCCCGGCGCAGCGCGGGGATGGGCAAACCGCAAGCCCGTCCCCGCGCCGGCGCCACCGCAAGAAATCCCGGTTATCCGGCGTCTTTCTGTATGGGTGGGGCCGAGGGGCCGTAGCTCGGACCCCACCCGCTACCTCTCATCAGGCGGCTGCAACGCCCGTCTCGCCCGCCCCCTCCCGCTCGACCCGGACGGCGTGTCCGCGCCGGCACAGGAACGTGCCGTGATCGAGGTCGAGATCGAGCCGGCCCGCGAACGTCGAGCCGCTCCAGCCCGAGATCGCGTCGAGCTCCACGCAGGCCTCGCAGACGGCGGTGAACGAGGTCGCACGCGGCGAGATCCGGACGACCTGGTCGCCACTCATCCCGCTGCCAGGTCCGCGAACTTCGCGTAACGCTTCAGGAACGAGAGTTTGATCGAATCCGTCGGTCCATTGCGGTGCTTGGCCACGATCACCTCCGCGAGTCCTTGCTGGTCGGACTCGTCGTTGTAGTACTCGTCGCGATAGATGAACGCGACGACGTCCGCGTCCTGCTCGATGCTGTTGTGCGCGACGACGTCCTCGGCGACGAAGTTGTGTAGTCCATCGACCGTGAGGTCGTACACGTCGTCTTCGCCGTCAGGCTCGATCGCGACGATGCGGTCCCAGAAGACGTCACTGCTCGCGAGGGTACGCAGCTCGGTTGACTGGACGACGTCGGCGACGCGGGCCGCGCGCTCGCGACTGAGGCCGGAGCGGTAGAGGGAAGATCCGCAATAGGCGTTTCCGATCCGCGCATGCAGCTCGCGGGTGGTGACTCCTGCGGCGGCCATTGCAGGGCGGACGATTCTCGTCCACGTCTCTTTCGGCAGCCCGTCGCGATTCGTGTTGGCATGCATCGCCCCCAGGCGCTCCTCGATCGCGGTCGCGCGCATCGAACGCCGTTCGCCGATACCACCCACTGCGCGGAGAAAGGCTCGCATGTCGTCCTGGCCCTGAACGTCGACGCGCCAACTCGAGCGCCCTTTCCCCGGCATCGGCACCTCGGTGATGCGCGCGGTGATCCCCAGCCGAAGCAGGAGCGACACGACGTCGCGGCTGAGCAGCCGGCTGGTGGAGTCGTACCGGATCGCCGGATAGTTCCGCTCCCCGCCCGCCCAGAGCAGTCCGTCAGTCGGCCACAGGTGTCGCAGGAACGTCGCGACCCCCCACGGGCCTTGCTCGAAGACGCGCTGAAGCACGTGCTTCTGCCAGGACCGCAACCCGAAGACGCCGAGGTCCTCGAGCCACGCGGCAAGGGGATTCCGGACGCGGTGCGCGATGTGCGCACTCGCCGCGAGGTACACCTGGTACCACGACTTCTCGGCTCTCACACGAGGTCTGACGGCGTCGGCGAAGACGTTTTCCGCCAGCTCGGCGACGATCCCAGCCAAGTCTCGGTCTCGAGTCGTGTACTGAATCGCGTGACGCGGCAGGGTGCATCCGTCGCCGATCAAGTGGCCGAGGAGAGCGAGTTCCGAGTCGTGCATCGTCTGTGATTCGGGTCCTTGGAGTCTGCGCGGGACGGCGAGACGCATTTCCGGCTCGAGCTCGTCCAAGCGGCGCCATCCGTCGAACGACAGGAACTTGTGGTTTGCCGTCGCGCGAATCTCGCGACCCAGCCGCGTCCGCAGCCTGAATACGGGCTTGCGCCCGGTGGCGAACGCGTGCGTCACCGTCCTCGGCTCGAGTCGCCAGGAGTCCTCGTTGAGCGCGAGCACGCGGAACCCAGGTTTGCCCTCGAGCTCGCGGATCGGCCGGTACATGCCCTCGTCGGGCAGGTAGACGCGTGTCTCGCCGCTCAGGCAGCCCGACTCGCGCAGGTCGGAGAGGATCGGACGCTTGTCCGTCCGCTGCTCGACCGCGCGGGAAAGCTGCGACAGCGCGACGATCGGCACGTCGAGGTCGCGCGCGAGCACCTTCAGCTGCCGCGAGATCTGCGAGACCTCCTGCACGCGGTTCTCGACGCTCGCGCCGGAGCTCATCAGCTGCATGTAGTCAACGACGACCAGGCCGAGATCCGGGTGCCGCGACTTGAGCCGCCGCGACTTCGACCGGATCTCCATCATGTTGATCGAGCCCGAGTCGTCGACGTAGATCGGCGCCTTCGCAAGCTTGTCGCATGCAGCCGTCAGCCGCGGCCAGTCGTCGGGCGCGAGCTTGCCGTTCCGCAGCCGCTGCGACTCGACCTTCGCCTCGCTGCACATCAGGCGCTGCGTCACCTCTGCCTTCGACATCTCGAGGGTGAACAGCGCCACCGGGAGGTTGTTGCGGACGGCGAGGTTGGCCGCCATGCACAGCACGAGTGCCGACTTCCCCATCGACGGGCGCGCAGCGACGATGATCAGGTTGCCGGGCTGGAAGCCGGAGGTGATCCGGTCGAGGTCGCGGAAGCCGGACGGCGTTCCGGTGACGTCCGCGCCCGCCTCGTAGAGCGCGGTGATCCGCTCGAAGCTCTCCTTTAGCAGCGTCTCGATGTGGCTGAACTCCGTCGTGACGCGTTGTTGCGAGAGGTCGAAGATCACGCCCTCCGCGCGGTCGACGAGCTCGACCGCGTCGCCCGGCCGCTCCCAGCCGAGCCGGGCGATCTCGCCGCCTGCACGGATCAGCCCGCGGAGCGTCGCCATCTCCCGGACGATCCGCGCGTAGTGCGCCGCGTTCGCGGTGGCGGGGACGAGGGCCGCGAGCTCGTGCACGCGCACGCGGCCGCCGACGTCCTCGAGCTCGCTGCGCTCCTCGAGCTCGTCGACGAGGGTGATCGCGTCGACCGGCTCCCCCTTCGCATAGAGCGCGAGAGCCGCGCGATAGATCTTCGCGTGGCTCTCGCGGTAGAAGTCGCCGGCGTCCAGGATCTCGCTGACCGCCCCGATCGCGCCGGGGGAGATCATCATCGCCCCTAGGACCGACTCCTCGGCCTCGAGGTTCTGCGGCGGGACCGGAGCGATTGGCGTGACGGGCGCCAGCTGTGCCACGGGCGACGACTCTCGCAGGTGACCCTGGGGATTGCCAGCTCTGGACGGGGCGGTTTTCGACATGGCCGTTTACCTGCATTTGCAGGCACTTCGAGAGATGATCACAGGAGCGTCGGACGGCGCCCTGTGGACGGTTCTGCCGCTCCGTGCGGGAAGTTCCGCCGCATTTCCACAGGCCCGCGCGGCGGCTGTGAACACAGCGGGCGAACCTAGTGGCGCGGGAAACCTAGGTTTCCCGCGCTTAAATCTGGTTCTGCTCGAGCGCCGTGTTCGCGGCGCGGTCGAACTCGTCGTCGGGCAGTTCCTGCGCGACCTCGGCCGCGGTCGGCACGAGCTCCTCGGATTCGGCCTCGGCCGACTCCGCATTCGCGGATTCGGGCGGCGCGGCGGCCGCGAGCTCGGCGGCCTCCATCGCCGCGAGTTCCTCGTCGGAGGGGAGCTCGCCGCCCTCGGGTGCGACGAGCGTCTTCACGTCGACGGTCACGTCCTGGAAGACCTCGATCGGAACCTCGTAGCGCCCGATGCGCTTGATGTTGTCGACGCCGATCTTGCGGCGGTCGACGCGGATCTTGCGCGTTCGCCAGATCTCGTCGGCGATGTCGGTCGGCGTCACCGAGCCGAAGAGGACGCCGTTCGGACCGGCCTTGACCTCGAAACGGAGCGCCGTCTTTCCGAGCGTCTCAGCGATCTGCTGACCCTCCTCGAAGCTCGCGGCCTCGTGCCGCGCACGGACGGCGTCGCGCTTCTCGAGCTCGGCGACGCGGGCCGGCGTCGCCTCCTGCGCGAGCTTCCGCGGCAGCAGGTAGTTCCGGGCGAACCCGCGCGCGACCGAGACGACCTCGCCGCGCAGGCCTACCTTCTCGACGTCCTTCAGCAGGATGACGTCCACTAGCGCTCCCGGTCGCGATCGCGGCCGCGCTCGGGCCGCTCGCCGCGCTCTTCCCTGCCCTCGGCGACGTACGGCAGGAGCGCCATCTCGCGGGCGCGCTTCACCGCGGTCGCGACCTGCACCTGGTGCCGGCGGCAGGCGCCGGTGATGCGGCGCGAGCGGATCTTGCCCTTCTCCGAGATGTAGCGCCGGAGCTGGTTGATGTTCTTGTAGTCGACCTCGTCGACCTTGTCCTTGCAGAAGAAGCAGCTCTTCCGCCGGCCGCCGGTCGCTGCCGCGCCCGGGCGCTTGCGGGGTCCACTGCTCTGACTGCTGCGGTCTTTCGCCATGCCTCTCCTAGAACGGGATGTCGTCGTCTGCGGTCGCCGGCCCGAAGTCGGCGGACTCCGCCGTCGCCCCGGCCGGCACGAACTGGTTCCCGCCGCCGCCCGCGTCGTCGCCGCGAGCGCCGAGGAACTGGACGCTCTCGGCGATGATCTCGACCGCCTGGCGCTTGGAGCCGTCCTGCGCCTCCCACTCGCGCCAGTCGAGGCGGCCGTCGACGCCGATCGGCCGGCCCTTCGAGAGGTACTGCGAGCAGCTCTCCGCCTGGTTGCCGAACACGGTGACGTCGAAGTAGTTCGGCTTGTCGCCCCACTGGCCGGTCGCATTGTCCTTCTGGCGCGTGTTGACGGCGATCCGGAGCTTGCAGACGGACGTCCCGTTCGGGGTCGTCCGGAGCTCGGGGTCCTTCGTCAGGTTGCCGACGAGGACGACCCGGTTGATGTTGGCCATTACTCTTCCTCCTCCTGCGAACCGATGTTCGCCCCAGCGTACCCGCGCTCCCGGTCGCTCTCCTCGCGCGGCGGCGGCGGCACGTCCTCGCGCGGCGCGCGCGTCTGGGAGCCCTCGACGTGCTTCACCGCGAGGTGCCGGACGACGCCGTCGGTGATCTTGAGGATGCGCGTGATCTCGGCCAGCGTCTCTGCGCTCGCCTCGAAGACGATGAGATGGTAGACGCCTTCGGCCTTGTGGTCGATCTCGTACGCCAGCCGGCGGCGGCCCCACGGGTCGTGCGAGCGCCACGTGCCGCCCCCGCGCTCGATCAGCTCGCGCGCGCGGGAGATGATCTCCGACTGGCGTTCCTCCGGGAGCTCCGGGTCCAGCATCAGCAGAATCTCGTAAGCGGTCAACGTCCCGAGGACCTCCTTCCCACGGTCTGAATCGGCCTCGCCTGCTGGCGCCGCTCGGGAACGGACGGCGCGATGGCGAGGCAGGAAGCGGCGGCCAGTGTAGCATCGGCCTCATGAAGCGCCTGGCAGCCTGGGTCTCGGGAGCCGCCGGCGGCTTCGCCCTCTATCGCTGGCTGACGCGCGAGCGCGACGAGGCCGTTCCCGCCCTGGGAGCGGACTCGCGGGCCGAGGAGCTCCGGGCGAAGCTCGACGAGTCCCGGGCCGTCGTCGACGAGCGGGAGACGTTCGAGGCGGGGGAGACCCCCGTCGACGAGGCGCCGGACCCCGGCGAGCGCCGCCGCCGCGTGCACGAGCAGGGCCGCGCTGCGGTGGACGAGATGCGCCGCTCCGGCGACGACTAGGCCGCCGCCCGGACGAGATCCCGGATCCGCGCCGGCGTCAGGCCGCGCTCGGCGAGGAACTCCGCCGCGAGCCCGTCGTGCGCGAGGCCGAGCAGGATGTGCTCGGTGCCGATGCCGCGCCGCTCGAGATGGACGGCCTCGCGGAGCGCCAGCTCCAGGGCCTTCTTCGCCTTGGCCGTGAAGGGGATCCGGCCCTCGCAGCTCGGCGGGTCGAGCGCACCCGCACCGAAGCTCTCCTCGACCCTCTCGCGGACGCGGTCGAGGTCGATTCCGATCGTCGCGAGCGCGTCCCGGTCGATCCCGCCGACGCGCGCGACGATCTCCCTGCGCAGCATGTCGTGTTCCACTCCCGCGTCGCCGAGGATCCTCGTGCCGAGTCCGGCGGCCGATCCGGCGAGGCCGAGCAGGAGGTGCTCCGTGCCGATGAAGGCGTGGTCGAGCCCGCCCGCCTCCTCCGCTGCGAGGACGACGACCTGCCGCGCCTGTGCCCGGTCATGCGTTCGAACATCAGCTTCTCCTCCTGCGTAGCAAGCCGCCGCCGTGCTTCTTGTGGACCGCCTGCTTGCTGACGCCTAGACATGACGCGATCTGCTGCCACGACCAGCCCTGCGCGCGCGCGTTCCCGACCTGCAGCTCCTCGAGCGACTCGAGCAGACGGCGCAGCGACGCGACCGCCGCCAGGCCGACGGCGGGATCCTTGCTCGCCGTCGCGTCCGCAAGCTTCGTCGCCTCGCGAGTCACAGCGTCAACATACATTGACGGCCTGGTGTTGTCAACCTAAATTGACTTGCGTGGCCGTCCGCATGGAAACGCGGTGGTGCGGGAACGCCGAGTCCCGTGCCGCTCCCGGTTCCTCCGGATCTCGAGGCTGCGCTCGCCGCGGTTCCTGCCGCACGCGCCCGCTTCGACGCCCTGGCCCCGGAGCAGAAGGACGCGTGGATCGCCTGGGTCGGCCGGGCGCGGACGCGGCGCGGGCGGGCCCGGCGGATCGGCTACCTCGTGCAGCGGCTCGGCGCAGCTCCGCAGACGGAGACCGTCGAGGAAGTTGCGCTCCCGCCGGAACCCGCGTGGTGGCCCTGGCTCGTCGTCCTCGCACTTGCGTTGATCGTCGCGGGCGTGCTCATCTGGCTGCTCGCCTTCCGAGACAACGGCAACGGAACGAGGAGCGCGGTCGTCGTGCAGAAGGGGACCGTGCCGAACGTCGTCGGGCAGCCGCAGGCGACCGCGGTGGCCGCCGTCAAGAAGGCGGGACTCCAGCCCGTCGTGACGAAGCGTGTAGCTCTGCAGCCGGCCGGCATCGTCGTCGGCCAACAGCCCGGGCCGGGGAAGGTGCTGAAGGCGGGGGCCGCCGTCCACCTCGTTGTCTCGCGCGGCCCTCCGCCCGTCGCGGTTCCCGACGTGAAAGGCCTCGCGGCCGCCGACGCGGTGGCGAAGCTGCAGCAGGCGAAGCTCGCGCCGCGTCTCGTCGAGGTGAAGTCGAAGAAGACCGCCGGCACCGTCGTCGCGGAGGATCCCCCCCCGGGCTCGAAGGTGAAGCCGGGCTCGCGCGTCACGCTGAACGTCTCGAAGGGGGCGGGGAAGGTGACCGTTCCGGCCGTCGTCGGCGAGACCGTCGCGCAGGCGACGTCGGAGCTCCAGGCCGCGGGCTTCAAGCCGCGGACGACGAACGTCGCATCGACCCAGCCGAAGGGGACCGTGATCGCGCAGACACCGCGCGGCGGTGAGGCGGCGGCCAAGCGTTCCACGGTGAAGCTCGACGTCTCGCAGGGCACGGCCGCGACGACGACGACGGTTGCCACGACCACGACGCGGCAGACGACGACGGTCGCTACGACCACGACCGCGACGACGACGCAGGCCACGGGCGGGGGTGGGGGCGGGGGCACCGTCGCGGTCCCGTCGCTCGTCGGCAAGGGCATTGCGACCGCGCTCCAGCAGCTCGAGGCTGCGGGGCTGCGCGCGACTGTGAAGTACGTGACCTCGCAGACGCCGGCCGGTCAGGTTCGGGGGCAGAACCCGAAGGCGGGGACGAAGGTGGCGCCGAAGACGCCGGTGCAGCTGAACGTCTCCGAGGGACCGAACCCGGGCAACCCCACACCGGTCCCGGACGAGACCGGTCAGGATGAGGCGACCGCCCGCAGCGACCTCCAGAACGCCGGCTTCAAGGTCGCCGTCGTCCGCCGCACGGGAGGCGGCCAACCCGGCACCGTCGTCGAGCAACAGCCCGCGGCGGGCACCAGCGTCCCCACGGACGAGTACGTCGCGATCTACGTCGCGCAGTAGCACCCCGGCGTCCGAGAGCGCAGAATCGACGGCGTGGCACCCTGGCGCGGGGCCGACCTGACGCAGGCGCTCGAGCGCGTCGGCGTTCCCGCCTACATGCTCGCCACCGACGGTGTGTTCACGTGGCAGAACGCGGCCGCGCGCGAGGTCTTCGGCAATCTCGCCGGCAAGCACTACTCGGCGGTGATCGTCCCGGAGGAGCTCCCGAAGGTGCGCGAGCAGTTCGCGCGGAAGATCGTCGGCGGCGAGGCGACCGAGTACCGGACGGTGGTGCGCATGCCCGACGGCCGACGCATCCCGGTCGAGATCAGTTCGGTGCCGCTCGCAGGCGGAGGCCACTGTCACGGGGTCTTCGGCCTCGCCGTCGTCGACGAGCCGGCCGCCCCGCCGCCGAAGGTGCGGGAGCTGACCCCGCGGCAGCACCAGGTGCTGCAGCTGCTCGCCGCCGGCTTGTCGACGGATCAGATCGCCGCCACGTTGACGATCAGCAGCGAGACGGTCCGGAACCACGTCCGCCACATCCTTCGCGCGCTCGGCGCGCACTCGCGGCTCGAGGCCGTCGCGACGGCCCGCAGGGCCGGCCTGCTCCACGACGGTTGACGCATCTGTGTCAGGCGGGTCCGCGCCCGCCGTCGCCACGATGTGCGTCAGAGCTGACAGTGCCCTCTTTCAGCTCCCTCCAGGCGGCTCCCGCACGACCCCTACGGGAGCCGCCTCCCCTTCTTTCCGATTAGGGTCGGCGGATGCGCGTCTACTTCGCCGGCCCGCTCTTCACGCCGTACGAGCGCGGCTACATCGACGAGTGCGCGGCGAAACTGCGCAGCGCCGGAATCGAGGTCTTCGTCCCGCACGAGCACGAACTGGCCGCTCCGGGCAATTCCGCTGAGACGATCTTCGGCAAGGATTGGGAAGGGCTCAGCGAGGCCAACGCGATCGTCGCGCTGCTCGACGGGCCGATGGTCGACGACGGCACCGGGTGCGAGATCGGGATCTTCTACGGCCTGATGCAGTCGGATCCGTCGAAGAAGGGAATCGTCGGGCTGCTGACCGACTTCCGCGGCGACCGCGGCGAGGGTCACGGGCTGAACCTCTTCCTGCTCGGTTGCATCGAGGCGGCGGGCCGCGTCTGCCGGACGCCGGACGAAGTGCTCGCGGTGCTGGAAGGTTGGCGCTAGGGCCTGGACGGATGCGAGCGCGACGGATATTCACGGTCGCGGGTGTCACGGCTGGATCTGTCCTCGCAGTTGCCTCGCCTGGATCCACTCATTCGGCGGCGTTCGCACGGTGTCAGCCCTCGCAGCTGCATCTCGCGCCGACCTTCTACGGCGAAGCGGGGGGTCAGTTCATACAGACGTTTACGTTCCGCAACATCTCTCGGCGCGTCTGCCGTCTAGCGGGGTGGCCGAGCCTCGAAATCGAGGTCTCCTCGCATCGTCCTGTCCCGGTTCGGACACGGCGTGTCGTGCAGGGGGCGCTCGAGGCGCGGCCGTTCGAGAGCGTGCTCCTTCGTCCGCGCGGTGCAGCGTCGTTCAACGTGTTTGGCGCCGACTGGGATTTTGCGCACAACCACTCCTGCCCGCCGGCCACCGCGGCGCTCGTCACGCCTCCCGGGGGCGGCGCCGCGCTGCGCGTCGGCGTCAGGTTCCCGAATTGCCCCGGCGGGTTCGAGATCGCCCCGGTGATCGCCGGCCGAACCGATCGTCGATCGTGGTCTTTCGTCTGGCGTCGGTAGAAGCCCGGGCGGGTCCCGCTAGGGAAGTCTCGGCGACCAGAGCGCCGAGAGGATCCCGGCGCCGAGCAGCAGTGCCGCGGCGCCGGCGAGGAACTCCCAGGTCACCTCGCTGCGGCCGGGCGCGCGGCCGAGGCTCGAGCCGAGCTTCGCGTACGCCTCGTGCACGGAGCCGGCCGTGCGCGCCTCGAAGAACTGGCCGCCGGTGACCTGGGCGATCGACTTCAGCGTCGCGGGATCGGGCGGCACCGGCCGCGAGAAGCCGCCGAGGTCGAACGAGCTCCGAAGCCGTCCCTTCGGGGTTCCGAGCGCGACGGTGTAGACAGGGTAGCCCGCGGCCTGCGCGCGCGCCGCGCCCTCGAGCGGCTGCAGGTCGCCGCGGGTCTGGGCGCCGTCGGAGAGGAAGAGGATCGAGACCAGGCCCCCGTTTCGCCCGGCTGCTGCGATCCAGTAGGCGATCGTCTGGCCGTTCGAGCCGGCGCCGGTACCCGTCGCCTGCTGGCCGAGCTCGACCGCCCGCGCGAGCGCGTCGCCGATCGCCGTCCCGCCGTAGCCGACGTAGAAGCCGATGTCGTCGAGCGCCGTGCGCACGAGCTGGTGGTCGCGCGTCGGCGGGACGGCGACGATCGGCTCGCCGGCGAAAGCGATCAGCGCGACTCGCAGCCGCTTCGGGGCGTGGTCGAGGAAGGTGCGCACCGCTGCCTGCGCGGCCCCCAGCCGCGTCGGCTTCACGTCGTCGGCCTGCATCGAGCGCGAGACGTCGACGACGAGGATCACCGTCGCGCGCTCCGAGCCGACGAGCGTGTTCACGTGCGGGCGCGCGAGCGCGACCGACAGCGTCCCGACGGCGAGCAGGAAGAGTACGGGCGGGACGTAACGCCGCCACGGGCGTCCGCCCGCGACGCCCGCGAGCACGTCGAGGTTCGTGAAGCGAATCGCGTATCGCATCCGCCGGCGCTCGGCGAGCAGCCACAGGCCGATCGCGAGGGGGACGACGAGCAGCGCCAGCAGCAGGTACGGGCTGTCGAACGTCACTGGCCGCCTCCTGCGCAAACCGCCGAGACCTGGAGAAGAGCGCGTGCGTTGCCGAGCGCCCCCGTCCTGACGCGCACGACGATGCGGCCGTTCCGCACGCTTCGCGTCGCCGTGACGCGTGCGGCCTGCGCGGGCGTCGGTGGCAGCGACGTCCAGAAGCCGACGGCATGCGCCGCCGCGACGAGCCGCTCACCCGGTGTGCAGGCGACGGTGACGCGCGCCAGCCGTGCACCGAACAGCGGCACCTCCTTGACGTGACGAACGGTCGGCTTTCCCGGCGGGACGACCGCTGCGAGCGTCGGAATCCCGCCGCCGCCCGAGGCCGGCAAGCACCCGAGATGCGGCCGGAAGCTCGGGGCGCGGGCGCCGAGTCCCACGTACATGCCGGTGAAGACGGCCGCGCGCTCGGTGGTGATGCCAGGATTGACCGGCGCGCCGAGCTTGCCCGTGAACGTGAGGTCGATCGCGCGGTCGCTGAGCTCGGCGTCGAGTCCGCCCACCACGTAACCGCGCGGGCACCTGACCTGGAACTCGACCCGCGGCCGCGGCAGCGTCTTCGCGACGGGGACGATCACCCACGGGCCGGTGACCGAGACGCAGATCGGGAGACCGTTGCACTCGTTCGTCGCTCCCGCCGGCGAGGCGCCGACCGCGGCGAATGACAGCACGGCGAGGAGGACCAGCCGCTTCACGGAAACACCCGTCTGAACCAGAGCGCCGACAGGCCGCCGCCGGTGAGCAGCAGCGCGAGCGAGCCGGCGGCGAACACGTCCGTGATCTCGCGCGACTGGCGCCGGTGTCCGAGCCGCGAGCCGAGCTTCTCGTAGACCTCGCGTAGCCGCGAGTCGTTCGTCGCGGTGAAGAAGAGGCCGCCGGTCGACTGGGCAACGGTGCGGAGGGTCTCCGGGGCGGGCGGCACGCGGATCATGACCCGGTAGCCGCCGGTCAGCGTCTCCTCGACGTAACCTTGCGGCGTGCCGAGCACGATCGTGTAAACGGGGACGTGGTGCAGGCGCGCCATCTGGACCGCCTTCTCGACCGGCGTCCGCCCGCCCATCTGCGCGCCGTCCGAGATCACGAGCACGGCCGTCGGCGGGATCGCACCGTCGCCGCTGCGCTGCTTCTGGCCGATGCGCACGGAGAGCGCGACCGCGTCGCCGAGCGCCGTTCCCTCGCCGGGGCGGAGCGCCTGGAGCGCGTCGAGGACGAGCGCGTGATCTTCCGTCGGCGGGACGCCGACCGACGCGCGCGAGCCGAACGCGACGACGCCGACGCGGAACTTCGATGGGATCTTCGCCAGGAACGACTCCGCCGCCTTCCGCGCCGCCTCGAGCCGTGACGGCTGCACGTCGCGCGCCTTCATCGAGCGCGACACGTCGACGGCGAGGATCACGGTCGCCTCCTCCCGCTTCACGGACACCGTCGCCTGCGGTCGCGCGACGCCGACGACGAGCGCGGCGAGACCCGCGAGCAGCACGGCGAGCGGCAGGTGGCGCCGCCAGCCCGGCGACGCGGCGACGACGTTCGGCAGCAGCGCCGGCGTCCCGAAGCGCGCGGCGTACTCCTCGCGTCGCCGCTGCCGGAGGACGTAGAGCGCGACGAGCGCGGGGACGACGAGCAGCCCGAGCAGCGCGAGCGGCACGCCGAAGCTCATCGCCGCGCCTGCCGGAGGAAGGCGGCGAGCGGGCGGAGCCAGTCACCGGAGGTCGAGAGCACGATATGGCGGATCCCGAGCGACGACAGCGTTCGCGCAAGACCGCGCCGGTCCTCGTCCGCCGCGGCCGCGAAGCGCCGGCGGAGCTTGTCGTCCCGCGTGTCGACGCGCAGCTGCCGTCCGGTCTCGGGATCGACGAGCCAGAGCTCGCCGGCGTTCGGCAGCTCCTGCTCACGCGGGTCGCGGATCTCGACCGCCACGACGTCGTGCCGGCCCGCGAGCTCGAGCAGCGGCCTACGCCAGTCGAGCGGGCCGCGGAAGTCGGAGACGATCACGACCAGCGCCCGCTGCCGGGCGAACGCTCCCGTCCGGTTCGCCGCCTCCCCGAGCGAGGTCGCGCCGACCGTGCCGTCGCCGGTCTCGTTGCGGAGCGCGCCGAGCAGCCCGAGCAGTCCGCCGCGTCCCTGGCGCGGCGGCAGGGCGCGCGGCCGGTCGTCGCCGAACGTGACGATTCCGAGCCGGTTTCCCCGCCTCGTCGCGACATGGCCGAACGCGATAGACACGCCCTCGGCGACGTCCGCCTTGCGCCGGTCGGCCGTGCCGAACAGCATCGACGGCGACGTGTCGAGCACGAGCCACGTGACGAGCACGCGCTCGGCGAGATTGACGCGGACGTGCGTCTCGCCCGTGCGCGCGGTGACGTTCCAGTCGATCAGTCGCACGTCGTCGCCGGGGACGTACAGACGTATCTGCGCGAGCTCGGAGCCCTCGCCGTGGATCGTCGCGCGGTAGTCGCCTGCGAGCAGTGCGTCCATCCGCCGGCCGATGCTGATGTCGAGCGCGCGCAGCAGCGCATCGGGCATCGGCCCGGGGCCGGGACGCTCGGGAGTCGGGGCGCGCTGGAGGCCGGCGAGCGAGCTCAAGCGGCGGTCATCCGCCCGAGATCGATCTGCGGGACGGGAACCGCGGCGACGACCGCGTCGAGGAGGCTGTCCGTGCTCACCTCCTCGGCGAGCGCCTGATACGTGAGGACGATCCGGTGGCGCAACGCGTCCTTCGCGAGCGCGTGGACGTCCTCGGGGAGCACGTAGTCGCGGCCGCGAACGAGCGCAAGCCCGCGGGCGGACTGGATCAGGCTGATCGGGCCGCGCGGGCTCGCGCCGAAGGCGACGTAGTCGGCGAGGTCCGGCAGTCCGTGCGCCGCGGGCTCCCGCGTCGCCGTCGCGAGCGCGACCGCGTAGCCGACGAGCGCCGGATCGACGTAGACCTCGAAGACCGCACGCTGGAGCGAGCGGAGATCGTCGAGCGTCAGCGTCTCGCGCAGCTCCGGCGGTGGGACGAGCTGCCGGTTGACGATCGTGACCTCCTCCGCCCGCTCGGGATAGCCGATCAGGATCTTCAGCATAAAGCGGTCGATCTGCGCTTCAGGCAGCGGGTACGTCCCTTCCGACTCGATCGGATTCTGCGTCGCCATCACGAGGAACGGATTCGGCACCGGATAGGTCGTGTGGCCGATCGTCACCTGGCGCTCTTGCATCACCTCGAGCAGC
>VAWW01000068.1 GCA_005884575.1 Actinomycetota bacterium
CTCGCGGTCCGCAAGGCGTTCGTCCCGAGCGACGCCTCGGCTTCGTAAGTTCGCGTCGTGCGCGCCGCCGTCCTCACCGATTACACGGCGCCGCCGCACGTCGCAGAACGCGACGAGCCCACAGGCGGCGACGGCCGCGCGATCGTCGAGCTGCGCGCTGCTGCGCTCAATCCGGCCGACCTGGCGATCGCGTCGGGGAAGTTCCCGGCGGGGAGCCCGCCGCTGCCCTACGTCCCGGGCATCGAGGGTCTCGGGACGGTCGTCAGCTCCCGCCGGTTCGGCGCTGGAACGCGGGTCTGGGCCTCCGGCCGCGGTCTCGGCGTCGCGAGCGACGGCACGTTCGCGGAGCGATTCGCGGCGGCGGACGACGTGCTCGTCGAGGTGCCGGAGGGCGTCGGCGACGAGCTCGCCGCGGCGCTCGGCGTCGTCGGGCTCGCGGCGTGGATGCCGCTCTCGTGGCTCGTGCCGGTCCAGGCCGGAGAGAGCGTGCTCGTGCTCGGCGCCACCGGCGCAGTCGGATCGATCGCCGTCCAGACCGCGAAGATCCTCGGTGCCGGGCGCGTCGTCGGGGCGGGGCGGAACGAGGCTCGGCTGCGACGCGCGCAGGAGCTCGGCGCGGACGCGGTCGTCGCGCTGGACGGGGACGATCTGCAAGGCCGTCTGGCCGCGAGCTTCGACGGCGCGCCGCCGACGCTGATCTTCGACGCGTTGTGGGGTCCCGCCGTCGAGGCGGCCGCCGCCGTGGCCGCGCCCGGCGCGCGGATCGCGCACGTCGGCCAGTCTGCGGGGCCGGCGGCGACGCTCGCGTCGGCGCACGTTCGCGGCAAGCAGCTCCGCATCCACGGCTACTCCAACTTCACGGTCCCGCAGGACGCGCTCGCGCAGGGCTACGGCGAGTTGCTGGGTCACGCCGCCGCCGGGAAGATCTCGATCCGGACGGAGACGTTCGCGCTCGACCGGATCGCGGAGGCCTGGGCGCTGCAGCAGCGCGGGCCGGATGCGAAGCTCGTCGTCGTGGCTTGATGCCGGAACAGCCCGTGATCATGCCCAAGCTCGGTGCGTACACAGAGGATGTGCTACTGAGCGAATGGCTCGTCGCGGAAGGAGCCGAAGTCGCCGCGGGGGACGTGGTCTTCGCGCTCGAGACCGACAAGACGACGGCCGAGGTGGAGGCAGAGTCGGGCGGGTGGCTGCACCGGATCGTCGAGGCCGGCGAGAAGGTGGCGATCGGAGCGCGCGTCGGCGTGATCGTCTCGACACGCGCGGAATACGAGACGCTGCTCGCCGGGGCCGACGACGGCAATCCGTTCCTCGGCTACATCGGCGGGGGCGGAGGCGCCGCCGTCCGCGGGGCCGTCGCATCGCAGCCCGCCACGGGCGCTCCCGGGGCGGCCCCGCCGCGGGCCGTCGCGGGACCTCTCGTCTCGCCGCGCGCGCGGCGGCTGCTCGTCGACGCGGGCTTCTCCCTCGAAGACGCGGAGGCGATCGCCGGCTCGGGCCCCGGCGGGCGGATCGTCGACCGTGACGTCGCGGCGTGGATCGAGACGCACGCATCCTCGCCCGCACCGGCGCCGGCCGACGGCCTCTCCGTCTCGAGCAGGATCCCGCTGCGCGGACGGCGTGGCACGATCGCGCAGCGCATGGTCTCCAGCCTCCAGACGGCGGCGCAGCTGACCTCGGTGCTCGAGATCGACGTCGCGCCGCTCGTCGAGCTACGGCGGCAGCTGAACGACGCCGGCGCGGAACCGCGGGTCGGCGTCACATCGATCGTCGCGAAGCTCGCCGCGGCCGCGCTGCGCGAGCATCCGCTGCTCAACTCGCGCGTGACCGGAGACGAGATCGAGGTGCTCGGCGAGGTGAACATCGCCGTCGCCGTCGACACGCCGGACGGGGTCGTCGCGCCCGTGCTCCACCGCGCCGACACGCTCACCCTGGAGCAGATCAACGCGCGCATCAGCGAGCTCGCAGCGCGCACCCGGGCCGGCACTCTTACGCGCGACGACGTCGCCGACGGGACGTTCACGCTCTCGAACGGCGGTGTCTACCCCGTTGACATCACGACGGCGATCCTCAACCCGCCGCAGAGCGCGTTGCTCTGGATCGGGCGGATCCGCGACCGGCCGGTCGTCGTCGAGGGCGCGGTTGCCGTCCGTCCCGTGCTGCAGGCATGCCTGACGTACGACCATCGCGCAGTCGACGGTGGTCCCGCCGCCGCGTTCCTCGCGACGCTCGAGTCTCTCGTGACCGCGCTCCCGGATCTTCCCGCCTGAATGGACGTCAGCGCCGACACGCTGCGGTCGCTGCACCGGACGATGCTCACGATCCGCCTCTTCGAGCAGCGCGTCGCGCGCGAGTTCAGGACGGGCGAGATCCCCGGGTTCGTCCACATGTACATCGGCGAGGAGGCCGTCGCGGCGGGCATCTGCGCGAACCTGCGCGACGACGACTACGTCACGAGCACGCACCGCGGGCACGGGCACTGCATTGCGAAGGGCTGCGAGCTCGACGCGATGATGGCCGAGATCTACGGGCGCGAGGACGGGCTTTGCAAGGGCCGCGGCGGCTCCATGCACATCGCGGACTTCTCGCGCGGGATGCTCGGGGCCAACGCGATCGTCGGCGGGGGGATCGCGCTCGCGACCGGAGCCGGTCTCGCTGCGACCGTTCGCGGGACGGATCAGGTCGCCGTCGCGTTCTTCGGCGACGGCGCAGCGAACCAGGGTGTCCTGCACGAGAGCCTCAACCTGGCGGCGATCTGGCGGTTGCCGGTCATCTACGTTTGCGAGAACAACGGCTTCGCCGAGTCGACGCCGGCTGCCTACGCGACCAGCGTCGCCGATGTGGCCTCGCGCGCCGCCGGCTACGGGATCCCGGGCACGATCGCCGACGGCCGCGACGTCCTCGAGGTGCTCGCGGCCGCTCGGGACGCCGTCGCGCGCGCCCGGGCCGGCGAAGGCCCGACGCTCCTCGAGGTGAAGACCTACCGCTTCATGGGCCACTTCGAGGGCGACCCGGAGAAGTACCGTGACGACGAGGAGCGGAAGGAGCTGACGGCGAACGACGCGCTCGGCTCGCTCGAGGCGCGGATCCTCGCCGACGGCCACGCGTCGGAAGCCGATCTCGACGCCTTGCGAGGCGAGATCGAGGCGGCCGTCGATCACGCCGTCGAGTTCGCGCGCGCGAGCGCGTTCCCCGATCCGTCGACGATCGAGCGCTACGTGTACCCGGAACAGGTCGCCCAGTGAAGGGGCACTAGATGGCCGTGGCGACCGAGCGCTCGCTCTCGATGGTCAACGCGGTCGGCGAGGCCATGCGCCAGGCGATGGAGGCGGACCCGACCGTGATCGTGATGGGCGAGGACGTCGTCGGCGGCGCTGGCCGCGGCGGTTCGAAGGAGAACGCGATGGGCGGATCCTTCGGCGCGACGAAGAGCCTCTACCCGCTCTTCGGCGGGACGCGCGTCCGCGACACGCCGATCTCCGAGGCCGGGTTCGTCGGCGCGGGCGTCGGCGCGGCCGCGGCGGGGCTGCGTCCGGTGGTCGACGCGATGTGGGCCGACTTCACGGGCCTCGCGTTCGACCAGATCTACAACCAGGCCGGGAAGATGTCGTACATGTTCGGCGGCCAGGTGCGGCTGCCGTTGACGATCCGCGTCGCGATGGGCTCGGGGCTGAGCGCGGCCGCGCAGCACTCCGGCACGCTTTACGCGATCTACACCCATTTGCCCGGGATCAAGGTGGTCGTCCCGTCGACGCCGTACGACGCGAAGGGACTGCTGCTCGAGGCGATCTTCGACGACAGCCCCGTGCTCTTCTTCGAGCACCTGAAGCTGTACGTCGCCAAGGGCCCGGTGCCGCAGGACCCGTACCGGATCCCACTCGGGGTCGCGGAGGTTCGGCGGGCCGGCAGCGACGTCACGATCGTTGCGATCGCGGCGATGGTCGGACGCGCGCTCGAGGCGGCGGAGCTGCTCGCCGGCGAAGGGATCAGCGTGGAGGTGATCGATCCGCGGACGCTGTCGCCGCTCGACGAGGAGACGATCCTCGGCTCGGTCGAGAGGACCGGCGGCCTCGTGGTCGTCGACGAAAGCCCGCCGCACTGCAGCGTCGCCTCGGAGATCGCCGCCGTCGTCGGCGAGAAGGCCTTCGACTCGCTGAACGGGCCCGTGCGGCGGGTGACGGCGCCGCACACGCCGGTGCCGTTCTCGCCCTCGCTCGAGGAGGCCTACGCGCCGTCGGTGCAGGCGATCGTCGATGCCGTCCGCACGATCTGCTGACAGCCGTGCGTTTATAGGATATAGAGGTGGTCCATGAGTAGAGCCGAAGTGATCGACCGGCGCGTGGTCGTCGACTCGTGCGACTTCCGCGTCGAGGTGGTCGGAGAGGGGATTCCCGTCGTGCTGCTTCACGGGCTGGGTGCGTCGAGCGTGCTCTGGCACCGCGTGCGCGACGGCCTCGCTCCCGGTTATCAGGTCGTCCTCGTCGATCTGCGCGGCGCCGGCGAGACGCGGGAGATCGACCGGAAGGAGCTCTCGCTCGAGACCTGGGCGGGCGACCTCGCGGAGCTCCTCGGCGCGCTCGGCATCGAGCGGCCGGTCCTCGTCGGCCATTCGCTCGGTGCGAGCGTCGCCCTCAAGTACGCGTTGTCCCGCCCGGACGACGTGCGCGCGCTCGTGCTGATCGCCGCCGACGCGAATCTCTCCAACGTCGGGCCGCGGATGTTGAAGGCGGCGGGGCTGATCGGCGACGTCGGCCTGCCGGACTGGATCGACGAGCACTGGTCGAAGAACCCGCCGTTCTCCGCCGCGTCGCTCGCCCGCGAGCCCGAGCTGCTCGACGAGTACCGCTCGATGCTGCTCCTGAACGATCCGGACGACTACGTGCGACAGTGTCTCGCGGTCGCCCAGGCCGAGGATCTCTCCGGCCGGCTCGGAGAGGTTCGCCGGCCCGCGCTCGTGATCGTCGGCGGCGACGACGACCGCACGCTCCCAGAGCACGGGCGCGCGCTCGCCGCCCGTCTCGCCGACGGCCGCATGCTCGAGATGCCGGACGTGGGGCACACGCTGCCGCTCGAAGCCTCCGACGAGGTCGTCGCCGCGGTGCGCTCGTTCCTCGACGAGGTGCTCGCCGGCGCGGGCGTCCTGCGTGCGGAGACGACGCCGAGGAACTCGACGGAAGGGCCATTCGGCCATCTCGACGTGCGCTTCGTCGTCGGGGCGCACACCGGGGCATCCCTGATCGCGTTCGGACAGTCCACCTATCCGAGCGGCGCCACGCACGAGAACCACCGGCACCCGAACGCCGAGGAGGTCGTGATGGTCGTCGAGGGCCGCGGGACACAGATCGTCGGCGACGAGGCGCTCGACCTGGGACCCGGAGACATCTGCTTCATCCCACGCAACGCGCCGCATCGCATCACCGGCGTCTCCGACGAGGACCTCGTGATCCTCTGGGCGTTCGGCGGCGCGGCGAGCATCGAGCAGGCGGGCTACGTCCCGCTACCGGACTAGACGAGAGGAGCCGCGATGAGCAACGTCAGGACAGACCCGCTGACACCGGAGGAGATTGCCGAGTACAACGAGCGCGGCTTCCTGCTGCCGATCCGCGTTCTCGACGACGAGCAGGTCGAGACGGCGCGCGACGCGCTCGAGGAGCATCTCGCGGGCGGGCGCGAATCGAAGACGTACGAGCTCACCGATCCGATCATCGAGAGCGACCAGGGCAAGGCGACCGTCGGGGCGGGCGCGGCGAGCGCTGTGGCCGAGAAGGCGGAGGTCGAGCGGAAGCCGCACTCGGTGCCGTTCCTCTTCAATCTGTGGGAGCGCGACGAGCGCTTCTGGAGCATCGTCTCCAACCCCGTGATCGCCGGGATGGCGCGTCAGCTGCTCGGCTCGGACGACGTCGTCCTGATGGAGGACGGCGCAGTCGTGAAGAAGCCGACCGTAGGCGGCAAGCTCGCCTGGCATCAGGACTACGCGTACTGGCCGCTCGCGACGCCGACCGCCGTCACGTGCTGGATTGCGCTCGACGACGCCAACTCGGCGAACGGCGCGATGATGGTTGCGGAGGGCTCGCACAAGCTCGGCGAGAAGCTCCCGGTCGAGTTCGGCGACGGCAGCTCGTTCATGCACGACGAGCGGCCGGGTATCGGTGAGGTGACAACGCCGGAGGTGGCCGGGCTCGAGGCCGTCGGGTACGAGTTGAAGGCCGGTGAGTGCGGCTTCCACCACGCACTGCTCTGGCACGCATCCGGGCCGAACACGAGCCCGAACCCGCGCCGCGGCTTCATCCCGCGCTACGTCGCCGGCGGCACGACCTGGCTCGGCGCGCAGCGGTTCCCGTACAACTACACCGACGAGGAGCTCGAGTGCGCGCCCGGCGAGCCGATCCACGGTCCGCACTTCCCGCGCATCGCTACGGCGTTCTAACCGCCGGTGACGCGGCGCCAGTAGTCCGTGTATGTCGTGACCTCGACTCCGCGGTCGCGCGCGTAGCGAAGGAAGCCGCGCAGCCACTCGACGCGGCGCTCGTCGGACGCGAGCATCACCCAGTCGTGGAAGCAGGCGCCGTAGACGAGGTCGTTCTCCGCGACCTCGTCCACGGCACCCTTCAACGCCTCGAGCAGCGCCGGGCCGGTGTCGTAGCCGTGGGAGTCGAACCAGACGACGTCGAGCCAGAACTGGAAGGGAACCTCGAGGACGTCCGGGTAGCCCTCTTCCTCGTAGGCGAACGGCTGCACCCACGGCGTGGGGTTTCCGTTCTGCTCGTTGCGCCCCCAGGAGGTGACGTACTTCAGGCCCGCGCCGCGGACGATCTCGAGCAGGTCGGGCCGGTCGCGAAGGCCGCGGTAGTACCCGAACGGCGTACGCAGCCCGACGCACTCGTGACCGAGATGGTCGCGGATCAGCCGCGACGTGACCGCGAGCTCCTCCCGCAGCGCTTCGGGCGGCGCGGCCGGAATCCTCGCGAGCACTCCGGGCACCGGCGCGTACTCGATGTCCTTGAAGGGGACGTGACTGAACGTGTGCTGCTGCACGTCGAACAGACCGCTCGCCTTCGCCGCGCGGACCGGCTCGAGCGCGTGCAGCAGCGTGCGGCCGCAGACGAACAAGGTCGCCGGGACGCCGACGTCGGTATGGACGTCGGTCAGGAGCTCGAGCGCGCGTCCGCACGTCTCGGCGTCCAGCGCCAGCGACAGCAGGTGGAAGTTCTCGCTCTCGGACATCAGCGCGAGCGCCTCGCCGACCGCGGCCGTCTCGGTGTCGTACCCCACAAGGATGGTCCCCACGGTCTGCAGCTCCTCTCCGACGGTCGCCGACTCGCTACCTGGCGAGCAGGCCGCCGTCCACGGTGTACGACGATCCGGTGACGAACGACGCGTCGTCGGAGGCGAGGAACGCGACGACCGCCGCGACCTCCTCCGGCCGGCCCATGCGGCCGAGCGGATGCGCCGCCACGACCTCGCGCTCGGCGGCCTCTGGGTCGTCGTGACCGTCGATGTAGACGCGGACCTGCTCGGTCTCGATGAAGCCCGGCGCGACGCAGTTGACGCGGATCCCGTCGCGCGCGTAGTCGAGAGCCATCTGACGAGTCAGCGCGTGCACCGCGCCCTTCGACGCGCAGTACGCGGCGTCGTTTGCGAAGCCGACGCGCGCGGCGACGGAGCCGACGTTGACGATCGCTCCGCCCCCCGCCGCGACGAGGTGTGGGATCGCCGCGCGGCAACAGCCGAAGATCGCCCAGACGTTCGTGTCGAGGACGAGATCGTAGTCGCTGCGCGTGGTCTCGGTGACGGGCCGGAGCAGGCCCACGCCTGCGTTGTTGCAGAGGACGTCGAGCCGGCCGAACCTTTCGACGGTCGCGTCGACGAGGCGTGCGCAGGCGGTCTCGTCGCGCACGTCGGCGGGCACGAACGCGACCTCCCGGCCCGCCGCGGTCAGCCTCCGCGCGAGCTCCTCGCCCTCCTCTCCCGTCCGCTGCGACGCTACGACCCGCGCGCCTTCGGCCGCGAGGCGCTCGACGATCGCCCGGCCGATCCCGCGCCCGGAGCCGGTGACAAGGGCGACTTTCCCGTCCAGGCGTGAAGTTTGAGCGAGCACTCGTAATCTCGGATGATATGCTAGTCGTATTCTGACCTTCAACGCAGGGGGTCGACGTTGCCTTCTGACGCCTGGCGCGGCATCTATCCCGCCATCTGCACGCCGTTCACGCCCGACGACGAGGTCGACCTCGATGCCCAGCGGCGGGTCGTGCGGTTCGTTCTCGAGGGTGGCGCGCACGGGATCGTGGCCTTCGGGCTCGCCGGCGAGGTGCTGAAGCTCTCGACCGACGAGCGGAAGGCGCTCACCGACACGATCCTCGACGAGGTCGGAGGCGCGGTTCCCGTCTTCATCGGCGCCGGCGGGCCGAGCATCGGCGCAGCGATCGAGCTCGCGCGCTACGCGGAGGCGGTCGGCGCGAGCTGCATCGTCCTGCCCGCTCCGATGAGCGGCGCCCTGGACGAGTCCACGCTCGTGGACTACTTCGTGCGCGTCGCCTCGTCCGTGTCGATTCCGGTGATGATCCAGGACGCGCCCGCATATCTCGGCATCGGCCTCGGCCCGTCGCTCGTCGGACGTGTGGCCGCCGGCGCGGACAACGTCCGGCTCGTCAAGCTCGAGGCGGGGCCGGTGGAGATGGGCGCCTGGATCTCGACCCTCGGCCCCGAGTTCGCGATCTGGGGCGGCGACGGCGGCGTCTACATGCTCGACTGCGTCCGCACCGGCGCCGCCGGGATCATCCCCGGCAGCGACCTGATCGACCTGCTCGTGCAGGTCTACGAGGCAGAGGCGGAGGGCGACCCCGCGCGTGCCGACGAGCTGTTCCGTAGCGTGTTGCCGATCCTGCTCTTCGAGATGCAGCACTCGATCGACCACTACAACGCGTGCGCGAAGGCGGTGCTCGTCCGGCGCGGTGTCCTCGAGCACGCCGGCCTGCGCCCGCCCGCCGCCTCGTTCGGCGACGTCTCGGAGTTCCTCCTCGCACAGCACCTGGCCCGGCTCGATCTCGCCGGGGAGGGCGTCGGTGTCGTCGACTGAGCTGCTCCAGGCCGTCGAGGGCCTGAAGGAGCCGCGCCGGCTGAGCCACCAGGTCTCGGCGCTGCTCGCGGCCGAGATCGTCTCCGGGCGCATCGCGGTCGGGCAGGCCTTCCCGTCGTCGGAGGACATCGTCGCGCGCTTCGGCGTCAGCCGCACGGTGGCGCGCGAGACGGCGCAGGCGCTCGCGATGCTCGGCCTCGTGCGCGTCCAGCACGGCAAGCGCACGGAGGTGTGTCCGGAGGACGAGTGGGACATCCTCAGCTCGGTCGTCCAGGAGGCGATGCGCCGGGAGGGCAAGGCGGAGCCGCTGCTGCGCGACCTCTACGAGTTCCGGCTCCTGATCGAGCCGCAGGCCGCAGCGTGGATGGCGGTGTACGGGAGCGACGAGGACGCGGCCCGGCTCGGCGAGCTCGCCGCGACGATGGAGCGGCTGACCGGGAAGGACGTCTCCGTCCCGGACCTGATGGACGCCGACCGCAGCTTCCACGACCTCGTCGCGGGCGCCAGCGAGAACCGGGTGCTCGCGGCGGTGAGCCGCGACATCCGCGAGGTGATCAGCACGCTCTGGGGACTCTCGACGCTCGGCACCGCAGGAGCCCGTCACGTCGCGGAGCAGCACCGCACGATCGCGGAGGCCGTCGAGCGGCGGGATCCGGCGGCCGCGATGGCCGCGATGCGCGACCATCTCACGTGGGCGGCGAAGGCCGACCTGCACGGCCTCGGCGGGCCCTCGGAAATGCGCTTCGCCGAGGGAACGGCCTCGGGCTAGCACAGTGGGCCTCGTCATAGGAATCGACACGGGCGGGACGTTCACGGACATGGTCGTCTTCGACCCGGAGAGCGGTCACGTCGAGTCGCTGAAGACGTCGTCCATACCGCGCACTCCCGGCCAGGCGATCGTCAACGCGCTGGACGAGGGCGGCATCGCGGCGAGCGAGATCGAGACGTTCACCCACGGCACGACCGTCGGCACCAACGCGCTGATCGAGCGCAGTACATCCAACGGATCAACCGCAAGGTCCTCTACGACCTGCGCTGGCGCAAGACCGAGCCGCTCGTGGCGAGCCGCCGGCTCTGCCTCGGCGTGGACGCGCGCCTCGACTCCGACGGGTCCGTTGTGAAGCCGGTCGACGAGGACGAGGTGCGCGCGCTCTGCCGGACGATTCGCGACTCGGGCGCCGAGGCCGTCGCGATCTGCCTGCTCTTCTCCTACGTGAGCACCGAGCACGAGGAGCAGGTGAAGAGGATCTTCGAGGAGGAGCTCGGCGATCTGCCCGTCTCCGTCTCGCACGAGGTGGCGCCGATCTGGCGCGAGTACGAGCGCTCGTCCACCACGATCGCGGATGCCTACCTGCGCCCGTTGCTCGGCCGCTACGTGCAGAGCCTCGACAGCTCGCTGCGCTCCGCGGGGATGACGCGCGAGTGGACGCTGATGAAGTCGAACGGCGGCGCCATGCTCTCGGGCGCGGCGGCCGACGCTCCGATCCAGACGGTGATGAGCGGGCCCGCCGGCGGGATGACGGCCACCGAGCACGTTGCGCGGGCGCTCGGCGAGCCGAACGTGCTGACGCTCGACATGGGCGGAACGAGCGCCGACGTCGGCATTCTGGTGAACGGCAAGCAGCGGCACACGACCGAGTACGAGATCGAGTGGGGCCTGCCGGCCGCCGTGCCGCTGATCGACATCAAGTCGATCGGCGCCGGAGGCGGCTCGATTGCCTGGGTGGACGCTGGCGGCTTCCTCCGCGTCGGCCCGCGCAGCGCGGGCGCCGAGCCGGGGCCGATCTGCTATGGACGCGGCGGCACCGAGCCGACCGTCACCGACGCGAACCTCCTGCTCGGCCGACTCGATCCGGAGTACTTCCTCAACGGGCGGATGCGCCTCGACGCCTCGTCGGTGACGGAGGCGATGGAGGCGCTCGGCGAGCCGCTCGGACTGGGCGCACTGGAGCTCGCCGCCTCGATCGTCGAGATCGCGAACGAGAACATGGCCAGCGCGATCAAGATGGTTTCGCTCGAGCGCGGTCACGATCCCCGGCGCTTCGCGCTGCTCGCCTTCGGCGGCGCGGGGCCGCTGCACGCAGCGTCGGTCGCGCGGGTCCTCGGAATCCCGCGCGTGATCGTCCCGCAGCATCCCGGCGTCTTCTCGGCCCTCGGGCTGCTGCTCGCGGACATCCGCGTGGACAAGGTGTGGACGCAGGCCTTCCGGTCGAACGACGTGGACGCGGAGCTCGTGAACCGGCAGTTCGGTCGGATCACGGAGCGGGCGGTCGCAGAGCTGCGCCAGGAGGGCTACGCCGGCGAGCCGGAGATCCGCCGGGCGATCAACATGCGCTACTTCGGCCAGAACTACGAGCACGAGGTCGAGATCGAGGGCGGCGAGCTCGACGAGGCGGCGCTCGAGCGCGCCTTCCGCGGCTTCGACAGGTTGCACGCCGAGCGCTACGGCTACCGGATCGAGGGCGAGGTGATCGAGCTCGTGAGCTTCAAGGTCACCGTGATCGGCCGGCGGCCCCATCTGGACCTCGCGCGCGCGCGCGCGTCAACAAGACGCGAGCGGTCGACGCGGGACGTCTATGTCCGCGGCCAGGGATTCGTCGAGGCCGCCGTCGTGCACCGCTCCGCGCTCGAGCCGGGCGAGCACGTCGAAGGTCCGGCGGTGATCGAGGAGGAGGGGTCGACGTCGTTCCTCGAGCCGGGGATGACAGTCCGTCGGACGGCTGAGGGCCCGCTCGTGATCGAGACGGGGATGGTCGCGTGAGCACCGTGATCGATCCGGTCGCGCTCACGGTCGTCGACAACTACCTGACGAGCTGCTGCCGCGACATGGGCGTGACGATGATGACGACGGCGTACTCGCCGATCTTCAACGAGTCGCTCGACTTCTCGTGCGTCATCTTCGACCCGCGCGGCAACATGCTCGCGCAGGCCGAGTTCTGCCCGTCGCAGATCGGCACGATCAAGTTCACGGTCGACTGGACGATTGAGGAGCTCGGGCCGGACGGATTCGACGAAGGCGACATCGTGATCCACGACGACCCGTACCGCGGCTCGGGCCACGTGCCGGAGCACATGCTCCTGAAGCCCGTCTTCTGGGAGGGCGCGCTCGTCGCGTTCGTCGCCAACGTCGCCCACATGTCCGAGGTCGGCGCGAAGACGCCCGGCGGCCTCTCCGGCGACGCGACGGAGATCTACCAGGAGGGGCTGCTGCTTCCGCCCGTGAAGATCAAGCGGCGCGGCGAGGACGTCGACGACATCTGGAAGATCATCCTCTCGAACCACCGCACGCCACGGGTCACGCTCGGAGACTTCCGCGCGATGATCGGGTCACTCGACATGGCCGAACGGCGGATCCACGCGCTGATCGCGGACTACGGGCTCGACTTCGTGCAGGCCGCGGCCGACGAGCTGATGGCGATCGCCGAGCGGCGGATGCGCGCCGAGATCGAGGCGATCCCGGACGGCACGTACACGTTCGAGGACGCGATCGAGGACGACGGCATCACCGACCGCGACTACCCGATCAAACTGACGCTGACGATCGACGGCGGCGAGGTGATCGCCGACTTCACAGGCTCGGCGCCCCAGGCGGTCGGGCCGGTGAATGCGATCTACGCCGTCACCGCATCGGCGATCTACAACGCCTTCCTCCACCTGACCGACCCGACGATCCCGCGCAACGAGGGCTGCTACCGGCCGTTCACGATCATCGCGCCGCCCGGCACGATCGTGAACTGCTCGTTCCCCGCACCCGTCGCCGGCGGGAACACCGAGACGAGCCCGCGGCTCACGGACATGATCTTCGGCGCGCTCCAGCATGCGATCCCCGACCGCATCGCCGCGTCGTGCGGCGGCACCTCCTCGCCGTTCCTGTTCGGCGGCATCGACCCGCGGACCGGCGAGCCGTACGCGCACTTCCATTTCGAGGGCGTCGGCTGGGGAGGCAGGCGCGGCCTCGACGGCAACTCCATGGTCGTCACGATCAACGGCAACTGCAGGAACACCCCGGTCGAGGTCTTCGAGACCCGGTATCCCGCGTTCCGCATCGACTCGTACCGGCTCGTTCCGGACTCGGGCGGACCGGGCGAGTTCCGCGGAGGTCTCGGCGGCGAGCGGATCTTCACCGTCACGGTTCCGGAGGTGACGGTCAGCGCGCTCCTCAACCGGATGAAGACCGAGCCGTGGGGCGTGCTCGGCGGCGGCGAGGGCGCGGTCGGCGGGCTCTGGGTGCGCCGGGCGGGAACAGCCGAGTGGCGGACCTTCGTCGAGGAGTTCGGGACGATGTCCCCGTCGAAGTTCTCCGGCGTCACGCTGCGCGACGGCGACCAGGTGCGCATCCTCATGCCCGGCGGCGGCGGGTACGGCGACCCGCGGCTGCGCGATCCGGAGTCCGTGCGATGCGACGTCGCCGAAGGCTTCGTCAGCGCCGACGCGGCGCGTGCCGTCTACGGCCTCGAGTCGTACGCCGGGGAGGCCTGACGTGGGCGAGTGGCGTGAGACCGAGATCAGCTACCTGAAGGCGAACCGTGCAGCCTGCGAGCTCTGTGGACACCCGATCGCGCGCCGCTACTGGGGTGCGGAGGCGGACGGCGCGGAGCGGATGTTCTGCTCGCCGGACCACGAGCGTCTGTACAACGACTACTGGCTCCCGCGGTACGGACGAAAGGCGGTCACCTGAACCGATGCCCCGCACGCCGATCCTCTCACCCGACGCGCCCGCCCCGTCCGGCGGCTACTCGCAGGCGATCCGCGCCGGCGACTTCCTCTATCTCGCGGGCCAGGGTCCGTTCGACGCGTCCGGCGAGCGCGCCGGCAAGACGGTCGCCGAGCAGGTCGAGCGCGTGCTCGTCAATCTCGACGCGGTTGCGCGAGCGGCGGGCGGAACGCTGCAGGCCGCCGTGCGCGTCGGGATGTACCTGAGCGACCTCGCGCACTTCGACGAGATGGACGCGGCCTACCGCGCGTTCTTCGCAGACCCGTTGCCGGCGCGAACGACGATCCAGTCCGATCTCGTCGGATTCGACGTCGAGGCCGACGCAGTGGTCTGGCTCGGCGAGTAGGCGATGGAGATCGGCTCGCTCGACACGCCTGTCGCGACGGTCGACCTCGACGCGGTCGAGCGGAACATCGCGCGGATGCAGGGGTACTGCGACGAGCACGGCCTCGCATTCAGGCCGCACATCAAGACGCACAAGCTGCCGGCGGTGGCACATATGCAGGTCCGCGCGGGAGCCGTCGGGATC
Source organism: Actinomycetota bacterium (assembly GCA_005884575.1). Lineage (GTDB taxonomy): Bacteria > Actinomycetota > Thermoleophilia > Gaiellales > Gaiellaceae > AC-16. Next base: position 14,320 of record VAWW01000068.1, read on the forward strand.
ACCTGTCAGAAGCTCGGCGAGGCGGAGGTGATGGAGGCGGCGGGCCTGCGGGACATTCTGCTCTCGTTCCCGCTGGTCGGCGCGGCGAAAGCGGAGCGGCTCGCAGCCCTCGCCGGCGAGGCAACCGTCTCCGTCGTCGGCGACTCGGAACACGTGGCGCGCGGGCTCTCCGATGCGCTGGCGCAGGCCGGCGCAGGCGTCGACTTCCTCGTCGAGTGCGATACGGGCTTCGGTCGCACCGGCGTGCAGTCGCCGGAGGCGGCAGCCGAGCTGGCGGAGCTCGCCGACGGGCTGCCGGGCCTCCGCTTCGCCGGCCTGATGACCTACCCGACGCTGCCGGAAAGCGGTCCGTGGCTGCGTGCCGCCCGCGAGGCGATCGAGGCACGCGGGCTCCGCGTAGAGCGGGTGAGTGCGGGCGGCACGCCGACACACCTGATCAACCACCTCGTCGGCGAGGTCACCGAGGTGCGCGCGGGCACCTACGTCTACGGCGACCGCTCGTGCATCGCGAACGGCTCGGTGCCGCTGGAGGACTGCGCGCTGCGCATCCGCGCAACCGTGGTCAGCCGCCCGACCCCCGACCGGGCGATCCTCGACTCGGGCTCGAAGACGCTCACGAACGATCCGGCCGAGGAGGCGAGCGGCGGCGGCCACGGGCTGATCGTCGAGTATCCGGAGGCGCGCATCTACACCCTCTCGGAGGAGCACGGCCACGTCGACGTCAGCGCCTGCAGCCCGCGCCCAGACGTCGGCGAGGTTGTCACGATCGTCCCCAACCACGCCTGCGGCTGCACCAACATGCACGACGAGGTCGTCGTCCACCGCGCCGGCCACGTCGTCGGCACCTGGGCCGTCGCCGCGCGCGGCAAGCTTCGCTAGCCCTCGACCAGGAGAGCACATGCCAACACCGGAAACTCGCCTCGCGGAGCTCGGAGTGCAGCTGCCGGATCCGAACCCGGCCGTCGCGAACTACGTCGGCGCAGTCACCGTCGGCGAGATCGTCTTCGTCTCGGGTCACGGCCCGTACGAGAACGGCGACTACTCGTACAAGGGAAAGCTCGGCCGGGACCTCGACGTGCCCACCGGCCAGAAGTCCGCGCGGCTGACGATCGTGAACCTGCTCGCGAGCCTCAAGGCCGAGGTCGGCGAGCTCGACCGGGTCAAGCGCGTCGTCAAGCTGCTCGTCCTCGTCAACTCCGACCCCGAGTTCAAGGAGCAGCACCTCGTCGCGAACGGTGCCTCGGACCTGCTCGTCGAGATCTTCGGCGCCGACCGCGGGCGCCACGCGCGCTCCGCGATCGGCATGGGCGCGCTTCCGTTCGGCATCTCCGTGGAGATCGAGGGCATCTTCGCCTTATAAGCTATAACGGACGCGGTCCGGGAAAGGAGACGCTCGATGATCAGCCAGTCCACGTTCGTCGATCTCTGCGAGCAGGAGCTCAGGCTGTGCGCGCTCTCCCCGGGCGAGAACTTCGTCGTCCTCTCGCAGGGCGACGAACGCGCCGAGTACGTCGACGCGTTCATGGCCGCGGCGCAGCGGCTCGGCGCTTCGCCGATGAACCTGCGGCTGCCGTACTCCTCCTCGGCGAGCGCCGGCGACGTCGGCGTCTGGACCGTCGGCAACACGCCGCTGAAGGGCAATCGCGCGGCGGTCGACGTCCTGAAGGCCGCCGACATGGTCGTCGAGACGCTCTTCCTGCTCTTCTCCGCCGAGCTGACGGAGATCCAGCAGGCGGGCACGCGCATCCTCACGTGCATCGAGCCCGTCGACGTGCTCGCGCGCCTGTTCCCGACGGCCGAGCTGCGCCGACGGACCGACGTCGCGACGGAGCTCCTGTCCGAGGCGCGGACGCTCCGCTTCACGAACGCCGCCGGCACGGACGTGACCTATCGGATCGGCTATCCCGTCAAGGCGCAGTACGGGTTCGTCGACGCGCCGGGCGGCTGGGACCACTGGCCTTCGGGGGGCATGGTGATCACGGGCGGCGCCGACGACGGCGTGGACGGTCGTGTGGTGGTCGCCCCGGGCGACATCCTGCTCCCCTTCAAGCGCTACGTGCAGGCGCCGCTCGAGTTCACGATCGAGGCCGGCCGGATCACTGAGATTCGCGGCGGCGTCGAGGCCGATCTCGTGCGCCAGTACATGGCGGACTTCGACGATCCGGATGCGTACGGCATCTCGCACATCGGGTGGGGGCTCGACGAGCGCGCCAAGTGGTCGGCGCTCGGCACCGACCAGCGCGGTCACGGGATGGAGCTGCGCGCGTTCGCCGGCAACGTGCTCTTCTCGACGGGGCCGAACGAGCTCTTCGGCGGACCGAACCACACGTCCTGCCACCTCGACATCCCGATGCGCAACTGCAGTCTCTTCCTCGACGACCGGCCCGTGATCGTCGACGGCGAGATTGCGGTCGACGCGATGCGCGCGGGCGGCGTGCCCGTCGGCGTCTAGCGCCCTAGCGGAACGGCAGCACGACGCAGCGGGCGACGTGCCCGGGCCCGACGCGCTCGGGCGGCGGGTCGATCGCCGCGCAACGCTCCTCCGCGTAGGCGCAGCGGGTGCGGAAGCGGCAGCCCGAGGGGATGTGGAGCGGCGAGGGGATGTCTCCCCGGATCGCGGGCTTGCGCCGGCGCCGCTCGGGCACGATCTGAGGATTCGCGGCGAGCAGCGCGGCCGTGTACGGGTGCTGCGGGTTGCCGAAGACGGTCTCGACCGGGCCCGACTCGACGATCCGGCCGAGGTACATCACGGCGACCGTGTCGGCGATGTGCGCGATCACGGAGAGCTGGTGCGAGATGAAGACCATTGTCAGCCCGAGCCGCTCGGCGAGGTCGGCCAGCAGGTTGAGGATCTGCGCCTGGATCGAGACGTCGAGCGCGCTGACGGGCTCGTCGGCGACGAGCAGGTCGGGCTGCGGAGCGAGCGCCCGCGCGATCGCTACTCGCTGGCGCTGGCCGCCGCTCAGCTCCCGCGGGAACACGCGTGCGACGCGGGGTGCGAGGCCGACGAGCTCGAGCAGCTCCGGGACGCGGGCGCGGGCCTCGCGCCGCTCTGCGATTCCGTGGACGCGCAGCGGCTCGGCCAGCATCGAGCCGACGGTCATCTGCGGGTTGAGCGACGTGTAGGGATCCTGGAAGACGATCTGGATCCTGCGGCGCAACGCGCCGAGCTCGCTGCGGCGCAGCGACGAGATCTCCGTCCCGTCGAAGACGATCGAGCCGCCGTCGGGCTCGACGAGCCGCGTCAGGCAGCGCGCCAGAGTCGTCTTGCCGCTGCCCGACTCGCCGACGACGCCGAGCGTCGTGTTCCGCGCGACCGAGAGCGAGACGCCGTCGACCGCCGTCAGCCGCGGCGCGGCCTCTCGACGGAGCCTGCCGCCGGGGGAGCGGCGCAGGTCGAACCACTTGACGAGGTCGGTCGTCTCGAGGAGCGGCGCGGGCGCCGTCACCGGAGCTCCTCGAAGAACGGGCAGGCGGTGCCGTGCAGCGGGCCGGCCGGCACGAGCTCCATCGTCACGTCCTTGCAGGCATCGCGGCTCCACGCGCAGCGCGGACGGAAGGGGCACCCCTCCGGAAGCTGTGTCAGGTCCGGCGGCTGGCCCGTGATCTGCGCGAGCCTGCGCCGCGTGCCCGGCTCCCGCGTCGAGGGGAGCGCGCGGAGGAGCCCGACGGTGTACGGGTGGGAGGGAGACCGGAACAGCTCGGCCGTGGGGGCGTCCTCGATCACGTGGCCGGCGTACATGACGGTCACCGAGTCGCAGTTCTGCGCGACGATTCCGAGATCGTGCGAGACGAGGACCATGGCCATTCCGAACTCGTCCTGCAGCTCCGCGAGCAGCGCGAGGATCTGATCCTGGATCGTGACGTCGAGCGCGGTCGTCGGCTCGTCGGCGAGCAGCAACTTCGGCCGGCACGAGATCGCGATCGCGATCATCACGCGCTGCCGCATCCCGCCGCTCAGCTCGTGCGGGTACGAGCGCAGGCGCTCCTTCGCCGCGGGGATCCCGACGTGGTCGAGCAGCTCGACCGAGCGCGCACGCGCCTCGCGCCCGCCCATGCCGAGCTTGACGCGCAGCGTCTCCGCGATCTGCTCGCCGATCGTGAAGACGGGATTGAGGCTGCTCGTCGGGTCCTGGAAGATCATCGAGATCTCGCGGCCCCGGATCGCGCGCAGCTCGCGCGGCGGGAGAGTGAGCAGGTCGCGTCCCCGCCAGAGCACCTGGCCTTCGATGACCCGTCCGGGCTCCGGCACGATCCCGAGCACCGAGCGGAGCGTGATGCTCTTGCCGGAGCCCGATTCGCCGACGATGCCCTTCGTGGCGCCCTCCTCGACGTCGAAGCTGACGCCGTTCGCCGCAAACGCGGCGCCGTGCGCCGCCGGGAACGCGGTGTTTAGGTTCCGCACCTCGAGCAGCGCGCTCACGCTCCGTCCTCGACGACGGTGAGGAGCGCACCCTCGGCCTCGCCGGCGCGGCCGCGCCAGCCGCGCCCGAGGCGGTCGGCGAGGCCGTCGCCGATCAGGCTGAAGCCCACGCCCGAGAGCACGATCACGAAGCCCGGCAAGGTCGAGATCCACCAGGCGGTCAGCAGGAACGTCTGGCCGTCGGCCACCATCAGCCCCCACTCCGCCGTCGGCGGCTGCACGCCGAGCCCGAGGAACGAGAGCGAGGCGAGCACGAGGATGTTCAGGACGATGTCGAGCGTCGAGAACACGAGGTTCGGCCGGAGCACGTTCGGGAGGATGTGGCGCAACATCACGCGCGCGTTGGAGTACCCGAGGCTGCTGGCGGCGAGGACGAACTGCTGCTCCTTGACGACGAGCACCTCCGCGCGTGTCAGGCGTGCATAGAGCGCCCAGCCGACGACCGTGATCCCGATGTAGACGCCGAGGAGCCCCGGACCCACGATCGCAATCACGACGATGACGAGCACGATGAACGGGAACGCGATGACGACGTCGACGGCGCGCATGACGACGGTCTCCAGCCAGCCGCCGCGGTATCCCGCGAGCAGCCCGAGGCCGACGCCGAGGACGAGCGGGACGTACGTCGTGATCAAGCCGACCATCAGGTCGATGCGCGCGGCGTAGACCGAGCGGGAGAAGATGTCGCGGCCCAGGTTGTCCGTGCCGAGCAGGTGTCCCCAGGACGGCGGTTGCAGCGTGTGCAGCAGATCCTGGTCGTTCGGCCCGCTCGACGTGATCAGCGGCGCGGCGAGCGCGCAGAAGACGAAGAGGCCGACGATGCCGACGCCGACCCAGAGGCTTGCCGCGGCCCAGCGGCGCTCCGAGCGCGCGCGCCGCTCGAGCGCACGCAGCAGCTGCGCCTTCGCGTTCTCGCGGCGGGGCCGGACGATGCTCCGGCGCACCGCTACAGGCGGATCCTCGGGTCGATCAGGGCATACGAGAGGTCGGCGAGCAGGTTCACGACAATCACCAGGACGCCGAAGACGAGAGTCAGCGCCGAGATCGTCGGGAAGTCGCGCACGGAGATCGTCGAGACGAGCAGTGAGCCGAGCCCGGGGATGTTGAAGACGCTCTCGATCACGACGCTGCCGCTGATCAGGTAGCCGATGTTGATGGCAAGGATCGTCACGGTCGCGATCAGCGCGTTGCGCAGCGCGTGCTTCCCGATCACGCGCCGCTCCTCGAAGCCGCGTGCCCGCGCGGCAGTGATGAAGTCCGCCGCGAGCGTCTCGTTCAGGCTCGAACGCAGCGTGCGGATCACGAGCGGCGCGAGGTAGACGCCGACCGTCACAGCCGGCAGCGTCAGGCTGCGCAGATGGCCGAACAAGCTGTCGCCGTAGCCCGCGACCGGGAAGAAGTGGAGGCGCAGGCTGAAGATCTCGACGAGCAGCAGGCCGAACCAGAACGCGGGCATCGCGAGGCCGATCGTCGCGAGGACGCGGATCACGTGGTCGACCGGCCGGTTCCGGTAGAGCGCGGAGAGCACCCCGAGCGGCACCGCGACGACGAGCGAGATCACGGTGCCGTAGAGGAGCAGCAGGATGCTCGGGCCAATCCGGGGACCGAGCACCTCGCCGACGGGCCGCTGCAGGTTGATCGACGTTCCGAGGTCGCCGCGGAAGAGGCCCCCCGCGAACGAGGCGAACTGGCGGACGAGCGACCGGTCGAGCCCCAGCTCGTGGCGCACCTGCCTCACTGCGGCCGGGGGAGCGTGCGCACCGAGCATGATGCGCACGGGATCACCCGGCACGAGGTGGATGAGCATGAACGCGACCAGCGTCAGGATCGCGAGCACCAGGACGGCGTGCAGGAGACGCCGTACCAGGTAGGCCGTCACCGCATCTCCGTGGTCAGCTCTTCCAGACCTCCCAGAGGTTCCACCAGCCGCTCTCCAGCGTATGGAAGTTCTGCACCTTGGCTCCGAGCCCCGTGCGCGCCGGCACGAAGAACATCGGGATCCACGGCGCGTCCTGCAGGGTCAGGCGCTGGATCTGGCCGAAGATCTTCTTCCGCTTCGCCTCGTCCGTCGAGGAGTTCGCGGCAAGCGTCAGCGACCAGGCCTTCTTGCTCGTGTAGTACGACCAGAAGCCGTGCTGGACGCCGCCCGGCTCGAGCCAGGCGAGTGCGAGCTCGTCCGGCACGAGCACGTCGCTCGTGATGCTCGGCAGCGGGTCGGATGCCTCGTAGTCGCCGTTCATGTACTTCGTGAACAATGCGCCGGTCTCCATCGTCTGGATCTTGACGCGGACGCCGAGCGGCGCCCAGAGCTGCTTGACGACCGCCATCATCTGCGCCTTCGTCTGGTCCTCGCTCGGGATCAGGATGGTGACGTCGAAGCCCTTCGGCACCGACGACTTCGCCATCAGCTGCTTGGCCTTCTTGATGTCGTACGGGTAGTTCTTGACCGACCGGTCCGTGTACTTGAAGAACGGGTAGAGCGCGTTCGCGACCTGCGCGTGCCCGAAGTAGACGACACGGTTGATCGACTCCTTGTCGGTGGCGTAGTTCAGCGCCTGGCGGACGAGCTTGTCCTGGAACGGCTTGTGCTTGTTGTTCAGCCAGATGCCGTCGATCGACGCGAGCGGCGCGACCTCGACGCGGGTCGCGCCCTTGTTCAGCGAGTCGACCTGCGAGAACGGAATGCTCTCCGCGACGTCGACCTCTCCGGACTGCAGCTTGAGGATCCGCGTGTTGTCGTTGGTGATGTAGTCGAACTCGACGCCGTCCAGGTACGGCTGACCCGGCCGCCAGTAGTGCGGGTTGCGCTTCATCTTCAGGTACTGGCCGCGCACCCACGTTTCGACGACGAACGGGCCACTGCCGATCGGCTTCCGCGCGAATGCCTTGTCGCCGAGCTTGGTCACGACGGCCTTCGGCGTGATCGAGGCCGGGAAGACGGTCAGGTTCGAGAGGATCGCGCCGTCGGGCCGCTTCAGGTGCATGACGACCGTCTTCGGGTTCGGAGCGTCGACGGATGCGATCGTCGTCGCGAGGAACGGAAGGAGGTTGTTCACCTTCGGATTCTTGAAGCGGTCGAGGGAGAACTTCACGTCCGCGGCGGTCACGGGCGCGCCGTTCGAGAAGCGCGCATCACGGAGATGGAAGACGATCGTCTTGCCGCCGTTCGTGATCTCCCACGACTTCGCGAGTCCGGGCTTCGGGTCGAAGCTGCCGGGCTGGTACTCGACGAGCTGGTCATAGACCATCATGATCGTCCAGATCGTGCCGTTGTCCGCCGCGCCGAACGGGCCGAGCGTGACCGGCTCGAAGTTGCGCGCGAACTTGAGGATGCCACCGCGCTTCGGCGTGGCGGCCACCGCGGCCTGCGCGATGCCGGCGCCGCCGCGGCCCCACGACGCGAGGAGCGCGCCGGCGGCCGGGAGGGAGAGGCCGAGCGCCAGGGCGCGACGCAGGAACTCTCCTCGCGCCAGACGTCCTTCCTGGAGCGAGACGCGAAGATCGTCGAGATTCTCCATCACCCTTCCTTCCCGGCGCTGTGGCGCGCCCAGTAGTCGGTATACGTCGTGATCTCGACCCCGCGCTCCCGTGCGTACTCCAGGAGCCCGCGGATCCAGCCCGTGCCCTCCTCGTCGGCGGCGATCGCGCACCACTCGTGGAACGCGGTGGCGAAGACGAGGTCCTGCTCCACGACCTCGTCGATCGCGCCGCGCAGCGCGTCGCGGAACGCGCGACCCTCCCCGTAACCGTGGGCGTCGAACCAGACCCCGTCGAGCCAGAACTGGAACGGGATCTCGAGCAGGTCCGGAAACCCCTCCTCCGCATACGCGAAGGGCTGTACCCAAGGCGTCGGGTTCCCGTTCTGTTCGTTGCGCCCCCAGGAAGTGACGTAACGATGGCCGCTGTCCGCGACGATCTGGAGCAGGTCGGGCCGGTCGCGCAGACCGCGGTAGTAGCCGAACGGCGTGCGCAGGCCGACGCACTCGCGGCCGAGATACCTGCGGATCAGGTCCGACGTGAGCTCGAGCTCCTCGCGAAGCGCGACGTGCGGCGTCTCCGGGAGCACCGCCTCGACCTCGCCGCCGGCCGGGCGATAGCGGACGTCGCGGAAGACCACGTGGCTGTAGGTGTGCTGCTGGATGTCGAAGAGGTCCGAGGCGGCCAGCGGCTCGAGCGCGTCGAGAGCGTGCAGGAGCGTCCGGCCGCAGAGGAAGAAGGTGCACGGAGCCTCGAGCTCGCGGTGGAGCTTGGCGAGCAGGTCGACGCCGCGACGTGTCGACTCCGGGTCGAGCGCAAAGCGGTACTGCGGAACGTCTGGACCGATGAAGCGCGCGAGGCCCTCGCCGACCGCCGCGGACTCCGTGTCATAGCCGATCAGTAGCGTCGCGATCTTGCCCGCTCCGTTCGCTCATGCACTGTGATGATCTTATAACGTATGCGAGTGGCGTCCGAGCGGCAGTCGAACGCGGAGCTCGTCGACCTGGGCGGGAAGGTCGCGCTCGTCACGGGTGCGGCGCAGGGGTTCGGCTTCGCGTGCGCCCGACGGCTCGCCGAGGCCGGCGCGGCCGTCGTGCTGGCGGATCTGCGCGACGACCGGCTCGAGGCCGCGCGCGAGCGGCTGTCGGCTGTCGGCCGCGACGTCGCCGCCGCGGTCGCCGACGTCTCGCACGAGGGCGACGTCGACGAGCTCGTCGCCACTGCGGTCGAGCAATTCGGCCGTCTGGACGTGCTCGTCAACAACGCCGGCGTCTTCTCGAACTTCCTGCTCGCGAGCCTGCAGCCCGACGAGTTCCAGCGGATCATGCGCGTCAACGTCGGCGGGGCGTTCCTCTGCACGCGTGCCGCGGCCGCGCGCATGCGGGAGCAGGGCGACGGCGGCTCGATCGTCAACGTGACGTCGATCGACGCGGTGCACCCGAGCGGCGCGGGCCTGTCGCACTACGGCACGTCGAAGCATGCGATCTGGGGGCTGACGAAGTCGATGGCACTGGAGCTCGGCGCAGACGGCATCCGCGTCAACGCGATCGCTCCCGGCCCGTCGCTGACGGAGGGCGCCGTCGAGTTCGTGGAGGCGGGCGCCCCGGAGGGGATCGACGTCGACGCGCAGTGGGCGGCGTACGCCGAGCGGATCCCGCTGCGCCGGCTGGCGCATCCGGACGACATCGCCCGCGTCGCCGTCTTCCTCGCCTCCGATCTGTCCTCGTACGTCAACGGCGCGCAGATCGTCGTCGACGGGGGCCTCCTGGCCGCCTAGCGCGATGAGCGAGCGCGACGTCTTCCCGGACTTCATCCGCGCGCTGCCGATGGTCGACAGCCCGCTCGCGTCGCTGCGCGGCTGGATGCTGCAGACCGGCCAGGCGCTCGCGATGTTCTACGAGATCCCCGACGGCGTCGATGTGCCGGAGCACGCGCACGGCGCGCAATGGGGCGTCGTGCTGGAGGGCTCGATCGACTTCACGATCGGGGGCGAGACCCGGACCTACGGCCGCGGCGACGCCTACTTCGTCCCGGACGACGTGGCGCACAGCGCCGTCATCCATCCCGGCTACGTCGGCATCGACGTGTTCGCAGACGCAGACCGCTACCGCCCGCGCGAGGAGGACTGATGCACTTCAACGCACACGTCCACATGAGCCAGTGGGGGCGTGACTTCACGCCCGAGCTCGCCGAGATCCACCTCGCCCAGTTCCGCGGCCGCGATTCCTGGATCACCGGCGAGCCTTGGACGCCCGAGGGCTGGTGCGTCGACGGCGACCAGTTGATCGCGCACATGGACGAGGCGGGGGTCGAGCGCGCGCTCGTCATGTGCCTCGCGTACGTCCCGCTCGGCGCCTACGACCCGACGATGGGCGACTACATCGCGGATCTCGTCGCCGCGCATCCCGACCGGCTCGTCGGCTTCTACAGCGCGAACCCCCTCGGCGGGGCTGAGGAGGCCGACCGCCTTCGGCACTACGTGCGCGACCGCGGCCTCTCGGGGCTGAAGATGCTGCCGTCGTACAACTACGTCGCGATCAACGACCGGCGGATCTGGCCGATGTACGAGGCCGCCGCCGAGCTCGGTGTCCCGATCACGCTGCACACGGGCTGGAGCTCGCTGCCGGCCGGCAAGTCGCTCGCCTACGACCATCCGCTCTACATCGAGGACGCCCTCGTCGACTTCCCCGATCTCCGGCCGATCCTGGCGCACTGCGGCTTCGCGTGGTCGGAGCTCGTCCTGATGCTGATGGCGCGGGACACCCGCGTCGCCGCCGACTTCGCCTGGTGGTCGCCGAGCCAGCCGACGTGGCGCGCCGCACAGACGCTGTCGATGGCGAAGTACCTCGACGTCTTCGACCGGCTCTTCTGGGGCACCGACTACCCGTTCACCGACTTCGGGTCCGACGAGGCGTACTGGCGCTCCATCCCCGAGGTCTGCCGTCGTCTCGGCCTCGAGCCGGAGGTGACCGAGGAGGACATCGAGCGGTTCCTCGGCCCGAACTTCGCGGCATTTCTCGACGCCAACGCGCCGCGGCGCTAGGTCAGCTCGCCCGCGTCGACGAGCAGCGTGCTGCCGGTCATCAGCGAGGCGAGGTCGCTCGCGCAGAAGACAGCCACGCGCGCGACGTCGTCCGGCACGGCGACGCGGCCGAGCGGCAGGGAGGCCCCGAGGCTCTCGAGCTCGAAGCCCCCGGCCTCGAGCGCCTCGCGCTGCTCCTCGAGGCCCGGCGTCAGGGTGACGGTCGGCGCGATCGCGAGCACTCGGATCCCGTGAGGGCCGAGCTCGACCGCGAGGCTCTGCGTCAGTCCGCGGACGCCGAACTTCGATGCGACGTAGTGCGCCACGCCAACCCCCGCGGCACGGTACGCGGCGGTCGACGAGACGTTGACGATGACGCCGCCGTTGCCCGCCGCGATCATCGCGCGTGCCGCCTCCTGCGCCCTGACGAACGTGCCGCGAAGGTTGACGTCGACCACTGCGTCCCAGTCGTCCTCGGAGAGGTCGAACAGCGGGCGGCTGGGATAGATGCCCGCGCTGTTCACCCAGATGTCCAGCCGGCCCTGGCCGGCGAGAGCCTGATCCGCCAGCGCCCGCACCGAACCGGCGTCGCGGACGTCGACGTGCGCCGCGACGGAACCGCGTCCGATCGTCGCTGCCGCCTCGGCGGCGCCGTCCACGTCGACGTCGGCCAACAGCACGGCGGCACCGGCCTCGGCGAGCCGCGCACCGCAGGCGCGGCCGATCCCCCGCGCCCCGCCCGTCACCACCGCGGTGCGCCCCGCCAGCGACACGAGCTCGGCGAGCGGCAAGAGCGAAACGTCCGGGATCGCACGCACCGTAGCGAGGCTTATATTTTATAGAACACCGCCTCGGCAACTTGAAATCTCTGCATACATGTGCCTAGGATGAGCGACTTATTCCGTGCCAAGGAGGAGGACGCGCTGTGGACGAGTCGGTTGATCGCAACCAGGACGCGCTACCGGCCGACGGGGATCAGCCGGGGGAGAGTCGGCGCGAATTCCTCAAGAAGGCGGCCGTCGTCGGGCTCTCGCTGCCGGCTGCCGGGGCGCTCGTCAGTTCGGCGAGCGCGCGGCCGAGCATGCTCATCCGCGACCGGGCGCGGTCGCGGTACGAGGGAGTCACGCTCCAGTTCGCGAAGGCCCCGTTCGGCACCGACGAGAAGGACGTCATCGCGAAGCTGCTGAAGCCCTTCACGGCGAAGACCGGGATCAAGGTTCAGCACACGGTCGTCCCCTGGAACACCGAGGGTGCGTCATACGCGACGAACTACGCAGGCCCGCACCCCTACGACGTCAGCTACCAGACGAGCACCGATCTGACGGGCCTCGGGACGAAGGGGGTCCTCGAGGTGCTGAACAATTCGAAGTGGCTCTACTCGCCGGCGTACAAGGGCACCGCCGCGAAGTTCATCCCCAACACCATCAAGAAGAGCATCTACCAGGGCAAGCTCTACGGCCTGCCGTGCATCATCGGCGGGACGGTCATGTTCTACAACAAGGACCTGCTCGACAAGGCCGGCGTGACGAAGATCCCGACGAACACGACCGAGCTGGCCGCTGCCGCCCAAAAGGTCTCGAGCGCTCCGAACGTCTGGGGCTTCCAGGTCCCGATGACGGACAAGGACTTCACCTGGTACTTCCACTACCACGCCATCCACAACCTCGGTGGGGACATCATCTCCAAGATGCGGGCGACCCAGGTCTCGGTCGACCTGATTCTGAAGGATAAGGTCCAGCCCCCTGTCGGCCAGTACGACCGCGAGGCCGGCGTCGCGTTGTTCAAGGGCGGGCGAATCGCCTTCCTGCACGACGAGCCGCTCCGGCTGACGGTCTTCCGCAGCGAGGGTCTCCCGTTCAAGTGGGACTTCGTCAACCCGGTCGGCGCGCCGAACGGAAAGCGGACGATCTTCTCGACCACCGGCCACTGGGTGATGGCGTCCAAGAGCGCGAACAAGGCCGCTGCGTGGGAGCTCGTGAAGTTCCTCTCGTCTCCGGCGTTCGCGAACGAGTTCGGCGCGCATTACGGCTGGGCGCCGGTGCGAAGCGACGTCAACACGGCCAAGGGCGATGCGCAGGTCGCTCGCGTGAACAAGTACGTCCTGAAGGGCTGGGACGGCCTTCCGACGGGCCCGAAGATGGCCCAGCTCACGAGCGTCTACGGACAGGCGATCGAGGCTGCGGCCACCGGCAGCAAGTCGGTGGCGGACGCGATGGCCAAGGCGCAGGCAGACGGGACACGGATCCTCAAGAGCTAAACGACCGGAATCGGCCGGAACCGCGCGAAGGGGATGATGTCGACAGTCAGTGCAGAGAAAGCCTGGGACGAGCTGACGCTGAGCGAGGCGGAGTATCGGCGGGCCGGCGCCCGCTACCGCCAGCGGCGCAGCCTCCGGGCCTACCTGTTCCTCCTGCCGTACTTCATCCCCTTCATCGCCTTTCTCCTCGTCCCGGCCCTCTGGTCGATCTGGCTGAGCTTCAACCGGGGCGGGATCCTCGATCCGGCGAAATACGTCGGTCTCGAAAACTGGCGGTCGATCGCCAGTGACACCGAGCTGACGGGAGCGATCCAGAACACGGCGGTCTACGCGGTCGAGGCGATCCTGCTGGTCTTCACCCTGGCGATTGTGCTCGCGCTCCTGCTCAACCGTTACCGCAAGGGGAGCAACATCTTCAAGCTCGCGCTCTACGTGCCGTTGCTCGCACCCGCCGTGCTGGTGGGCCTGATCTGGCAGTTCCTGACCAACTTCGACTTCGGCTTCATCAACCTCGCGCTCGACGCGATGGGCTTCGACCGCTTGAACATTCTCGGCAGCGGAAGGCTCGCGCTCCTGACGATCGTGCTCGCCGAGGTCTGGCGCGGGCTCGGGTTCTGGACGCTCTACTTCCTCGCAAGCCTGCAGAACGTCCCCGAAGAGCTCCTCGACGCCGCGCGGGTCGACGGAGCCCGCGGAGTGCAGCGCTTCAGGCGGGTCACGATCCCCCTGCTCCGCCCGATGCTGCTCTTCGCCGTCGTGATCGCGATCATCGCGAACTTCCAGGTCTTCGACACGGTGTACGTCCTGACCCAGGGAGGGCCGTACGAGTCGACCTCGACGATGGTCTGGTTCATCTGGAAACGGTTGTTCCAGTTCCAGGAGACGGGCCAGGGCTACGCAGCGGCCGTCGTGCTCCTCGCGATCATTCTCGCCCTGACGGCGATCTCGTTCCGGGTTCTCGGGGCACGCCGAAAGCGGCGGGCCTGATGGCCGTTCAAGCCGGGGGCGTCGCCGAGTCCGACGTTCTGTCGCAGCACGCACAGGAGTACGCGTCGGCGGCCCGCCGCCACCGGGCGTTCGGCATCACCAAGGGGCTGGCCGCCTACGCGACGCTGTCGATCTTCGCCCTCATCGCGATCGTCCCGTTCCTCTACCTGCTCTCACCGTCGTTCCGGAAAAGCTACGAGCTCTTCAGCTATCCGCCGAAGTGGATTCCGAGCTCCCTCTACACGGGCAACTTCGGCACGATTCTCCACCAGACGAGTTACCCGCGGTGGGCGCTCAACACGCTGATCTTTGCGACGTCCGTCACCGTGATCACGCTGATCATCGACACGCTGGCCGGCTACGCCTTTGCTCGGCTCCGCTTTCCCGGACGAGGCGTGCTCTTCGGGCTCGTGCTCGGGACCTTGATGATCCCGACCGCGGTGCTGATCGCCCCTCTGTACATAATGATCTCGCGCCTGCCCGGCTGGACGCACAGCGGGATCAACACGTACCCGGGCATGATCCTGCCGATGGTCTGCAGTCCGCTCGGGGTCTTCATGATGCGCCAGTTCATCTCGACCCTTCCGGAGGCGCTCGTCGAGGCCGCGCGGCTGGACGGCGGTTCCGAATGGCTGATCTTCAGAAAGATCGTGCTCCCCCTGATGAAGCCGGCGATCGTCGTCCTCGGCATCTTCACGTTCATGGCGCAGTGGGTGAACTTCCTCTGGCCGCTGATCATCACGACGACCAACGACATGAAGACGCTCACGGTGGGAGTGTCGTCCCTCCAGGGCCAGTTCGTGACGAACTGGGGCGTCATCTCGGCAGCAGCGGTGATGACCATGGCTCCCGTGATCGTGATCTTCCTGATGTTCCAGCGTTGGTTCGTTCAGGCATCGATGGCCGGTGCGCTGAAGCAATGAACGTCTCGACCGCGGGAGAGGAGGCGAGCTAGTTGGCAGACATCAGCATCAAGCACCTGGTGAAGCGCTTCGGCAAAGTCGAAGCCGTGAGCGACGTCTCGTTGCAGATCGCCGACGGCGAGTTCCTCGTCCTCCTCGGTCCGTCCGGATGTGGAAAGAGCACGATCCTTCGCGTCGTCGCGGGCCTCGAGGACGCGGACGCCGGTGAGATCGTGATCGGCGGACGGCTGATCAACTTCATCGATCCGGTCAGGCGGAACGTGGCGATGGTGTTCCAGAACTATGCGCTCTACCCCCACATGAGCGTCTACAAGAACATCGCGTTTCCCCTTCAGATCGCCAAGCAGAGCAAAGAGGAGGTTGGGCTCGCCGTCGGTCGGGCAGCGGCGATGCTCGGTCTCGAGAATCTGCTGCAGCGCCTGCCGGGGGAGCTGTCGGGCGGACAGCGCCAGCGCGTCGCGCTCGCGCGCGCAATCGTGCGCGCGCCGCAGGCGTTCCTCATGGACGAGCCGCTCTCGAACCTCGACGCGCAGCTGCGCATCCAGACGCGTCTCGAGCTCATCCAGCTCCACCAACGCCTCGGGATCACCACGATCTACGTGACCCACGACCAGATCGAAGCGATGACGATGGGCGATCGGATCGCAGTGCTGAGTGAAGGCGTCTTGCAGCAGATCGGAACGCCGCAGGAGGTCTATCGCCGTCCCGCGAACGTCTTCGTCGCGACGTTCCTCGGGGCGCCCCCGATGAACCTGATCGGCGGGGAGCTGGAATGGGTCGAATTCGGCTGGCGCTTCCGCGGGGACAACATCGACGTGCCGCTGTCCGCCGACGTGACGAGCCCGCCGGAGGACGGGAACCCGGCCGACATGCGCCAGGTCAAGCTGGGCTTGCGACCGGAGCATCTCCGGATCGGTCCACCCGGCGAGACAGGCGGCATCGCCGGCCAAGTGCAGTTCCTCGAGCCTGTCGGCTCGGATCTCTTCCTCACCGTCGAGGCCGCGGGCACCTTGCTCCAGGTCCGCACGGATCCCGACTCGCCGCTGCAACCCGGTGAGAACGTCTCGCTCCTCTTCGACCCGTGGCGCGCTCAGGTCTTCGGCCCGGACGGACAGAACCTCCGCCGCGACACGGCTCCGGTCGAATCCGCGGCTGCGCTCGCACCGGCCGCCGCCTCCTAGCGCATGGAACGCCGATCGGCCGTTGTCGAGGCGGTGGAAGCCTCGCAGGCGGGGCTGCACGGCCTGCTGCGCGACCTGATCGGCTTCCGTACCGAGAGCCAGGCGAAGGAAGCCACGCACTTCCCGGAAGAGGCTCGACGCTGCACAGACTACGTCGCCGCCTTTCTGTCGGAGCTCGGCTTCGAGGTCGAGGGGTGGGACGTCGGCCCGTCGGCGACGTTCGAGGCGCATCCACTGCTCGTCGCCAGGCTGGCCGGCTCGGGAGGCGGCCGGTCGCTCGCGTTCAACGGCCACGTGGACGTCGTCCCCGTCGGCGACCGAAGTTCCTGGTCGGAGGATCCATTCGGGGGCGCGATCGTCGACGGTCGCCTCTACGGGCGCGGCGCGACGGACATGAAGGGGGGCATCGCGGCGGCGATGTGGGCGACGAAGGCGGCGCTCGAGCACGGACCCCGTCCGCGGGGCGACATCGTCTTCCACATCGTCAGCGACGAGGAGGTGGTCGGTAACGGCACCCGCGAGATCGTCGAGCGTGCCGCCGCCTGCGACGTCACGCTGTCGCTCGAGCCGACGGAGCTGAGGCTGTGCGCGGCGGAGGGCGGCCTGGTGCACTTCCGCATCGAGGTCGAGGGGGTCGAGGCGCACGCGTCGACCCGGTACCTCTCCGTCCACGCCGGCGGAAACGGCGAGGGCGGGGTCAACGCGGTCGAGAAGACGGTCAAGATCATCGTCGCGCTCCAGGAGCTCGAGCGGCAATGGGCCAACACGAAGTCCCACCAGATCCTGCCGCCGGGGTTCGACACGCTCTCGCCGGGGATCATCGTCGGCGGTCCGGGGGGCGGGGCCGACGGTCGCCTCAACCTCTTCTCGAACGCAGGCACCGCGCCGAATTACTGCTCCGTCGAATACAACATGTGGTTCTATCCGGACGAGTCCTTCGACGAGGTGCAGGCCGAGGTCGAGGATTTCGTGTCGGCCGTGTGCCGCACCGACCCGTGGTTGCGGGAGCACCCGCCCAGCTTCACGTGGAAGCTCGGGAACATCTACTTCCCGCCGCCGCTCGCCGACTGCCTCCACGAGGTCGGCCTCGACCCGACTCCGCAAGGGTTCGGCGCAGCGACCGACCTGGCGTGGTACGGAGAGCGGAGCCTTCCCGGGGTCGTCTGCGGGCCCGGGAGCCTCGCCCAATGTCACGTCGCCGACGAGTACGTGGACACGGAGCAGCTCGTGCTCGCGGCGAAGGTCTACGCGCAGATCCTCGTCGAATGGTGCGGCTAGCGGCGATGGCGACACGGCCGACGCCAGACGCCTATCCGGACCGGTCGATCGCCGACCTGCTCGATCTCGAGGGCCGCGTCGCCGTGGTCACCGGGGCCGCACAGGGTTTCGGCTTCGCCGCCGCCCGCCGCCTGGCCGAGGCAGGCGCCGCCGTCCTGCTGACGGATCGTCGAGGCGACGCGGTTGAAGCCGCTGCGGGCCGG
Organism: Actinomycetota bacterium; assembly: GCA_005884575.1. Classification (GTDB taxonomy): domain Bacteria; phylum Actinomycetota; class Thermoleophilia; order Gaiellales; family Gaiellaceae; genus AC-16. The sequence continues at coordinate 32,071 of VAWW01000068.1, forward strand.
CTGGCCGACCACCGGGAGCGAATCGCGTGGGCGGTCGGCGACGTATCGGTCGCCGACGACGTCGACGGTCTCGTCTCTGCCGCCGTCGAGCGGTTCGGCCGCCTCGACGTGCTCGTGAACAACGCCGCCGCCTACTCGAACGTCCGTCTCGAAGAGATGCCCCTCGACCGCTTCGCCGGGGTTCTCGACGTCAACGTCAGCGGCGCGTTCTGGTGCGCGCGTCAGGCTGCGCGCCGGATGATCGAGCAGGGAGACGGGGGCGCGATCGTGAACGTGACCTCGATCGACGCGCTGCACCCGACCTCGCGGGGGATGTCGCACTACACGACGTCGAAGCATGCGCTCTGGGGGCTGACCAAGTGCCTGGCACTCGAGCTCGGACCGCAGGGGATCCGGTCGAACGCCGTCGCGCCAGGACCGTCACTCACCGAAGGAGCGATCGAATACATCAAGGCAGGAGCACCCGAGGGAATCGACATCGAACGACAATGGGCCGACGCTGCGACGAGGGTGCCGATGCGCCGCTGGGCCGACCCGGACGAGATCGGGCGCGTCGTCGTGTTCCTCGCCTCTGACCTGGCCGCGTACATCAACGGTGCGCAGATCGTCGTCGACGGGGGATACCTGCTCGGATGACGCCACACCGTATCGAGACATCGGCCTTCGCGTTCGCGAGTGACCTTGCAGACGAAGGCGTCG
>VAWW01000102.1 GCA_005884575.1 Actinomycetota bacterium
AGTTCCTCCAGCGCACCGGACTCGGGCTCTCACTTGGGGCGCTCGGCATCAGCGCGAAGCTGCAGCTCGATCCACGCAAGGTGGATCCGCTGCCGGCGCTGCATGCGCTGCTCGACCTTCCGCTGCGCCTCGAGGAGGGCGGCGGCTACCGCGCCTTCATCGCGCTCGACGAGTTCCAGGATGTCACGAAGATCCCCGATCTCGACGGCCTGCTGCGCAGCCACATTCAGTACCAGGGGAACGTCGCCGGCTACGTGTTCGCGGGCTCGGAGCCCGGGCTGATGAAGCAGCTGTTCGAGACGAAGGACCGCCCGCTCTACGGATCCGCCGTCCCGATGCGGCTCGAGCGGCTCCAGGACGAGGAGATCGCCGACTACGTCGCAGCGCATTTCACGCGTACGAAACGGGGTGTCGGCGAGGCGCTGCAGCCGCTGGTCGAGTCGGCGAAAGGGCATCCCCAGCGATCGATGCAGCTCGCGCACCGGCTCTGGGCGGAGGTGCCGCAGGGAGGCGCCGCAACGCTCGCGAGCTGGGAGGCAGCGCACGAGGCGGCGCTCGCGGAGCTGGAGCCGGAGTTCGACGCCCACTGGCGCGGCCTCGACCTCGCGGAGCAGAAGACGCTGCGCGCGGTCGTCGCCGGCGGCGGCTCGCCCTACCGGGAGAGCGTCCTCCAGCGGCTCGACCTGAGCAAGCCGACCGCGCAGGGCGCGCTGAGCCGGCTGCAGGCGACCGCCGACGTCGAGCGCGACGGTACGCGGCAGACGATCGTCGACCCGCTCTTCGCCGAGTGGATCGAGCGAGCCTTCCGGGCCGACCCGCCCGTGCGACACTGAGGGTGTGGAAGCGGCAGAGGTCAGCCTTCGGCGCTGGCTGCGGCGGCAGCTCCAGCAGCCGACCCCGTTGCGGGAGCACCTCGAAGCGGCGGTGGAAAACAACGACCCGGCGGAGGCGCGCAGGCTCGTAGCGAAGTTCGAGTTCACCGAGGCGCAGCGCCGGAACGTCGAGCAGCTGCTCGACGCGTGGGAACGTACACTCGGGCGCGGGGCCGGTAGCTCAGTTGGTAGAGCAGGGGACTTTTAATCCCAAGGTCGCAGGTTCGATCCCTGCCCGGCCCATATGAGAAAAGCCCGCAAACAGGGCCCTTGTGTCTCCTGAACCGGCGACGCCCAAGCGAGGGTGTCAACGAAAGTGATAACACGAGCTTCGCCTGCGACTTCGGCGGGGGCTCGTAGACGAGCTGTCGACGGGCTGGGCGAGTTCGTCGAACCTCGTTGCCGCCATGTGGGGTGCCAAAACTCGGTCCCGGCGGATTTGCAGGGAGATCGCGTTCCCGAGAATAGGCATCCGAATGCCTCCGTGACCCGGTGCGTTCGGACAAAGCGGCCAGTCGCGTTACGTCCGAGCAATTGCCTGGGCGTCATGGCAGACCTCGCTCGCGGCCTCGTTCAGGACATCGCCGCGTCATGTTCGCGCGCCCACGACTCTCGACGTCGGGTAAAGGGTGACCGGTCTTCGGGGCCGTCGCCAGCCTTCGCCACGCCAGGCGAAGGCCGAGTGCGGGGCGCCACGGGCGCGGTGGCTCCTCGCCTTCGCGCGCCACCCTCGAACCGCGCTCGGCTGTCCGGCCGCCCGCCGCTTCCACGCGCGACTCTCGACTACGACGGCGGCAGAGCAGGATTCGCCTGCAAATCCACGGTGACCGAGTTTTGGCACCCGACAGCCGAGCCGCCGCGGGTGAGCCTGAAGTGCGACCCGGAATGGGCCGAGGTGCTCCGCAATGCGTACGCCGCGGTTCAGCCCGGATACCACCTCAACAAGAAGCACTGGAACACGATCGTCCTCGATCGATCGATTCCGGACGACGAACTCGAGGAGCTGATCGAGCACTCGTATGCCCTTATCGTCGAGTCGCTGCCGCAGCGCGTGCGCTCGGCACTCTAAAGGCGGCGCAGACGCTTACTCAACCTGTGAGGGCACGCGCGATGACGGTCTATCTCGCCCTAGGGGACAGCATCTCGATCGACGATTACACGGGCGTGCACGGTGGAGGAGCGCCATCGCAACTTGCTCGAAAGCTCGGCCTCGAACTCATCGACCTCACGCGCGACGGCAACACAACAGACGGCGTGCTCGCCGACCTCGCGGCGGCACCAGCAGCCGCAGAGGTCGTCACGATCACCGCCGGCGGCAACGACCTGCTCGGCGGCGACCTGCCGCGCGCGATCCTGCGCCGGCTTCACCAGATCGCGCAGCGGATCCAACCGCTCTCTGCCGGCGTCGTCGTCAACACGATCTACGACCCGAGCGACGGCGACAACGAGCTCGGACGCCGCGAGCTCGGCCTCTCGCGGCTGGCGACGATCGAGCTACGACGGCGCCTGAACGCAGCCAACAGCGGCATCGCGAAGCTCGCGCGCGACCATGGCTTCCTGCTCGCCGATCTCGAACGGCTCTTCCACGGGCACGGCGTCACATCGGAGCAGCCGTGGTTCGTGAACGTGATCGAGCCGAATCTCGCCGGTGCGACCGCGATCGCCGAGCACTGGCACGAGCTGCTGACGTCGCGAAGGACCTGAGCGCCACTTGCGTAGATGACCGAAGCTCGCGACGACCTCCTGAGGAGACCCGGCGCTCAACGAACTGCTGCGGGCGCTGCCGCTCTTGGATGAGCTGTTCCTCGGAATGCAGGCGCTGAACGTTGACCCCGTCGGCACGCCCACCGAGCAGTAGGAAGCCGCCGTAGGTGAGCACATAGCCACTGACAACCCACTGCAAGCTCTGCTCGGAGAAGCCCACGTCGTGCCTGATCGAAGGCAGCGCAACGTTGACGATCGAGACATCGAGGAAGTCGAGGAACTGCACGAGCAGGAGAAGCGCAAGCGTCAGCGTGCCGCGAGTCGTCCTCAGGAAGACGATGCTTCCGGGATGCTCCCGGCGGGACCCGGCACCTTTGCCGGGTGCATCGCCGGCACTCTCTCGACCGCTGTTGTCGTGCTCATGCTCGGCCTCCAGTCCGGACGGCGACTGTCTCGAGGTAGGTCGCCGGGATCGATACCGGGCCGGACGTTGTTCGGGCAAAGCGGCGAACGAGGTCGACGAGATCGCCGAAGAGGGCGGCGCCTCCCGCGGTGCCAGCAGTCTCGAACGCCTTGACGATCGGGCCGTAGTACGTGCGGAAGTAGTCGACGTACGCCTCTGCCGAGCGGAAGCGGAACGTGAATGTCCGCTCCCTGCAGGCGAGCGTGTCGATCTGGTCGCCGAACAGCTCGCGCAGATACGACTCGGTGCCCCAAAGGATCGGTGAGGCGACGCCGGGTGGCGGCGGCACGTGCGCTGCGACGACCTTCAGCATCTCGCCGATGAACCCGTCCGGCGTCCAGGTGGCAAGGCCGATCCGGCCGCCGGGCTCGCAGACGCGTGCGAGCTCGATCGCCGCCTGCCGGTGGTTCGGCGCGAACATTGATCCGAACACGGACAAGACGGCGTCGAAGCTGCGATCCGGAAACGGGATCGCCTCGGCGTCGCCCTCGAGCAGTTCGATGGACAGCCCCTCGGCTTCTGCCCGCCGGCGTCCACGGGCGAGCAGTGCCGGGACGTAGTCGATGCCGACCGCGTCGCAGCCGCAGCGGGCGGCGGCGATCGCAGCGTTGCCACTGCCGCAGGCGACGTCGAGGACGCGCCAACCCGCCTGCAGGTCGACCGCGTCGCAGAGGACGTCCGCGACGGGTTGGATCAGCGTCGCCACGGCGTGAAAGTCGCCGCTTGCCCACATCTGCTGCTGCCGCTCCTTCACCTGCGCCAGCCCGGACACGGTTCTCGTCGAGGTCATGAAGGTCTCCTTAGTTAGCACGATCGGTCGTTTTGTCGCCACACTATACGAACGGTCGTGCTAATTTGTCAAGCGATGACGGACTCAGCTGTTCAGCGGGTGCAACGCAAACCGCGGGCGGACGGCGAGCGCAGTCGGCGGACGATCCTCGGCGCCGCAGCCAAGCTCGCGACGATCGAGGGTCTCGAGGGCCTCTCGATCGGGCGTCTCGCCGCCCACATCGGGATGAGCAAGAGCGGCCTCTACGCCCACTTCGGCTCCAAGGAGGAGCTTCAGCTCGCGACGATCGAAACCGCCAGCGAGATCTTCTCGGCCGATGTGGTCGCACCCGCCGAGCAGGCCCCGACTCCGCTCGCAAAGATCGAGGCGCTCTGCGAGCAGTTCCTCTCCCACGTCGAGCGGCGCGTCTTTCCAGGCGGCTGTTTCTTCGCGTCCGCCGCCGCCGAGTTCGACACCCACCCCGGCGCTGTCAAGGAACGCATCGCCGACTTCCAACGCGACTGGACGGACCTCCTCGTGCAGCTCGTCCGCGAGGCCCAAGCGGCAGGCGAACTCCGCGACGAGGATCCCCACCAGCTCGCGTTCGAGCTCAACGGCTACCTCCTGATGGCAAACACAGCCTTCCTCCTCCACAGCAACGCCCAGGCCATAACACGCGCACGCAACGCCGTCGCCGCCCGCCTCGCGCTCAGCCAAACAACCACGTAGCCCGCGCACACGCCATCCGACCCGATCAGGTCAGCTTCAACCCGATAGGTCCGCCGCTGGAGCTCGAGAAGCGGTCGAGAGCAACTACCTTCATCGGCTGCACGCTAGATCGGATCGGCGCCGGGCGGGAGCGGGGTCAGGGGGCGCCGAAGCGCGTAGGGTTCGTAAACTCGGCCATGGTCGCTTTGCAGGCAAATCGTGCCGGCCGGGCCAGTGGATTTTGGCATGCACGCCGGGCGGGAAACGCGCGATCACGATCGCGGTCGAACGCGCACCGGCCGCGACCTTCGAAGCGGCGTCACGCTCTCGAGCCGCAAACAGGCGACCGTCGCGAGCAGACCGCTCAGACCACCGCGGCCGGAAGAGGCTTAAAGCTCTGGTTGCAGGTGAAGGCCTTCCCCGCGCCGCGCCGTTTGTCTGAGGAACGGGATCGCTAGATCCCAGATGTCTCTGGCGCGCTTGGCGTCGGCGTCGCTCGGTAGCGCAAACTGCCGCGACAGCCGTCTGACGACGATGGCCCGCCCGCTGCCGCGGTGGTCGCGCGCCTCCGCCGCTCCGCTGGATTTGCCTGCAAATCCGCGCGATCGAATTTACGAACCCTACGCGGGCGCGATCTGTTATTTGCGCGCGCGCGAGAACTGTTAAACCAGCGCAACCGCCACCGCGGCGCACCGAACCGGCATTTTGAAACCCCTCAGCCGCAGCTCCTCGAATCCTGCTGAGCAGTCGCTAGCCGAGAAGACGGGACGAACGAGCGGACGCCTCGAGCTCGAGCGGAAGCGCCACGACGACGGTGGTGCCCACGTCAACGGGACTCTCGACGTCGATCGTGCCGCCGAGAGCCTCGACGCGGTCACGCAACCCGACGAGCCCGGAGCCGCGCGCTGGATCGGCGCCACCGACCCCGTCGTCGCGGATCGAGAGCTGCAGGCTGTTCTCTCGCGCCGCGGCCTCGATGTCGACTCGGGAGGCGTTGGCATGCTTCGTCGCGTTCGTGAGCGCTTCGGAAACGACGTAGTACGCCGCGACCTCGATCGGCTCCGGCAACCGCTGATCGACGACGCCGCCAAACGCGATCGGAATCGCCGAACGGCGAGCGAGCGTCCGCAACGCCGGTCCGAGCCCACCCTCGGAGAGGACGGCTGGATGGATCCCGCGTGCGATCTCTCGCAGCTCCTCGGTGACTCCGTCGAGCTGGCCCGCGACCCGACTGATCGTCCTGCGGGCCCCCTCGAGCTCAGCAGACGCGGTCGATTCGGTCAAGCGCAGCTCGAGGCTGAGCGAAACCAGCCGTTGCTGAATCCCGTCGTGCAGATCGCGCTCGATCCGGCGGCGCGTCTCGTCGGAGGCCGCCACGATGCGTGCGCGAGAAGCGGTGAGCTCGGTCCGAGCCTCGGCGTTCGCGATCGCGGTGGCGACGAGCTCCGCGAAGTCGGCTATGCGCGACTCCGTATCCGTGGGGAGCGGCTCGGGCTGTCTCGAAGAGACCGACATACCGCCCCACAGACGACCCTCGACCACGATCGGAGTGCCGACCGTCGAGGTAACGCCGAGCCGGCGCACCAGTTCTCCAACGGGGCCGGACGCAAGCTCGGGGTGCTCCCTCCGCGCAGGCCGGCCGGTCCGCAGAACCATCGTCGCGACGTTCTCGCCCTCGAGCGGTACGACTGTTCCAACGGGGACCTGATCGGCCTCGTCCCCTTCACTCCAACTGGCCACCACGATCGCCGTGTTGCCGCGCTCGAGGCGGATCATGGCGGCGATTTCCGCACCAAGAAGCCGGCCCATCTCCTCGGTGACCGTGGAGAAGACTTCCGCCGGCGAAGCCTCTCGCGCAACGAGCGTCGCCACGCGCCGCAGTGCTGCCTGCTCCTCCGCAAGTCGCCCTACCTCCGCCCGCGCCTGGGTATTCGCGATCGCCGTGGCGACGAGCTCCGTGAAGCCAGTGAGACGCGACTCGGTGTCCTGAGGGAGCGGCTGCTGGGTTTGTTTCGTGTGGAGAAACAACGCGCCCCACAACCGCCCCTCGACGACGATCGGACTGCCGACCGAAGAGCCGACACCGAGCTCGTCTCGGACGAACGCGGCGATCCGCCCGGGAACACCCTCGTAGGTGTCGATCCGGACCGGTCGGCGTGTCCTCGCGATCGTCGATGCCAGATCGTCCCCTTCGAGCGGCCACGGGCCCGGAACCAACGGGTGTGCGCCGCCGTGCTCGTCTTCGACCGCCCAGGTAGCGAGGACAGTCACCGTGTCATCACTCCCGAAACGGGCCATCCCGGCGAGGCCCGCGCCGAGCAGCCGTCCCGCCTCCTCGGTGACCGCCGCGAACAGATCCTCCGGTGGCGCTCCACGCGCGACCAGCGTCGCCACCCGCCGCAAGGCAGCGTGCTCCTCGGCCAGGCGCGCGAGCTGGGCGCGGCTCTCCGCGTTCGCGATCGCCGTCGCCAACAGCTCGGTGAAGTTGGTGAGGCGCGCCTCCGTATCCGCCGGCAGCGGCTCGGGTTTCGTCGACCCGGCTGCCATCACGCCCCAGAGGCGTCCTTCGACGATGATGGGAGCGCCGGCTGCGGAGCGCACCCCTGCTACCTGATGCAGGGGCTCCGACAACGGGCCAGCGGCACTCGCGTAGCTCTCGATCCGGGCCGGCCTTCCCGTCCGAAGCACCAGCGTCGAGACACTCTCACCCTCCAGCGCCAGGCGCGCACCAACCTCGAGCTCGGGAGGTACCTCAACGGACTCGCTCCAGCCCGCGATCACCGTTGCGGTTCCGTCGGCCTCGTAGCGAAGGATTCTCGTCCCGTCGATCGAGATGAGCCTCCCCATCTCCTCGGCAACGGCGGTGAAGATCTCAGTCGACGGCAGACCGCGCGCCACAAGCGTCGCCACCCTTCGGAGTGCCGCCTGCTCCTCGGCCAGCGCGCGGTTGCGCTCCTCAGCTACGCGCAGATCGGTCTCGGCCTGTCGCCGCTCGATCACGTCGCGCCCGACGGCATAGGTCAGCCGTTCCTCGAGAGAGGCGCTGCCGTCCACTCGATCCATCTGTACGAGCCGTCCTTGCAGACATACCGGTTCTCGAACGAGACGGTCGTCTCGGCCTCGGCGATCTCGTTCGAGAACCGCTTCGTCCGCTCGCGGTCGTCAGGGTGAACGAGCTCTAGGTAGGGTCGCGTCAGCGCCTCCTGCTCGGTGTAACCAAGGCGTGCGACGAAGGCCGGGTTGACCCGTTTGAAGTAGCCGTCGAAGCCTGCGACGACGATCAGGTCGGGCGACATGGTGAAGAGGCGGTCGGCCTCAGCTGTTGCTCTGGTCGGTCGCGCCTTGTGTTCTGGTGGGAAAGGTCGCGCGCTCACGTGGAAGCTGCACTCATTCTGCGCCTTTTCGAGTGTCTTCGTGCTTTGCGCGTCCTCGCGCCCGTTCGGCGCTAGCGGCGCGGCGCAGACGCAGGCGCGGCGCGCTCCAGGTCGCGGATGAACGCCCTGGGTTGCGAATAGTGCGCGCTCGGCCGCGCGCCACCGGCGCTCCGCAAGACCGGGTGAGTCCGCAGAGCATCCGTGATGATTCCCGCGGGCAGCTCCTGAGTGTTGTAGGCGCAGACGAACGACACCGGAACGGAAGCCATCCCAACGCTGATTCCGGCCTCGTAGCGCTTCCAGCCGCCGACCTCGGCCGTTGCCGAGCTCTGGGGCCAGATCACCTCGGCGACGACGCGCACGCGAGAAGCGCCGTGCTCGAGGTGATCCTCGACGTACCGGCTGTACTGCTGGAACGCATGCTCGGGGCTTTGATACCAGGCGACGGCGTCCGCGAACTCGATCCGGGCTGCGTCTCCCCCGAGTGCTCGGTGGAGAAGGGCGCGACCCTCCTCTCTCATGACGACGAGCACACGGTCGCCACACGTTAGGCCCTGCTGCACGAATGGCAATGTGCCGGCAGCGAGCTCATCCGTGGACGAGTAGACGAGCGCTTCAAGTCGATGAATGCGAGCGCCTCGGTCTGGAACGGGTCGGGCCACACTGGGAGATCTATGGCCACTTCAATGGGCCGGGCGACGAACACGTCGAGATCTACTACCTCGTGCGGTAAAACGCACGGACGACGGACGCCTACATGGGTGACCCGAAGCGGATCACATTCCCGTCCGGGTCGACGACAGCACCCTCATGCCGACCCATTCGGTGTCCTGAGGCGAATGAACCTCGACTCCTGCCGAACGCCATTCCTCGGCAAGCGCGTCGGCGTCGTCCACGAAGCGATAGGCGCCGTTGACCCGTTGATCCTGCACGGGCACGACGCCGAGGTGGATCTCGATCCCGTCCCGCGTTGCGAACCCGTACCCGCCGCCGTCATAAACGCGAGTCGCGAAACCGGGTCTCTCGTAATGCGCCATGGCCGCGTTGAGGTCTCGCACCGCGAAAATGGGCGCTATCCGCTTCAAGCTGCCCATCGCCCAATGTTTGCACAGCGACTCGCGAGCACCTCGCTGTGGAACAGAGACGCCGATGAATCCGCGACGATGTTCCCGTGCACACGAAAGCCCGGAGCAACCCCGTCGTCACTTCCGGCAACATTTCGTGGAGCACGTGCTGAGACAGCAGCACGCATTTACGCAGAGGGGCGGACGCAGACATACTCTCGATTGATGGGACGTCTCGAGGGCAAGGTCGCGATCGTGACGGGCGCCGGCGGCGGCATCGGCGAGGCCACCGCGCGCTTGATGGGGCGCGAAGGTGCCTCGGTCGTGGTCGCCGATATCAACCGGACTGAGGCCGAGCGTGTGGCCGGCGAACTCCGTAGCGCTGTGGCCGCCGAGGTCGACGTCTCGGACGAGCCGAGCGTCATGCGCATGGTCGAAACTGCAGTCGAGTCGTTCGGCGGCCTCGACGTGTTGCACAACAACGCGACCGACCCCTCGACCAACGCCGTTGACACGGACATCGTCACCCTCGACATGGCGGTCTTCGACCGGCTGGTCGCCGTCAACCTGAAAGGCCAGTTCATGGGCTGCAAGCACGCGATCCCGCACATGCTCGCGCGCGGAGGCGGCTCGATCGTCAACACCGCCTCCGTCGACGGCTTCGTCGGACGCGGCGTGCGTGCCGCCTACGGAGCGTCCAAGGCCGGCGTCGTTCTGTTAACGAAATCCGTGGCGTCGCAGTACGGCACGCGCGGGATCCGGTGCAACGCCGTCGCACCAGGCCTCACGC
>VAWW01000103.1 GCA_005884575.1 Actinomycetota bacterium
CGCGATCGGGGGGCTGCGCTTCCGGTTGATCACGGGACGTCTACAGCCTGACGAGCCGGATGCGTTGCGTCGCCGGGCCGCCGCACACGACGTGCTCGCTCTCCTCGACGCGCAGCTGGCCGCGCGGCAGTTCTTGGTCGGTAACAGCTACGGCGTCGCCGACATCGGCCTGTACGGCTACGTGCACGTGGCCGGCGAAGCGGGGCTCGAACTCGAGCCCTACACGGCTGTGCGTGGGTGGCTGACGCGCGTGGAAGCTCAGCCGGGGTTCGTGAACGACCTCGACCCCTATCCGGCGAACGCGACAGCGGGAGCCGGCCGCTCGATCTACGACTGACGTACGGCATACAGGCGCCATTCGCCCGGGATGCCTTTGAGCTCGTGCGCACCGCGGTCCTCGAACTCGATACCGGAACCTGCAACGAGGTCCTTGACGGTCTGAGAGACGAGCACCTCACCGGCGCCGGCATGTGACGCGACTCGCGCCCCCGTGTGAACCGCGATCCCGCGCACCGCGGCGCCCGCGAGCTCCACCTCGCCGGTGTGCAGTCCGGCTCGGACCTCGAGCCCGAGGCCGCGCACGGAGTCCACGATTGCCCGGCCGGAGCGGATCGCCCGCGCCGGCCCGTCGAACGTCGCCAGGAATCCGTCGCCGGCAGTGTCGACCTCTCTCCCGCGAAACCGCTCGAGGTCGCGACGGACGAGCTCATGATGGTGCTCGAGCAGGTCGCGCCAACGACGATCGCCGAGCTCGCGAGCTCGCTCCGTCGACCCGACAATGTCGGTGAACAGCACGGTCGCGAGCACGCGCTCCGGCTCGGCCGGCTCGCGAACGCCGGTGAGGAATTCCCGGATCTCGTCCATGATGTCGTCGCCGTCGATCCAGGGGAGGTGGGTATCCCCGGGCAGCTCGACGTACTTCGCGCCGTCGATGTTGCGCGCGAGCCACCTCGCATTTTCGACGTGGCAGACGCGGTCGTCGACGCGGTGCACGATCAGGGTCGGCGTGTTGATCGCCGACACCACGTGCCGGACGTCGATCTCGAAGGCCATGCGCATGAAGGCCACGGCATCGTGAGGGCTCGCAGACTGCACCTGGAGCCGACCGAAGAGTTGGCGGAGCCGCTCGTCGTCCTCTTTGCCGGGGGCGACGTAGGCCAGGACGCCGCCTTTGCCCCACCGCTCCACGATGTCCTCGATCGTCATGTACTCCTCGAACTCTTCCCTCGTCGCCTCGCCCCAGGGCCAGTCGTCGGTCGTCTCTTCCTTGACTTCGGCCCCGCAGAGGACCAGTGCCTGCGTGCGCTCGGGATACGTCGCGGCGAACAGCATCGACAGCGGGCCGCCTTCGGACACGCCTTTCAAAACGGCGGTCTCCGATCCGGCCGCGTCCATGATCGCGCGGACGTCGTCCATTCGTTCCTCGAGCGTGCCGGCGCGGACGCGGTCGGACAGCCCCATGCCGCGCTTGTCGAAGCAGATCACGCGGGCGAACGACGCGAGCCGCTCGCAATAACCGCGGTATTCCGGGATGTCCCAGAGCACCTCGAGGTTCGTCAACGATCCGTGGACGAGGACGAGGTCGAGCGGCCCGTCTCCCACCGTGCAGTAGGCGAGGTGGATGTCGCCGTTGGCCGCGTACCGGATCGGCGGTGCGGTCACTCGACCGAGACGCGAACCGCTTCGCAGCTCGTCGCGCGTCCGTCCGCGCCGCACTCGACGAGCACGCCCTCGATGCGCACATCCCCGGACGCCGTCTCGAAGCGCACCGGCATGGCCGTACGCATCTGGCGGATGGCGAGGTCCGCCTGCACGCCGATGACGGAGTCGTGCGGTCCCGTCATGCCGGCATCGGTGATCGCAGCAGTGCCGCCGGGCTGAACGCGCGCGTCGTTCGTCTGCACGTGCGTGTGCGTGCCAATCACTGCGGTCACCTTCCCGTCGAGCCAGCGCGACATCGCCACCTTTTCGCTCGTCGCCTCCGCGTGCATGTCGAGGACGATGATCGGGGTGCGCGTGCGCGCCTCGTCGACGAGATCGTCGACGACCTCGAAGGGATTCACCGGCGGGCTGATGAAGAGCGAGCCGAGCAGGTTGATCACTGCGACGTCGCCCACGACGATCAGCCGCTTGCCGGGCGCTCGCGCGGAGAGGTTCGCCGGGCGCACGACGCGATCGCTCTCCTTCAGGTACGGGACGATCTCGCCACGCCGCCAGACGTGGTTGCCGAGCGTGATCGCGTCGGCGCCCGACCCGAGCATGCGGTCGGCGAGCTTCGGCGTGATGCCGACGCCGTCGGCGAGGTTCTCCCCGTTGAGGATGCAGAAGTCCGCGCGCAGTTCTTCCTTGAGCCCGGGCAGCCGCGCCTCCACTGCGCGACGGCCTGGGACGCCGACCACGTCCGCAATAAAAAGGATCTTCATGTAGCCCTGATCTTCTCCGTTCATCACCCGCGGAAAATGCGAAGCATTTTTCGCGGGCTAGGGCAGTGTGAGCGTCGCCGCGGGGCGGAGCTCGATCGAGACGTGGTTCCCCGCGTCCTGCGTGTATTTCGCCAGCGCCTGCTTCTCGACCCCGGAGAGGTCGACGACGCGCCCGACCTTCGTGCCCGACGCGGCGATCGTCGAGCCCACCGTGAGCGCCGGGTCCGGCGTGAGATGCGTGAGCGACACGACGAGCGACGGAGCCGCCGACGGCTGAATGTCGATCCGCGACCCGTACGCGCGTCCGTCGAGGACGTAGTCGGAGATGCCGACGATCGTGCCGTCGACCGGCGCGTACACGTCCGTCCCCGGCGCCGCGCCGACGTCGAGCATGGCAGTGTCGCCGCCGCCCAGCTGGTAGTAGACGAAGCCGCCGTGGCCGCCGCCGAAGATCTTGTGCGCGAGCCGCGACAGCACTCCCTCGTTGCCTTGGTGGCCGAGGGGAGTCAGCGGCAACACGCCGTCGCCCGACGAGTGGTAGCCGATCGCCGTAACGCGACTCTGCGCCACCGGGAGCTGGATGCGGAGGCCGTTGTGGAGGGCGACGGTCAGGGGGGTCGGCGGGCCGACGGGCAGCAGCCGGCCCGCGGGGCCCGGCAGCGCATACGATGCCTCGCGGGTCGCTCCCTGTCCGAACGCCGTCATGAACAGCGTTCCGAGCAGCGCCCCGCACACGACGGTCAGCACGACGAGCCGCCGCATCCGGTGCTGGGCAGGCGGGCGCCGCCGATGCGCGCGCGCCGCGGGAGCCTGGCGGGAGGGGGCCGGCATCGGCGGGACCGTACCAACCTTTGCTCGCTTTGGCGGCTCGACCCAGAGCTCGGCCGAGTCGAGCGCAAGGCTGCCGTCGACGCTCCGCGACCAGTCCCACTCCCAGCCCGGTGGCCGAAGAGGTACGACGACGGCTGTACGATCACTCGCATGCCCGCCCGGGCGGCGAAGATCGAGATCCCGCGCTGGATCCAGCTGGTCGGGCTGCCGATTCTGCTGCTGTTTCTGTGGGTCGTGGCGGGCGCGGTCCGTCACGTGGTCTTCCTCTTTCTCGTCGCGCTCCTGATTGCGCTGCTGCTGAGCCCCGTTGTGAGGATCGTCCAGAGGGTCCGCGTCCCCCGCGGCTTTGCAGTCGCGCTGGTGTACCTCGTGTTCGCGGTTGCGTTGGTCGCCGCCATCGGGGCGCTCGGGACCGTGCTCGTCAACGAGACGAAGACGGCCGCGAAACGGGTGGATTCCTACTTTACGGACGTAAACGGACAGACAGGCCAGGTCGATGCGGACCGCGACGTCGACCGGTTGCAGCAGTGGCTGAACACACACAGCCTGGGCTCGATCCACGTGCAGAAGCGCGGCCACGAACTCGTACGCAAGATCCGTAAGCACGACGTCGGCAAGTACACGACAAAGGTCGTGAACTTTCTCGAGGGCGCCGCGATCTCGATCGGCAAGTTGCTTTTCAGCGCGATCGTGATCCTGGTCGTGTCGGTCTACATGCTGCTGGATTTTCCGCGTTTCGCTCGCGCAATCGACCGGAGGTTCCCACCGCATCCCGGCTCGGACTCGTTGCTCGTGCGCATGGAGCGCTCGCTGGTGAGCTACGTGAAAGGGCAGGCGCTCGTGTCGCTGATCATCGGCACGAGCGCGGGCGTCGGCCTGTGGGTGCTTGGAGTGGTCGGCGCGCTGCCGCACGGCCAGAAGTACGCGCTCGTTTTCGGCGCGTGGGTGGCGATCACGGAGCTGATCCCCTACCTCGGGCCGTGGCTCGGCTCGATCCCACCGTTCATCTACGCGTTCGTCGTGCATCCGCTGTCGGCGGTGTGGGTGGCGTTGCTCTTCCTCGCGATCCATCAGGTCGAGGGGCACGTCGTGGTGCCGAACGTGATGGGCAGCGCGCTGCGGCTGCATCCGCTCCTGGTCATCTTCGGGCTGCTCGCCGGCGGTGAGATCTACGGGCTGCCCGGCGCGCTGGTCGCTCTGCCGCTGCTCGCGGCGGGCCGCGCGGTCTGGGAATTCTTCGCGGAGCGCGTCCAGCTCGAGCCGTGGGAGAAGGGCGGCGCGCCGCCGGTCGAAGTGGAGCTGGAAGAGGCATCTACGCCGCCGGCCGCGGAGCGGCCCGTCCGCGTCAGCGGACCAGGGGAGGGGGTGCGGGGGAACCGGGAGATTCCCCCGCCGGGCGCCGCCGCGCAGGGGCCTTGACCGAGGCGCTGTTGCGCGCGCGCGGCGTCGCGCGCCGCTTCGGCGCGCAGGTTGCGCTCGAGCCGACCGACATCGACGTCCGCGCGGGCGAGTCGCTCGCCCTGATCGGTCCGAACGGGGCCGGCAAGTCGACGTTGCTGGCGATCCTCGCCGGGGCGCTCGACCCGAGCGAGGGCGGCGTCGAGCGCGTCGGCGGCGTGCGTGTCGGCTGGGTGCCGCAGCGCCCGGCGTTCTACGACCGCCTGACTGGGCGGGAGAACCTGGAGCTGTTCGCGCGGCTAGAGGGAGAGCCGAGTGCGGCCGGCGCTGCCGAACGGCTGCTCGCCCGGTTCGACGTCCCCGCCGACCGTCCCGCGCACATGCTCTCGGTCGGGAA
>VAWW01000104.1 GCA_005884575.1 Actinomycetota bacterium
GACGACGGGCGATGCAACGCCGGCGGGCCTGGCTCACGTCTACTTCCGGCAGCTGTCCGTGGTCGGCTCGACGATGGGCACGCTCGAGGAGCTGAAGCAGCTGCTTCGGTTCTGCGTCGGCGCACGTGTCCGGCCGTCGATCCAGGAGACGCTGCCGCTTCGCGACGCTCGGCGAGGCTTCGAGGCGCTCGCGGCCGGGAACGTCTTCGGCTAGCTCGTCTTCGTCGGGTGAGGTCAGGGGACGACGGCCGTGTGCGTGCTGAGGGCCGCCTGCTGGACGCCGTTCAGCGTCGCCGTCTCGACGACGAGCAGCGTGTGGCCGGTATCGGCCGCGGCGGCCGTGTAGGTGCTCGCGGTGGCGCCGTCGATCGGCACGCAGAGGCGGCCGTTCGCGTTGCAGCGCTGCCACTGGTAGCCGACCGCGCTCGGCGGCTGGCTCCAGCTGCCGCCCGTGGCCTGGAGCGCCTGCCCGGGCGCGGCGGTGCCGGCGATCGTCGGCTGGGCGGTCGACGCGAGCGGTGCGCTTGCCGGCGCGACCGGCCCGAGGAGTGCCGCGTACGCAGTCGATGTCCCGGCGCTGTCGGTCGCATGGACGGCGAACCCGATGGTGTGTCCGACGTCCTTCGCGCCCTGCGTGTACGTCGGCTTCGTTGCGCCGTGAATCGAAAGGCAGTGCGCACCCGCGGCGTCGCAGCGGAACCAGTTGAAGCCGTAGGCGATCGTGCCCGAGCCCGTCCACGAGCCGGCGCTCCCGGTGAGCTGCGCGCCCTGCTCGACCGTCCCCGCGACGGTGGGCGCCGCGGAGTTCGACGGGCCCGCCGGCGGCGCCGCGGCGGCGACGAGTGCCGCGCCGCTGAAGGCGTCCTGAGCAGCCGTCCCCGCCGTTGCGTGGACGACGGCGAGCAGCTTGTGACCGCTGTCGTCGGCGGTCAGCACGTAGCTGCTCGCGGTGGCGCCGGCGATCGGGGTGCAGAGGCGGCCGTTCGGGTTGCAGCGCTGCCACTGGTACCCGAGGGCGCTCGGCGGCTGGCTCCAGCTGCCGCTCGAGACCTGGAGCGTCTGCCCTGCTGCTGCGGCGCCGCTGATCGCCGGCGCGCCGGTCGAGACGAGCGTCGCGCCGGCGGCGGCGACCGGCCCGAGGAGCGCCGCGTACGCCGTCGTCGTCCCGGCGCTGTCCGTGGCATGGACGGCAAACCCGAGCGTGTGGCCGACATCCCTTGCGGACTGGAGGTGGCTGAGCCTGGTCGCGCCGTGAATCCGCTTGCAGTGGGCGCCGGCGGCGTCGCAGCGGTACCAGCTGTAGGTGTAGGTGATGGTGCCCTTGCCGGACCACGAACCGACGGAACCCGTCAGCTGGTTGCCCTGCTGAAGCACCTCGGCGACGGCCGGGGCGGTCGTGAGCGAGGGGCCGCAGCCTGCGGGCTGGGCGGCTCCGCCGCCCGCGACCGCAAGTTCCGTCGCCGTGCTGAAGACCGCGCGCGACGTTGCGCCGGAGCGTGCTTGCACGATTGCCACGAGGACATGGCCGAGGTCGGCGGCGCCGATGTCGTGCGTGTCACGGGTCTCACCGCTGATCGCCTTGCAGGCGCGGAGCTCGGCGTTGCAGCGGGCCCACTGGAAGACGAATGCAGACGGCTTCGGCCGCCAGCGACCCGTGTCGACGCGAACCGTGCTTCCCTGCAGCGGGCTGCCGGCGACCAGCGGCTGCGCGAGCGAGTCGATGTGCGGCCGCGCGCCCGCGATCGGGCCGACCAGGCTTGCGAACGCGCGCGTCGATCCGGCCGAGTCCGTCGCGCGGACGGCGACGCTGAGCGTGTGCCCGACGTCGTTCTCGCCGAGCGTGTGGCTCCTGTTGTCGACGCCGCGCAGGAACCTGCAGTGACGGCCCATCGTGTCGCAGCGGTACCACGCGTACGAGTAGCGAAGCGAGCCCGCGCCGGACCACGATCCGTGCGAGACGAAGAGCCGGCTGCCCTGCGTCGCCGCCCCGGCGACGGCCGGCCTCTCCTTCAGCACGGGCCCCGCTGCCGCGTCGGCCGATCCGACCGCAGCGAGCACGACGACGACCGCAGCAGCGGGCACCGCGGCGGCTTGCAGCGGGCGCCGCGGCAGGAAACGCGTCAGACTCTCAGAATGCCGAGCCACTGCTGGACGAATGGGCACAGAACCGACGGCCGATGCTAACGAAGCTCAGACTCCTCGCTGCGCTCTTCACCACCGTCGTCGTCTGTGCGCTGGCCATGACGGTCTCCGCTTCGGCGTCGAACTCGATGCTCCTCGGTCTCTTCGACGACGGGGTGACGCTCGACCCGGCCACGAACAGCTTCCCGCTCCTGAGCTCGCTGCACGTCCAGGTCGTACGGATGACGTTGAGCTGGGGCGGTCCGGGCGGCGTCGGGAACAAGCGTCCCGCCGATCCCGCCGACCCGAGCGACCCTGCGTACGACTGGGCCCGCTACGACCAGGCGCTGGAACGCGCGAACGATGCCGGCATCCAGCTGCTGCTGACGATCGTCGGCACGCCCGCCTGGGCGAACGGCGGCAAGTCGCCGCAGCATCCACCCACGTCGGCGGACGATCTGCGCGCGTTCTCGTATGCGGCGGCACAGCGCTACAGCGGCACGTTCCTCGACACCGCGAGCGGCAGGGTGCTGCCGCGGGTCGGCCTCTGGCTCGCCTGGAACGAGCCGAACAACCCCGTGTTCCTGCAGCCGCAGTTCGCGCGCTACAGGGGAACGTGGAAGATGGCGGCGCCGGCGGCATACGCGCGCATCTGCAATGCGGTGTACAGCGGCATCCACGACGCGGGCGGGCCTGAGCAGGTCGCGTGCGGAGCGACGGCGCCGCGCGGCAGCAACAACCCGTCGGGCCCGCGTCCATCGATCGCGCCGCTCGCGTTCCTGCGTTCGGCCAAGCAACACGGGCTGCGCACGTTCGACGCCTGGGCCGACCATCCGTACTACGGCAGCCCGGCCGACACGCCGGCGACGAGGAACGTGGGCGGTGGTGCGATCGAGCTCGGCAACATCGACAAGCTCATCTCGACGGTCACGCACCTCTATGGCAAGAAGCCGATCTGGATCACCGAGTACGGCTACCAGACCGATCCACCCGACACCTTCTTCGGCGTCAGCTGGACGAAGCAGGCCGCCTATCTGCGGCAGGCGTACGCGATCGCGCGGGCCAATCCGCGCATCGACCTCTTCACCTGGTTCCTGCTGAAGGACAGCAGCTCCCTCGACGGCTGGCAGTCGGGGCTGATCACGGCGGACGGTCGCAAGAAGCCGTCGTTCGAGGCCTTCGCCGGCCTGGGCGCTGAGTCGCTCTAGCGCTTCTGCAGCGCGCTTTTGAGCGCGCGGAGCGTCGCCGGGCCGACGATGCCGTCGGTCTTGAGCCCGACCGAGCGCTGGAAGCTCGTCGTCGCGGCCTCGGTCGCCGGTCCATAGCTGCCGTCGATCGTCCCCGTCGAGAAGCCGAGGCTCGTCAGCGCCCGCTGCAGCACCTTGACCTGGGCGCCGGTGTCGCCCGGCTTCAAGGTCGTGGTCGGGGCGGGGACCGACGACGCCGGGGTCGTCGGGGTCGTCTGGGTGGTGGTCGAGGTCGTGACGGTGGCGGTCGTCGGCGTGAGTGGCGTCGTCGCGGGCTTGCCGCTCGAGAAGACGCCCGCCGCCGCCAAGACCGCGATCAGGAGTCCGACCGCGACAACCGCGACGATGACCACGCGCCGGTCGATCGTCTCGTACCACGGCGGCGACGGCTCGCCGACGTCCCGAAGCCAGTCCTCGGCGTCCTCGCCGCGGACGAAGTCGTCCGCGCCGTCGTCACCGGCAGCCGCCCCACCAAACCAGTCGTCGGGATCGCTGCCGCGGCTCACCCGGCGAGCCTAACCCTTCCGATGAGTTTCGCCACCAGGGCCGGTCTGAGGTGGCGTGGAGCTAACTCGCCGCCTGCTGCGATCCCGGGCCTTCGAGCCCCCCGAGCCCGTGCTCGAGCAGCCTGTAGGCGCGGTCGAGGTCGGAGCGCAACCGCCTGACGGCTGCAGGGCCCTGCCGGCCGGCCAGCGCCTGCGTGCGCGCGTTGCGGAACAGCTGCCAGTGGACGCCGATCAGCATGTTGGCGGCGACCTTGGCGTCGATCTCGGGGACACGGAGCTCGTCGCGGATCGCGGCGGCGAGGGTCTCGTTCAGGCGCGCCATCACCTCGAGCTCCTTCGCCTGCAGCGTGGGCGATTCTTCGATGATCCGGGCGAACGTCGCGAAGCCCGGACTGCAGAGCCGGGGGCACTCGCCGGCCTGCAGCCGCCGCAGCGCGGCGACCACGGATTCGCCGGGCGCGCGGCCGCGGAGTGCAGCCACGATCGCCGCCTGCCGGGCCGGCACCTCGTCGAAGAAGAGGTCTTCCTTCGTCGGGAAGTAGTTGAAGACCGTCTTCTCGGAGACGCGGGCAGCCGCGGCGACCTCCGCTACGGTGACGTGGTCGAACCCGCGCTGGACGAAGAGGCGCATCGCCGTATCGGCGATCTCCCGTCGCGTCTCCAGCTTCTTGGACTCGCGGAGGCCCACCTGCGGATTGTACCCAGTTTGTTACAGCCGCAGCAAGCATTTAGCTGCTATAACTTTTCGCCGACTGGAATCTGAGGAAGGAGAAAGCCCGTGCTCGCACGTTTCGCCCATCTCGTCGCTCGTCGTCGTTTTGCCATCATCTGCCTCTGGGTCGTGCTCACCGTGTTCGGCGGCTTCGCGGCCGGCCAGGTCTCGAAGCGCTGGTACCAGAGCTTCTCGATCCCCGGCAAGTCCGCCTACGAGGCGAGCCAGCGCACCCTGAACGTGTTCGACGTGGGCGTACGCCCGCCGAATGTCGTCGTCTTCCACACGGCCGGCGACGTGACGCGGAGCGGCGCGGTGAAGGCGGCGATGGCGCGGGCGGCGAAGGCGAACCCGGGTTCGCTCTCGGCTTCGTACTTCTCGACCGGCAGCCTGGCCTTCGTCTCGGCCGACCGCCACACGGCGTTCGAGGAGATCCTTCCGAAAAGGGGCTTCCCGCCGGGATCAGCGTCCACGTCACCGGGCACGACCCCCTCGAGGAGGCGAGCACGCACGGATCGGGGGGCGGCCCGAGCGTGCTGCTCGAGGCGATGATCGGCGGTATCGGAGCGCTGATCATCCTGCTCTTCGTGTTCGGCACGCTCCCGGCCGTGCTGATGCCGATCGTCGTCGCGATCGCGGCGATCCTGAACACCTTCACGCTCGTCTGGGCTCTGACCTACATCACGAACGTCTCGATCATCGTGCAGTTCCTGATCGCACTGGTCGGGCTCGGCGTCAGCATCGACTACGCGCTGCTGATGATCTTCCGTTTCCGCGACGAGCTCCGCGAGGGCGCGGACGTGGAGACGGCGCTCGTCGAGACGATGACACACGCGGGCCGCTCGGTGATCGTCTCGGGCTCGACGGTCGCAGTCGGACTGCTCTCGCTGATCGTGCTGCCGCTGCCGTTCATCCGTTCGATGGGCATCGGCGGCATGCTGATCCCCGCCGGCGCTCCTCGTCGTCCTCGGCGAGCGCATCAACAGTCTGCGGGTGCTGCCGAAGCGCCTCGTCGACCATGGCCACCCGGAGGACGGACCGTGGGGGCGGTGGGCCGGTTTCGTCACCCGCCGGCCGGTCCCGGTTGCGATCGCGGGACTTGCGATCGTCGCGGTGCTCGCCGGGCTCGGCACCCAGCTGAACCCGAACGAGTCGCAGCTCAAGAACTTCCCGGGCTCGGGCGACGCGATCGCCGGGCGCGACGCGCTCACCGCCGCCGGGATCAGTCCCGGCGTGATGAAGCCGTTCAGCGTGCTCGTCGAGCACGGCGC
>VAWW01000080.1 GCA_005884575.1 Actinomycetota bacterium
CGGACGCCCGTGTTGGCGATCACGGGCGCGGCATCGCCGACGGCGTCCTTCGCGGCTTGCAGGTCCGCGAGGTCGACGCCGGTGCCGGTGACGACGCCGGAGATACAGACGGCGTCGGCGAGCGAGCTGAAGACGGCCGACCGCGCGGTGAGTCCGATCTCGCGCGGTGCGATCGGCGCGGCGAACTCGGCCGTGACGTTGAAGAACAGCTTGACGTCCTTGGCGCCGATGCGGCGGCGGTATGCGAGCGACTCCGCCGGATCGGTGTTCCAGATCCCGAAATCCCCCGCATACGCGCCGCTGAAGACCTCCCGGACAAAGCGTGCGCCGACGGCGTGGGCGAGACCGATCGCAGCCACGGGGTCCCAGAGAATATCCACGCCGAACGGGATTTCCAGGTCGGGCTTGGTCTCCGCGATCGCCGCCGCCATCACCGCCGGCACCTCCGGCCCGACCTTCGTCCGGTAGGGGCGGTCGCCCTCGTTGCAGAACATCACGGCGTCGACGCCGCTCGCAGCGAGGATCTCGACGTCGCGCCGCACCGCGTCGACGAGTGCGCGGATGCCGCCGTTGTCGTCGTGCAGCGGTTGTCCCGGCATCGGCGCGAAGTGCGCCATCGCGATGATCGCCTTCGGCTTGCCGAACAGCGTGTCGAAGGTCATGTCTGCGCGTGGCCTCGCGTCAGGTCGATCTCGGCGAGCAGCGGGATCAGCGCGCCGAGCAGGTCGACGCACGCGCTCACGTCGGACAGCTGCGCGGTCTCCACCGGCGAGTGCAGGTAGCGGCAGGGAATGCCGATGTCGACGGCCGCGATTCCCTCGGCGGTCGCCATCGGTAGGAACGCCGTGTCGGTGATGACCCCGACGGTCGCGTCGTGCTGGAGCGAGGTGCCCGCGTCGTCGGCGGCACGCTCGACCGCGCGGACGAGCGCCGGGTGCGGGATCAGCCCGCCGAGCGTGCCGCGGCCGTGGAAGTTGTAGCGCGAGAGGCTCGGGCCGCCGCCGAGGCGGACGGGCGAGAGTCCCGCGAGATCCGGCGTGTCGCCGGCGGGCGTGACGTCGACGTTGACGACGATGTCCGGCGCGACGCGCGCCACGAGCGCGAGCCCTCCGCGAAGGTGGAGCTCCTCCTGCGTCGTGAAGCCGAGCACCACGCGCAGCGGCGGCGCGCTTTCGAGCAGGCGGTCGACCTGCGTGAGCAGCGCCGCGACGCCGATCCGGTCGTCGAGCGCTTTCCCGCTGAAGCGGCCGCCCTCGAGCTCCTCCCATGCAGGCGCGTACGTGATCGGGTCGCCGACCCGCACGCCTGCGGCGTGCCCGCCGACGTCGACGTAGAGGTCGCTCATCGGCACGACGACGTGGCGCTCCTCGACCGGCGTCAGGTGGTGGCTCCTGACGCCGACGACTCCGGCGTGATCGCCGTCGCGGCTGTGCACGACGACGCGCGTCCCCGGCAGCACGCGCTCGGGGACGCCGCCGAGCCGATGGACGCGAAGCATTCCGTCGTCCTCGATCGCGCGCGTGACGAGACCGAGCTCGTCGAGGTGCGCCGTGACGAGGACTGCGGGCCCGGTGTCGCGCTCCCCCAGCTCGACCGCGACCTGGCCGAGCCGGTCGACGACGGGCTGGAGCCCACGGTCGCGCAGGTGGTCGGCGACCGCCGCGGTGAGGCGGTCCTCGTGCCCGGTCGGCGCCGCAATGCCCGAGAGCGCACGGCAGCTGCCGAGCAGGTCGGCGCCTGGATCGCCGAGCGAGACGCGGATGCGGCTGTCCACGGTTTCGTGCGCCAAGGGCACGCGACAGCCTGATATCGCGCAGGAGACGTGTCAAGTCTCGGCCGTTTGGCGCGCGAAAGCGTGCACGTTAGGGTCTGCGCGACCAAGGAGGCGCCACGCACACAGACGAACGGCGGCGCGAGATCCTGCGCCGGATGTACCTGACGGGCTACGTCGAGGCGCGCGAGCTGGCCGCGAGCCTCGGAGTTGACGGGTCGACGATCCGCCGCGACCTCGACGCGCTCGCGAAGGCCGGACACCTGCAGCGCACGCACGGCGGCGCCCGCGTCGCGCCCGGCGCGACCGATCTCCCGTACGCCGTCAAGGAGCGCGAGCGCCTCCCGATGAAGGAGTCGATCGGGAAGGCGGCCGCGGCGCTCGTGGAGGACGGCTCGAGCGTGATGCTCGACAGCGGCTCCACCGTCTACCGCGTCGCCGCGAACCTGCGCGGCCGCCGGGAGCTGACCGTCGTCGTCAACGACCTGCGCATCGCGCAGCTCGTCGCGGACTACCCGGGCGTGCGCCTGCTCGTCGGCGGCGGCGAGCTGCTCGCGTCGAACTACGCGCTCGTCGGCGATCGCGCCGCCGAGTTCATGCGAGAGCTGCGCGTCGACTGGACGTTCCTCGGCGCCGACGCGATCGACCTCCGGACGGGGATCACCAATACGAACACGCTCGAGGTTCCCCTGAAGCGCGCGATGCTCGCGGTCGCACGACATACGGTCGTCGTCGCCGACAGCTCGAAGTTCGGCCGGCGCGCGCTCGTGAGCGTCGCCGCGATCGACGAGGTCGACCGGATCATCACGGACGACGAGCTTCCGGCGGACGTCGCCGCCGAGTACGGCGAGCGCCTCCAGCTCGTCCCGGTCGCACGCGCGCTCGTCGCGTCCTGATGTTCCTCGGGATCGACATCGGGACGAGCAGCA
Source organism: Actinomycetota bacterium (assembly GCA_005884575.1). Classification (GTDB taxonomy): domain Bacteria; phylum Actinomycetota; class Thermoleophilia; order Gaiellales; family Gaiellaceae; genus AC-16. The sequence continues at coordinate 2,701 of VAWW01000080.1, forward strand.
GCAAGGCCACGGTCGCGGACGAGCTCGGCACACTCGTTGCGACGGCGACGCGTCCGCACACGACGGCGTCGCCGCGGCCCGGCTGGTTCGAGCACGACGCGGAGGAGACGTGGTGGCGCGACCTCGTCGCGCTCACGCGCGAGGTGCTGGCGACCGTGCCCGCCTCGGCGATCCGCGCCGTCTGCGTCAGCGGAATCGGTCCGTGCGCGCTCGTCGCGGACGAGCAGGGATGGCCGCTCCGAGCTGCGATCCTCTACGGGATCGACTCGCGCGCCGAACGCGAGATCGAGGAGCTGACCGACGCGCTCGGGGCCGAGACGGTGATCCGGCGGACCGGGAACCGGCTGACGACGCAGGCAGTCGGTCCGAAGCTGCTCTGGATCGCGCGACACGAGCCGGGCGTCTGGGCTCGTGCGCGGCGCTGGTACTGCGCGTCCAACTGGCTCGTCGGGCGCCTCACCGGCGAGTATGTGATCGACCACTACAGCGGCAGCACGTCCGATCCGCTCTACGACCTCGGCGCGCGCGACTGGTGGCCGGACGCGTGGGACGCGTGCGCCGCGACGCTCGACCGGCCGCGGCTCGCGTGGCCGGGCGACATCGTCGGCGAGGTGCACACGGCGGCGGCGGAGACAACGGGGCTGCGCGCGGGCACTCCGGTGCTCGCCGGAACGATCGATGCGATGGCGGAGGCCTACAGCGCCGGCTGCCGCGACGTGGGCGACACGATGGTGATGTACGGGTCGACGCTCTTCTTCATCCAGACCGTCGCGCAGCCAGTCGCGCACGACGGGCTGTGGGCGGGCTCCGGCCGCGCGCCCGGGACGTACTCCGTCGCCGCCGGGATGTCGTCGGCGGGGCTGCTGATCGACTGGTTCGCGGGCCTGGCGCACGAGGAGGTCGACGCGCTCGCGCTGGAGGCGGCGGCGGTCCCCGCCGGCAGCGACGGACTGGTAGTGCTGCCGTACTTCGCGGGCGAGCGAACGCCGATCTTCGACCCGCGGGCCCGCGGCTGCTGCATCGGGCTGACGCTCCGCCACGGCCCCGCGCATCTCTTCCGCTCGGCGCTCGAGGGCGTGGCGATGGGGATCCGCCACAACTTCGAGGCGATGGGCGAAGCGGGGGCGACGCCGGCGCGGCTGGTCGCCGTCGGCGGCGGCACGCGCGGCGGCCTCTGGACGCGGATCACGAGCGACGTCACTGGACTCCCGCAGGACCTGCCGACCGAGACGATCGGCGCCGCCTACGGCGACGCGCGCATGGCCGCCGACGCAATGGGCATCGACACGAGCGGGTGGAATCCCGTCGCGGACCGGGTCGAGCCGGACCCCGCGCACGCGCCGCTGTACGACCAGTTGTACGGCGTCTACCGCCGCTCGTACGTCGCGCTACGCGACGACCTGCACCTGTTGAGTCAGCTGTCCGGCGGATAACGGCGCGGCGGCGGACCGATCGGGCCGCCGTTGCCGATCTCGTAGACCATCCCGAGAGCGTCCTTCGTGTCCAGGTAGTAGTGGACGTCCTGGTCGATCCAGCCCGTCTGGATCACATTGTGGCCGCGTTCGCGGAAGCGCTCCAGCGCGGCGGGGATCTCCTCGTCGGGCATCACGTCCTTGATGTGGTGCAGTCCCTCGCCCTCCTCGTCGAGGTGACGCCAGTAGATGTTCGGGCCCTCGACCGGCTGAATCAGTTCGAGCTCCACGTCGCCCTCCCACGTCACCGCGCAGATGAACTCGAACGGCTCCTGCACACGCTCCCCGTCGACGTGAAAGTCGCGCACGGTCTCGTTCGTGAAGTGGCGCACGTCCCACGGCCCGATCCCGAGCAGCGTCCAGTACCGCTCCATCGCCTTCTCCATGTCGCGGACGACGAGCGCGACCTGCCGGTAGTTTGCCACTACCCGTCTCCCTTTGCGGACGCGATCCACCGCTCGAGGACGCGGACGTTCGCGAGCGCGTCGTCGAGGCCGTACTGCAGCGGCGCCTCGCCGAGGATCGCGGCGCCGAGGTGCTCGACCTCGAGCCGGTACGGATCGGCGTATTCGAACTCCTCGACGACGGGCTCGACGCCGTCGAGGTAGATCTCGTCGCCGAACCGGTGGTGCAGGAGCCGCGTGTACGGCTCGCCGCGCATCCCGGTCCCCGGCATCGAGAGCCAGCCGTCGGTGCCGATCACCTCGACCTGGCTGTGTGGGTTGACGTAGTCGAAGCTGACGTGCGCGAGCGCGGTCCGCCCTTCGGGAAACGACAGCAGCGCGTTCGAGGTCGTGTCCACGGTCTCGCCTGGCCGCGAGTACGCTGTCGCGCGCACGGACTCGGGCTCCGCCCGCAGCAGCAGCCGCGACATGTTCACCGCGTAGCAGCCCATGTCCCAGGTCACGCCGCCGGCCATTGCCGGATCGAAGCGGATGTTGTAGTCGGGATAGTGCTGCTTGAAGCCGAGGCCAACGCGGACGGTGCGCGGGTCGCCGACCGCGCCTTCCTCGAGCAGCTCGACCGCACGCTGCCAGCGCGGCGTGAAGCGGTACATGAACGCCTCCAGGACGAGCTTGTCGGCGCGCTCCGCGGCCTCGCGGATCCGTTCCACCTCCTGCGCGCTTGTCGCCAGCGGCTTCTCGCAGAGGACGTGCTTGCCCGCCTCGAGCGCCTTGATCGTCCACTCCGTGTGCAGCGTGTTCGGCAACGGGATGTAGACGACGTCGACGTCGTCGTCCGCGAGCAGCTCGTCGTACGAGCCGTACGCGCGCGCCGCGCCACGGCGTTCCGCTTCGGTCGCCGCCGCCTCCGGACGGCGGCTCGCGATGCCGTGCAACTCGGCGTTCGCCGCGGCCAGGATCCCGGGAATCACCGCGTCGTTGATCCCGGCGACACCGAGGATCCCCCACCGCGGCACGCCCGTCGTCACGAGGCCCATCGTCTCACGGATCGCGCAGGACGAGCTCGACCGCCTCGACGATCCCGCGGTAGCCGGTGCACCGGCAGAGGTTGCCGGCGAGCAGCTCGCGGATCGCCGGTTCCTCGAGGCTCGCGCCGCTCCGCAGCGCGGGCTCGATCGACATCAGGAACCCCGGTGTACAGAACCCGCACTGGAGCGCGTGGCACTCGCGGAACGCGGCCTGCAGCGGGTGCAGCTCGCCGTCGCGCGCGAGCCCTTCGACTGTCGTCAGCGACCTTCCGTTCGCCTGGACGGCGAGCATCAGACACGACCGGATCGGCTCGCCGTCGAGCTGCACCGTGCACGCGCCGCAGACGCCGTGCTCGCAGCCGACGTGCGTTCCGGTCAGCCCGCAGTCGTGCCGGATGAAGTCCGAGAGCAGCGTCCGCGGTTCGACGTCGCCTTCGTAGGCCGTTCCGTTGATCGTGACCGTGATGCTCGTCATGCGACCGACCGCAGCAGCTCGTGGACGAGCGCACGCAGGTAGTCGTCCGGAAATTCGATCTCGTCGAGCGACGCGACGACGACCGGCGTCGGCGCGACGCCCAGCACGCCGATCCGCGTCTCCTGCGACGATTCCAGCAGCGCGACCCCGGCGAGCGCGAAGTCGCCGTGCGTGCGCGCGTACTCGACGAAGGCGGAGCGCGCGTCCGCGGGCGGCGCCGGAACCTCGATCTCGACAAGCAGCTCGTCCGGTTCGATGGATGTGAAGAGCGGGCCGACAAAGAGCTCGGCGGCCGAGAGGACGCGGGCGCCGCGGCGGGAGCGCACGTGGAAGCGGGCGTCGAGCGTCGCGAGGACACACGGCAGCTCGGCGGCCGGGTCGGCGTGGACGACGGAGCCGCCGACGGTGCCGCGCGTCCGCGTCTGCTGATGGCCGACGAAGCGGATCGCCTGATGCAGCAGCGGCCAACCCTCCGCGACGGCGGAGCGCTCGAGCTCCGCCTGCCGGACGAGCGCGCCGAGGAAGAGCGTCCCGTTGTCGACGCGGATGCCGTCGAGACCGGCGAGCCCGTTGAGGTCGACGAGCAGCCGAGGGCGCGCGAAGCGGAAGTTCAGCAGCGGCACGAGGCTCTGGCCGCCGGCGAGCGCCTTCGCGTCCTCCCCGGCGAGCAGCTCGAGCGCCTCGTCCAGCGTCTCCGGCGCCGCGTACTCGAACGGCGGCGGCTTCATGCGCGCTGCGCCTCCCGGCCGGCGCCGCGCATCACGGTCGCCGGGTCGTGCCCGAGATCCTGGAGCAGCACGATCGCCGCGTTCCGTCCCGGCCCGCCCGTGACGGAGCCGCCGGGATGCGTGGTGGCGCCGGTCTGGTAGAGGCCGGGAATCGGCATGCGGTGCTGCGCCCAGCCCGGCGCCGGCCGAAGCCGACCCTCGTACGCGACGCCGCGGTCGCCGCCGTGGACGGCGCCGTGCCAGAGGTGCGGGTTCGCGCGCTCGAGCTCGAGCGGACTCTTGGCCTTCCGCGCCAGCACCTTGTCCTCGGTCAGGTTCGGCGCCGCGCGCTGAAGGACGGCGAAGAGCTCGTGCTCGAGCTCGTCGTTGAACGTCTCCCAGTTCGCCGGGTCGCCGGCCGGCGCCCAGGGCTGGTGGCTGAGCAGCTTGATCGTGTGCCCGCCGCCGGGAACGCGCGTCGGGTCGGCGACGCTCGGCGTCCCCACCAGCAGCCACGTGCCGATCTGGGCCTTCCCCTGCCGGACGTCGCGACCGGCCTGAATCACGTCCTCGGGCCAGCCGACGACGCCGCCGGACGCGACGGTCTGCGTGCCCTCGTGCGCGACGAACTCCGGCGGCTCGGTCGTCGCGTAGTACTGGGCCGCGAACGAGAGTCCGACGTCATAGGTGTCGATGCCGTGGAGGAAGCCTTCGCCCCAGAGCTCGCGCGGCGCCATCTCGACGAGCGCCTTGACGTGGATCGTCGAGACGACGGCGTGCCGCGCGAGGTACCGCTCGCCGTCGGCCGTCTCGACGCCGGCGCATCGCCCGTTCTCGACGAGGAGCTGCACGACGCGCTTGCCGGTGACGATCGACGCGCCGTGATCCGCGAGCAGCCGGGTCAGCGCGAGCGGCAGCATCCCGGAGCCGCCCTTCGGCAACGCCCAGCTCTGCATTTGCCGGCCCGCGGTGATCGAGACGCCGAGCAGTCCCGAGCCTGCGCTGTCGACCGGCTGGGCGGTCTGGAACGCCTGCCAGATCAGGTACGCCTGGATGTGCCTGTCCTCGTAGTCGTAGCCGATCACGTCCCACGCGCTCTGGTTGAAGCGCCGCAGCCACTTTGCGCCGCTCGGGACTCCGGCGGCCGCTTCGTCGAGCGCCGGCGCGTAGCCGACGGGGTTGAAGCGGTAGCGGTTGACGGCGTCGCGGATCTCCGCGTACTCGGCGAGCAGCCGGCGATACGTCTCCGCATCTCGCTTGGAGAAGCGGGCGATCTCGTCGTACGTGCGGTCGAGGTCGAACCAGTGCGTGAACGACTCGCCGTCGGGAAAGACGACGTGCGCGACGGGATCGGGGTGGATGTACTCGAGCCCGTACTCCCTCTTCAGGCCGAGCTCGTCGTCGCGGAGCACCGGATTCGGCTGGATCAGCGTGTGGCCCGTCGAGCAGACGTCGAACGCGAAGCCGGGAACGAGCAACTCCTGTGTCGCCGTCGCGCCGCCCGCGATCTCGCCGGCATCGAGGATCAGGCATTCGTAGCCGGCCTTCGCGAGGTACGCCGCCGTGATCAGGCTGTTGTGGCCGGCGCCGGCGACGACGATGTCGGCTGTCGTCGTCAATGCAGGGCCGCCCAGAGCTTTCGTTCCGTGTACGGCGGCGCGATCCGGCGGCCGCCGAGCGCGTCCGTGACCGCGTTGGCGACGGCCGCGAGCGTGCCGATCGCGCCGCCCTCGCCGATCCCCTTCGCGCCGAGGGGGTTCGTCGGCGTCGGGGTCTCGACGAATGCGGTGGCGACCGGCGGCATCTCGGCCGCCGTCAGCAGCGAGTAGTCGGCGAACGTCGCGGTGCGCGGCTGCCCGTTCTCGTCGACGACCGCCTCCTCGGTGAGGCACTCGCCGAGCGCCTGCGCGACGCCGCCGAGCACCTGCCCCTCCGCCAGGAGCGGGTTGACGATCCGGCCGGCGTCGTCGACGGCGACCACACGCACGATCGTGAGCCGGCCCGTCCTGCGGTCGATCTCGACTGCCGCGGCATGGCACCCGGACGAGAAGACGAGCGGCGACTCGAACCTCGCCTCCGCTCGGAGGCCTGCGGCCTCCGCGAGGGGGCGGCGGCCGGTCTCATCCATGCGGCGCTGCAGCTCGTCGAGCGCCCGTGCGAGCGCCGACCCGCCGACCGCGATCGAGCGGCTCGCGAACGTCCCGACGCCGCGCGGAACAAGCGCACTGTCGCCGAACACAAACTCGACGTCCGCGGCGTCGACGCCGAGCCGGTCGGCGACGATCTGCCCGAAGGCCGTCGCGTGACCCTGGCCGTGCGGCGACGACCCGCTCGCGACGACGACCCGCCCGCCCGCCTCGATCCTCACCTCCGCGCTCTCCCACAGGCCGCCGGCGCGCTCGACGTACATCGCGAAGCCGGTGCCGGAGAGCACGTCGTCGCCGCCCGGCTCGACGTCTCCGAGCAGCTCGACGGCGCGGTCGAGGCAGCGCTCGTAGTCACCTGAGTCGTACGTCCAGCCGAGTGGGGTCGCGTAGGGGAACGCGTCGGAGGCGATCAGGTTGCGGCGGCGCAGCTCGAGGCGGTCGACGCCGAGCTCGCGCGCGGCGCGGTCGACGATGCCCTCGACGAGCACGGCAGCCTCCGGGCGACCGGCGCCGCGATACGGGCCGGTGGGAACCTTGTTCGTACGCGCGCCGACGAGCTCGACCTCGGCCTCCGGGATCGTGTAGCAGCCGGTCATCAGCAACGCCGCCGTGTGCGGCGGGATCGCCGTCGTCGGCAGCAGGTACGCGCCGAGGTCGGCGTAGAGCCGCGCGCGCAGCGCGAGGAATCTTCCCTCAGCGTCGAGCGCGAGCTCGACGTCGGCGTCGAGGCCGCGCCCCTGGTACGCGGCGAGGAAGTTCTCGAACCGGTCCTCCGTCCACTTCACGGGACGGCCGAGCCGCAGCGCGGCGACCGCGGTCGCGCACGTCTCGGGGCAGACGACGCCCTTCGAGCCGAACGCGCCGCCGACCTCGGGGACGATCACCCTGATCCGGTCGTCCTCGAGGCCGAGCACGTGCGACAGGCCGGCGCGCTGGCGGTGCGGATCCTGCGCCGAGATCCACACGGTGAGCGTCCCGTCGGGCCCCGCCTCGGCAATCGCGCCACGCGCCTCGATCGGCGCGGCGACGAGGCGGGGGAGCTCGAAACGCTCGCTCACGACATGGGCCGCGGCCGCAAACGCCTCGTCGACGCCGTCCGTCCGCCGCGCGAAGCGCAGCAGCGTCTCGGGCGCACTACGCGGTGAAAGAACGGGTTCGAGCGGCTCGTACTCCACCTCGACGAGCTCGGCCGCGTCCTCGGCGAGAGCGCGGGTCTCCGCGACGACGGCAGCGAGCGGCTGCCCGACGTAGCCCACCTCACCGCGCGCCAGCACCGGGTGCGCCGGCCCGAGGAGCTCGACGCCCTCCGCTCCCTGGACCGGCAGTGACTGCACGCCGACGAGGTCGTCGGCCGTCAGCAGCAGCAGCGCGCCCCCGGCGACGTTCTTGTTCACGCGCGCGCGCGCGTGTGCATAAGCCGAGCGGACGAAGGCGACGTGCGCAACCCCCGGCCGCTCGACGTCGTCGAGATAGCGCGCCTCGCCGCGGAGGATGCGCTCGTCCTCGCGCCGCCGGACGGGACGGCCGACGAGCACTACCAGACCAGCGCTCCGCGACCGAGGAGCGTGCCTCGTCTCAACTCCTCGTGAACCGACTCGACCTCGTCGAGCGACACGCGGCGGCTGACAACCGGTCGCACGCGGCCCGAGTGGACGAACGCACCGGCGAGCCCGACCTCGTAGCGCGTGTTGTAGCGGGAGCCGAGCACGGCGAGCTGCAGCTGGACGAGCTGTCGCGGGCTGACCGGGAACTCGACGTCGCGGAACGTCGTCAAGCACACGAGCCGCCCGTTCCGGTCGAGGTTGTCGAGCGCCCAGCCGAGGCTTTCCGGCCGGCCGAGGAGATCGACGATCACGTCCGCCTTGCCGCGCCACCCTTCCGGGAGCGCGAGCGCGCCGAAGTCGGACGACTCGACGGCCGCGATGCCGAGCTCGCGCTCGAGATACTCGAGCTTCTCGGACACGACGTCGAGCCCGGCGACGTCGGCGCCGAAGGCGCGCGCCACCTGCGCCATGTGGATGCCGACGCCGCCGCCCGCTCCGATCACCGCGACGCGCTCGCCCGGCTCGATCGCGGCACGCCGGGCGACGTGCACCGGCGTCGCGATCGCGTCCGGGATCGTCGTGGCCGCGACGGGATCGACGCCATCGGGCACCGCGAGCGCGTTCAGAGCAGGCAGGATCGCGCTCGCAGAGGGAGTCCTCCCCGGCGAGGCAGCGGGGGCACGCGCCGCAGACGAGGTAGAAGTACGCAACCACGCGCTCGCCGACGCGACCGGGATCGACGCCGTCACCCACCGCGTCGACGACTCCGACGAATTCGTGTCCGGGAATCCGCGGCAGGAACGACGGATCGTTCCCGAGCTGTCCCTGGATGCAGTTGAGGACGGTCAGCCCGATGCCGCAGGCCTCGACGTGGACGCGCACCTCGCCCTCGCGGGGCGTCGGCCGCGGCACCTCGACGAGCTCGAGCGGGCCGCCCCAGGCGGAGATGCGCGCGGCGCGCATCGCCGTCATGCGGCGAGCAGCGGCTCGAAGGGCAGACCATGCAGGCACTCCGCGCCGCCGTCCGTCACGACGGTGAGCGCGCCGAGCTGAAGCCCCATCCGCTCGTCGGGCGTGATCGGATTCGGCTGGATCACGATCGCCATCCCGCGCTCGATCGTCCGGCCCGGCGGCGGCTCCGCGCCGTCGCGCCAGTAGGCGATGCATGACCGGTCGACGAGCGGCGGGTGGATGTCGGTGCCGTAGCCGTGGATCAGGTCGTCGTAGATCGCGTATCCGGCTTCGCCGATCACGGCCGCATTGCGGATCGCGTCGCCCTCGGTCGAGCCGGCGTGCATCCCGGCAGCGACGCCGTCGTACGCCTGCTTCGCGACGTCGAAGAGGCGCTGCCATTCCGCGGTCGGCTCGGCGCCGACGAAGATCGGCCGGTGGATCTGTCCCGAGTAGCCCTCGAGCGACGCGCTGACCTCGGTGACGATGACGTCGCCGCGCTCGAGCCGGCGCTCCGACGGATTCTGCGACGGCAGGCAGCCGTTCGGCGCGTCCATCGGCATCGAGCGCAGGAAGGTGATCCGGACGGCGCCGCCGCGTCGCCGGTACGCGTCCTCGGCGATCGCGACGAGCTCGTACTCCGCGACGCCCGGCTTCGCCTCCCGTTGCAGTGCGAGGATCGCGAGGTCGGTCAGCTCGGCGGCGCCGCGCAGCCGCTCGATCTCCTCCGGCGACTTCACGGCGCGCAACCGCGCATAGTCCGCCGTCACGTCGAGGAGCTCGAGCCCGGGCAGCAGCTCGCGGATGCGCAGGTAATGCTGCCACGGCATCCCGATCGTCCACGTGTGGCCGACGCCGACGAGCCCGACGCGGCCGCGCTCGACGCCGAGCTCGGCGAGCCGCGCCGCGACGCTGTCGCCGGCCTCGTAGCCGCCCCACTCGACGACCGGCACGTCGCTGATCTCGCGGGCGTTCGGCACGTGGTTCGCGAGGCCGACGAAGAGTGCGGAGTCCAGATCCTCGGCGCGCGGAACGACGAGGTAGCAGTGGTGCATGTCGAGGTACTGCGAGAGCCAGAACGGATTGACGTTGTTGTGCCGGTTGACGCCCGAGTTGCCGAAGAGCACGAGCGCCTCGAGCTCGTGCTGCTCCATCAGCCCGCGCGCGAGCCGGTACCGCCGCGTCATCTCGTCCGTCGAGAACCTCACGCCGCCAGCTGCTCCTTCAGCCAGTCGGCGACGAGGGGCCGATACTTGTACGGGATGTTGTTGCAGACGTGGTTGCCCTCCTCGAAGCGGACCCACGTCGCGCTCGGCGCCTGGTCCGCGATCTTCTTCGACTCCTGCCACCCGACGAGGCGGTCGAGCTTGCCGGTCACGACGAGCAGGGGCTGTTCGATCCGCTCCGCGACGCCCTCGAGCGAGAGCTCGAACGCCTTCTCACGCGCCTCCTCCGGATTCGCAGCTCCCGAATGGTGCTGGAACGTCTCCTTCGTCAACGACGGTCGCGCGTCCCACACCTCGCCGAAATTGAACGCGCCGCTCACGCCGGCGACGGCCTTCACGCGCGGCTCGAACGCGGCCGCGCGGGGCGCGTAGTAGCCGCCGAGGCTGACGCCGGCGAGCCCGACCGGCGAGTCCCACGCGAGGCGGTCGAGGGCGGCGGTGACGGCGACCTCGTAGTTCGGGTGGATGACGGTCGTGTAGCCGGTCTCGCCCTGGCCGGGCCCGTCGAGCGAGAACGTCGCCATCCCGCGCTGGAGGAAGACGTTCTCCCACTCGAAGAACTCCTCCTTCGTCGAGTCGAGCCCCGGCAGGAGCACGACGAGGGGCGGCCGGCCGAGGCCCACGGGCCGGCGCAGGTTGCCGACCATCGCCGTGCCCTCGAAGGGGATCTCGACGCGCTCCGCGGACGGGTCGAGCAGGCGGTGCACCTCGGCGAGCGCGGCGACCGCCTTGTCCGCGGCGGCGCGGTAGAGGTCCATGTCGACCATCCACACGAACTTCGCGAAGTGGTACGAGAGGGCGGCGCGGTTCCACGCCTGACCCGCGGTCAGCGTCCGGCCGCGTGCCCCGGCCTCGCGCGCGAGCGCCGCGTGCAGGTCGCCGTTCTCGACCCAGGCCGGCAGCCACTGCGGCCACGTCTCGACCCGCTCGGTGACGCGCACGAAGTCGTTGAAGTCGACTCCCTGCGACACGAACCGGGGAGCCCAGTTCGCGATCGCCGCCCGCACCCTCTCGTCCTTCATTGGCTAGCCTCCCGATCGTGGCGCGAATCAGCTACGTCGACCCCGCGGCGATCGACGATCCGGAGCTCGCCGCCGACATGGAGCACTCCAGGCTGTACGGGACGCCGCGACCGGAGACGCAGGCGATCCGCGCCCGTGGAGTTCGATCTTCCGCGAGGGGATCGTCGACCACTCCCTCAAGGAGCTCTGCCGGGTCTACGTCTCGAAGACCATCAACTGCGACTACTGAGGGTCGCAACGGTCTCTCCGGGGCGGAGAGCAGGGACTGACCGAGGCGGATTACGACGAGCTCCTCGAGTTCGAACGCTCCGACCGCTTCGACGAGCGGCAGAAGGCCGCACTCCTCTACACGAGCATGCTCGTCTGGAACCCCGAGGGCGTCGACGACGAGCTCTGGGCACGGCTGCGCACGCACTTCAGCGAGGAGCAGATCGTCGAGCTCGGCTCGTTCGTCTGCCTCACGTTCGGCCAGCAGCGCGTGATCAAGACGTGGAGTGTCGGCCACGGCGAGGTGCTCGCCGACACGAAGGCGGGGCTGGCGACTTAGATGGCGCACCTGCGCGGCACCGCCGACGAGATCCGGGCGCGCGTCCCGCCCGTGCTCGACGCGTGGCAGTACATGCGCGACAACGTCTTGCGCGAAGGGCTCGTCGAGCCCGAGCTGAAGCGCCTCGCGTTCCGCTACCTCGCGGAGGATCCCGAGACGGCGGACTTCGAGCGCTTCGAGGGCCGCGAGCGGCTCGTGCTCGAGTGGGCGCACGCGATCGCCTGGGACTCGGACTGCGCCGACGACGCGCTCTGGGAGCGGCTGCATGCATCGTTCAGCGAGCCGGAGCTCGTCGAGCTCGGCTGCGCGATCGGCTTCGCGCTCGGGCAGCAGCACTGGGAGCGGACGCTCGGCCTGCCGCCTCACGCCGGGATCTCCTGACCCAGCAGCCGGAGCGCGTTGCCGCTGAGGATCGCCGTCTCCTGTTCCGCCGGGAGACGCAACGCGCGGACGATCTCGGCCGGACGCTCGTCGCCCATGTCGAACGGATAGTCGGAGCCGAGCAGCACGCGCTCGGCGCCGAAGAAGTCGACGAGCCCGCGCAGGACGTCTGCGTCGTGCACGACCGTGTCGACGTGGAAGCGGCGGATCGCGGCCCGCACGGCGCGGCCCGGCGGGTGGATCGTCTGCTCGTGCGCGAGCCGGCCGCGCAGAGCGGGCAGCGCGCCGCCGCCGTGCGCGAGCAGCACCCGCAGGTCCGGGTGCTCGTCCAGCACGCCGGCGGCGACCATGTGCGCCGCCGTCACGGTGGTCTCGACCGGGTTGCCGACGGTGTTCCAGAGGTAGTGCTCGTCCAGCACCGACAGTGCGAAGCCGCGCGTCGACGGATGGACGAAGACGAAGGCGCCCGTCTCCTCGGCCGCGGCCCAGAAGTCCGCGAACCGCTCGTCGCCGAGGAAGGCGCCGCCGGGCGACGCGGGGATCTCGACGCCGCGCAGCCGCCCGTCCCGCATCAGCTCGACGAGCTCGTCCGGATGCTCGAGGTCGACGGTGCCGAGCGCCGAGACGCGAGGGCCGACGTGCGCCGCGAGTGCGTCGTTCTGCCTCGACGTCTCACGCCCGAGCAGGTTGACCCACGGGCAGACGACGATCCGGTCGACGCCCGCACGGTCCTGCTCCTCGAGGATCCGCTCGAGATCGACGAACTCGCGCAGCGCCGAGCGGATCGGCCGTCCTCCATCGAGGACGACCGCCTGCCCCTCGTCGTCCCAGGTGACCTCCGCCCCGAGCCCCGGGACGATCACGTGGACGTGCGCGTCGACCGTCGCACCGGTCATGCGGGCGCGGCGTCGCGCGCGACGTGGCCGCCCAGGTACAGCTCGGCGATCTCGGGATGGTCGAGGATCTCGCGCGACGTGCCGTACAGGCGCACCCTGCCGCTCTCCATCACCACCGCGTGCGTCGCCGCGCCGAGCCCGATGCGAACGTTCTGCTCGACGAGCAGGATCGTCTTGCCCGCCTCGTTCATCAGCGCGACGTTGTCGAACACAGCCTTCAGCGACTTCGGGTCGAGACCGAGCGAGGGCTCGTCGAGGAGGACGAGCTTCGGGTTCACCATCAGCGAGCGCGCGAACTCGATCATCCGCCGCTGGCCGCCCGAGAGGTTGCCGGCACGCTCGGGGCCGCGCTCCCGAACGATCGGGAAGAGCTCGGAGACCTCGGCGTAGCGGCGCTTCAACAACTCACGGTCGCGGCGCAGCGGATAGCCGCCCATCAGGACGTTCTCGCGCACGGTCATCTGCGGGAAGATCCCGTTCGACTGCGGCACCTGGACGATGCCGAGCGACAGCACCTCGTGCGGGCGCGCGTGCGTGATGTCGGTGTCCTCGAGCTGAATCCGGCCGAGCCGGGGCCGCAGGATGCCGCTCACCGCACGCAGCACCGTCGACTTCCCGGCGCCGTTCGGACCGACGATGCACGTGATCGAGCCGCGCTCGACGACGAGGTCGAGACCCTGCAGGACGTCGCCGCCGCCGTAGCCGCACACGACTTCCTCGAGCGCGAGGATCACGCGGTCACCGCCTCGTCGACCGTCCATCCCTCGCCGAGGTACGCGTCGAGGACGAGCGGGTCGCGCTGGATCTCGTGCGCCGAGCCGGCGGCGATCCGCTTGCCGCGCGCGAGCACGACCACCGGATCGCAGAGCTCCGCGACGAGCGGCATGTTGTGCTCGACGATCACGAACGTCCTTCCCATCGCGTTCAGCTCGCGGATCTTCTCGACGAGGCGCTCGATCAGCGTCGGGTTGATCCCGCCCGCCGGCTCGTCGAGCAGGATCACCTTGGGGTCGAGCATCAGCACCTGCGCGAGCTCGACGAGCTTCTGCTGCCCGAACGAGAGCGTGCCGGCCGCCGCGTGCGCGAAGCGCGACATGCCCACGAAGTCGAGCAGCTCCTGCGCGCGCTCGACCTCGTGGCCGGCGACCGCGCCGGCGGCGAGCTGCGCGAGTGAGAAGCTGCGCAGCGGCGCGACGACGTTCTCGAGCACCGTCATCTGGCGGAACAACCGCGTGATCTGAAACGTCCGCCCGAGCCCGAGGTGCGCGCGCTCCCACGGCGGGAGCCGGTCGATGCGCCGGCCTTCGAAGCGAACCTCGCCGGCGTCCGCCCGCATCATCCCGTCGATCAGGTTGAACGCGGTCGTCTTCCCCGAGCCGTTCGGCCCGATCAGGCCGGTGATCGTCCCCTCGCGCACGTAGAACGAGAGCTCGTCGACCGCGCGCAGCCCGCCGAAGCGCTTGACCAGGCCGTCCGCCGCCAGCAGGATGCTCGACTCCGCCGGCCGCTCCTCGGGCCGCGCGGCGAGCGCGAGGCCGGGCCGGAGGTCGAGCGCGCCCTCCGCGACTCCCGGAACGCCACGGGTGCGCCGCCCCACGAACCACGCTGCCGCGGTCGGCAGGATCCCACGCGGTAGGAAGAGCACGACCGCCGCCATCAGCGCGCCGAAGATGACGAGGTTGAGCGAGCTCGCGCCGAAGTGGACGTTCGTCTGCTCGCGCAGCAGCTCGATCAGGAACCCGCCGAGGATCGGCCCCCACACGGTGGCACGCCCGCCGAGCAGGACGGCGAGCACCGTGAAGACGGAGTAGAGGATGTTGAACATCCCGGTCGGGTCGATGAAGGTGAGGTAGTACGCGTAGACCCCGCCGGCGGCGCCGACGAGCACGGCGCTCGCAGCGAAGCCGAGCACCTTGTAGACAGGCGTGTTGATCCCGACGGCGCCGGCCTTGTCCTCGTCCTCGCGGATCGCGATCAAGCCGGTGCCGAACTTCGTCCGCCGAATCGCCCACGTCATCAGCACGGAGAGCAGGACGAGGCCGAGCATCACGTAGTAGAACGGCGTGTTCTGCCATTCGCGCGGGTACGAGGTCAGAGGCAGCGTCGTCCCGGTCGAGCCGCCCGTCAGCGAGGCCCAGTTGAGGGCGACGAGCTGCAGGATGAGTAGGAAGGCGATCGTGATGATCACGAACGAGTGGCCTCGGGTGCGCATGACGACAACACCGAGCAGCGCTGCGACGAGCGCGGCCACGGCGGCCGCGATTGGAATCGTCCACCACGGACTGATGTGCGCGCGCGTGGCGATGATCCCGGTCGTGTAGCCGCCGAGGCCGACGAACGCGCTCTGGCCGAGCGAGACGTAGCCCGCGTAGCCGGAGATGATGTTCCAGCCGCTCGCCATCACCGCGAACAGGAACGCAAAGAAGAGAACGTTCTGCCAGTACTGGTTGTGGCTGTAGAGCGGATACGCGACGAGCCACGCGAAGCACGCGACGAGAAGCGCGGAGAAGGCGAGCCGCTCCGGTGTCGCCCGTCTCACGCCGGGGCCACGTCCTCGCGCGTGCGCGCGCCGAGCAGGCCGCGCGGACGCAGGAGCAGGACGGCGAAGATGACGACGTACGGCACCGCTGTCACCCACTGCACCGAGATGTAGACGGCGCAGATGTTCTCGGCGACGCCCATCAGAAGCGCGCCCACGACCGCGCCGGTGAGGTTTCCCATGCCGCCGAGCACGATGATCCCCAGCAGGCGCGAGATCCACTGATAGTGCGAGGCCGGGAAGAACGGATAGAGAACGCTGATCAGCGAGCCGCCCGCGCCGGTCGTCGCGACGCCGATCGCGAAGGTGAGCGCGGCGACCGAGGCGACGTCGACGCCCATCAGCATCGCTCCCTGCGGATTCTGCGAGCTCGCGCGGATCGCACGGCCGGCCCAGGTCCTGGTCAGCAGCAGCCAGAGCAGGACGAGGATCGCGATCGCGGTCACGCACGCGTACAGCCGCGCCGTCGGCAGGTAGATGCTGCCGACCTTGACCGAGTCGTTGAAGTAGCCGGGCGTGACGGCGCGGAACACGCCCTTCCAGATGAGACCGATGATTCCCTCGATCATCAGCGCGATCGCGAAGGTCAGCAGGACCGACGTCGATGCGGGCGCCTGGCGGATTCGGCGGATCAGCAACTGGTAGATGAGCCAGCCGAGTCCGAACATCGCGGGCGTCGTGATCAGCGCGGCGAGGATCGGGTCGAGGCCGGTGTGCGTCCAGATCGCGAACGTCAGGTACGCCGCGAGAATCAGCATCGCACCGTGCGCGACGTTGATGATGTTCATCACGCCGAAGACGAGCGTCAGGCCCGAGGCGGCAAGCGCGTAGACGCCGCCGAGCAGGACCCCGAGAACGATCGTCTGGATGACGCCGGTCACTGTGCCTCCGCGCTCGCCGGGTTCGCGGCGGCGCGTGCCGCCGCGAACCCGTCGTTCGTCGCTATCCGCTCCAGCCCGGCTTGGGGTTCACGATCTTCTTGCTCGTCGCAGCGACCTTCGGCAGGACGATCTGCGACTTGCCGTTCTGCCACTGGGCGATCAGGAAGGTCTGGCGCGGCGCGCCGTTCGCGTCCCAGCTCAGCGGGCCGAGGATCGTCCGCACCGGGTGTCCGTGCAGGTAGTCGCGGATCGCGTCCTGGTCGATCTTGCCGACCTTCCGGACCGCCGTCTCGAGCACCTGTGCGGCCGCGAACGCGTCCGCCGCGTCCTCCGCCGGGAGCTGCCCGCCGAACTTCGCCTTGTACGCCTTCAGGAAGTCCGGGTTCAGCGGGAACTTCGCGCCCGTCGACGACGGGCTCCAGCTCACGGTGTAGAAGATTCCCTCGGTGTTCTTCAGTCCGATCGCCTTCGAGAAGAGCACCGACTCCGAGGGCGCCGAGGTCTCGAACAGGACCTTCGGGCTGTAGCCGAGCTTCTGGAACGAGCGGATCAGCCCCACGCCATCGTCGAAGACGGCGCCCTCGACCACCATCTCGGCTCCGGACGACTTGATCGCCGAGGCGATCGAGTCGAAGTCGGTCGTCTCCGGTGGATAGATCTTGGAGTAGGCGGTCTTGATCCCGGCCGCCTCGAGCTTGGCCTGGATGCCAGCGATGACGGGCTTCGTGAACGGGTCGTCCTGCGACGGATACGCGGCGCTCGCGGGTCGCTGCGCCGGCGGCAGGCTCTTCACCCATTTGGCGAAGAGGTCGCCCTGATGCGGTGCGGTCGCCTGCTGTGCGAAGAACAGGTACTTGAACCCGCGCGAGAACATCGCGGGCGAGCCGCCGGCCGGCTCCACGTAGACCATCTTGTACTTCTCTGCGACGGCCGACGCCGGCAGGTTGAGCAGCGAGGAGAACGTTCCGAGCAGCAGATCGACCTTGTCCTCGGTGATTAGGCGGTTGTAGTCGGAGACGATCGTGTTCTGGTCGCTCTGGTCGTCGCGCATCACGAGCTCGACCTGCTTCCCGAGCAGACCGCCACGCTTGTTCACGAGCTGCTGCCAGATCTGGTAGCCGCGTTGAGCGGCGGTGCCAGGCTCCGAGAAGCGCCCGGTGATCGGAAGCGAGATTCCGATCTTGATCGTGTCTGCCCTGGCCGAGGCCACGGCACCCGTACGAGCCGACACCTGGCCCGCGGCAACGAGCATGCCTGCCGCGAGCGCCAGGAGCAGACCCCAGCGAAGCCTGCGCATCAACATCTCCCTCCTTGGTGGACAGCCCATTACGTGACGAGGCCCGCGGGCTCCTCGACGAGCCCGGCGAGCGTGTCGAGGAACTCCGCGCCGCGTGCGCCGTCGACGACGCGGTGGTCGAGGGACAGGGACAGGGTCAGCATCGGCCGCGATACGACCTCGCCGTTCAGCGACACCGGCCGCTCGAGGATCCTGCCGACGGCGAGGATCGCGGCCTGCGGCGCATTGACGATCGCCTGGAACGCGTCGACGCCGTACATGCCGAGATTGGAGATCGTGAAGGTCCCGCCCTGGACGTCCTCAGCCCGCAACCGCCCGGCGCGCGCCGCCTCGGCGATCTCGCGGCGGCGAGCGGAGATCGCGCCGAGCGAGAGCGTGTCGGCGGCGTGGACGACCGGGACGACGAGTCCGTCCTCGGTCGCGACCGCGATGCCGATGTTGATCGTGGCGCCAGCGGCGATCGCGCCGTCCCGCCACGACGCGTTGACGCGCGGGTGCCGCCGCAGCGCCTCGGCGCAGAGCTTGACGAGCAGGTCGGTGTGGCTCACCTTCTCGTTGCCGGGATGCCGCCGCACCGACCCGCGCCAGCTCTCGAGCCGCGACGCGTCGACGTCGCGCCGGAGCACGAACTGCGGCACCTCTTGCCAGGAGCGCGCCGTCCGCTCGGCCATCACGCGCCAGACCGAGCCGACCTCGAATGCGCCCCCGTCCGCCGCCGGCGTCGCCGCCTCCACGTCCGCGGCGACGACCGCGCCGTTCGGACCGCTGCCCGTCAGCGCGTCGAGCTCGACACCGAGTTCCTGCGCGATGCGCCGGGCCTTCGGCGAGGCAAGGCGGCGCCGGGAGCGCGGCGCGGGTCCGGCGGGCGCCGCCGCGACCGCCTCGACCTCGCGGACGACGCGCGGCTCCGGATCGGCGACCGGAGCGGCCGTCTCGCCCGCGGCAAGCACGACCGCGACGGGCGTCCCGACCGGAACCTCGGCGCCCTCGGGCACGCGCACGCCGGCGAGCGTGCCGTCCGCCGGAGCCTCGATCTCGACCGTCACCTTGTCGGTCTCGATCTCGAGCAGCGCCTCGCCTTTGACGACCTGGTCCCCCTCGTTCCGCAGCCAGCGCACGACCTTCCCGGTCTCCTGGGCCATGCCGAGCGCGGGCATGATCACCTCGGTCGGCATTAATCCGCGTGCGAGCCCTCGAACTGCGCCGACTCGACGACGGCGTCGAGTAGCGACGGGTTGTTCAGATTGGACTGCGTCTCGCGGATGCCCGGCAGCTCACCGCCGACGGTGTAGTGCTTGACCCCCGCGACGAGCAGCTCCTCGGCCGGGAAGCGCGTGATCACCTCGCAGCCGTCGGCCGTGACGACGAGCTGCTCCTCGATCCGCGCCGCCTGCCAGCCGTCGGCGGCGGGCCAGAACGTCTCGAGCGCGAAGACCATCCCCTCCTCGATGGTCTCCGGGTAGTCGAAGGAGACGAGGCGGCTGAAGATCGGCTTCTCCCAGCTCGAGAGGCCGACGCCGTGCCCGTACTGGAGCGCGAACGCCGCCTCCTCGTCCGGGAAGCCGAACTCCTGCGCCTTCGGCCACACTGCGACGACGTCGGCTGTCGACACACCGGGGCGAATCAGCGAGATCGCGTGGTCGAGGATGTCGCGGCAGCGCTTGTATGCGTCGACGAGCCCGCGCGACGCGCTGCCGACCGCGAACGTGCGGTAGTAGCACGTGCGGTAGCCGTTGTAGGCGTGGAGGATGTCGAAGTACGCCGGGTCGCCCGGCCGCAGCATCCGGTCGGTGAAGACGTGCGGGTGTGGGCTGCAGCGCTCGCCGGAGATCGCGTTGACGCCCTCGATGTGCTCGGAGCCGAGCTCGAACAGCCGCTTGCTGACGAGCGCGACGCAGTCGTTCTCGCGGAAGCCGGGGCGCAGCTTGCGGAACAGATCCTCGTACGCAGCGTCGACCATCGCGCACGCGGTGTTCAGCAGCGTGATCTCGTCCTCGGTCTTGACGATCCGGATGTCCTGCATCAGCGCCTGTCCGTCAACGACGGTGATCCCCGCCGCCTCGAGCGCGCGCAGCACCGGCAGCTCGACGATGTCGACGCCGAGCGGCTCGCCGAGCAAGCCGAGCTGGTCGAGCTCGACGCGGATCTTCTCGGCGACCGCCTCCGCGCGGCCGACGACGGAGCCGCGGAGCGTCGAGATCCCGGCGCGCGAGCGGTCCTCGCCGAGCCACGGGTTGTAGAGCTTGTGGTGCCGGGCGGCCGAGCCGAAGTCCCACATGATCGGCTCGTCACCCTGCGGAAGCAGGCAGAAACGAACGTACTTGTCTACGGCCCACATGCCGATGTGCGTGGCCGTGATGTAGCGGATGTTGCTCATGTCGAAGCAGAGCAGAGCGCCGAGCTCGGAGCGCTCGAGGCCGGCCTTCGCCCGCGCGAGCCGCTCCGTGCGCAGACGGTCGAAGTTGACCCGCTCCTCCCAGTCGACCCCCATCACGCCGTAGCTGCGGATTCCCATCGCTCTCCTCTCAGGTGCGGCCGCAGAGCTGACGCGCCGCGGCGGCCACGGTCTCAGGGGTCGGGACGGTCTCGTCCTCGAGCGGCGGCGAGAACGGGACGGGGACGTCCATCGCACCGAGCCGCCGCACCGGGGCGTCGAGGCTGTAGAACGCGCGCTCGGCGATCACGGCGGCGAGCTCGGCGGAGGCGCCGTAGCTCTGGTGGCCCTCGTCGACGACGATCGCGCGACCGGTCTTCTCGGCGCTCGCGATGAGTGCGTCCCGGTCGAGCGGCACGAGCGTGCGCGGGTCGATCACCTCGGCCGAGATGCCTTCCGTCTCGAGCTGCTCGGCGGCGGCGAGCGCGACGCGCACCATCGAGCTCGTGGCGACGATCGTCACGTCCTCGCCCTCGCGCTTCACGTCGGCGACGCCGAACGGGATCGTGTACTCGCCGTCGGGAACCTCGCCCTTGACGGCGTAGTCCATCTTGTCCTCGATGAAGACGACCGGGTTGTCGTCGCGGATCGCGGTCTTCAGCAGGCCCTTCGCGTCGGCCGGTGTCGACGGCAGCACGACCTTGAGCCCCGGGACGTGCGCGACCCATGCGTGCAGGCTCTGGCTGTGCTGCGCCGCCGAGCGGCGCGTCGCGCCCATCGTCGTGCGCAGCGTCAGCGGAACCTTCAGCTTGCCGCCCGACATGTAGTGCGTCTTCGCCGCCTGGTTCGCGAGCTGGTCCATGACAAGTGTCAGGAAGTCGCCGAACATGATGTCCACGACCGGCCGCATTCCGGTGACCGCGGCGCCGACGCCGAGGCCGGTGATGCCCGGCTCGGAGATCGGTGAGTCGAGGACGCGCTCGGGTCCGAACTCGTCGACGAGCCCGGCTAGCACCTTGAACGGCGTCCCGGCCTCGGCGACGTCCTCGCCGATCACGAACACCGTGTCGTCGCGCCGCAGCTCCTCCGCGAGCGCCTGGTTCACGGCCTGGGCGAACGTCAGCTCAGGCATAGACGTCCTCGGTGACCTCGCTCGGATCGGGGAACGGCGCCTCGAGCGCGAACGCGAGACCGGCCCCGATCTCGGCGCGCGCCTCGAGCTCGGTGTTCTTCAGAGTCTCCGGCGTCGCCAGCCTCTGCTCCTCGAGCCAGGTGCCGTGGAGTGCGAGCGGGTCGCGCTCGCTCCGCCAGAGATCCTCCTCCTCCTTCGTCCGGTAGTACGCGCGGTCGACGTCGCCGACGTGGTGCCCGTGATAGCGGTACGTGTTGCAGAGCAGGAACGCGGGCCCGCCGCCGCCGCGCGCCCGCTCGACGAGCTCGGCCGTCTGCCCGTAGACGGCGCGCACGTCCTGCCCGTCGACCTCGCGCGCCTCGATGCCGAACGCGCGCGGCCGAGCGAGGATCTCGCCGGCAGTCGCCTCGAGGTAGTGCGTGTACTCGTTGTACTGGTTGTTCTCGCAGACGTAGATCACGGGCAGCGTCCACAGGGACGCGATGTTCATCACCTCGTAGAGCAGCCCCTGGCCGAGCGCGCCCTCGCCGAAGAAGCAGACGGCGACCTGGTCGGTGCCGCGCCGCTTCGCGGAGAACGCGGCTCCGGTCGCGATCCCCGTCGAGCCGCCGACGATCGCGTTCGCGCCGAGGTTCCCGTTCTCGTGGTCGGCGATGTGCATCGAGCCGCCCTTGCCGCGGCAGTAGCCGGCCTCCTTGCCGAGCAGCTCGGCGAACATCCGGCCGACCTCGGCTCCCTTCGCGAGGCAGTGCCCGTGGCCGCGGTGCGTCGACGTGATCCAGTCCTCGCGCCGCAGCGCCGAGCACACGCCGACGGCGATCGCCTCCTCACCGATGTAGAGATGCGTCAGGCCGGGCATCTTCGCGCTGCGGTAGAGCTCGTTCGCCTGCTCCTCGAAGAGCCGGATCAGCGTCATCCGGCGGTACATCTCGAGTGCGAGATCGGCGCCGAGCTCGGTGCGCGAGGCGGTCAGGCTCACGGGGCGACCCGCCCCGTGAGCGGGGGAGGGGATTCACTGCCGGGGGAACCGGGAGGTTCCCCCGGCGCGCCTTCGAAGAAGGGGGTTCGTGGGGGAGACATGGTTTCCCCCACGGGAGCGAGCCGAAGGCGAGCGACGCTCACGCGTGCACCTCCGTCTCGACGCCGGCCATGGCCGCGAGCACGTCGAAGAGCACGGCGAAGTCCTTCTCGCCGATGCCCATCCCGTTCGCCGCCGTGAGGAACTCGTTCGTGACCGCCGTCGTCGGCAGCGGGACCTCGAGCTCGCGGCCGAGCTCGAGGGCGAGGTTCATGTCCTTCTGCATCATGTGGCAGTCGAACCAGACCTCGTCCGGATGGCCGAGCACGAGCGGGCCGCGGTAGGCGACCATCGGCGAGGCGATGACCGACGCAAGCATCACCTCGACCGCCCGTTCACGCGAGATGCCGGTCTTCTCGGCGAGCAGCACGCCCTCGCTGAACGCGAGCATCTGGACCGCGAGCGAGAGATTGATCGCGATCTTCATCGTCACCGCGGTCCCGGTCGGGCCGAGGTGGAAGACCTTCGGGCCGATCGCCTCGAGCACCGGCTTCGCGCGCTCGAAGGCGTCCTCGTCGCCGCCGACCATGATCGAGACCTTCCCCTGCTCGACCGTGATCGATGTGCCGGACACCGGTGCGTCGAGCATCTGCGCGCCGACGGCCGCGACCTTCTCCGCCAGCTCGCGCGTGTTCGCAGGGCTCGCGGTGCTCATGTCGACGTAGATCTTCCCGCGCTCGAGCCCGGCGAGGATCCCGTCGGGTCCCTCGGTGACCGCCTGCACGGCGGCCGTGTTCGTGACCATCGTGAAGACGATCTCGCTGCGCGCGGCGACCTCGCGCGGGCTGCCGGCCCACTGCGCGCCGGTCTCGAGGAGCGGCTCCGCCTTTTCGCGCGTCCGGTTCCACACCGTCACCGCGTGGCCGGCGGCGAGCAGACGGCGCACGATCGCGCTGCCCATCACGCCCAGGCCGACGTAGCCGAGCTCAGCCACTGCCGACTCCCTGCTCGACGTCCCGCTCGACGCGGACGAGGTGGGCCCGCATCTCCTGCCGCGCGCGGTCCGCATCGCGATCGGCGATCGCCGCGCGGATCGCACGATGCTCGACGACCGCGCTCTCGGGGCTGCGCGGGATGAGGACGACGGTCAGGAGCGCGCGGCGGACGACGTCGCGCACCGCCTGCATGCTGTGCAGGACGAGCCGGTTCCCCGTCGCCTCGGAAATAGCCAGGTGGAAGCGCAGGTCGGCGTCGATGAACCGCTCCCCGCCCCGTCCGTCGGCGAGCGCGGCCTCCATCTCCGCAACGGCCGTGTCCATCGCTTCCAGATGCTCGTCCGCGCGCCGCTCGGCCGCAAGGAAGGCCGCCTCGCACTCGAGGATGCGCCGCAGCTCGTACAGGTCGTGCATCCCGGCGCGCTCGTCGAGCGAGAACAGGAGCCGCAGCGAGCTGTTGAGCGGGTTCGCCGGCTCGGCCACGACGAATGCGCCGCCCGTCGCCGCCGCGATGACGCCCTGCGACTCGAGCATGCGCAGCGCCTCGCGGATCGAGGAGCGGCCGACCCCGAAGCTCTCGGTCAGCTCGCGCTCCGGCGGCAGGACGTCCCCCGGCTTCAGGCGCCGCGTGCCGATCTGGTCGAGCAGCTGCCCGGCGATCTGCTCGTAGACCTTGCGCCGGTCGAGCGGCTGGTAGTTCGTGCCGGCCATCGTTCCCCTTGTCGGACAAGCAGACGAGTCGGCAGATTACGTGGTCGCGTCGAGAAACGCAAGAACGCCGCGTGGGAGCCGGATCTAGGCGCCCTTGCGTCGATCGGCGCAACGTGCTTCAATTCGCCGCTGTCTGATGGTCTGACGACGCACGATGGGTGAACGGAGGCTCGATCGTGACCAGAAACGTCGTTCGTCTCGCCGCTCTCGCCGGCGGCGGAGCACTTCTCGCAGCCGCCCTGACCGTGAGCGGAAGCGCCGCGACAAAGGCCGGCCCGCTCAAGATCGGCATCTCGCTCTCGCTCTCCGGCGACTTCTCGGACTCGGGCAAGGCCGCGCAGCGCGGCTACAAGCTCTGGGCGAACGTCGTCAACGCGAAGGGCGGCGTGCTCGGCCGCAAGGTGCAGCTGATCGTCCAGGACGACACCAGCAGCCCGACGCAGGCGGCGACCAACTACCAGAACTTCATCACCAAGGACAAGGTCGATCTCGTCTTCGGGCCGTTCTCGACCCTGCTCTCGGCGCCTTCGGCCGCGGTCGCAAACCGCTACGGCTACGCGTTCATCGAGCCGGCCGGCGGCGGCCCCGCCGTCTTCAAGGAGAAGCTCCACAACGTGTTCTTCACGCAGCCGGCGCCGGTGCTCCAGAGCGCCGACGTGTTCGCGAAGTTCCTGCTTTCGCTGCCGAAGTCGCAGCGGCCCAAGACCGCCGCCTACCCGTCCCTCGACGACCCGTTCGCGTCGCCGATCGCCGACCGCGTCCGCAGCCTCCTCGAGAAGGCGGGCGTGAAGACCACGTACAAGACGATCTATCCGTCGGAGACGACCGACATGGGCCCGATCATCCAGAAGGTCGCCGCGGGCCACCCGGATGCCGTCATCGGCGGAACGCAGAACAACGACGCCTTCGCGCAGGTCAAGGCGATGGTGCAACAGAAGTTCAGCCCGAAGTTCGTCTTCCTCACGAACGGGCCGAACGACCCCGCGGAGTTCCCGAGCAAGGTCGGCGCGAAGAACGTGAACGGCATCTTCGCCACCGGCGACTGGTTCCCCGAGGCGAAGTCGCCCGGCAACGCGGCGTTCGTCGCCGCGTACCACAAGGCGTACGGGGCCGGCGCGATCGACCCGACGTCGGCCGAGGCGTACGCGGCCGGACAGGTCGTCCAGGACGTCGCCGCGAAGACCCACTCGGTCGACAACAAGAAGGTGATCGCGACCCTCCACACCGGCAGCTGGCCGACCGTCGAGGGGGTCCTCCGGTGGAACTCGATCGGCGAGCCGCAGGGCAGCGATCTGCTCGTGGAGTGGATCAACGGGAAGCTCTACCCCGTCTATCCGTCGAACGTCGCGCTCCACAAGCCGGTCGTGCCGAAGCCCGCCTGGGGCGGATAGGGCGAAGCAGACGACGTGCACCAGATCGTGCAGGCGATCATCCTCGGCGTCCTCATCGGCGGCGTCTATGCGCTGATGGCGAGCGGGCTGACACTCGTCTTCGGGATCATGAAGGTGATCAACGTCGCGCAGGGTGCGCTCGTCATCCTCGCGGCGTACCTGAGCTACTGGCTCTTCTCGCACCTCGGGATCGACCCGTTCCTGTCGATCCTCGTCGTGGCGCCTGCGATGTTCGTGCTCGGAGTCGCCGTGCAGCTCGTGTTCGTGCGGTCGTTGCGCGGGCCCGACGCGTCGGAGCTCTCCCTGCTCGTGACGTGGGCGCTCGCACTCGGAATCGAGGGCGTGCTGAGCGTCTTCTTCAAGACGACGTTCCGCTCCACGCTTCCGTCCTACGCGGACCGCTCGTGGGACGTGCTCGGCTACAACGTCGGCTTCGTGCGCGTGCTCGCGTTCGGCACGTCGGCGGTGCTGCTCATCCTCCTCTCGCTGCTGCTCACCCGTACCCGGTTCGGACGCGCCGTCCGGGCGACGGTCCAGAACCCCACGGCCGCGACGCTGCTCGGAGTCGACGCGAACCGCGTGCAAACGCTCAGCTTCGGGCTCGGGGTTTCGATGGCCGCCGCGGCGGGCGCGGTGTACGGCGTCATCTATCCGTTCAATCCCGGGAGCCACTACGACCTGATCTCGCGGCTGCTCTCGATCGTCGTCCTCGGCGGGCTCGGCAGCCTCGGCGGAGCCGTGGTCGCCGCGCTTGCGATGGGCGTGATCGAGGCGATCGTCGCCGTCGAGATCTCGCCGATCTGGGCGTCCTTCTCCTTCTTCGTCGTCCTGATCACCTTCCTGCTCGTCCGTCCGCAGGGAATCTTCGGCCTGCGGGAGCGGACGCTGTGAGCCGCTCGGCGGCGGTGGGCGTACTGCGCGGCGGGGCCTTCGCCGCGGCCGGGATCGCGTTCCCGTTCGTGGTTCACGCCGCGTGGATCGTGAACATCGGCGTCCTGACGCTGATGTACGCGGCGCTCGCGACCGCGTGGAACCTGTTCTCCGGCTACAGCGGGTACATCTCGCTCGGGCAGGCCGCCTTCTTCGGGCTCGGCGCATACACGCTCGGGATCACGTTCGCGCACGTCGGGATCGGCTCCGGCTACAACCCGTTCTACGCCCTCCCACTCGTCGGCGCCGGCGTCGCGCTCGCGTCGCTGCCCGTCGCCTGGATCGCCCTGCGCACGCGGCACATGACGTTCGCGATCGTGACGCTGACGCTGCTCTTCGTCACGCAGCAGCTCGCGTTCAACCTGCACTCGATCACGCACGGTTCGAGCGGACTGATGCTCCCGACGCCGAGCTTCGACATCGCCGACTACGACCGGCCGTTCTACCTGGCAATGTTCGCGCTGCTCCTGCTCGGGCTCGGCGCGTGCTGGCTCGTCCTGCGCAGCAAGCTCGGCCTGATGCTGCTCGCGATCCGGGAGGACGAGGAGAAGGCGCGCGGACTCGGGATCCGCGTCACGACCGCGAAGCTGATCGCCTGGTGGCTCAGCGTCGCAGTCAGCGCGATGGTGGGCGGCGTCTGGGCGTACTACCTGACGTTCATCTATCCGGAATCGGCGGTCGATCCGCTGGTGATGATCGGCGCGGTGCTGATGACCTTCCTCGGCGGGCGCGGCACGCTCTGGGGGCCCGCGATCGGCGCCTTCCTCCTCGTGCCTGTACAGCAGTACATGCTGACGCGCCTCGGCGCGAGTCAGCTCTACCTCGTCGGCTACGCAGCCGTGTTCATGGTCGTGCTGCTCGTCCTGCCGCGCGGGATCGTGCCGTCGCTGCGCGACTGGATCGATCGGGTCCGGGAGCGGCAGCGGACGCGGCGTGGTCCGATCGTCCGCGAGGAGGCGCACGCATGAGCGCTCTCCTCGAAGTTAAGGGACTGACGAAGCGCTTCGGCGGCGTGACCGCCGTCGACGCCTGCTCCTTCACGGTTCCCGAGGGCTCCGTGACAGCGCTCGTCGGCCCGAACGGCTCGGGCAAGACGACCGCGTTCAACCTGATCACCGGCTACGCGCGAGCGGACGCCGGCACGGTCAGTTTCGCCGGAACGACCGTGCGGCGGCCGGACCCGGTGCGCCTGGCGCGCCGCGGGCTGACCCGGACGTTCCAGCAGGCGCGGATCTTCGCCGACCTGACACTCGTCCAGAACCTCGTCGCGGCGCTCCAGCAGCCGTGGCGCGTCGCGCTGCGCCGCGCGGTGCGCGCGCACGAGTGGTCGCGCGCGCTCGAGCTCCTCGAGGAGTTCGGGATCGCGCGGCTCGCCCACGAGCGCGCCGGCAACCTCTCCTACGGCCAGAAGAAGCTGCTCGAGTTCGCCGCGGTGCTGATGGGCG
>VAWW01000105.1 GCA_005884575.1 Actinomycetota bacterium
AAGTCGACGAGCTCGAGGTAGACCATGTCAGCCGCGTCCCCTGGGCGGGGCCCCAGCTTGACGATCCTCGAATAGCCGCCCGGCCGCTCCGCGAAGCGGGGGCCGACGTCGGCGAAGAGGCGGTGGACAATCTCCTGCGAGCGCAGGTGCGCGAGCGCCTGCCGCCGTGCGTGGAGATCGCCGCGCTTGCCGAGCGTGATCATCTGCTCGGCGAACGGCTTGACCGCCTTCGCCTTCGCCTCCGTCGTCTTGATCCGGCCGTGCTCGATCAGCGAGCAGGCGAGATTCGCGTACAGCGCCTTGCGGTGCGCGGAGTCGCGGCCGAGCTTCTTTCCGGCGCGCTGGTGGCGCATCAGCCTTCGAGGCTCCCGGCGCCGCCACCGTTG
Organism: Actinomycetota bacterium; assembly: GCA_005884575.1. Classification (GTDB taxonomy): domain Bacteria; phylum Actinomycetota; class Thermoleophilia; order Gaiellales; family Gaiellaceae; genus AC-16. The sequence goes on from VAWW01000105.1 coordinate 387, forward strand.
TCGCCGCGGAGGTTGAGCCCGTGCGCCTGCAGGGTCTCCTTGACCTCCTCGATCGACTTCTTGCCGAAGTTCGGGATCGCGGCCAGCTCGTTCTAGGTCTTCATCACGAGGTCGCCGATCGTCTCGATGCCGACACGCTTCAGGCAGTTGTACGAGCGGACGCCGAGCTCCAGCTCCTCGATCGGGAAGTTCTCCATCCCGTGAGCCAGCGACGCCTCGGCGGGAGCTCCATCGGCGGCCGCGGCTGCCTCGCCGAAGCCCTCGATCTTCTCGATGTCCGTGAAGATCGCGAGCTGGCGGATCAGGATCTCGGCCGCCTGGCCAATCGCCTCGCGCGGATCGATCGAGCCGTCGCTCGTGATGTCGAGCGTCAGCTTGTCGTAGTCCGTCCGCTGCCCGACACGCGCCGCCTCGACGTCGTACGAGACGCGGCGGATCGGCGAGAAGATCGAGTCGACCGGGATCACGCCGATCGTGTGCTCGGGCCCGCGGTTCAGCTCGGCGGGGACGTAGCCGCGCCCACGGCCGATCGTCAGCGTCAGCTCGAGCTTGCCCTTGTCGGAGAGGTTCGCGATCTCGAGCTCCGGGTTGAGGATCTCGAGCTCGGCCGGGGCCTGGATGTCCTTCGCCGCGACCGGGCCCGCGCCCTTCTTCGCGACGTGGACCTCGATCTCCGGGGACTCGCCGTGGAGCCGGCAGATCAGGTTCTTCAGGTTGAGGATGATGTCGGTCACGTCCTCGCGCACGCCCTGGAGCGTCGTGAACTCGTGCGCGATCCCCTCGATCTTCACCGAGGTGACGGCGGCGCCCTCGAGCGACGAGAGCAGCACCCGGCGCAGCGAGTTGCCGAACGTGTAGCCGAAGCCGCGGTCGAGCGGCTCGATCACGAAGATCCCGCGATGCTCGTCCACTTCCTCGTGGACGATCTTCGGAATCTGGAATTCAGTCATGCGAGTTGCCAAAGAAATCCCTTCCTTATTACTTGGAGTAGAGCTCGACGATGAGCTGCTCCTGCACGGGCGTGTCGATCTCCGCCCGCTCGGGCTGCTTCAGAACTTTTCCGGTCAGTCCGTCGTGGTCGGCCTGGAGCCACGGCGCCACCGAGGACACGAGATCCGTAGCGTCGCGGATGGTCTGCTGCGCGGACGAGTTCGACGCGACGGTGATGATCTCGTCGGGCTTGACCTGGTAGCTCGGGATGTTCACGCGCCGGCCGTTGATCTGGAAGTGGCCGTGGCGGACGAGCTGGCGCGCCTGCGCACGCGACGCCGCGAAGCCGAGCCGGTAGATGACGTTGTCGAGCCGGAGCTCGAGCGACCGCAGCAGGTTGTCACCCGTGATCCCGGTCCGCTTCGCCGCCTTCTCGTAGTACGTCCGGAACTGCTTCTCGAGCAGCCCGTAGTACCGGCGGGCCTTCTGCTTCTCGCGCAGCTGCAGCAGGTACTCGCTCTGCTTGATGCGGCCGCGGCCGTGCTCGCCCGGCGGGTACGAGCGGCGCTCGATCGCGCACTTCTCCGTCAGGCAGCGCTCGCCCTTCAGGAAGAGCTTCATGCCCTCCCGCCGGCAGAGCCGGCACTTTGGTCCGAGATCGCGGGCCATTAGTGGGTCTCCCGGTGACGGTTTCGCGTCTCTGGCGTGCGAGACGCAAGCAGTGCAAGGACGCAGGCCGCGTTCAGGCTCATAAGCCTGGGCGCGGCCGAGGACGCGGCAATGCGCCGCGGATCGCGCGCCAGAGGCGCCCTAACTGTTGCCGGGAGGCCCACTAAACGCGCCTCCGCTTGCGCGGGCGAACGCCGTTGTGGGCCTGCGGCGTCACGTCCTTGACGCCGAGGATCTCGAGGCCGGCGGCCTGGAGCGAGCGGATCGCCGTCTCGCGGCCCGACCCTGGGCCCTTGACGAAGACCTCGACCTTCTGGAGACCGTGGTCCATGCCCTTTCGCGCGCACGCGTCGGCGGTGACCTGGGCGGCGAACGGCGTCGACTTGCGCGAGCCCTTGAAGCCGGCTGAGCCGGCGGACTCCCACGCGATCACGTTGCCCTCCTTGTCGGTGAGGGCGACGATCGTGTTGTTGAACGACGTCTTGATGTGCGCCTGGCCGATGGCGATGTTCTTCTTGGCCTTGCGGCGCGTGCGGCCGCGTTGCGCGGCTTGACGACGGGGAGGGGCCATCAGACGTCACCTCCCGTGGCACGCGTGCTCTGCGGCCGCGAAAAGCAAGCGATGCAATGGGCCGCGCTTCGCGCGGCAGAGCGTTCGTAGCCGGAGGCTACGGGCGGGACTGAGGACGCGGCACCGCGCAGCTTTGCAGCGCCCCGCAGAGTGCGCGGGACGCGGGTGGGGGCGTCTCCGATCACTTCGCCTTCTTCCCGCGGCCGACGGTCTTCTTCGGGCCCTTCCGCGTGCGTGCGTTGGTCTTCGTCCGCTGGCCGTTGACGGGGAGCCCGCGGCGGTGGCGCATCCCGCGGTAGGCGCCGATCTCGGAGAGGCGCTTGATCGCGTTCGTGCGCTCACGGCGCAGGTCGCCCTCGACCTGGACGTTGCCGTCGATGTAGTTGCGGAGCTTGGTGACCTCTTCCTCGCTCAGGTCCTTGACCTTCGTGTCGGGGCTCATGCCGAGCTCGGTCGCGATCTTGCGCGCCGTCGGCTGGCCGATCCCGTAGATGTAGGTCAGCCCGATCTCCAGGCGCTTTTGGTTCGGCAGGTTCACCCCTGCGATGCGGGCCACTCGTCTACCCCTGCCTCTGCTTGTGGCGCGGGTTCGAGCAAATGACCATGGTGGTCCCGTGCCGCTTGATCACGCGGCACCGCTCGCACATCGGCTTGACGGACGGACGTACTTTCACGCTCTCTACCTTCTCTCTCAGACAGATGTCCGCGCAGGGCAAAGCCCGCGGCGCGGAAGGCGTTCATCGTAGCAAAGGGGCTGCAGCCTTCGTCAGGATCCGGGGCCCGTTGGCGGTGATCGCGACGGTGTGCTCGAAATGGGCCGCCAGGGACTCGTCGGAGGACGAGATCGACCAGTCGTCGTCATGGAGGACGACGTCCGCGGCGCCGGCGGTGATCATCGGCTCGATCGCGAGGGTCATCCCCTCCTGGAGCAGCGGCCCGCGGCCGGGAGGGCCGTAGTTCGGGATCTGCGGGTCCTCGTGCATCGAGCGCCCGACCCCATGGCCTACGAGCGCCCGGATCACGGAGAACCCGGCCTCCTCGGTGACGGCCTGGATCGCGTGCGAGATGTCCGAGAGCCGGTTCCCGACCCGGGCCTGCTCGATCCCGGCGTACAGGGACGTCTCGCAGACCTCGAGCAGCCGCTCGGCCTTCGGCGAGATGTCGCCGACCGGATACGTCCAGGCGGAGTCGCCGACGAAGCCGTCGAGCGTGACGCCGACGTCCACCGAGAGCACGTCCCCCTCTTCCAGCGCGTACGGGCCGGGAATGCCGTGGACGACCATCGCGTTCGGGGACGCGCAGATCGAGGCCGGGTAGCCGCGGTACCCCTTGAAGGTCGGGATGCCGCCGCGCGAGCGAATGAACTCGTCGGCGATCCGGTCGAGGCCGGCCGTCGTGACGCCCGGCTTCACGTATTCGCGCAGCACCTCGAGCGTCTCCGCGACGACCTCGCCGGCGCGCGCCATCTGCTCGATCTCCTGCTGCGACTTGCGAATGATCACGCGACCGCCGCTCGCTCGAGGGCTTCCTGGATCTCCGCGAAGACCTCGTTCTCCGGACGGTCGCCGTGGATCGGCACGAACGAGCCGCGCGTGCGGTAGTGCTCGAGCAGGGGCTTCGTCTGCTCGTGGTAGTCGACGAGCCGCCGGTCGATGACCTCGGGCGTGTCGTCGTCGCGGCCGCGGGCGAGCATCCGCTCCCGCGCGACCGCGTCGGGCACCTGGAGCGCGAGGACGACCGAGAGCCCGCGTCCTATCTCGGCGAGCATCTCGTCGAGCGCCTCGGCCTGGGTGAGGTTGCGCGGAAAGCCGTCGAGGACGAAGCCGTCCCGGGCGTCGTCCTGGCCGAGCCGTTCGCGGATCAGCGACACCGTGAGCTCGTCGGGTACCAGGCGGCCCTCGGCGAGGTACGGCACGACCTGGCGGCCCAGCTCGGAATCGCTAGCGATCGCGGCGCGGAACATGTCGCCGGTCGCGATGTGCGGGATCTCGTACTCCCGGGCGATCCGTGCCGCCTGCGTCCCTTTCCCGGCCCCCTGCGGACCGAGCAACAAAACGTTCATCGCGCGCCCCTGGCCGCTGCCGGCTCCAGCCGGGCGAAGCCCGGCTCCGCCGGCAGCTGACGGCGCTGGCGGCACGATCGCGTACGAGGCCGTGCTACCCGCACTATCTCTCCGGCGCTCGCACCGCCAGCGCCGCCCCAGGAACGCGCGATCACTACTTCAGGAATCCTTCGTAACTGCGCATCATCATCTGCGAC
>VAWW01000056.1 GCA_005884575.1 Actinomycetota bacterium
GATCGTTGACGAAGGAGTCGGCGTAGCGGCCGTTGCCGTGCCTGCCCTCCAGATAGCTCTGCGAAGACGTGTCCGGCCCAAAGAGCGCCGCCATCCCGCCGTCGGAGAGAAACTCGTCGATCGGCAGGCCCTCGTACAGGACCGTCCTGATGTCGCCCGTCTCCGCGGTCGCCGTCTTCGTCAGCCCGACCGGCAGAAGCACCGCTGCGAGCACCGCGACCGTGACGAAAGACCACAGTTTGCACCGGCTGAATTTGCGACTCATCGTCCCCTCCGCTCGACTCCCGACTCGCACCCAGACCCCGGTCGCGAGGACTCCTCCGCGCGACTCGGGGTCTGGGTGCCGACTCACTCTCCTGGGTGGTTCACGCGCCGCCGGCTAGACCGTGTAGGTGAAGACCGTGGACGTGCCGTCCGCCTTGGTGACGACGACCGTCACGGTTGGCCCGATGAGCGGGGCCATGTGATCCGGGCAGCTCGCCGCGGCCGTGGTGATGGTGCCCGAAACGTTCCCGTGGTCCGGCGTGATCGGCCCGGACGATCCGCTGATCTGGCCGGGCGGCTGGTTCCCGCCGTTGTTGGTGCACGTGAACGGGGCGCTGACCGTGATGGTGGCGGTCTGGCTGCCCAGGCCGGAGTAGAAGTAGTTGAGCTGCACAGCTTGCCCTCCGCTCACGCTGACGACCTGAGCCGTGGTGCCATGGTCCGAAACCTTGAGGTCATCCCCGATCAGGTCGCCGAACGCCACGGTCGGGACGGCCACAGCAGCCAGCAACGCGGTCAACGCGATGAGGCGTTTCACGGACGTGCCCCCTTCCCTGTTGAGGGTTATAGCCTTGTGGCTTACAACCCGTGTACCCGAGCCCCGGCCCGGCGAGTCTGGGGTCGACTTCGGGACTTCGCTCACGCGCCAGACGTACGTCGCCTCCCCCTGGCTCTACGTGTTTCGACGTAGACGCAGGTTGCAGCGAGCGGCATTCGGAGGGAGACTGCCGTGAGGTTCACCTGTGGCAACCGCGGGTCCCATCCTCGTCGTCGACGACGACGCTCTCTTCCGAGCGCTCATTGCGGCGATCCTGAAGCGGTCGGGCTACCGGACAGTCGAGGCGGCGACGGGCGAGGAGGCGCTCGACTTAGCCGGACGAGAGCGGCCCGAGCTCGTCGTGCTGGATGTTCGTCTTCCCGGAATCTCCGGGCACGAGGTCTGCCACAGGCTGCGCTCGGGCGACGACGGGCCGCACGTGCTCTTCGTCTCCGGCGAGAGGACCGAGACCTACGATCGGGTGGCGGGACTCCTGGTCGGGGGCGACGATTACCTCGTCAAGCCGTTCGCCCCCGACGAGCTGTTGGCCCGCGTGCGCGCGCTGATCCGGCGAACGCACGAGACGGCGCCTGTGGGCCTGACGGGCGACGAGCGCAACCTCGTCCGGCTTCTTCGGCAGGGACTCGGGGCGGGAGAGATCGCGGAGCGCTCGCACGAGACTCCGAAGAGCGTGCTCGACCGCGTCGACGAGATCCTTACGAAGCTCGGCGCGTGAAGCTATGGCAGCCGAAGGTAGGCGCCTGGGAACGATTCTGATCGCCGACCACGAGGTGCACTCGCGGTCGCTTGCCGCCGGTGTCCTCCAGAAAGCGGGCTACGACGTCGTGGAGGCCGACAACGGGAACGACGTGATGGATGCTGCGCGGCGTGAGCTCCCTCGCCTCGTCATCCTCGAGGTGACCCTCCCCGGACTCTCCGGTTACGAGGTCTGTCACCAGCTGAGGGAGGAGTTCGGGGACGGCCTACCGATCATCCTCGTCTCAGGCGAGCGGACAGAGCCGTTCGATCAGGTGGCTGGGATCCTCATCGGCGCCGACCATTACATGGTGAAGCCGTTCGCGCCGGGCGAGCTCCTGGCCCGCGCTAGGCGTCTGGTCCGAAGCAGGACACCGGTCGCACCGCGCGTGGCTTTGAAGCTCACCGCCCGCGAGACCGAGGTGCTCCGCCTCCTGGCGGAGGGCCTCGAGCAGGAAGAGATCGCCGGCCACCTCTTCATCAGCCGGCGAACCGTGGGCACCCACATCGAGAACATCATGCGGAAGCTCGACGTTCGCAGCCGCGCGCAGGCGGTAGCGCTTGCCTACCGCGAGGAGCTGGTGAAGAGCTCGGAGTAACGCACGATCGTGACGCGTTCGTCAGACGAGAGCCCCGACGCGGCGGTCGACCCGCTCCACGTCGCGCGGGCGCCCGTCGTGCCGACGTCGTACGTCCGCTGGGTCGACTTCGCATCGAAACGCGTGCGCACCTACTGGTACGAGCCGCGGCGCGATGAGTTCCCCTTCGTGCGACGGTCTCAGTCGGAGAACCCCGAGCCCGGTCGCTCGAACGGAGGCCACATGACCGTGTTGAGGAAGCAATTCACGGCGACGCTGCAGAAGAGTCCCAACAAGGGCGGCTGGACCTTCGTGGTGATGCCTGATTCTGCCGCATACTTCGGCACTCGCGGTCTCGTGAAGATTCGAGGCACAGTGGACGGACATCCCTTCCGGAGCTCTTTCATGGCCATGGGCGACGGCACGCACAAGCTGCCGATCAAGGCAGAGTTGCGCAGAGCGATCCGAAAGGAAGACGGCGATACGGTGACCGTCCGCCTGCGCGAGCGGATCGGATAGACCGGAGCTGTATCACTCGTACGGGGGACGTTGTCTCGCGGCGACAGGACTACGTTCCACTCGAGAGACGGAGCGCATGACGCTCCCACTGGGCCCGCGCGCCGTCGGGTGGAAGGGAGATGAGTTGAAGGTCGGTTCGACGACACATCGGTCGCCGCGAAGGCACCTCACCGCGAAGCTTGCCGCGCTGCCCGTCGTGTTCGCGCTCGCGGGCGCGCTCGCCGGGGCGAGCTGGGGCGCAGGCGCGTACGACCCTGCGACCGACCCGAACTCGGCCGCGGCGACGACGAGCTACCTCGGCGCGCAGGCCTGGTGGAGCGCGGGCTACACCGGCAACGGAATCGACGTCGCCGTCATCGACTCCGGCGTGGCGCCGGTCCAAGGCCTGAGCTCGCCGGGCAAGATCCTCTACGGTCCCGACCTCTCGCTCGAGTCGCAGGCGCCGAATCTCACCAACCTCGACACCTACGGGCACGGGACGTTCATGGCCGGCCTGATCGCGGGACGCGACGACGCGGCGGTCGCGCCGTACGGGGGCGCGCCGGCGTCGACCTACGTCGGCGTCGCCCCGGACGCGCGGATCGTCAGCCTCAAGGTCGCGACGGCGGACGGCGGCGCCGACGTTTCGCAGGTCATCGCGGCGGTCGACTGGGTCGTCCAGCACGCACACGACCCCGGCCTGAACATCCGCGTCCTCAACCTCTCGTACGGCACGAACTCAATCCAATCGGCGGGAATCGACCCGCTCGCGTACGCGCTCGAGCAGGCCTGGAAGCACGGCATCGTCGTCGTGGCCGCCGCGGGCAACACCGGCTACCAGCGTGGCCACAGTGCACCCGGTCTCGCGGATCCAGCCTACGACGGGTTCGTCATCGCGGCCGGCGGCGCTGACTCTATGGGCACCGCGACGATGAGCGACGACGTCGTCGGCAGCTACTCGGCCAGTTCTGCAGGCTGCGGCAGCTGCAAGAACCCGGACTTCGTCGCGCCCGGCTCGCACCTCGAGGGTCTGCGCGTGCCGAACTCGTGGCTCGACGCGAACCATCCGGAGGGGCTGCTCTCTGACCGGTACTTCCGCGGCAGCGGGACGTCGCAGGCGGCCGCGATCGTCTCGGGCGCTGCGGCCCTCGTGCTCCAGAAGTATCCCACGATGACGCCGGACGTCGTCAAGCGCTTCTTCGCGTCGAACGCGCTCAAGCTCTCGAGCTTCGACACGCAGGCTCAGGGTGCGGGCGAGATCCGCCTCGGCGCGATGTTGACGAGGACGCCACCGTCGTCCTCCACGCAGAAGATCGCGCCGGCCACCGGGACCGGCTCGCTCGAGCAGGCGCGCGGGCAGGATCACCTGACGCGCGACGGCGTCGTGCTCACGGGCGAGAAGGACATCTTCGGCCAGCCGTTCACCGCGGCCGCGATGGCGAACCTCGAGGCGAGCGGCAGCTCCTGGTCGGGCGGGGTGTGGAACGGCAGCACCTGGTCCGGGAGCTCTTGGTCAGGCAGCTCCTGGTCAGGCAGCAGCTGGTCGAGCAGCTCCTGGTCGGGCAGCTCCTGGTCGGGCAGCTCCTGGTCGGGCAGCTCCTGGTCCGGCAGCAGCTGGTCGGGCAGCAGCTGGTCAGGCAGCTCGTGGTCCGGAAGCTCCTGGTCCGGCAAGAGCTGGGCCGACGCGGGCTGGAGCTAGTGGCGCCGCATGAGCGCGACTGAGACGAGCGCCGTGCCCCGGCGAGCGCTCGGCCGCCGGTTTCGTGTACCGGGGCTGATCGCAGCCGCGGCCGCGGCTGCCGCCGTCCTCTACTACGCCGTCCTCGCCGGTCTCGGGCCGCCGGACGCGCTCGCCATCCCCTGGTGGGGCCTCGCACTCGCCTTCTTCCTGGCCGAGGCGTTTCCGGTCCACGTCCACTTCCGGAGCGAAGCGCACAGCCTCTCGCTCAGCGAGCTCGCGCTCGTGCTCGGTCTCTATGCCGCACCGCCCGGCGAGCTGCTGCTCGCCATGCTGCTCGGGACGGGTCTCGCGCTGCTCGTCGTCCGGCGGCAGCGTCCGCTGAAGCTCGCGTTCAACCTCGCGTCGTTCGCCGTGGCGACGTCCCTCGCCCTGCTCGTTTTCCACGGCTTCCTCACGCTCGGGGACGCGTACGGACCGGCCGGGTGGGCCGGCGCGGCTGTCGGCGCCGTCGTCTATGCCGTCGCCGGCGTTCTGCTCGTCAGCGCCGTCATCTGGCTCGCGGCCGCCCGCTCGACGGTCGGCGAGCTCGCGACGCTGATCCGCGTCGCCGTCTGCGGGAGCCTCGCGAGCGGCAGCCTCGCGGTGGCGGCGATCGAGCTCGCGCGCTTCGACGCACGCTCCCTGTGGGTGCTCGCCGTCCCGGCCGCCGGCACCGCGCTCGCCTTCAGGGCATACACGATCCAGCGTCGGAGGCACGAGCATCTGGAGTTTCTCTACCGGTCGATGCGCGCGATGCAGGGCTCGTCCGAGTTCCGGTCGTCGGTCCGCGAGCTGCTCGAGGCCGCTCGGTCGATGCTCTCGGCCGACGTCGCGGAGATCGTGCTGTTCCCGCGCTCCGCGGAGAAGGGGGCGCTGAGGAGCGTCATCGCGTCCGACGGCGAGATTCTCATGGAGCCGATCGAGCTCGACGAGACGAGCCTCGGTGCGCTGCAGGCCGTGTCGGCGCAGGAGTCGGCTGCGCTCCTGCCGCGCGGGCGCCGTTCGCACGCGCTCGACGCATACCTCGCCGGACGCGGCTTGAGCGATGCGATCGTGACGGCGCTGCACGGCGCGGATCGCGTCTTCGGGATGGCGCTCGTCGGTGATCGCTCGGGCGACGTCGCGACGTTCAACGGCGACGATCGCAAGCTCTTCGAGACCTTCGCGAGCCACGCCGGCGTGCTGCTCGAGAACGACCGCGTCAAGGAACAGCTCCGCCACCAGGCGTTCCACGACGGTCTCACCGGGCTGCCGAACCGCCAGCTGTTCGCCGACCAGGTGGGTGCTGCGCTCAGCCGCAGCTTCTCGAGCGGCCGCGCCTCCGTCGTGCTGTTCGTCGATCTCGACGACTTCAAGACGATCAATGACACTCTCGGCCACAGCGCGGGCGACTACGTCCTCGTTGCGGTCGCCGAGCGCGTGCGTGCGTCGCTTCGCCCGGGCGACCTCGCGGCGCGGCTCGGCGGCGACGAGTTCGCGATCCTCCTCGAGCGGTCCGACCGGGAGGGGGCGGAGATACTCGCGTCGCGTCTCCTCGACGCATTGCGCATGCCGTTCGTCGTCGAGGGACGGGAGCTGGCCCTCCATGCGAGCATCGGGATCGCCAACGCCGGACCCGCCGACGACGCGGAGGATCTCCTCCGGAACGCGGACGTGGCGATGTACTCGGCGAAGACGAACGGCAAGGGCGGCTCCGCGTGGTACGAGCCGGAGATGCACGTCCGGATCCGACGGCGCCAGGAGCTGGCGAGCGCATTGGAGCGCGCCGTCGACCGCGACGAGCTGGACGTCCATTACCAGCCGATCGTCGCGCTCGCCACTGGCGGGGTCGTCGCTTTCGAGGCGCTCGCACGCTGGCGGCATCCGGAGCGCGGCCTGGTCCTGCCGGAGACCTTCATCCCGCTCGCCGAGGACACGGGCCTGATGGCGCCGATCGGCCGCGCAATCCTGCGCCGCGCCTGCGAGCAGCTGCGGTCTTGGCGGGAGCGCGAGCGCTTTCACGATGAGCTGCGCGTGAGCGTGAACCTCTCGCAGAGCGAGCTCCGGAGCCCGAACCTGATTGGCGACGTCGAGGAAATCCTCGCGCGGACGTCCGTGCCGCCCGACCGGCTGATCCTCGAGATCACCGAGAGCAGTGCCATGCATGATCCGGCGGCGACGATCGAGACGTTGACGAGCCTGCGGCGGCTCGGCGTCCGCTTCGCGCTCGACGACTTCGGCACCGGCTACTCGTCGCTCAGCCACCTGCGGCAGTTCCCGATCGACATGCTCAAGATCGCGAAGCCGTTCGTCGATCGCATCGACCGCGACGGCGCGGACGGCACATTCGTCGACGCGATCCTCCGGCTTGCCGCGGCGCTCGACCTCGACGTCGTCGCCGAAGGGATCGAACGGCGCGAGCAGGTCGAGGTGCTGCGTGAGCTCAACTGCGGCCTCGGCCAGGGCTTCCACTACGCGCGTCCGGCGGCCGTCGCAGACGTGGAGGCGCGCCTCAGCGCCCGCCCGATTCGCGCCGCCTGAGCGGCCGCCGCAGTACGGTTACGCCATGAGCGCATCAGCGAGGTCGTACAGCACGCGTTTCGAGCTGGACGAAGATCCGATCTCGGAACGCCGGATGTGGATCAACGGCGGAAAGGACGGGATCGACTGGGTCGACGTCGTGACGAAGAACGGAGTCGCATACGGAGCGGTGTCCCGCATGGGAGTCGCGGAACGTCGCGCCGAGCAGGGCAACATCGCGTCCGACGAATCGGCTCCCGAGGGCGACTACGACGATCCGACGGCAGTGCTCGCGGGCACCTGGGGAAGCAACCAGCACGCGAAGGGCGAGGTGTTCAGCCGGAACCAGACGGAGGCGTACTTCCAGGAGGTCGAGATCCGCCTGCGCAGCACGATCGAGCCACACCTCTGCACGGGGTACGAGGTGTTCTGGAGATGCCTCAAGACGGAGAACGCCTACTCGGAGATCGTCCGCTGGAACGGGAAGCGAGGCGACTTCACGTCACTGGCAAGGCGCATCGGCCCGGAGTACGGGGTCGAGGACGGCGACCTGGTCGAGGCAACCATCGTCGGCAACGTCCTCAAGGGATTCATCAACGGCGTGGAAGTCATCTCGGCGACGGACGACGTCTTCTCCGAGGGCAGCCCCGGCATCGGGTTCAACTTCGGCGTCGGCGACACCAACGTCGACCACGGATTCAGGTCCTTCGAGGTCGAGACGAGTTCTTAGACCACTGGGCGGTGTGCCAGCTCCTCTGGCGTCTCCGGCCGCTCGGCGACGATCGCGCCCGCCTTTGCGAGCCACGTGTCCTTGCCCGTCACCTTGAGGTAGACGAGGACGGCCACGCCGACCAGCATCCAACCGCCGACGATCGCCGGCGCGTACCGGTAGGGCTCGGGCGGGAACGGGTCGAACGCCTTCACGACCGAGTAGGCGAGCACCCCGGACGTAGCGACCGGCAACACGAAGTGGAAGAACCAGTTGAACTCGCTGCGCCGTTCCCGCCAGAAGTAGAGAAGCACGCCGAGGTTCGCCAGCGTGTAGACGAAGATCACCGACAGGACGAGCAGAAGGCCGCCCATCAGGAACCAGGTCACGTCCGGCCCGATCGCGAACGGGACGGCGAGGCCGAGCCCGAGCGCCATCAAGAACTGGATGAAGATCGCGACGTCCGGGGTCTTCCGCGTCGGGTGCACGCGGGCGACGATCTTCGGCAGAGCTCCCTGACGGCCCATGCCGTACCACATTCTCGTCGCCACGTTCTGGCAGGCGACCGACGCCGCGATCGTGGAGCTCAGCATCGCGGCGAGCGTCACCGGCCAAGCGCCGCCCCAGAACCTCTGACCCAGCACGAACGCGGGAAGCGTCCCCGAGCCGGTCAGGCCCTTCATGTCGTTGACGCCCCAGCCGACGATCTGGCCCCAGTACGCGACGATCAGCAGCGTGCCGATGATCACGATCGAGTAGAGGATCGCCCGCGGCGTGTTCCTGCGCGGATTCTCGGTCTCCTCGGCGAGCGGCACGGCCGCCTCCCAGCCTGTCAGACCCTGAACGCTGAACACGACGGCGAGCGCGAGGCCGCCGCCGACGGCGATATGGCCGGGGTCGAAGCTCGGGTCGAACACGCGGAACGTGAAGCCGCCCGGGCCGGGATCGGCAAGACCCGACAGCGCGAGCGCGAGCACGATCAGGATCTCGAGCGTCCCCAGCACGACGAGCGCACGGATCGACGGGCTGATCCCGAGATACATCAGCACCGTGATCGCCGGAACCGCGATCAGCACGAACGCCCACCACGGGAACCTGAATCCGTACTCCGCCTTCAGCTGGTTCTCCATGACCCAGCCGAAGAAGGCGCAGAGCGGGCCGGTGACGATCGGCGAGTAGAAGATGAACGTCCAGCCCGCGAGAAAGCCGGCGCGCGGATGCACCGTGCGGCTGATGTATGTGAAGTAGCCGCCCGCAGACGGGAACTGGCTCGCGAGGATTGCGAGACAGGCGCCCAGCCCGAGCACGACGAGCACGCCGACCGTGTAGGCGAAGACGGCGTTCGCCCCGGTCAGGCTCACGACGAACTGCGTGAAGAAGAACGCCGCGACAGCGGGTGCGATGTGCGTGATGTTCTGCATCACGGCCCCGGTGAGGCGAAGCGAACCAGCCTTCAGGTCGGTCTCGGCGACGTACACCGTGTCCGACAGCGCGCCTGAGTCCACGACGTTCCCGAACGTGGCATCCGACATGACCGCTCCTCTCAGTCGCTCCGGGCGAGCCGATGATCTCGACCCCAGGCAGTCTTGTCAAAGCGCCGGACGTTGTCTCCGCTGGCAGTGCCGCACCCCGGAGCACCGTCCCGGAGCCAGAACCGGTTCATACTTCGCCGAAAGGCGTATGGCGAAAAGGGGGCCGATGACCGTCAAGCCGGAGGAAGCGAAGTCGGCGCTCGTCGAGAAGGCCGCCGCGCACGCCCGGGAGCGGGTGTCCGAGTCGATGGCCGGTGCGGTCGAAGCGTTCGTTCGCGCGTACTACGCGGACGCGGCACCCGAGGACCTCGGCGAGCTCGACCTCTACGGCGCCGCGCTCGCCCACTGGCACCTCCTGCAGCGACGGCGCCCCGGCGAGGTGAAGGTCCATGCCTACACGCCGACGCTCGAGGAGCACGGTTGGGCGTCACGGCACAGCGTCGTCGAGGTCGTCACCGACGACATGCCCTTCCTCGTCGACTCGGTGGCCATGGCGCTCACGCGTCGCGGAGACGCGATCCACGTCTTCGTCCATCCGACCGTCAGGGTCCGGCGCGACGACGACGGACGGCTGCTCGAGCTCCTGCCGTGGGCGGCCGAAGGGCGCGCCGAGTCGCTGCTGCACGTCGAGATCGACCGTCAGGCGGAGCGCGCCTCGCTCGACGAGCTCGCCGCGGAGCTCCAGCGGGTCCTCGCGGACGTGCGGGCGGCGGTCGACGACTGGCGCGCGATGCGCGCGCGTGCACGGGAGATCGTCGCCGAGCTCGACGAGCACCCGCCGCCGGTCGGCCCCGACGAGGTCGCCGAGGCCAAGGCCCTGCTCGAGTGGATGGAGGACGACCACTTCACGTTCCTCGGCTACCGCGAGTACGAGCTGCGCATTCACGAAGGCGAGGACGTGCTCTCGTCGGTCGCCGGTTCGGGGCTCGGGATCCTGCGGGAGGCGGAGCAGAAGCCGGTCTCCCGTAGCTTCGCGCAGCTGCCGCCCGAAGTGCGCCGGCGCGCCCGCGAGCCGAACCTCCTCAACCTGACGAAGGCGAACTCCCGCTCGACGGTCCACCGCCCCGCCTATCTCGACTACGTCGGCGTCAAGCGCTTCGACGACGCGGGAGCCGTCTCGAGCGAGCGGCGCTTCCTCGGTCTGTACACCCACACGGCCTACCGGGCGACGCCGTGGGAGATCCCGGTGTTGCGCCGCAAGGTCCAGCGGGTCGTCGAACGCAGCGGATTCGCCCCCGGAGGCCACGACCACAAGGCGCTGGTCGAGATCCTCGAGACCTATCCCCGCGACGAGCTCTTCCAGATCGGCGAGGACGAGCTCTACGACATCGCGCTCGGCATCCTCCACCTCGGCGAGCGGCGCCGGCTTCGCCTGTTCGTCCGGCGCGACGCGTTCGGCCGGTTCCTGTCGTGCCTCGTGTTCCTCCCGCTCGAGCGGTACAACACCGGCATACGCCGACGGATCGAGCAGATCCTCCGCGACGCGTTCGGCGGCACCGATGTCGACTTCAGCGCACGCGTCTCCGAGTCCGCGCTGGCGCGGCTCCACATCGTCGTCCATACCGACCCGAGCACCGCGCGCGACTACGACGTGGCCGCCGTCGAGGCGGAGCTGGCCGAAGCGACTCGCACGTGGTCGGACGACCTCCACGACGCGCTGATCGACCAGGTCGGCGAAGAGCGGGCCTCGGTGCTCTTCCGGCGCTACGGCGACGCGTTCCCGGCTGCGTACCGGGACGACTTCACGCCCCGCGCGGCCGTGGCCGATATCCAGCGGATCGAGCGTCTCGACCCGGCCGGCGACCTGGACATGAGCCTCTACCTGCCGCTCGAGTCGCCGGTCGGACACCTCGCGTTCAAGCTGGTGCGCTCGGGGCCCGAGGTCCTGCTCTCGGACGTGCTGCCGCTGCTCGAGAACATGGGGGTGAGGGTCACCGACGAGCGGCCCTTCGAGGTGCGCCCGGCCGGCGGCGCGCCCGTCTGGATCTACGACTTCGGTCTCGACTACGGCGAGGACGTCGAGTTCCAGGCCGACCGCGTCCGTCAGATCTTCCAGGACGCCTTCGCCCGCACGTGGAACGGCGCCGTCGAGAACGACGGCTTCAACCGGCTCGTCCTCGGAGCGGAGCTCACCTGGCAGGAGGTCGGCCTGCTACGGGCAATCGCGAAGTACCTCCGGCAGGCGGGCAGCACCTTCAGCCAGGCGTATATGGAGGCGACGCTCGCCCGGCACCCGGGGCTCGCGCGATTGCTCGTCGAGCTCTTCCGGCTCCGCTTCACGCCGCCGCGGGCAGCCGACGTCGAGGAGAAGGCGCACGAGCTTGTCCGGCAGATCGAGGGCGAGCTCGACGCGGTCGAGAGCCTCGACGAGGACCGGATCCTGCGCAGCTTCCTCAGCGTGATCCGCGCGATGCTGCGGACGAACTTCTTTCAGGGGAAGCCGTATCTCTCGTTCAAGCTCGATCCCGCCGGCATTCCGGACCTGCCCGCGCCGCGGCCGATGTTCGAGATCTTCGTCTACTCGCCGCGGATGGAAGGAGTGCACCTGCGCGCCGGCAGCGTCGCCCGCGGTGGGATTCGCTGGTCGGACCGCCGCGAGGACTTCCGCACCGAGGTCCTCGGGCTGATGAAGGCGCAGACGGTCAAGAACGCGGTGATCGTCCCGACGGGTGCAAAAGGCGGCTTCGTCGTCAAGCGGCCGCCTTCGGACAGAGACGCGCTGCCTGACGAGGTTGTCGAGTGCTACCGGACTCTCGTCCGCGGGATGCTCGATCTCACGGACACGCTCGCCGGCGGCGACGTCATGGCGCCGCCCGACGTCGTCCGCTACGACGGCGACGACCCGTACCTCGTCGTCGCCGCCGACAAGGGCACCGCGACCTTCTCGGACATCGCCAACGCGCTCTCGGCCGACTACGGGTTCTGGCTCGGTGACGCGTTCGCCTCGGGAGGCTCGACCGGCTACGACCACAAGGGAATGGGCATCACCGCGCGCGGTGCGTGGGAGTCGGTCAAGCGTCACTTCCGCGAGCTCGGAACCGACGTCGGGAGCACCGACTTCACCGTCGCCGGCATCGGTGACATGTCGGGAGACGTGTTCGGGAACGGCATGCTCCTCTCCCGGCACATCAAGCTGATCGGCGCCTTCGACCACCGCCACGTGTTCATCGACCCCAACCCGGATCCCGAGCAGAGCTTCGAGGAGCGGGCGCGGCTCTTCGCACTTCCGAGGTCGTCCTGGGCGGACTACGAGGAGAAGCTCATCTCGCCCGGCGGCGGAGTCTTCCCGCGCGCCGCGAAGTCGGTCGAGCTCTCGCCCGAGGCGCGCGCCGCGCTCGGGATCGAGGCGAAGACGGTGACGCCGAACGATCTCATCCGCGCCCTCCTTCGGGCCCCCGTCGACCTGCTCTGGAACGGCGGCATCGGGACCTTCGTGAAGGCGAAGGCCGAGACGCATGCCGAGGTGGGCGACCGCTCGAGCGACGCGATCCGCGTCGACGCCGAGGACCTCCGGTGTCGCGTCGTCGGCGAGGGCGGGAACCTCGGACTCACGCAGGGCGCGCGCATCGCGTACGCACGGCTGGGCGGCCGCGTCAACATGGATGCGATCGACAACTCGGCCGGTGTCGACTGCTCGGACCACGAGGTGAACATCAAGATCCTGCTCGACGCGATCGTCGCGGAGGGCGACCTCACCGAGAAGCAGCGGAATGCGCTCCTCGCGGAGATGACGGACGAGGTCGGCGACCTCGTGCTGCGCGACAACTACGAGCAGGCGCAGGCGATCAGCACTTCCCTGGCACAGGCGGCGTCGATGGTCGACGTCCACGCCCGCTACATCCGCAGCCTCGAGCAGGCGGGGAGGCTCGACCGGGCACTCGAGTTCCTGCCCGACGACGACACGCTGACCGAGCGCAAGGCGGCCGGACAGGGACTGACCGCGCCCGAGTTCGCGATCCTCCTCTCGTATACGAAGATCGCCCTCTACGGAGAGCTGCTCGCGTCCGAGCTTCCGGACGATCCGGACCTCGCCGGCGAGCTCGAGCGCTATTTCCCGACCGCCGCGCGCCAGCGCTTCCGCACCCGGTTGCGGCGGCATCCACTCCGTCGCGAGATCATCGCCGCCCAGGTCACGAACAGCCTCGTGAACCGGACCGGAACGACGTTCGTCTTCCGTCTCGGCGAGGAGACGGGGGCGACAGGCGCGGACATCGCGCGCGCGTTCGCGGTGGCGCGCGACGTCTTCGACCTGAGCAGCCTGTGGGAGGAGATCGAGGCGCTGGACGGCCGCGTCGCCGCAGAGGCGCAGCTCGCCATGCTGCTCAAGGCCCGCGTCCTCCTCGAGCGCGCGACCCGCTGGCTCCTACGGAACCGCCCTCGCCCACTGGACATCGCCGCCACCAGCGCGCACTTCGCGGCCGGGGCCGCGGCGCTCGCGGCGGCCGCCGACGACGTCGTCTGCGCGGACGACCGCGACGCGGCCCGCCGGACGACCGAGGAGCTCGTCGCCGCCGGCGTTCCCGCCGCGCTCGCCGGCCGTGTTGGGCACCTCGAGTCGCTCTTTCCCGCCCTCGACCTCGTCGAAGTCGCCGCGGGGACGGGCCTGAGCTTCGAGGAGGTCAGCGACGTCTACTTCGCAATCGACGACCGGTTCGAACTGCATGCGCTCCGCGGGCGCATCGCCGCTCTCCCACGCGAGGAGCGTTGGGAAGCGCTCGCCCGGCGCGCGCTCTGGGAGGACCTCCAGAGCGAGCATCGTGCGCTGACCGCCGACGTGCTACGCGAGTCCGGCAACGGCCGCATTGCGGACCGGCTCGGGACATGGGTCACTCACAACGGGCCGGCCGTCGAGCGGTGCATGCAGGTCCTCGCCGACGTCAAGGCGGGCGACGCGTCCGACCTCGCGACGCTGTCGGTCGCGGTCCGCGAGATCCGCAACCTGATCGAGGCCACTTCCGCGCCTGCGCGCACGGTGATCGAGCCGGTCGAGTCGCCGGTCGCGCGTTAGGAGCGCTGCTCGAACCACTCGATCAGGTCCGCGCAGCTCTCGAGCGCCTGCAGGTGCGGCGCCTCGGCCTCGCTCACTCCCGCGAGGATCTCGACCTCGGCGCCCTGGAACGCGTTCGCGACGAGCGTCGCGAGCGCGCGCGCCGGGATGGGTAGCTCGAGCCCGCGCTCCGCGGCCCACCCCTCCGCGACTCCCTCCAGCAGGTCCCGCCAGCCGGCCATCGAGCCGCGCCAGCGCCGAGCCAGCTCCTCGTCGGCGAGCCCGGCGGCCCACAGCTCCCAGAGGATGCGCGCGTAGCCCGAGCGCAGGTCGTCCCGGAGGTATGCGCACGCGGTCCGCCACTTCTGCGCGAGCGGCTCCGGCCCGGAGAAGAGCGCGCGCTGCCGCTCGAGCAGGCGCGCGTTCTCCCGCTCCAGCAGCGCGGCGAGCAGGCCGCCCTTGCCGCCGAAGTGGTAGTGGACGAGCGAGAGCCGGACGCCGGCGCGCTCGGCGACCGCTCGCGTGGTCGTGGCCGCGCCGCCCTGCGCGCGCAACACCTCGCTTGCCGCGTCGAAGATCAGCTGCCGGGTCGCCTCGCCGCGGACGATGCGCTGGTCGACCTTTTCGACGCTGCTTGACATGATCGGAGCTTACCAGTAATTTTGGTTGGTCGAACGACCAACGAACAAGTTTTTGTGGCTTAGAGCCGCAAAGGGATGGGAGCAAGTGAATGCTTCGCGCACGTGAGCCGGACGAGACCGGCTTCGTCGAGAGGGACGGCGTCCGGGTCTACTGGGAGCGTCTTGGCGAGGGCGAGCAGACGGTTCTCTTCCTGCCGACCTGGTCGCTGATCCACTCGCGGCAGTGGAAGCTCCAGCTCCCGTACTTTGCGCGGCACTTCCGCGTGCTCACGTTCGACGCGCGCGGCAACGGGAAGTCGGACCGGCCGTTCGACCCCGCGGCCTACGCCGAGACTGAGTTCGCCGCGGACGCGCTCGCCGTGCTCGACGAGACCGGCACCGAGGAAGCGGCGATCGTCGGCTTCTCGCTCGGCGGCCAACGCGGACTCCTGCTCGCGGGCGACCACGCGGAGCGCGTGTCGGCCGCGGCATTCATCGGCCCGTCGGTGCCGATCGCACCGCCGTACTCGTATCGCGTCCTGACCGACTTCGAGACGGAGCTCGAGACCGACGAGGGCTGGGCGAAGTTCAACAGCCATTACTGGCTACGCGACTACCCCGGCTTCGTCGAGTTCTTCATCTCGCAGATGTTTCCGGAGCCGCACTCGACGAAGCAGATCGAGGACGGTGTCAAGTGGGGTCTGGAGACGACGCCCGAAGTCCTCATCCCGACTCAGCAGGCCGCAGGACTCGGCGACGAGGCGGCGACGCGCGAGCTCTGTGCGCGCGTTCGCTGCCCCGTGCTTGTCATCCACGGAGACCGGGACCGACAGTCGCCGCTCGCGCGAGGCGCAGCCCTCGCCGAGGCGACGGGCGGCACGCTCGTGACGCTCGAGGGCTCGGGACATGCGCCGCACCTGCGCGACCCGGTCAAGGTCAACCTGCTCCTGCGCGAGTTCCTCGGCGAAGGAGAGCGCCCGCGCGAGCGGCGGATGTCGCGCTTCTACCACCGCCGCCCGCCGCGAGCGCTCTACGTCTCGAGCCCCATCGGCCTCGGCCACGCGCAGCGCGACCTCGCGATCGCGCGTGAGCTGCGCGCGCTGCGGCCGGACCTCGAGATCGTCTGGCTCGCGCAGCACCCCGTGACCGCGGTGCTCGAGGCCGCAGGCGAGACCGTCCACCCCGCCTCGAAGCTGATGGCGAACGAGTCCGCGCACATCGAGTCGGAGATGGGCGAGCACGACCTCCACGTCTTCCAGGCGTGGCGCGAGATGGACGAGATCCTGCTCGCCAACTTCATGCTCTTCCACGACGTCGTGCGCGACGACCGCTATGACCTCTGGATCGGCGACGAGTCGTGGGAGCTCGACTACTACCTGCACGAGAACCCCGAGCTGAAGACGACGCCGTACGTCTTCATGACCGACTTCGTCGGCTGGCTCCCGATCGACGACTCGCCCGGGTCGCGCGAGGCATACGTGGCGGCGGACTACAACCACGAGAACATCCGCCACATCGAGCGCCACCCGTACGTGCGCGACGCGGCTGTCTTCGTCGGCTCGAAGGACGACGTCGTGCCGCGCGACTTCGGGCCCGACCTGCCCTTCATGCCAGACTGGATCGAGCGGCACTTCGACTTCCCGGGCTACGTGCTCCCGTTCGACCCGGCCGACTACGCCGACACGGAGCGCCTGAGGCGCGAGCTCGGCCACGACCCGAACCGGCCGCTTCTCGTGGCGAGCGTCGGCGGCTCGGGCGTCGGCGTGCACCTACTGCGGCGGATCGCGAAGGCGTTTGCCGAGCTCCGCAAGGACGTTCCCGAGGCGCGGCTGCTGCTGGTCTGCGGCCCGCGCATCGATCCGGCGTCGATCGAGCCGGTCGAGGGGATGCAGGCCGTCGGCTACGTTCACGACCTGTTCCGCACGCTCGCCTGCTGCGACCTCGCCGTCGTCCAGGGCGGCCTGACGACGACGATGGAGCTCGTCGCGAACCGCCGCCCGTTCATCTCCATCCCGCTACGGAACCACTTCGAGCAGAACCACCACGTCGTCCACCGCCTGCGCCGCTACGGCGCGCCCGACCCGACTCCGTACGACGAAGCGACGCCGCAGAGGCTCGCCGCGCAGATGCTGGACCGCCTCGCCTCACCGGCCGACTACGAGCCGGTCGAGAGCGGCGGTGCGGCGCGCACGGCACGCCTGATCGCGCCGCTGCTCGAGGAGCGCAAGGGCAACACGTTCGAAAGGAGCTTCGATGCAACACGAGCATGACAAGCCCGCATCGTTCTACGAGTCGCCGGCGGCGGCGATGCAAGCGCCGCCCGAGGAGTTCCTCTACCTCGCCTGCCTGCACGAGGGAACCGGCGTCGAAAAGCCGGACTTCCTCGCCGTCGTGGACGCCGAGCAGGGACGGATCGTCCACGAGACACCGATGCCGAACGTCGGCGACGAGCTGCACCACTTCGGATGGAACCGCTGCTCGTCCGCGTGCCACGGGCCCGATCGGTCACACCTGATCGTGCCCGGCTTCCGCTCCTCGCGGATCCACGTCGTCGACGTCGCGACCGATCCGCGCAAGCCGCGAATCGAGAAGGTGATCGAGCCGGAGGACGTCGTGCGCGAGACCGGCTACACGCGGCCGCACACGACGCACTGCATGCCCGGCGACAACATCGTCATCAGCATGCTCGGCGACGCCGACGGCAACGGCGCCGGCGGCTTCGCGGTAGTCGACGCGAAGACGTTCGAGCTGAAGGGCCGCTGGGAGAACGGCGGCGAGCTGCCGCCGCTCAACTACGACTTCTGGTACCAGCCCCGCAAGAATACGCTCATCTCGTCCGAGTTCGGCGAGCCGAAGGCGTTCGAACCCGGCTTCGACCTCGCCGACGTTCAGGCGGGCCGTTACGGCCATCGGCTCCATTTCTGGAACCTCGAGAAGCGGGAGCTCGAGCAGACGGTCGACCTCGGCGAATCCGGCCTCGTCCCGCTCGAGGTCCGCTGGCAGCACGATCCCGATTCCGAGCAGGGCTTCGTCGGCGCCGCGCTCTCCAGCACGATGTGGCGCTTCCACCGGCAGAACGGCGGCTGGGCCGCGGAGCAGGTGATCGGCGTCGAGGGCGTCGAGCTCGAGGGCTGGCCCTTCCCCGTGCCGGGTCTGATCACGGATCTCGTCCTCTCGATGGACGACCGCTTCCTGTACTTCTCGGACTGGCTGCACGGCGACCTCCGTCAGTACGACGTCTCCGACCCCGCGAACCCGAAGCTGACCGGGCAGCTCTGGCTCGGCGGCGTGCTCGGAAAGCCGAACGACGCGGGCCGCGAGCTGAACGGCGGGCCGCAGATGCTCCAGCTCTCGTTCGACGGGCGGAGGCTCTACGTCACGAACTCGCTCTACTCGACGTGGGACAACCAGTTCTATCCGGAGCTGCGCTCGTGGCTGCTGCGGGTGAACTGCAACCCGGACGGCGGCATGGAGGTCGACCGCGACTTCTTCGTCGACCTGCACGACCGGCCCGACGGGCCGGCGCGTGCGCACGAGGTGCGGCTGCAGGGGGGCGACTGCACGACCGAGATCTTCCAGTGATCGTCGCCGGCGGCGCGCTGGCGCTCGCCGCATTCGTCCAGGCGTTCGCGCGGCTCCGGCGGCGCGGACGCCCGGACCTGGCCGGTTTCGACCGGGCGGCCCTGTTCGTCCTCGGCATTGCGATCGTCGGCGTCGCCCTGCTCTCGCCGCTCGACGCATTGGCCGAGCGGCGGCTCTCCGGGCACATGCTCCAGCACGTCCTGATCGGAGATGTCGCGCCCGCGCTGCTCGTCGTCGCGCTCCGCGGCCCGTTGACGTTCTTCCTGCTGCCGCCGGCGGTGCTCAAGCGAGTCGCCCGGATCGCGACGCTTCGTTCGCTGCTGGGATGGCTACTCCGCCCGCGCGTGGCCTTCGCGATCTGGATGCTCGCGCTCGGCCTGTGGCACGTCCCACTCGCGTACGACTACGCGCTCGCGCACCCGCTCGCACACGACGCCGAGCATCTCTCGTTCATGACCGCCGGCCTGCTCGTCTGGATGCAGCTCGTCGACCCCGCGCGGCGGCGCGTGCTCGGCCGCTCCGGCCGGCTCGCGTTCGCGTGCTGCCTCTTCGTCCCCGGCCAGGTCCTCGCCGGCGTCCTGCTCGGCAGCCCGGTGCCGCTCTACGCGAGCTACGCGTCGGTCGGCGACCAGCAGCTCGCCGGGTTGGTCATGCTCGTCGAGCAGGCGACGTCGCTCGGCGCCTGCGCGGCGTTCCTACTTCCGGTTGTCCCGCGGATCCCAGAGCGGAACCGCGGCCGTCTTCTCGTACGCCATCCCGTGCGGGTAGCTGATTAGCTCGATGAACGTTCCGAACGGCGCCCGGAAGTAGTTGATCGACTGGCCGGCGGCGGGTCCGCCAGTCACTGCGAGCGGGCCGTCCAGCTTCTCCACGCCCTTCGACTCCAGGTACGCGACGGCCTTGTCGATGTGCTCGACATAGAAGGCGATGTGCTTGCCGCCATAGTCGGAGTTCCTCCTGAACGTCTGGTCCTGGCCGGGCGCCTCGTACTGGAAGAGCTCGACGTTCGGGCCGCGATCGCCGCCGACCATCCTGATCTCGTCGATCACCGCGCGGGGATCGACGTCGAGCAGGTCCTGCATGAAGGTGCCCTGTGAGTCGCTGAACGGTCCGAACGTCAGCGGGTTCGCGAAGCCGAGCACGTCCGCGAACCACCTGGCCGCGTCGACGACGTTCGGGACGGTGATGCCGATGTGGTCGATGCCGAGCAGGCCCGGCACGGTCGTCACCTCGGAGTCGAGGCCGTTCTCCTTCGGCGACCAGAGCGGCTTGACGTGCCGTGCCTGCTCGTACGCCATTCCGCGCGGGTAGCTGATCAGCTCGATGAACGTGCCGAACGGCGTCCGGAAGTAGTTGATCGACTGGCCCGCGGCCGGGCCGCCCGTCACCGGCAGCGGCCCCAGGAACTTCTCCACGCCCTTCGACTCCATGTATGCGACCGCCGCATCGATGTCGGTCACGTAGAAGGCGATGTGGTGGCCGGCGTAGTCGGAGTTCCTCGGGTGGGTGGTCTTCTGGTCAGGCGCCGTGTACTCGAAGAGCTCGATGTTGGCGCTGTGGCCGATGCGCAGGACCGTGATCTGGTTGATCACCGCGGCGGGATCGACGTCGAGCAGGCCCGCCAGGAAGGAGCCGCTGAACGGCCCGAACGTCAGCGGCGCGCTCGCGCCCATGACGTCCTGGAACCACGTGACCGCCTCGGCGATGTTCGGAACCGTGATCCCGACGTGATCGGCGCCGATGAGCCCGAGCTGTCCGGGCGGCACACCCGCCCTCGCGCGGTGCGCCAGCAGCAGCGGCGCGGCCGACGCCGCCGCGGCGACGCCGGCGCTCTTCGCGAGGAAGTCCCTGCGCGAGACCAGCAGCTCGTCGTTCACGATCATCCACCTCCAGGAGCCGACGTGACCCGACGCAGGCTGTCACGTCGGCCCCTGGATGTCGATGCCGGTGCTAGGCGGCCTCTTCGAACGCGACCTCCTCGGCGACTGCGGGAACGACGACCGCGCGACGCTGCAGCATCGCGACGAGGCCGACGAGTGCGACCGCCAGCGAGACGAAGAGCGCAGCATGGAACCCGTCGAGCAGCGCCTGCTGCCCGCCGCCTCTGCCGATGTTCGCGTTGTTCACGGCCGTGACGATCGCGAGGACGAGCGCGCCCCCGAACTGGAACGACGTGTTCAAGAGCCCGCCGGCGAGTCCCTGCTCCTCCGGTGCAACGCCGTTCGTCGCGGCGATGTTCAGCGGGCCGAAGGCGAGCGCG
Source organism: Actinomycetota bacterium (assembly GCA_005884575.1). Taxonomy (GTDB): domain Bacteria; phylum Actinomycetota; class Thermoleophilia; order Gaiellales; family Gaiellaceae; genus AC-16. The sequence goes on from VAWW01000056.1 coordinate 20,544, forward strand.
AAGCCGAGCCCGGCGAGCACGAAGGTCGGGAACATCACCGAGGCGTAGCTCGAGTCGAGGCCGACGCGCAGGAAGAGCGCGTACCCGACTGCGATCGACGCCATCCCGGCGACGACGAGCCGAGTCACGCCGAAGCGCATCACGAGCGGTGCAATCCGCGGCGAGAGGATCGCGACGAGCAGCCCGCCGGGAAAGATGGCGAGTCCCGTGTCGAGCGCGGACCAGCCGCGCAGCTGCTGCATGTACAGCGTCGCGATGAACTGGAAGCCGACCCAGCCGCCGAACAGCGTCATCGCACCGAGGTTCGCCCGCACGAGGGACGAGGAGCGCAGGATCCCGAGCCGGACGAGCGGTGTCGCCGTCCGTTGCTCGTGCCGGACGAACAACCCGAAGATCGCGACGACGGCGGCCAGCGACAGGAGCGTCCGGGCCGACGCCCACCCGGCGGTCGGCGCCTCGACGAGCGTGAACACGAGCAGGAGCATCCCGCCCGTCATCGCGACCGCGCCGGCGAGATCGAACCCCTTCCTGAAGCGTGAGACGCGGCCGCTGTCGGGCACGAGTCGGATCCCGGCGAGCAGCGTCAGCACCGCCACGGGCACCGGCAGGAAGAAGACCCAGCGCCAGCCGATCTCCGTCAGCAGGCCTCCGAAGACGAGCCCGAGCGAGAATCCGGTCGCACCCGTTGCCGTATAGGCAGCCAGCGCCTTGTTCCGCGCCTGACCCTCCGCGAACGTCGTCGTGATGATCGACAGTCCGGCGGGCGCGGTGAACGCGGCGCTGACGCCCTTGATGAAGCGCGTCGCGATCAGGAGCGACCCGTCGTGCGCGAAGCCGCCGAGCGCCGACGCGACGACGAAGACGCCGAGCGAGACGAGGAAGACCCGCCGCCGCCCGAGCAGGTCCGCGGCCCGCCCTCCGAGCAGCAGGAAGCCTCCGTAGCCGAGCACGTAGGCGCTGACGACCCACTGCAGCGAGCTCGTGGACAGGTGGAGGTCGCTGCGGATCGAGGGCAGCGCGACGCCGATCATCGAGACATCGAGGGCGTCGAGGAAGAGCGCACCGCAGAGAACGAGCAGCGCGGCCCATGCTCGGCCGCTCAGCCGGTCGACGGACGGTGTAATTTCGGACACGGATCGACTCCTTCGGGAGTGAGGGTTCGCTATTGTTCGATCAGGACCGTACAGGAGCTGTTCGATGCACGTCAAACATTTCTCGCCCTCCGATGGACCCGCCCTCGATGACGTCGACGGGCTCACCGTGCTGCAAGCGCTCTCGGATCCCGTGCGGCTCGAGATCGTCCGCCAGCTCGCCACGTGCGGGGGGCCCGGCGAGCTGAACTGCGGCAAGATCGAGGTTCCCGTGACGAAGTCGACCGCGAGCCATCACTTCAAGACCCTCTCCGCGGCCGGAATCATCGCCGAGCGCGAGGAGGGAACTCGCAAGTACTTCTCGCTGCGGCGGGATGAGCTCGAGCGCCGCTTCCCCGGGCTGATCGACTCCGTGCTCAAGGCGACGAGCGCGTGATCGCCACCGCGCCGTTCGGGAACACAGGTCACGAGAGCTCGCGCACGCTCTTCGGCGCGGCGGCGCTCGGCTCGGTCTCGCACGCCGATGCCGAGCGGACGCTCGACCTGCTGCTCGAGCACGGCGTCAACCACATCGACACGGCCGCGTCGTACGGCGACTCCGAGCTGCGCATCGCGTCCTGGCTGCGTCGCGAGCCGGATCGCTTCTTCATCGCGACGAAGACCGGTGACCGCGACTACAAGGGCGCGAAGGAGAGCATCCGACGCTCGCTCGAGCGGCTCGGCGTCGACCACGTCGACCTGATCCAGCTCCACAACCTCGTCGACGTGATCGAGTGGGAGACGGCGCTGCGCGACGGCGGCGCGCTCGAGGCGGCGATCGAGGCGCGCGACGAAGGCCTCGTCCGCTTCATCGGCGTCACCGGGCACGGGCTCTCGGTCGCCGCGATGCACCGGCGCAGCCTCGAGCGGTTTCCGTTCGACTCGGTGCTGCTGCCGTACAACATCCGGCAGATGCGCGATCCGCTCTACACGGAGCACTTCGAGGCGCTTGCGCAGACGTGCGCCGAGCGCGGCGTCGCGATGCAGACGATCAAGAGCATCGCGCTCGCGCCGTGGGACGGGCGGCCCCAGACCGCGTCCACGTGGTACGAGCCGCTCACGGATCCGGCGGACGTCGAAATCGCGGTGCGCTGGGTGCTCGCCCGGCCGGAGCTCTTCCTCAACACCGTTGGCGACGTGAAGCTGCTTCCGCACGTGCTGGCGGCGGCGGACAAGTTCGACGGCGAGGCGCCGCCCGCGGACGAGGTCGAAGCGCTCGTCGAGCGCCGCTCGCTCACGCCGCTCTTCGTCTAGTTCTAGGTCTCGCCCTCGGCCGCGACCGGCGGGTGCTCCTGCTGATCGCGCAGGCGGAAGAAGAGGCCGCCGACGACGAGCAGCGCGATCTCGACGATCGTGAGCGCGATGCGGTTCAGCACGACCGCGGCCGTCGCCGCGCCCTCGGTCGTGATCGCGAGCAGCAGCCCGTACATCGCTCCCTCGCGCGGGCCGAGGCCGGACGGCGCGAAGAACGCGAGCACGGCGACGATCGCTCCCACGGCGCTCACGCCGCCGAGGAACGGGATCGTCGTCACCGCCGGATGGGTGCCGACCGCACGCACGAGGAAGTAGAGAGCGGCCCCGCCGATCAGCCACGTGAACGCGTAGTAGACGAGCAGCCCGACCAGCGTCCTCGTCGGCAGCGGCGCGATCTCGCCGCAGCCGAACCGGCGCAGGATCTTCGACGCGAGCGGCTGGAAGATCCGCGGGTGCAGGAGCACGGCGACGACCGCGCCGAATCCGAGCAGCGGGTAGATCGGCGCATCGACGCCCTTCACCCAGCTGAGGCTGATCACGAAGACGATCACGCCGGAGATCGCGGAGAGTCCCGCCTCGACGAGGATCGACGCCGTCACGAGGCCTGCGTCGTGTATCCCGGCGCGGCGAGCGGCGACGACGCGCGCCGCCGGCGTCCACACGCCGCCCGGCACGTACTTCGCGAGCATCGAGACCATCTCCGCGCGCAGCGCGCCCGAGTAGCTGATCTTGTAGCCCCAGGCGCCGAGGATCTTGATCCAGCCGACGACGAACGCGAGGTAGTAGCAGGCAAGGACCGCGCAGCCGAGCAGGAAGTCGACCGGACTCGCGTCGCGAAGGCGCTCGCGCGCGTCGGACAGGTTGCCGCGGATCGCCCAGGCGGCGAAGCCGAAGAAGATTGCCAGCACGACGATCTGGCCGACCGCGAGCGCGCGCGGGTGCTTGCTGAGTAGATCGCGGAACTCCTGTAGCCGGTCGCCCATCCTCCCATGGTGCATGATCGGCGCTTGCCGACACCGCTCCTCTGGAACGTGCGCATCGTCGATAGGCCGCCTCGCGAGCAGGCGACGGTCGAGATCGAGGACGGGCGGATCATCACGATCGGCGATGCACGGGGCGATCCGCCGGCCGGTGCGCTCGACTGCGGCGGGCGGACGCTGCTGCCGGGATTGATCGACGCGCACATCCACCTCTCGAGCGACGTCTCGCGCAGCCCGGGCTTCGGGCCGCCGGAGCCGCTGCACGGCGAGGAGCCGCGGCGGCGCGAGCTCGGCTACTTCGTGCTCGCCAAGACGGCGCGCGTGTTGCTCGCGGCCGGGATCACGACCGTTCGCGACGTCGGCTGCTACGACGAGGAGGCGATCGTGCTCCGGCAGGCGGTGGAGCTCGGCGTCGTCGAGGGCCCGCGCATCCTCTCGTGTGCGCGGATCATCTCGGCGACGTCGCCCGGCGGCGGGATCTTCGGGACGATGTACCACGAGGCCGACGGGCCGTGGGAGATGCGGCGCGCCGTGCGCGAGCAGCTGCGGCGCGGCGCGGACTACGTGAAGCTGATGGCAACGGGCGCGCGCTCGGTGGAGCGTGAGAATCCGGAGCCGGCGCAGCTGACACGCGAGGAGATCGAGGCCGTCGTCGACGAGGCGCACCGGCTCGGCGTCCGGGTCGCCGCGCACGCGGAGGGGCTCGAGGGGACGCGCTTCGCCGTGGAGGCCGGCGTCGACACCGTCGAGCACGGGCTCTCGCTCCACCGCGAGCCGCGGCTGCTCGAGCTGATGGCCGAGCGCGGGATCGTGCTCGTGCCGACGCTCAGCACCTTCCACGACCTCGCCGAGCGGTTCACGGACGACTTCCCGTCCGTCCTCGTCGAGCAGGCGAAACGGCAGCTCGACGAGGCGTACCGAACGCTCGCCGCTGCCCGAGACGCAGGCGTGGTCCTGGCGATGGGCCACGACAGCGGGCCACCGGGCGCGAACGCAATCGAGCTCGTGCGCATGGCCGAAGGCGGCCTCGGTGCGGCGGCGGCGATCGAGGCGGCGACGCGCGGCTCGGCGCGCGCGCTCGGCCTCGAGGACGAGATCGGAGCGGTCGAGCGCGGCAAGGCGGCCGACCTGCTGATCGTCGACGGCGACCCGCTCGCAGACGTCCGGATCCTCAACGATCCCGCCCGGATCTGGCGCGTCCTCAAGAACGGCGATAGATGTGCTATAAGTAGCACATGGTCAGCGTTGGCATCCGAGAGCTGCGGCAGCGCGCAAGCGAGCTCCTGCGGCGCGTCGCGGCCGGCGAGACGATCGAGGTGACCGACCGCGGCCGCCCGGTGGCAGTGCTGGCGCCGCTCCCCGAAGCGGCGCCATTCGAGCGCCTACGCGCAGCGGGCGAGGTCGAGCCGGCCACGGCTGATCTGGACGAGCTCCCCGCACCGCTGCCGCTTCAGCCGGGACAGGACCCCCCCTCGGCGGTGCTAGCGCGGTTGCGCCGCGATGAGCGCTGAACGGGCTGTCTATCTCGACTCCTCGGCGATCGTGAAGCTCGCGGTCGAGGAGCCCGAGTCGGCGGCGCTTCGCCGCTACCTGCGGCGGCGGAGGCCGCTGGTGAGCAGCGCCTTGGCGCGTGCAGAAATCGGTCGGGCGCTCCTCCCTTTCGGCGAGGCGGCCGTGCGGCGTGGCCAGGATGTGCTTTCCCGCGTCGAGCTGATCCGGATCAACGATCGCATCCTCGCCGCCGCCGGTTCGCTGCTACCGGCGGAGTTGTGGACGCTGGACGCGATCCATCTCGCCACCGCGCAACAGCTCGAAGACGATCTCGCCCGGCTGATCACCTACGACGAACGCATGAGCGCCGCCGCCCTGACGATCGGCTGGCCGGTCGTCGCCCCGAGCTAGATTTGCCCCGGCGATGCTGACGACGCTGCCTTGGGGCTGGTACACGGATCCGGAGACGCTTCGACGGGAGCAGGCGCGGATCTTCCGCTCCGCCTGGGCCTACGCCGGCCACCTCGGCCGACTGCCGCAGCCGGGCTCGTTCTTCACCACGACCGTCGGCCTGACGCCGATTGTCGTCACGCGCACGCGCGAGGGCGAGCTCGGCGCCTTTCTCAACATCTGCCGCCACCGCGGCTTTCCCGTCGCCCAGGGCGACGGACGCCGCGCGACGCTGCAGTGCTCCTACCACGCGTGGACCTACGGACTGGACGGCGCACTCCAGGCCGCGCCCCGTTCGGACCTCGAGCCCGGCTTCGACAGGGACGAGCTGGGCCTGGCGCCCGGGGCCGTGGATACGTGGGGCCCGTTCGTCTTCGTCAACGCCGACCCGGATGCCGCGCCGCTCGCCGAGGCGCTCGGGGAGATGCCCGCCCTCGTCGCCGAGCTGCTCGACGTGCACGCGCTCGAGTTCCGCCACCGGGTCGACTGGGAGGTGGACGCCAACTGGAAGGTCGTTTGCGAGAACTTCCTCGAGTGCTACCACTGCGCGGTCGCGCATCCGAGTTTCAGCGAGGTCGTCGACGTCTCGATGGACGCCTACAAGCTCGAGGCGAGCGGCCTCATCTCGAGCCAGTTCGGTCCGGTTCGCCCGGACAACCGGACCTTCGACGTCGCAGGGGAGATCGCCCGCAGCCAGTTCCACTTCCTCTGGCCGAACACGGGGATCAACATCTTCCCGGGCCGTGCGAACGTCTCGATCGGCCCGATCAACCCGCTCGGCACCGGCCGCACGGCGCGCTTCCTCGACTACTTCTTCGCGCCGGAAACGGACGAGGCCTGGATCGCCGACTTCCTCGCCTTCGACGACCAAGTCGGAGCCGAGGACCGGGTGCTCGTCGAGGGAGTCCAGCGTGGGATGGAGGCCGGCGCGCTCCCGGCCGGACACGTCCTGGAGCGCAGCGAGCAGCTGATCCGGCACTTCCAGGAGCTCACCGCAGCCGCGCTGGCCTAGTGCCGCCGGCCCGATCGCAGTAGATTCGGCAAACCCCCGTCACAAGCAACAGGAGGGACTCTCTTGAAGCGTTTCGTTCCGATTCTCGTCGCCGTCGCCGCGCTCGCCGCGTCGGCCGCGGCGACCGCAGCACCACCGACCATGACGCCGGGCACGCTCGTCGTCGCCTTCGGCGATCCGGCGGTCGGCTTCGCCTCGGGAACCGTCCGCGGCAACACGGTCACCAATCCGAAGGGCTACGAGGTCGACGTCGCGAAGGCCGTCGCGGCGAACCTCGGCATCCCTAAGATCAAGTGGATCTACTCGCCCTGGAACAGCCTCTTTGCGCCGGGAACCAAGAAGTTCGACGTCTCGTTCCAGGAGGCCACGATCACCGCGCAGCGCAAGCGGACCGTCGACTTCTCGACAAGCTACTTCGACGCGAACCAGGGTGTGCTCCTCTCGAAGAAGGCGACGATTCCGCACAGCATCTCCGACCTCAAGAAGCTGCAGACCTGCGCGCAGACGAACACAACGGGACTCGACTGGATCAAGACGAAGCTGCACCCGAACAAGGCTCCGCTCGCGTACCCCGCGACGACCGCCGCGTTCACCGCGGTGCAGATCGGCCGCTGCGACGCGTTGATCCTCGACACGCCGATCGTCGCGTCGGAGCGCAAGGCGAACCCCGGCAAGTACGGCCCCGTTGCCGGCCAGATCATCACGCACGAGCAGTACGGCGCTGTCTTCCAGAAGGGCTCGAAGCTCGTTCCGGAGTTCAACACGTCGATCAAGAAGCTCTGGTCGAACGGGACGATCCCGAAGCTGCAGAAGAAGTGGTTCGCGATCGACTTCACCAAGGTCCCCGTCCTGAAGTAGGCCTCGCGACATGCACGCCCTGCGCGACGTCCTGGACAAGTTCTTCAACCCGCACAGCTTCAGGCTGGCGGAGCCGGACGTCTGGGCGGGCTTCCAGGTGAACCTGAAGATGATGGTGATCGCCGAGGCGCTGGTGCTCGTGCTGGCCCTCGGCATCGCCGTCGTCCGGGGCCTCCCGGGACGAGCGGCCGCCCCGTTCCGCGCCCTCGCGGTCGGCTACACGGACTTCTTCCGCGGCACGCCGATCATCATCGTCGCGTTCATGATCGGGTTCGGCCTCCCCGGTCTGCAGCTCTCCTTCCTCTCCGGCTTCTCGCCGGTGACGTACGGGATCGCCGCGCTGACGCTCGTCTACACCGCGTACGTGACCGAGGTCTACCGCGCGGGAATCGAGTCGGTGCATCCGAGCCAGCGCGCTGCGGCGCGGTCGCTCGGACTCTCGTATGCGCAGGCGATGCGCTACGTCGTCGTTCCCCAAGCGGTGCGCCGCGTCGTGCCCCCGCTCCTGAACGACTTCGTCGGGCTCCAGAAGGACACGGCGATCGTCGGCGTGATCGGGATCGCGGAGGTCGCGCAGCAGGCGCAGGGCTTCTCGACGACATACGGCGACTTCACGTCGTACATCGTCGCGTCGATGTTCTTCATCTTCCTGACGATCCCGCTCGCGCGCTTCACCGACCACCTGATCGCGCGGCGCGAACGGCGCGAACGCGCGACCGCGTTCTAGCAGTGTTCCTGCACGTCGAGAACGTCTCGAAGTCCTTCGGCGACCTGGAAGTGCTGAAGCGCGTCAGCCTCGAGGTCGACCTGCACGAGGTCGTCTGCCTGATCGGCGCCTCGGGCTCCGGAAAGTCGACGCTGCTGCGCTGCATCAATCTGCTCGAGCGCGTCGACGAGGGGACGATCGTCGTCGACGGGCAGACGATCACCAACGGCAAGGTCGACGTGAACGCGCTCCGGCGGGACATCGGCATCGTCTTCCAGTCGTACAACCTTTTCCCGCACATGACCGTGCTCCAGAATGTCGCACTTGCGCCACGCAAGGCGCGCGGCCTCTCGCGAGAGAGAGCCGAGATCGCCGCAAAGGACCTGCTGGAGCGGATCGGCCTCGCCGAGAAGGCCGACGAGTACCCGGACCGGCTCTCCGGCGGCCAGCAGCAGCGCGTCGCGATCGCGCGCGCTCTCGCGATGAACCCCAAGCTGCTGTTGCTCGACGAGATCACCAGCGCGCTCGACCCGCAGCTCGTCAGCGAGGTGCTCGCGCTCGTCCGCAGCCTCACCGAGGTCGGGATGACGATGATCATCGCGACGCACGAGATGCAGTTCGCGCGCGAGGTCTCCGACCGCGTCTGCTTCCTCGACGCGGGCCGCATCCTCGAGGAGGGTCCGCCTGAGCAGATCTTCACCGCGCCGACGCAGCCGCGGACGCAGGCGTTCCTCTCCCGCGTGATCGAGGCCGGCCGGCTATGAGGACCCGGCTGCGGCACGGGCCGCGCGCCCCGCTCGCGATGGGTGGCCTGATGGCCGTGCCGCTCTTCTTCTGCGCGCTGATGGCGGCGTCACTCGCGCTCGAGAAGCCGCACACGATCGAGTGGACGAGCGCCGGCAAGCTGCAGACGACCTGGCATCCCCCGACGAGCGCGACCGAGGCGCGGATCTGGCTCTGGGCGCTCCTCCCGCCTCTACTGCTGCTTGTCTTCGCCTTCGGCGCGATGCTCGTGCCGTACGGCTTCTACCTCGTCTGCGGGGCCGCGATCGTGGACGCGCTGGCCGTCACGCACCGGCTCGACCGCTGGGCCGCGCATCACACTGCGCGCTTTCCGAACGGGGTCGACCTGATCCCACCCTCGAATGCGGCCTCCGACAAGGTCGCCCCGGGCGAGTGGGAGGGGAAAGCCCGGGACACCGCCCTCAGCCTCCAGTACTGGACGATCGGGATCGCCGTCGCCGGGGCGCTGATCGTAACGGCGCTGGCCGTTCGCAGGCGCTGGTTCGGGCGGAAGCCCGCCCCCGTCCCCGCCCCGCCGATCGAGGGCGTTCACGCCCCGGACGCCACCCTGCCGCCACTTTGACAAGCGGCCGCACGGGCTGACAGATTCTCGTCTGCAAACGGGCAAGGGGGCGTATTGTGGCCGCGGTCACGTTCGACCAGATCGGCAAGATCTACCCCGACGGGTTCTCAGCCGTCCGCAACTTCAACCTCGAAATCGAGGACGGGGAGTTCATGGTCCTCGTTGGCCCATCCGGCTGCGGGAAGACGACAGCGCTGCGCATGGTCGCCGGCCTCGAGGACATCAGCCACGGCGTGCTCCGGATCGGCGAGCGCGTCGTCAACCACGTCCCCTCGCGCGACCGCGACATCGCGATGGTCTTCCAGAGCTACGCGCTCTACCCGCACCTAACGGTCTACGAGAACATCGCGTTCGGCCTGCGGCTGAAGAAGGTGCCGAAGGGCGAGATCGACCAGCGCGTACACGAAGCGGCGCGCGTCCTCGACCTCGAGCCGCACCTGAAGCGCAAGCCGCGCGCGCTCTCCGGCGGCCAGCGGCAGCGCGTCGCGATGGGCCGCGCGATCGTGCGCCGCCCGCAGGCGTTCCTGATGGACGAGCCGCTCTCGAACCTCGACGCGAAGCTGCGGGTCCAGACGCGCGCGGAGATCAGCAAGCTCCAGCACTCGCTCGGGACGACGACGATCTACGTCACGCACGACCAGGTCGAGGCGATGACGATGGGCGACCGCGTCGCGGTGATGCGCAAGGGTGAGCTGCAGCAGGTCGCGACGCCACAGACGCTCTACGACCGGCCGGTCAACCTCTTCGTCGGCGGCTTCATCGGCTCGCCCGCGATGAACATGATCGAGGCGACGCTCCAGCGCTCGAACGGCAACTTCGAGGCCGTCGCCGGCACCCAGCGGGTAACCGTCGGCCAGGAGACGCTCAGCCAGCGGCCCGGCCTGACGGCCTTCGAAGGGCGCGAAGTGATCCTCGGCATCCGCCCGGAGGACATCGAAGACGCGGCGCTCGAGCCCGACCGGGCCGGCGATGCGCGGCTGCACGGGAAGCTCGTCCTGCGCGAGGCCCTCGGCTCCGAGATCATGGCCCACTTCACGATCGACGCCCCTCCGGCCAGGACGGAGGAGACCGCCGAGCTCGCCGAGGACGTCGGCGCCGAGCTAACCGAAGACGCCCCTCAGGAGTCTCTATTGATCGGCCGCTTCGGTGCGCGCTCGCGCGTCACGGAAGGCGACACGATCGAGGCGGCCGTCGATACGAGAGCCCTGCACTTCTTCGATCCGGAGACGGGCCTCGGAATCTACGAGGGGTCGAACACGAAAGGAGCAGGATGAGCAAGCATCGCCTGATTGCGGCCGCACTTCTGGCCGCGACCGTGGCCGCGCTCGTCGGGGTCAGCACGGCCGGCGGGGCGCGGCACGCGACCACGATCTCGGTGATGGCCGTTTGGACGGGCGCGGAGCAGAAGTCGTTCGAGGCCGTTCTCGCCGGGTTCCAGAAGACGAACTCCGGCGTCAAGGTCAAGTACACGTCCGGCGGCGATCAAATGCCGACGGTGCTCGCGACCGCGGTGCAAGGCGGTAACCCACCCGATGTGGCGATCCTCGCGCAGCCGGGTCTGATGAAGGACTTCGCAAAGAAGGGCGCGCTGAAGCCGCTCTCGTTCGTGACGTCGACCCTGAAGGCGAACTTCGCGCCGGTGTGGTCGCAGCTCGGCCAGGTCAACGGCAAGCAGTACGGCGTCATCTGGAAGGGCGCCAACAAGTCGACCGTCTGGTACAACGTCCCGGCGTTCAAGGCCGCGGGCGTGAAGCCGCCGGCGAACTGGCCGGCGCTGATCAAGGCCGCGAGCACGCTCAAGGCCTCGGGCACCAACCCGTATTCGATCGGCGGTGCGGACGGCTGGACGCTCACCGACCTGTTCGAGAACATCTATCTGCGCTCGGCGGGTCCGGCGAAGTACGACCAGCTGTCCACGCACAAAATCAAGTGGACCGATCCGTCGGTGAAGACGGCGCTGAAGTACATGGCTCAGATCATCGGCAACTCCGGCGACATCGCCGGAGGAACCTCCGGTGCGCTCCAGCTCGACTTCCCGACCTCGGTGTCGCAGGTGTTCGCGTCGCCGTCGAAGGCGGCGATGGTGTTCGAGGGCGATTTCGTCGCCGGCGTGATCACCTCGTCGACGAAGGCGAAGCCGGTCTCCGGCTTCAACGTCTTCGGCTTCCCGGCGATCGGGAAGTCCGGCACGGTGGTGGTCGGCGGCGGCGACACGGCCGTCATGTTCAAAGACAACCCGGCCACCCGCGCCCTGATCAAGTACCTCGCCTCGCCGGAAGCCGGCACGATTTGGGCGAAGCGCGGCGGGTTCTCCTCGCCCAACAAGAAGGTCCCGGCGAGCGCCTACCCCGATCCGATCACCCGGGTCACCGCGACGGCTCTCGCGAAGGCGCCGGTCTTCCGGTTCGACATGTCCGACCTGCAGCCGGCTTCGTTCGGCGGCACCGTCGGCCAGGGGGAGTTCAAGATCTTCCAGGACTTCCTCAAGAATCCGAAGAACGTCAACGGAATCGCGGCGTCGCTCGAGTCGTCCGCCGCGAAGGCATACGCCAAGGGCAAGTAGCGCGTTGGCAGGCGGCGGCAGTGTGACAGTGGGGCCTCCCGCAAGGGAGGTCCCGTCGTCCGACGAGGGAGGCGGCTGGCGCAGCTGGGGCGTCACGGCGATCTTCCTCGTCCCTGCCGCCGTCTTCCTGATCGTCTGGATCGTCTACCCGACGGTGTACACGATCATCCGGAGCTTCTTCGGCCGGGACGGCTTCAACAACTTCGTCGGGATCGACAACTTCAAGGCGATCTTCACGACGTCCGTCCTCACGACGGCGATCAAGAACAACGCGATCTGGCTCGGCGTCGTGCCGGCGCTCGTGACGGCGATCGGTCTGATCTTCGCAGTGCTGACCGAGCGGATCCGCTGGTCGGTCGCCTTCAAGACGGCGGTCTTCATGCCGATGGCGATCTCGCTCTTCGCCACCGGCGTGATCTGGCGCCTGATGGATCAGAAGGATCCGAACAAGGGCACGCTGAACGCGGTGATCGGCGTTGTCCACGATGCCTTCTCGCCACCGGGGCCGCTCTCGAATGCTGCGCCGTCGACGCCGTCGATCGTCGGGTCGCCTCAGACCGGCCTCGTGCTCAAGACGCCGATCGCACCAGGGAAGGTCGTCCGTCTCGGGCTGACCGCGATCCCGCCGGAAGACGTCCCGTCGGGCGCGAAGCAGGCCGTCCAGCCGCCCCCGAAGCCGGGCGAGATCGACGGGGTCGTCTGGCGCGACTTCAAGCCCGGCGGCGGCGTTCCCGGCAAGGTGGAGAAGGGCGAGCTCGCGCTCCCGAACGTGACCGTGAACCTGCGCGATTCGAGCGGCAAGACGGTGCAGTCGGCGACGACCGACGACAAGGGCGACTTCGCGTTCAAGGACGTGAAGGGATCCGGCTACAAGGTCGCGATCGGCGCAGACACGTTCAGACAGCCGTTCGCCGGGGTCGACTGGCTTGGCTCGCAGCTGATCACGCCGTCGATCATCATCGCCTACATCTGGGTGTGGGCCGGCTTCGCGATGGTGGTGATCGCCGCGGGCCTCGCTGCGATCCCGCGCGAGACGCTGGAGGCTGCGCGGACCGACGGCGGCTCGGAGTGGCAGGTCTTCCGCCGTGTCACGGTGCCGCTGCTCGCGCCCGTGCTCAGCGTCGTCTTCATCACGATGCTGATCAACGTGCTGAAAGTCTTCGACATAGTCCTCTCCGTCGCGCCTGGATCGACGCAAACGGACGCGAACGTGATCGCACTCGCGATGTGGCGCACGTCGTTCGGCGGCGTCAACGACTTCGGGCTCGGCTCCGCGATCGCGGTGTTCCTGTTCGTCCTCGTGATCCCCGTCCTCGCGCTGAACGTGCGCCGTTTCCGGAGGGAAGTGTAGTGGCCGAGGTCGCCGCGCAGCAGCCGATCGTCGTCCCGGATCCCAGTGACACCGTCGCCGCGCGGATCATCCGCATCGCCGGGAAGCTCCCGGTCAACCTCTTCCTCGCCGCGATCGGCCTCGTCTGGCTCGTGCCGACGATCGGCCTGTTCCTCAGCTCGCTGCTCGCACCCAACGATTTCAACTCCAAGGGCTGGTGGCAGATCATCTCGAAGCCGAGCGTCGCGACCTGGGCGAACTACTCGAACCTCTGGAACTCGACGGACATCCCGCACTCGCTCGTGACGACGGCGGAGATCGCGATTGGTGGAACTGTCTTCCCGATCCTCGTCGCGGCGCTCGCCGGCTACGCGTTCGCCTGGCTCGAGTTCCCCGGTCGCGACTGGCTGTTCGTGGTCGTGATCGGCCTGCTCGTCGTGCCGCTGCAGATGGCGCTGATCCCGATGTTCTCGCTCTACAACAAGCTCGGGATCTTCGACACGGTGATCAGCCTCGTCCTGTTCCACACGGCGTTCGGGCTGCCGTTCGCGATCTTCCTCTTGCGCAACTTCTTTATCGGGATACCGAAGGACATTCTCGAATCGGCGCGCATCGACGGCGCGTCCGAGGTGCGGATCTTCTCGCGCCTGATCCTGCCTCTCGGGTTGCCCGCGATCGCGTCGCTCGCGATCTTCCAGTTCCTCTGGACGTGGAACGACCTGCTCGTCGCGCTGACGTTCGCCCGGAACACGCAGCCCGTGACCGTCGCGATCTACACCAACCTGCGGCAGTTCGGGTCGAACATCGACATCATCGCGCCCGCGTCGTTCCTCTCGCTCGTGATCCCGCTCGCCGTGTTCTTCGCGTTCCAGCGCTACTTCGTGCAGGGGCTGCTCGCCGGCTCCGTGAAGTAGATGTCGGTCGCCATAGTCGGTAGCGGCCTTGCCGGCTTCACGGCCTACGCGACGCTGCGCCACGGCGGACTCGAGCCGGGCGAGATCGTCGTCTTCGGCATGGCCGACGATCCGGCGGCGGCCTGGCGGCTCCGTGCGGCGGCGATCCGGCAGCGGGAGATGCGCTCGGAGAGCGACGGCCACTGCCTGCCGACCTCGTTCCCGGGGTTGGCCGTGCGCGCTGCGGTGCGGCGGCGGTCGGCGCGGCCACTCGTCGAGTCCGTGCTCGACCGCTACCACCCGTCCGTCGACGAGTTCCTCTCGCATGTCGACGAGCTGCGGGAGCGCAGCGGCTGGGACGCGTCGCTCCGGCGCGCGCGGATCGAGCGCGTGCATGCGGTCCGGGGCGGCTTCGAGCTCGACGGACACGGCACCTTTCGCCACGTGCTGCTCGCGCCCGGCCACCCGGGCCTGAACGTCCCGGAGGAGCTGCGCGACGACCCGCGCGTCGTCCACTCCTACGCGCCGCACGAGTACGCGTCGACGGTGACCGTCGTCGGCGCGGGCCTCGCCGCCGCGACGGAGTGGCTGAACGCGCTCGACGCCGGCGCCGAGGTCGTTTCCGTCCGCCGCCGCGAGCCGGTGCGGCGGCCGCTGAACGTACCGCGGCAGTACTTCTCCCGCCGCGGGCTCGCCGGCTACCACGCGCTCGGGCCGGAGCAGCGCTCGGCGCTCCTGCGCTCGCTGCTCGAGCCGAGCTACCCGCCCGGGCGCCGCTTCGACGAGCCGCTCGCGCGCGGCGCGTGCGAGGGCCGCTTCCGCGTCGAGCCGTCCGTGAACGGGACCGAGCAGGTGATCTGCGCGACCGGCTTCCGCCGCGGCGTCGAGCACGACCCGTTGCTGCGCGCGCTGGTGGAGGAGCACGGGCTCGAGACCGCCGGGCACCGGCTCGTGCTCGCGTCCGACTCCACCGTGCCCGGCCTGACCGACGCGACGCGCACGCTAGCCGTCGCCGGCGCGCCGGCGCAGTGGGCGTTCCCCGGCGCCGACACGCTCGTCGGCGCGAAGTACGCGGCGCGGGGCTTCCTCCGGAGAGTTCAGGCGTGTCCTACACCCTGAGGGGACGCGTCGACTCGCGGCTCGCGGCGCTGCTTCCGGTGCTGCTCGCCGCGGTGATCCTCGCCGCCGGGCTGCACCGATGGTGGCCAATCGTCCTGACCGCGCTGATGGCCGGCGTCGGCCTCGCGCTCGACGTCGAGGTCTACGACCGGCTGCTCGACTACCAGCCCGGCTGGCTCGCCGTCCCGCTCGGCCTGCTCGAGCTCGCGCTGCTGATGGGGATCGTCCGGCTCGCCGGGATCGACGCGCCGTTCTGGCCCGCCGTCGCGCTCTTCGGCGGCGCGTGGCTCTTCGCACAAGTGCTCGGGCACGCGGGCTATCCGCTTCTGCGCCTCAGCTACGGCGACGAGGGCGGCGAGCTCGGCCGCGCGGGCGTCGCGGCCGCGGCGGTCGCCGGGGCCGTTCTCGTCAGCTCGGGCGGCTTCGCGTATGCGCAGCGGCCGCCGGTCGTCCACCTGAAGGCCGGAGTGCATCGGGGCCCGCTCGTGATCGCGCGCCGCGAGATCCTCCAGGGCGAGCCCGGCGCGATCGTGCGCGGCGGAATCGTCGTGCGGCACGACGACGTGACGATCCGCGATGTCGCCGTCATCGGCGGCGAGAACGGCATCGAGATCGACGATGTCCACAACGTGAAGCTCGAGCGCGTCTCCGTCTCGGGGGCGAAGCTCGACGGAATCCACGTCCGGCGGGCGGCGGTCCAGATCAGCGACTGCTCGATCGACTCGCTCGGCAACCCCTACGGGCAGGGCATCGACATCTCGTACACCTTCGACAAGGAGGACTCGACCGTCATGGGCTGCACCGTCGTCGGCGGTCTCGAGGGCATCGTCGTCCACTTCTCGAACGCGATGCTGATGCACAACACGGTCAGCCGGACGACGCTCCACGGGATCGCGATGACCGAGATGTCGATGGGGATGGTCGAGCGGAACCAGGTGCGCGACGCCCGCGGCGTGGGGATCTTCTGCAACGACCACTCGATGTGCATGGTCGAGCGCAACGTCGTCGTCGACACGAAGCGGGACGATGCCGGCGGCGACCTGTGGCGAGCCGGCTTCGGCGTCCTGGCGAGCTACAGCTCCGAGGCGGAGCTGAAGGACAACGCCCTCTCCGCCAACCCCCGGCCAGCGGCCGCAGTCCTCGACTCGAAGCTGAAGCTCCACCGCTAGCCCGTCCCCCAACAGCCACGGCTCCGTTGGACATCGCGCGTTCCCGAAAGGGGGATCTTTCGCCGCTGCACCAACTCTGCTGCCGATGGCGCGTCACACGGATCAGCGACGAGAGGTTCTGGAATGCGGCTCCGAGCCACTGCGGCCGTCGCCCTGGTCGCGATCTCGATCGTGGCGGCGGCGCTCGCTGACAAAACGACGGTCAAGTTGAAGAAGCCTGCGCCCGTGCTGGTGCAGAGCCACACGTGGACGACGCTGATGCAGCTCTCGCGGCGCGGCCGCCGGCTCGACGGCTTCCGGCCGGTGCTCGAGATCGAGGATCAGTACGGCCACCGCAGCTACTTCGGGGACGAAACCTCCCCGGGGGTCTACCGCGTCCGGGTCATCTTCCCGCGCAAGGGGCCCTGGAAGTACACGATCCGCGTCGGCACCGAGACGGTCAAGACCGGCTCGATGTGGGTGCTGCCTAGCTAAAGTCGCCGCCGCTCGGTGCCGAATCGTTAACCTGGTTAACGATATGACGCCGCCGGACACCAGCAAGAGCACCGACACCGTCGCACTCGCCGACCGGCTGCGTCCGGTTCTCCTCCGCGTGGGCCGGGAGCTGCGGCGCGAGGCGCGGGCCGTCGGGATCTCGCCGGGCCAGGTCACGCTCCTCGTCGCGATCAAGTACGCACCCGGGATCGGCGTCAACGAGCTCGCCGAGCGCGAGCGGATGACCCCCGCCGGCATGTCCCGCCACGTCGACAAGCTCGTCAAGGCGGGCTGGGTGACGAAGACGCCGAACGAGAGCGACCGGCGCCGGACCGGCCTGACCCTGACCGAGGAGGGCAAGCGGATCCTGCGAAACGTCCGCTCCCGCCGGACGGTCTGGCTCTCGCGCCGGCTCGGCCGCCTCAGCGCGAAGGAGCTCGCAGCGATCGAGGCCGCCATCGAGCCGCTCACCCTCCTGCTGGACGAGGACGAACGACCGTGACCGTCGCTCGCCTTGGGCTCGCTCCCGTGGGGGAACCCATGTTTCCCCCACGAGCCCCCTTCTTCCTGGTGTTCGCCCGGGGGAACCTCCCGGTTCCCCCGGGCAGCCCGCCCCCTCCCCCGCTCATGGGCGGGATCGCCCTATGAGCCGAGCGTTCCGGCGCACGTTCTCCAGCCTCCGCCACCACCGCAACTACCGCTACTTCTTCGCCGGTCAGGTCGTCTCGCAGACCGGGACGTGGATGCAGCGCCTCGCGCAGGGCTGGTTCGTGATCCAGCTCACGCACTCGCCGATCGCCGTCGGCATCCTCGCCGTCGCGCAGTTCCTCCCGTTCACGGTCTTCGGCCTCTTCGCAGGCGTCGTCGTCGACCGGCTCGACGCGCGGCGGACGGTGATCTGGACGCAGGCCGCGCAGATGGCGCTCGCGAGCCTGATCGCCGCGCTCGCGCTCGCCGGGATCGCCCAGCCGTGGCACGTCTACGTGATCGCGGCGCTGAACGGAACGCTGCTCGTCCTCGATGCGCCCGCGCGCCAGGCCCTGACCTACCGGATGGTCGGCCCGGCCGAGCTGCAGAACGCGATCTCCCTCAACTCGAGCCTCTTCAACGCGGCGCGGATCTTCGGGCCCGCGGTCGCCGGCGTCGTGATCGCCGCGGTGGGCGTCGGCTGGTGCTTCGCCCTGAACGCGGCGAGCTTCGTGGCGGTCCTCGCCGGGCTGCTCGCGATGCGCACCTCGGAGTTCCATCCGCTCGAGCGCCGCGAGCGGCCGACGATCCTGGGCGGGACGCGCGAGGGGCTCGCGTACGTCCGCCGCCGCCCGGCCGCGCTGATCGTGCTCGCGGGCGTCGTCGTCCTCAGCATGTTCTGCTTCAACTTCAACGTCCTGCTGCCGGTGCTCGCGAAGCAGACGCTCCACTCGGGCCCGCAGACCCTCGGGCTCCTCTCGGCGCTCTTCGGCGCGGGCGCGCTTGTCGGGGCGCTCGCCGCCGCAGCCCAGCGCCGACCGAGCCTGAAGCTGATGCTGATCGGGAGCTTTCTCTTCACCGGCTCCGAGCTGCTGCTCGCACCCTCGCGCTCGACCGCCGCCGTCGGCGCCCTCCTCTTTGCGACCGGCGTCGGCTTCACGCTCTGGACGTCGAACTCGAACTCCTCCCTGCAGCTCGAGGCGCCCGACCATCTGCGCGGCCGTGTCGTCGGCCTCTACTACTACGCATTCAACGGGGCCGGGCCCGTCGGCGGCATGCTCGCGGGCTGGCTGATGGCCCGTGGAGGGACCCAGCTGGCCTTCGTCGTGGCCGGTATCGCGGGTCTCACGGCGACGGTCTGGTCCGCCCGCCGGCTCCGGGCTCCGGCACCGGCGGAACCGGGCCTCCAGCCGCTTTCTTGATTCCTATCGATACATACTCAAGCTTCACGTGCGAGCGCCGATGAATCCTTTGTGAGTCAACCGCCCGGCGCCCCCCGTCTCTCTCCGCTCGAGCCGCCGCTGAGCCCGGTGCCCGTCGGCGCCGAGCCGCCAATGAGCGCGCCCGTGCAACCGGTGCTCCGCGCGGCCGATCTGCCGCCGAAGGCGCCGCCCGCCCCGCAGGTGTCGCTCGAGGCGCAGCTGCTCCGCTTCCGGCTCGTGACGCCGGACCAGATGTCCGAGGCGATGAAGGTCCACGCCGAGACCGCCAAGCCGGTCGCGGAGACGGTCGTCGAGCGCGGCTGGATCTCGGAGGCCGATCTCGCCCAGGTGATGGCGTCGCTCGGCGAAGCTGCTCCCGCGCCGGCGCCGGCTCCGGGCCCCGCGCCCCCACCTGCGCCGGCCCCCGTGGCCGCTCCCGCTCTCATCGTCGAGCCCGCACCGCCGGCGCCGGTGCTCGAGGCGGCGCCGCCGCCTCCGCCCCCCGCGCCCGAGCCGGAGCCCAAGCCCGAGCTTCCGCCGGCTGCGGCAGCCGAGCCCGCGCCTCCCGCTCCCGCCCGTGCTCCCGCTCCCGAGCCCCCGAAGGTCGGGACTCCGGCGCCGCAGGGCCGCACCCGCGTGATCGTCAGGCTCCGGAGCGGCGAGGAGCTCGAGGCCGGCACGTTCGCTGACGCCGCCGCTGCCCGCGCCCGGGCGAAGGAGCTCGTCGACGCGGTTCAGACCGAGGACGTCTGGCTCTTCGTGGCCGGCCGCTCGCTCAACCCCGAGGAGATCGACACGATCTCCCTCGCGAAGTCCTAGCGCCCGACGGTCAGCGTGACCTGCGAGAACGCCGGGGCCTGACCGCCGCCGGCCGGTTGCTGACGTAGGACGACGCCGACGGTGCCCTTCGCGTAGACAGTCCGCGTCGTCAGCTTCGCAGCCCAGAGCTTCGCCCGCGCGTCGGCGGCCGTCTGTCCGGTGACGTCCGGAACAGTCGACGCGGGCTGGTTGCCGCCGCCCGTCGAGACGTCGAGGTGGACGGACTTGCCGGCCGGGATCTTCGTCCCGGCGGCGGGACTCTGCGCGACGACGACGCCCGGCGTCTGACCGCCGCTCACCGGGAACGTGTCGGGCACGAGGCCGACGGCCTCGATCGCCGGGCCGGCTTCCGTCTGCACCTTCCCTTTGACGTCCGGCACGGCGACCGGCGGCGCGGTCGCCACGGTGGCAGTCGTCGACGTGTTCGTCTTCGGCGGAGGGAGCTTCGGCGCGACGCCGTTCGAGACGTCGATCACGACGGTCTGCTTCTTTTTCAGCTGCGTGCCGCCGCCCGGCCGCTGCGCGAAGACCCGGCCCGCGGGCGCCTTTGCCGGCTTACGGAGGGCCGTGACGTTGAAGCCCGCGTTCTGGAGCTTCTTGATCGCCACGGGCTGGCTGAGTCCGACGACGTGCGGCACCGTTGCCCGGTCGCTCGATCCGCGAATCGCGAAGAGCCAGACGAGCAGCGCCGCGACAGCGACCAGCACGAGCGCGAGCCAGGGCCAGGGGTTCTCGACCGCGAGCCAGCCCGGCGGCGGACCCGGCGGGGGCTCGGGCGCCGCGTCGGGCGGCGGCACCGGGGGCGGCGGCGTGCCCTCGGCGACCGGCCACTCCTCCGTGCGGACGGCGGTCGGCTCCTCAGCTGCAACTCTGCGTCTGCGCACCTCGTGGTCGTCCCCCGGGCAGGCTTTTCCCAACCGTCGCGGAAGGTGGCCCGATGGTGGCCCTAGCGGTCGCAGCCGTTCTCGCAGTCGCCGCGCCGGGCTGCCGCACGATCGCGGTCGCCGCCTCGATCCAGGCCGCCGTCGACGAGGCGCAGCCGTGCGACTGGGTGCTCGTCCCGCCCGGGCTCTACGAGGAGAGCGTCGTCGTCTCGACGCCGACCGTCCACCTGCGCGGGACGAACCGGAACACGGTCGTCGTCGAGGGCGGCGTCGACGTCGAGGCCGACGGCGTGTCCGTCGAGAACCTGACCGTCCGCGGCGGCCCGGTCCGCTGGGGCGCAGTCCGCGCCTGGAAGGGCAGCTACCTCACGGTCTACGCGACCGATCCCGCCGCGCCGCGCGGGCTCTCGGCCGAGGCCGGAGCAGAGGGCGCGTGGGATCACGTCTACGCGGGCGGCTTCGCCGAGGCGGGCATCGTCTGCGACGCCTGCCGCGCGACGCTCGCCCACGCGCTCGTGGAGCGGAACGCCGTCGGCGTCTCCGCCACCGGCCGGCTCGCCGTTCGCGACTCGCTCGTCCGTCTGAACGGCTTCGGCGTCCGCTTCACGGTCACCGGCAGCGCGATCCGCACGAGCCGCGTCGAGCAGAACGACCGGATCGGGATCGAGCTCGACGCGACGACCGGGGCCGTCGCCGCGAACAACGTCGTGCTCGCGAACCGCACCTTCGGGATCGTCGGGCACGAGGGCACGGCCGATCCGTTCGCGCAGCTCGTCGGCAACCGGATCGTCCGCAACGTTGTTCGCGGTTCGCGCTATGACCTCGCGCTCGAGGGCGGCCTCCACGGGACGATGAGCTCGGCGGGCAACTGCGTCGCCGGCAACCTCGTCCGGACGAAGCTCCCCGCCAACCTGACCCCGTGGCGCTGCGGGAGCGGCTCGACACCGAACCCCGACCCGGCCGCGAGCGACACGATCTTCACGCTCGTCCAGCGGCTGCTCGCGGCTGCGCACCCGATGAAGCTGCAGCCGGCTCCGCGGCCGCAGCCGACGCTGCCGAATCCCTGTAGCGGGGTGCCGGCCAGCGGGCTCTGCACGCGGCACTAGGGCTCGATACTGTGAGCACGTGCTCACACTGACCGAGAACGCAGCGGAGGCGATCAAGGGCCTCGTCGAGTCGGAGGATGCCGGCCTGCGGATCTCGACCGAGGAGGGAGAGGACGACGGCGTGGGCATCCGGCTCGAGGTCGCAGAGGCTGCGCTCGAGGGCGACAAGGTCGTGGTCGAGCACGGCGCGCACGTCTTCCTCGACGCAGGCGCCGCGCTGATCCTGGACAACCGAGTGCTCGACGTGACGACCCGCGCCGAGCGCGTCAGCTTCGCCATCACGGCTCGCGACTAGCCCGCTAGCCTGCCCCGAGTGACGCCGCCCAGGCAGCACTACAACGTCACGCTCGCCGCTCTGACCCTCGCCGGGTGCGCGTTCGCGCTTCAGCAGACGATGGTCGTGCCGGCGCTGCCGACGCTCCAGCGCGACCTGCACACGACCACGAACTGGGTGACCTGGGTGCTGACGATCTTCCTGCTCGTGGCGTCGGTTGCGACGCCGATCCTCGGCAAGCTCGGCGACCAGTACGGCAAGGAGCGGATGCTGGCGCTCTCGCTCGTGATCTTCCTCGCCGGCTGTGTCGGCAGCGCGGCGGCGTGGAACATCTGGTCGCTGATCGCGTTCCGCGCGATCGCGGGCGCCGGCGCCGCGGTGTTCCCGCTGTCGTTCGCGATCATCCGCGACGAGTTCCCGCCCGAGAAGGTCGGCGTCGGGATCGGTCTCGTATCTGCGGTCTTCGGCGTCGGCGGCGGCTTTGGGATCGTGTTCGGCGGCGTGATCACCGACCATGCGAGCTGGCGCTGGCTCTTCATCGTCGGCTCCATCGCGATCGCAGGGGCGCTCGTGATGGTGATCCGGTTCGTGCCCGAGTCACCGATCAAGACGCGGTCGCGCGTCGACTACATCGGCGCCGCGTTGCTTTCCGCGGGACTCGTGTCGCTGCTTCTCGGGCTGAGCGAGGGCGAGTCGTGGGGCTGGGGCTCCGGCCGCGTCACCGGATTGTTCGTCGCGTCGATCGTGTTCTTCGCCAGCTGGGTGCGCGTCGAGCTTCATGTGCCCGAGCCGCTCGTCGACATGCGCATGTTCGCCCAGCGGCCGGTGCTGCTGACGAACCTGACGGCGCTGATCTCCGGCTTCGCGATGTTCGGGACGTTTGTGCTGATCCCGAACTTCGTCGAGATGCCGCACGGGCTGGGTACGGCCGCCTCGCGCGGGATCGACTACGGCTTCGACGCGAGCGCGACGAAGGCGGGGCTGTACCTGCTGCCCAGCTCGGTCGTCCTGCTCGTCGCGGGGCCGCTCGCCGGGAAGATCGGGAGGCGCGTCGGAATGAAGTGGCCCTTGGCTGTGGGGCTCGTGCTGGTCGCGATCTCGGCCGGCTCGTTCGCGCTCTTCCACGACCATCCGTGGCAGATCCTGGTGCCGATGCCGCTCTTCGGGACCGGCTTTGGTTTCGCGTACGCAGCGATGGCGACGCTGATCACCGAGGCGGTGCGCCCGACGGAGACGGGGATCGCGACGGGGATGAACACGGTCATGAGGACAGTCGGCGGCGTGATCGGCGGCCAGATCGGCGCGGTGCTGCTGAGCGCGTACACGATCGGTCGGACCGGGTACCCGGCCGTGACCGGCTACGAGATCGCGTTCGGGCTAGCCGCAGGCGCGTCGCTGGTAGCCGCGGTGCTGGCGACGTTCGTCACACCGAACCAACGAATGCGCCGGCGGCAGGTCGCCGTCGCCGCAGCGGGGAGGAACTGATGTTGAAGCTGACCGATACTGCAGCCGACGTAATCGGCGAGATGATCGTGGAGGCGGAATTGCCCGAGGGCGCGGGCCTGCGAATCGCGGTCGAGGGCGAGGACGAGCTGAGCCTGAGCGTCGAGCCGGAAGCGCAGAGCGGTGACACGACGACGCAGGACCACGGCGTGACGGTGTTCCTCGACCCGGCGGCCGCGGACGCGCTGGACGACAAAGTGCTGGACGCGGAACGCCATGGCGACCATGCGCACTTCTCGATCGAGAATCAACAGGGGTGACGCTGAAGCTGACGGAAGCCGCAGCAGCCGCGATCCGGGACCTGCTGGAGCAAGCGGATCTCGGCGAAGAAGCGGGCCTGCGTGTGACGGCCGAGATGGACGAGAAGGGCGAGCCCGGGTTACACCTGTCGTTCGAAGGGGAGCCGGTGGACGCGGATCAGGTGGTGCGTGCGCACGGCGTCAATGTGTTTCTGGACCCGTCAGCCGCCGAGTACCTGGAGGACAAGGTGCTTGATGCGGAGTTGCACGGGGACCACGCGCACTTCGCAGTCAGCGAGCGAGACACGTAGGGGAATCGGCCGATGCACGATGGTGCACATAGCCGAAGAAGTTCGTCGTGCGCGGGAGGCGCAAGGACTTAGACAGGACGAACTTGCCGCTGCCGCCGGCGTGAGCACGCGTCTGATCCATCAGATCGAGAACGCGAAGCCAACGACGCGGCTCGATGGCCTTCTCAAGGTCCTTCGTGCGCTCGGGCTGACAGTGACTGTCATCAAGAGGCCTCTCCGCCGCTCCACGAAGTGACCGAGCTTGATGAGTAACCGCCAGCGCCAACGCCTCGACGTTCTACTCAGCGAGGAACACCTCGGCCAGCTCGAACGGTTAGGGCCCACTCGGTATCGACTCGCATACGACTCAGCGGCCGTCGGCCGCTACGGAGAAGGCGCCAGACAAAACCGTTCTTCGAAGGGCTTCTGCCCGAGGGTGTGGTTCGACGAGACGTCGCCCGTGCTTTAGGCATCAGCGAGACAAACGGGTTCGGCCTCCTCGCAGCGATCGGCTCAGACTGCGCGGGCGCGGTCGTCATTTTGCCGCCGGCCGAAGGTGATGCTCCGCGACACAGCGGTGTCCACTGGCTTTCGGATTCAGAGCTCGAAGAGCGCCTACGCGAACTTCCGCAGCATCCCCTGGGTATCGACCCGGAAGAGGGAATCCGCCTTAGCCTAGGCGGCGTTCGGGAAAGACTCGTCGTTACGCGACTGCTTGGTTGTTGAGCGGTTTGACCGAACGATCTCCGGCGACGGGTCTGTGTGGCGCCTGCATCAAGAAGACATGTGCCAAGCGCTGGGTGTTCTGCCAGAGGCGAAGTACGAAGCGGAAGGCGGACCAAGCACGGCTCAGGTTTTTGCTCTTCTGCGCGATATCGGGGCCCGCGCGGGACCTTCGGGCCTTCGCAGACGCGACACTCCTGAGTTTTCTCCTAGGTAATAGCGACGCCCACGGAAAGAACTTCGCGCTTCTCTACAACGAACCCGGAGCGGTCCGATTTGCTCCGGTGTACGACGTCGTCTCGACGGCCGTCTATCCGGGCCTCAGCTCACACTACGAAATGGTCCAGGTCTCGCCCGAGCCAAGCAACGTCGCGAGATCGCCCTCGCCGCGGCTCTCCGTTGCCGTGGCCAACTGTGCTGACATCAGCTCGTCGTAGACCGGGCGTTCCACGTCTCGGAACACTCCCATCGGCGTGCCGCCGGCGGTCTCTTGCGTCAAGCGGGACAGCGCGAACGCCAGGCCCGGCGACTCGTGGTGCGCGTCATGGACCAGCAACCCGTCGGCAGAAGCGTCGACGACCTCCAGCGAGCCGTCCGCATGCTGCCGCACGCCCTTCTCGTGATCCGCTCCGAACAGCACCGGCCGCCCGTGCTCCAGATAGATCCGGTTCGTCTTGTCCTCGCGCACGAAGTCGAACGCATTGTCGTTGAAGATGTTGCAGTTCTGGAAGATCTCCACGAATGCCGAGCCCTTGTGATGCGCCGCGGCTCGCAGCGTTTCCTGCAGATGCGCCCGGTCCGTGTCGATCGCTCGCGCGACGAACGACGCTTCCGCACCGATCGCCAGCGACAGCGGATTGAACGGCCAGTCCAGCGACCCCATCGGCGTCGACTTCGTCACCTTGCCGAGCTCCGACGTCGGAGAGTACTGGCCCTTCGTCAAACCGTAGATCCGGTTGTTGAATAAGAGGATCTTGACGTTCACGTTCCGGCGGAGCGCGTGGATGAGATGGTTGCCGCCGATCGACAGCGCGTCGCCGTCG
>VAWW01000106.1 GCA_005884575.1 Actinomycetota bacterium
TGGCGAAGGGCATGGCAGTGGTCGCATTCGACTCGGACACGAACTGCCGCCAGCTCTTCATCAACCAGGCGGACACGGAGACGATCGGTCGCAGCCAGATCCAGCTGCTCGCCAAGCTGATGGGCTACAAGGGGCAGTTCGCGATCCTCTCGGCAGCCTCGACGGCGACGAACCAGAACGCCTGGATCAAGTACATGAAGCTGGAGCTGAAGAAGCCGGTCTACAAGAACATGCAGCTGGTGAAGATCTACTACGGCAACGACAACCCCCAGCAGTCGCTGCAGGCGACGGAGAGCATGCTGCAGGCCTACCCGAACCTGAAGGGGATCGAGTCGCCGACGACCGTAGGCATCTCCTCGGCGGCGCAGTACCTCGATCACTCGAAGTACAAGGGCAAGGTCGTCCTGACCGGTCTCGGTCTGCCGAGCCAGATGAAGAAGTACGTGCTGGACGGCACCGTCGCGAAGTTCGCGCTCTGGAACCCGGAGGATCTCGGGTATCTCGCCGGCTACGCGGTCGCGGCGATCGCCTCCGGTGACATCAAGGGCAACGTCGGCGAGAAGTTCAAGGCCGGCAAGCTCGGGAGCTACACGATCATCAAGGGTCCCGACGGGCGGCCGCAGGTGATCCTCGGCCCGCCGTTCACGTTCGACAAGACGAACGTGGCGAAGTTCAACTTCTAGGCGAAGATGTGGGGCGCCGCCTTCGTGGCGGCGCCCCACGCCGGGAGGTCGTGTGCAGCGTCGTGTGTGCTTCCAACTGCAGGTGAGGCCGGAGCGGATCGATGAGTACCGCGACCGCCACGCGGCCGTCTGGCCCGAGATGCTCGACGCGCTCCGCGCCGCCGGCTGGCGCAACTACTCGCTCTTCCTCTCGGAGTCGGGCGTCGTGATCGGCTATCTCGAATGCGACGACTTCGACAGCGCTTTGCGCGCGATGGAGCAGACGGACGTGAACGCACGCTGGCAGGCCGAGATGGCGGAGTTCTTCCAGGGCCTCGAGGGGCGCCGCCCCGACGAGGGCCTGCTCCAGCTCGACGAGATCTTCCATCTCGACGGAACGTGAACGCATCGAGCGAGCCTGTGCTCCGCCTCGAGCACGCCTACAAGAACTTCGGTGCGATCCGCGCGCTCGAAGACGCTCAGATCGAGCTCTACGCCGGCGAGGCGCATGGGCTCGTGGGGGAGAACGGGGCCGGGAAGTCGACGCTGGTGAAGATCCTCACCGGCGTCCACCGCCCCGAGGGCGGTCGGCTGCTGCTCGACGGCGAGGAGGCGATCTTCGACAACGCGAAGCAGTCGCAGGCGGCCGGCATCGCGATCATCTTCCAGGAGCCGACGCTCTTTCCCGACCTGAGCGTCGCGGAGAACATCTTCGTCGGGGTGCAGCCGCTGAAGCGCGGCCGTCGCATCGACGCGAGGAGGATGCGCCGGGACGCGCTCGGGTTGTTCCAGCAGCTCGGCGTCCGCCTCGATCCGGATCGAATCGCGCGCGGTCTCTCGATCGCCGATCAGCAGCTCGTCGAGATCGCGAAGGCGCTGACGGCCGAAGCGCGGGTGATCGTGATGGACGAGCCCACCGCCGCTCTCACGACGACCGAGGTCGATCGCCTGTTCGGCATCGCCGAGACGCTCCGGGCGCGCGGTGCCGCGGTCCTCTTCATCTCGCATCGCCTCAACGAGGTCTTCAAGCTCTGCCGCCGGGTGACCGTGATGCGCGACGGCCGGCACGTCCTGACGAAGCCGATCGGGGAGCTGACGACCGAGTCGGTCATCCGCGCAATGGTCGGGCGCGACATGGACGCGCTCTTCCCCAAGGTGCCGACCGAGCGCGGGCCGATCGTGCTCGACGTCGAGCGGCTGACGCGTGAGGGGGTGTTCACGGACGTCTCGTTCCAGGTCGCGAGCGGTGAGATCGTCGCGCTCGCCGGCCTCGTGGGCGCCGGCCGGAGCGAGGTCGCGCGCGCGATCTTCGGGATCGACCGCTGGGATGCCGGCGCCGTGCGGGTGCACGGCCGACCGCTGCCGCCGGGGTCGCCCACGGCGGCGATGGCGGCGGGCATCGGACTCGTGCCCGAAGACCGCAGGCAGCAGGGTCTGCTGATGGATTTCTCGATCGA
>VAWW01000081.1:0-28177 GCA_005884575.1 Actinomycetota bacterium
CGCCGCCCACCGAGCAAGGCCCAGATGCGCCGCGCGCAGCTCGAGGCGGCGCTCATGTATCCGGTCGACTGGCTCGAGGAGCGCTCGGGTCTCGTCGGCGGGCTCCGCTACTTCCTCTTCCGCAAGGTCCCAGCCGACACGAACTGGATGCAGACCCTCGGCTCGGCGACGCTGACCGCGTTCCTCGTCCAGGCGCTGACCGGCGTGATCCTCGCGATGTACTACAAGCCGGATCCGCAGAACGCGTACTCGTCGGTCCAGAACATCACCGACAACGTCTTCATGGGCTGGCTCGTGCGCGGTATGCACAAATGGGGCGCGAGCGTCTTCATCATCCTGCTGTTCCTGCACATGGCGCGGGTGTTCCTGTTCGGTGCCTACAAGTACCCGCGCGAGCTGAACTGGATCGTCGGCTTCCTGCTGCTCGTGCTCGGGATGCTCGAGGGCTTCAGCGGCTACCTGCTGCCCTTCGACCAGACCGCGTACTGGGCGACGGTCGTCGGCGTGAACCTGAACGGAACGGCGCCGTTCCTCGGTCCGTTCCCCTCGCAGTTCCTGAGATCCGGGGCCGAGATCGGCGGCGACACGCTTTCGCGCTTCTACTCGATCCACATGCTGCTCTTGCCGGGCGCGATCTTCGGGCTGATCGGGCTGCACCTCTATCTCGTGATCCGGCTCGGCGTCACGTCTCCGCCGTGGTCGAAGCAGGCGGCGGGGATGAAGCGTGTCGAGGAGCCGTCGCCGCTGCGTCCCGGGCTGACGCGACCTGCGGCGCGCGGGATCGCAGCGGCGCAGGGTGAGCCGGCCGGAGGGCAGGACTAGTGGCCGCCGAGCCGCAGCGAACCCCGCCGACCGAGCTCGACGAGCGCCGTGCCGAGTTCCAGCGCTACAAAGAAGATGTCAAGGCGCGCGGGAAGCCGTTCTACCCGTTTGCGATGTTCGAGGACACGGTGATGAGCGTCGTCGTCGTGACCGTGATCGTCGGTCTCGCCGCGATCTGGAAATGGACGTCGTGGGTAGCCGTGGACGGGCACCACTCCGGGCTCCACGAGGGCCTGCTCGGTCCTGAGCTCGCGGACAGGGCCGACCCGGGCACGACGAGCTTCGTCCCGCGGCCGGACTGGTACTTCTTCTTCCTCTTCTACCTGCTACGGATCTTCAAGTGGCCGGACACGGTGTTCCTCGGGACGGTCGGGATCCCGACCGTGTTGATGGTCATCGCGCTCGCGTTGCCGTTCATCGACCGGCGCCGCGAGCGCCGGCCGCTGCACCGCCCGGTCGCGATGGTCTCGATGGTGCTGGTCGCGATCTCGATGGGCGTCCTCACGTACAAGGGCGCGACGGCGAAGGAGTCGCTCGCCAGCGAGGTGATCGCGTCGGTGCCGCAGTGGGTCAAGGACGAGCACCTGCCGCAGAACGCCGTCCCGGGCGCCAAGCTCTTCGCGAGCTCGGGCTGCACCGCGTGTCACACGTATGACGGCGTGGGCTCCTCGAACCTCGGCGCGCCCGATCTGACCGACATCGGCTCGAAGAACCTCGGCATCGACTTCCAGGTCAGGCACCTCAAGTGTCCGTCCTGCGTGACGCCTGGCTCGCCGATGCCGAAGTTCGCGTCGCTCGGCGACGCCAACCTGCGCAAGCTCGCGATCTTCCTCGAGGCCTCCAAGGGGAAGAAGTAGCGTGTGCACGTCTTCGTCGGCATAACCGGCGCGTCCGGCGCTCCCTATGCGTCGCGGCTGCTCGAGGCGCTCGCGGGGGCGGAGTGCGAGATCGGCGTCTCGGCCTCGACAGCCGGCATCGAGGTGCTCGCGACCGAGCTGTACGGAAACCCGCGGCTGTCGCGCGACGAGACCCTGACGCGGCTGCTCGAGCACGCAGGAGGCGCCGCGACGCTGTACGACCCGAACGACTGGAAGGCGCCGTACGCGTCGGGCTCCGCGAAGGTCGACGCGTACGTGATCTGCCCGTGCTCGATGGGAACACTCGGCACGATCGCGTCCGGTGCGATGTCGAACCTGATCCACCGCGCGGCATCGGTCGCGTTGAAGGAGGAGCGGAAGCTCGTGCTGATGCCGCGGGAGACGCCGCTGTCCGCGATCCACCTGCGCAACATGCTGACGCTGCGCGAGGCGGGCGCGACGATTCTCTTCTTGGCTCCCGGCTTCTATCACGGAGCCGAGTCGATCGACGATCTCGTCGACTTCGTCGTCGCGCGGTGCCTCGACCAGCTCGGGCTCGACCACGCCCTGACGAAGCGATGGGGACAGTAATGGTCGAGACGGGGCGTCTCCCGGCGGACGGCGTTCGCCGGATGTTCGACCGGATCGCGCCCGTCTACGACGCGATGAACCGGACGATGACCGCAGGGCTCGACCGGCGCTGGCGCCGCCTAACCGTCGCCGCAGCCGTGCGTCCGGGCGACCGCGTGGTCGACGTCTGCTGCGGCACGGGCGACCTCGCGATCGCGGCGCTCCCGGTCGCAGCCGACGTCGTCGGGCTCGACTTCTCGGAGGCGATGCTCGAGCGCGCGCGGCGCAAGGCTCCGGGCATCGAGTGGGTGCAGGGGGACGCGCTCGCGCTTCCGTTCGACGACGCGTCGTTCGATGCGGCGACGGTCGGGTTCGGCGTGCGGAACGTCGAGGACCTCGAGCGGGCGCTCGCAGAGCTGCGGCGAGTGCTCCGGCCGGGCGGCCGCGTCGGGATCCTCGAGATCACCCGGCCCCGGGGGCTTCTGGCACCGTTCTACCGGCTCTGGTTCGACGTGCTGATCCCGCTGGCGGGGAAGCTCCTGCCCGGCGGGTCGGCGTACACGTACTTGCCCGCGAGCGTGAAGCGGTTCCCGGGCCCGGAGGAGCTGGCGGCGATGCTCGGCCGCGCGGGCTTCGAGGACGTCTCGTTCAGGCTCCTCGGCGGGGGTATCGTGGCCTTGCACGTGGGGCAGGCTCGGAAGGATCAGTCCTCATGACCACGACGCTCGCCGCGATCCGCGAGGCTCCCGGCCTCGACGAGTACCTCGACGCGCTCGAGGAGCGTCTGGCACGCACGGTCGCCACGCATCCGGGGATCGTGGCCGCGGTCGGCAACGAGGCGCTCGCCGCGGGCGGCAAGCGGCTGCGTCCGCAGCTCGTCTTCCTCTCGACGCCCTCCGGGCTGCAGCCGTCGATCGCCGCGGGTGCGGCCGTCGAGCTCGTGCACATGGCGACGCTCGTCCACGACGACCTGATCGACCGCGCCCATTTCCGGCGCGGCAAGGCCGCCGCGTGGTCGGTCCACGGAGCCGACGCGGCGCGCGCGGCCGGCGACTACCTCTTCGCACGCGCGTTCGCCGAGATGACGGCGACGGGAGATGCAGACGCGGTCGCCGTACTCGCCGAGGCGTCGCTCCGCCTTGCGCGCGGCGAAGCGCTGCAACGCACGCAGACGCACGATCCGTCGACGACGGTCGACGCCTATCTCGAGCGCTGCGCGCTGAAGACCGGCGCACTGTTCGAGGCGGCGTGCAGGCTCGGCGGCGGGCCGGGCGAGTTCGGCGTCGCGCTCGGCGTCGCGTTCCAGATCGTCGATGACATCCTCGACTGCGCGGGTGCGACGATCGAGACCGGCAAGATCGCCGGCACCGATCTGCGCGACGGCACGCCGACGCTGCCGCTGCTGCTTGCCGCGCAAGAGGACGAGACGGTGCGCGACGCGCTCGCCGGCGGTCCGCTCGACGGTGCCCTCGTGCGCGTCGCTGCGACCGGCGCTCTCGACCGTTCCCGCGAGGTGGCGCTGGACTATGCGCGACAGGCCCGAGCGTGCCTGAACGGCGAGCTCCGCCGCGACGAGCTCGAGGCGCTGACCGAAGCCGTCGTCAACCGGGAGAGGTAGGAGCGGGTGGCAGTCCTCGACAGACTCGACACGCTCGCACCGATCCGCGAGAAGGTCGAGGCCGGTGAACGGCTCGACTTCGAAGACGGTCTCGCGCTGATGGAGACGGACGACCTGCTCGAGCTCGGCGAGCTCGCCGACCTCGCGCGACGCGTTCGCGGCGGCAACGACGAGGTCTACTTCATCCAGAACTTCTACTTGAACCAGACGAACGTCTGCCGCGTGAAATGCAAGTTCTGCGCGTTCGCGATGACGCAGAAGGAAGCGGACGCGTACACGCTGACCGCGGACGAGCTCGTCGACGATGCCGTGCAGCAGTACGAGCGCGTCGGCTTCACCGAGATCCACATCGTCAACGGCGAGAATCCCCATGTCGACTTCGACTTCTACGTCGAGACGACGCGCAGGCTGCACGAGGCCCTGCCGGACGTCCACTTGAAGCTGTACACGGCGTCGGAGATTCACCACATGACGAAGCTCTCCGGCCTGACGCACGAGCAGGTGCTGAGGGAGCTGCAGGCGGCCGGGCTCGGGTCGCTGCCCGGCGGCGGCGCGGAGATCTTCGCCGATCGCGTGCGCCAGCTGATCGCGCCGGGCAAGGAGCATCCGGACTACTGGTTCCACACGCACGACACCGCGCATCGGCTCGGCATTCCCACCCACTGCACGATGCTGTACGGACACGTCGAGACGTACGAAGAACGGGTCGACCACCTGCTGCGGCTGCGCGAGCAGCAGGACAAGACCGGCGGCTTCCTGGCGTTCATCCCGCTCGCGTTCCATCCGGAGAACACTGTCTTCGAGCGGCGCGGCTGGCGGTTCACGACGGGTGCGGACGACCTGAAGGTGATCGCCGTGTCACGGCTGCTGCTCGACAACATCCCGAACATCAAGGCCTACTGGATCATGATGGGCATGCCGCTGGCCGCGGTCGCGCTGCACTTCGGCGCGAACGACGTTCAGGGCACGGTCGTGCGCGAGCAGATCTTCCACGCCGCCGGCGCGACGACCGAGACGGAGCAGAAGGTCGAGGAGCTCGTGCGGTTCGTGAGGGCCGCAGGCCGCCTCCCCGTGCAGCGCGACACGCTCTACAACGAGGTGCGCCGGTGGGATTGAGCCTGTGGAGGAAAAGTCGCACTTTCGGCGCACTCCCGTCACACACGCGTGCGCATTTTCGCGTTACGCTCGCGCGTGAGCAGGGGGAGGGTCGGGACCCGAAGTCACACGCGCGCGCGCGTCATCCTTTTAACGCGAGGCCGAGATGGAGCGTGTAGCGGTTCGGTTCGGCTCGCCGACGCCGGCGATGCCCTCGCGGGACGTCGGCCGCTCCGTGGAGTTCTACCGCGACGTGCTCGACTTCGAGGTCGTCCATGCCGAGGACGGCTTCGCGCTCCTTCGCCGTGACGCCGCGACCCTGACGCTCTGGGGCGCGACCGACGAGAGCTGGCGCGACCAGCTCGACCGGGAGAAGCCTGTCTGCTCCGGCGCCGAGTCCTTCATCGCCGGCACCGCCAGCTTCCGCGTGGAGGTCGAGGGCGTCGACGAGCTCTACGCGCACTGCAACGAACGCGGCGTCGTCCATCCGAACGGCCACCTCGCGGGCACGGAGTGGGGCACGCGCGAGTTTGGCGTGCTCGACCCCGACGGCAACCTGATCGGCTTCTGGGAGGAGCGCCGATGATCCGCCTCGGCCGCATCTCCTACGTGAACATGGCACCGGTCTTCTACCGGGTCGAGACCGACGTCGAGGAGGTCCAGGGCGTCCCGACCGAGCTGAACCGGATGCTGATTGCTGGTGAGCTTGACGCCGCGCCGATCTCGTCGATCGAGTACGCTCGCAACGCCGACCGGCTACGGCTCATGCCGCGGCTCTGCGTCGCGTCCGAGGGCGCCGTCGACTCGATTCAGCTCGTCTCGAGGAAGCCGCTCGAGCAGGTACGCCGTGTTGCAGTCACGCCCGAGTCCGCGACCTCGGTCGTCCTGACGAAGGTGCTGCTGCCGGAGGCCGATCACGTGCCGCTCGGCGAGGAAGCCGACGCGAAGATGCTCATCGGCGACGCGGCCCTCAAGTCGGCGTTCGAGGATCCGACACCGCACTACGACCTCGGCAAGCTCTGGCTCGAGCGGACCGGCCTGCCGATGGTCTTCGCAGTGTGGGCGTGTCCGGAGCCCACTGCGCCCGGGCTCGCCGAGCTCGAGGACGCGCTCGTCGCCTCGCTCCGACTCGCACGGGCCGAGCCCGAGAAGCTCGCATTCGAGGCGAGCGAGCGCTACGGCTACCCGCCCGGCTTTCTCGCACGCTACTTCGAGAAGCTTCGTTACCGCTTCGGCCCGCGCGAGCGCGCCGGGCTCTACACGTTCCTCGAGCTGGCGCGGGACGTCGGCGAGCTCGAGACAGTGCCCGAGCTGCGCTTCGTCACCGAGACCGCACCGGTCATATGAGCGCCGTCGCACCGATCCTCGAGAAGGCGCTCGACGGCGAGCGCATCACAGACGACGAGGGCGTCGCGCTACTCGAGTCCCGCGACCTCGTCCCGATCGGCCGCGCGGCGAACCAGATCCGTTGCCGCCTGCACGATCCGACGCGCGTGACGTTCATCATCGACCGCAATCTCAACTACACGAACGTCTGCGTCACCGACTGCGACTTCTGCGCGTTCTACCGGCGGCCCGGCGAGCGCGGCGAGGCGTACCTGCTCCCGAAGCCGGTGATCTTCAAGAAGATCGAGGAGACGCTCGCGCTCGGCGGCACCGGTCTGCTGATGCAGGGCGGGCACCACCCCGACCTGGGTATCGAGTACTACGAGGATCTCTTCCGCTCGATCAAGCAGCGGTACAGGATCCACCTCCACGCGCTCTCGCCGCCGGAGGTGCAGCACATCTCGCGCCGGTCGAAGCTGACCATCCCCGAGACGCTCACCCGCCTGCGGGACGCGGGACTCGACTCGATTCCGGGAGGCGGCGGCGAGGTCCTCGTCGACCGCGTCCGCGACATCATCGCGCCCAAGAAGACCAAAACGGCGGCGTGGCTGAACGTGATGCGCCAGGCGCACCGGCTCGGCACCTCGACGACCGCGACGATGATGTACGGCCATGTCGAGACGCTCGCGGAGCGCATCGAGCACATGCGGCGGATCCGCGACCTGCAGGACGAGACGGGAGGCTTCCGCGCCTTCTTCTCGTGGACATTCCAGAGCGACGGCAACCGGCTCAGCGCGAAAGTGCCGCGCGAGGCGATGCCGACGAGCTTCGACTATCTCCTGACACAGGCGGTCTCGCGCATCTATCTCGACAACATGCCGCACATCGGCTCGTCGTGGGTGACGCAGGGCAAGAAGATCGGCCAGGTCGCACTCGGTTTCGGCGCCGACGATCTCGGCTCGGTGATGATCGAGGAGAACGTCGTCTCCGCCGCGGGGACGACCCATCGCACCTCCGCCGAGGAACTCGCGCATCTGATCCGCGCGATCGGCAAGACGCCCGTGCAGCGAGACACGCTCTACCGCGACGTCAAGGTCTGGAACTAGCTACCTAGCTCGGGGGATTTGGTGTCGGAGCGGTTGCGCCGACACGATCTCCATGCAGCGACTGGGGATCCAACGGCCTCACCTCCTGCTCTTCGTGTACGGGATGGTCGTGCTCTGCGCGATGTTCATCGTCGGTGGTCCGCCGCATCTCTAGTACGTTCCCGGCATGGCTCCAGCTGCCGACGCCGGCACGATCACGCTGGGCGACCTGACCGTCAACCGGATGGGCTACGGTGCCATGCGGATCACCGGGCCCGGGATCTGGGGCGACCCGCCTGACCCCGAGGCGAGCAAGGGCGTCCTCCGCCGCACCCTCGAGCTCGGCGTGAACTTCATCGACACGGCCTCGGCCTACGAGGCGAGTGAGCGGCTGATCGGAGAGGCGCTCGCGCCGTATTCGGACGGCGTCGTCGTGGCGAGCAAAGCCGGCCTCTACCGAACCGGCCCGGGCGAGTGGCCGATCGACTCGAGTCCGGAGGCGATCCGCCGGCAGACCGAGCAGAGCCTCCGCGCCCTGCACGTCGAACGGATCGACCTGCATCAGCTGCACCGCCCCGATCCCAAGGTCCCCATCGAGGAGTCGGTCGGCGCCCTCAAGGAGCTGCAGGACGAGGGGAAGATCCGTCACATCGGCGTTTCGAACGTGACGGTCGACCTGCTGCGTCGTGCGCAGTCCGTCGCGCCGATCGTCTCGGTGCAGAACCAGTACAACGTCGGCGACCGCGCTTCGGAGGACGTGCTCGAGGTGTGCGAGACCGAAGGGCTTGCCTTCCTGCCGTGGCACCCCTTGAGCGCCGGCGCACTCGCGCAAACCGGCGGTCAGCTCGACGAGGTCGCGCACAAACACGACGCGACTCCGGTTCAGGTCGCGCTCGCCTGGCTCCTCCACCGCTCGCCCGCGATCCTCGTGATTCCGGGAACGAACTCGCTCGAGCACCTCGAGGAGAACGTCGCGGCCGCGAGTCTGCGGCTGGACGACGACGACGTCTCCCTGCTGTCCGGCTGAGGCCGGTACCCTGGCGCGGGGTCGTGCCGCGCCGCAAGCTGTTCATCGCCGTGCTCCTCGCGGGTTCGTTCGCCGCGCCCGCGGGTGCCGCGCCGACGCTGCTCGCGCCGGGGATCACCTACGAGCGCCAGGTCGAGTTCACGCCTCACGGACCCGTCGTCCTGCACGTGATCACGGCGCCGAAGCCGGACGGGAGTCTCTACCGCCTCCTGCCCGTGCTCTCGAACAACGCGATCGTCGCGACGCAGCCGGTGACTGTGATGGAGAAGGACCTCGCAGCGCAGGGCACCGCGGCCGCCGTCAACGGCGACTACTTCAATCCGAACCCGGGCGACCCGGCGGGCGTGCTGATCCGCGACGGCTCGCTCGACAGCCCGCCCGCCGGCGGCCGTTCGAGCGCCGGCATCGCGGCGGACGGAACGCTGCAGGTCGCACGCGTCAGCTTCAACGGCATCTGGCGAGGCACTGGCCAGCGCCGGTCGATGACCCTCAACCAGCCGGCTTCCGGCGGCCTCGTCACGCTCTACACGTCCGCGTGGGGACCCGCGACCCCGGCCGAGAACGGCGCCGTCGAGGCCGTCATCCCGGCATTGCCCGTGACCCGGCCGAACAGTGACCTGACGGGGACGGTCTCCCAACTCGTCCCCGGCGGCGGCAACGTTCCGATCCCGCCCGGCGGCGGAGTTCTCGTCGCGCGCGGCAGCCAGGCCGCGATCCTCCAGCGCGAGGCGCCCGTGGGCACGCCGCTCTTCCTACGCCTCTCGCTCACGCCGGACTGGAGCGGGATGACCGGCGCGATCGGCGGCGGGCCGGTCCTCGTCCAGAACGGCAGACCCGTGTTCCGCGCGAACGAGGACATCGCGGCCACCTTGCTGAATCCGCGCTCCTCCCGTTCGGCCGTCGGTCAGCTCGCCGACGGGCGGATCCTGCTCGTCACGACCGACGGAGGCGTCCCCGGTTACAGCGTCGGGATGACGAACTTCGAGCTCGCGCTCGCACTCGTGCGGCTCGGGGCGACGCAGGCGATGGCGCTCGGCAGCGGCGCGGCCGCGTCGATGTCGTTCGACGGGTCGCTGCTCAGCAGGCCGTCGGGGAAGACGGAGGCGGAAGTGGCGGACGCACTCGTCGTCCTCTACACCGGCGTCTACGTTCCGGCGCCGACCGACGTCGTCATCTCGCCGAACAGCGACGGCGTCGCAGAGACGTTGACGCTCAGCTACCGGATCGTCCGCCCGTCAACGGTGAGCGCGACCGTCGCGGGCGCGCGGAGCCGCCAGGTGCTCGACGCCGGCGTGCAGCAGCCGGGCGTGCACACGTTCACGTTTACCGGCAAGACGGCCGACGGCACGCCGCTCGCGGAGGGCGGCTACAAGTTCGTCGTCAATGCGACGGACGACCAGGGCCGCCGCTCGACTGCCGAGCGCGCGTTCGCGCTGAACAACACGCTCGCCTCGCTGAGCGTCAGTCCCTCGACGGCGCGCATCCGGCGCAGCAGTCGCACGGCGCTCGGCGTCGGCTTCACCCTCTCGCGCCCGGCGACCGTGATCGCGACGATCGAGACGAAGACGGGCATCGTGATCCGGACGCTCGACGCCGGCAAGCTGCAGGCGGGGGAGCAGCGGCTCGTCTGGGACGGCCGGACCGCCGGCGGCAGCCTTGCCTTCGGCGGCGCGTATGTCGTCCGCGTCGTCGCCGAGAACGCCGTCGGGCGGGTCGAGCTCACTCAGCCGTTCACCGCGACGCGCGGCTAGAGTCATCGCGTGGTCGCGAGCCTTTCTAGTCACCTGACCTCTCAGGTCGCGAGCCACGGCATCTACGCAGTCTTCGTGCTGATGGCGATCGACGCCGTGTTTCCCGCCGCGAGCGAGCTCGTGATGCTCTACGCAGGGGCGGTCGCTGCGGGGGAGTTCTCGAGCGCCGGCCACGTCTCCCTCTTCGGCGCAAAGGTCGGCTTCGGCTGGCCCGCCTACCTCGCGATGGCGCTCTCCGGCACGCTCGGCTACCTGGCCGGCTCGATCGGCGGCTGGGCGATCGGCTACTACGGCGGCAGGCCCCTGCTCGAGCGCCGCGGCCGCTGGCTGCATCTGACCCCGCAGGATCTCGACCGCGCCGAGCGCTGGTTCGACCGCTGGGACGTCTGGGCTGTGTTCCTCGGACGCATCACTCCCGTCGTCCGGTCGTTCATCTCGATCCCGGCCGGGGTCTTCAGGATGCCGCTTGCGTCCTACACGGTGTTGACCGCGGTCGGCTCGGCGATCTGGGCCTTCGCAATCGCAGGTGCCGGGTGGGCGCTCGGCAAGAGCTACGAGCGCTTCCATCACGACTTCGCCTACGCTGAATACGCGGTCCTTGCAGGAGTTCTGCTGCTCGCGGCCTATGTGATCTGGCGGAAGATCCGGTCTTCTACACTGAGGCGACGTGCAGCCGATTCCGCTCGTTGACGTTCGCGCGCAGTACGAGCCCCTGATCCCCGAGCTCGAGGCGCGCTTCCGTTCCGTTCTCGACAATGCGCCCGGGCTGATCAAGGGCCCGAACTTCAAGGCGTTCCAGGAGGAGGCCGCCGCCTACCTCGGCGTCCTGAAGACGATCGGCGTCGCGAACGGCACCGACGCGCTCGTGCTCGTCCTCGACGCGATGGAGATCGGACCCGGCGACGAGGTGGTCTGCCCGTCCTTCACGTTCTACGCCACTGCGGAGGCAATCGCGCGGCGCGGCGCGACCCCCGTCTTCGCGGACATCGACCCTGTGACGCTCAACGTCGATCCGACCGACGTCGAGCGCCGGATCACGGGTCGGACGAAGGCGATCATGCCCGTGCATCTGTTCGGCCGCCCGGCGCCGCTCGACGAGCTCGTGCAACTCGGGCTGCCGATCGTCGAGGACGCGGCGCAGGCGTGGGGCGCACAGGGCATCGCGACGGTGGGCGTCGCGTCAACCTTTAGCTTCTTCCCGACGAAGAACCTCTTCTGCCTCGGCGACGGCGGCCTCGTCGCCTGCAACGACGAGGAGTTTGCCGAGCGCGTCCGGCTGCTTGCGTTCCACGGGTCTCACGACAAGACGCGCTTCGACCTCATCGGCTACAACTCGCGTCTCGACGAGCTGCAGGCGTCGTTCCTGCGACTCTTTCTCGAGCATGTTGACGAGTGGAATCGGCTGCGCCGCGAGGCGGTCGCCCGTTACGCCGAGCTCGGGCTCGGCGAGCTGTGCGAGCTTCCGGAGCCCGATGCGGGCCACGTGTACCACATGTTCGTCTGCCGCTCGCCCGAGCGGGACCGCATCCGCGCGGCACTGTCCGACGCCGGGATCGCGTGTGCGGTCTACTACGCGACGCCGCTCCACCGGCAACCCGCCCTGCGCTTCCTCGGCGCCGAGGACGGTTCGTTCCCGGAGACAGAGCGCGCGTCGGCGGAGAACTTCGCGCTCCCGCTCTGGGCCGGGATCGACGCGGCGACGCAGGAGCGGGTCGTGGATGCCGTGCGCGCTGCGGCCCCTGTCATGCGGTGAAGCACTTCCCCGTCAACAGACACCGCCTCTGGCAGCTCGCCGCCGACGCGGGCATCGTTGCCGCGGCGTGGTGGCTCGCCTTCGAGCTCCGCTTCGACAACGGGCCGCCGGTCTACTACCAGACGCTGTTCGAGCGGACGATCCTGATCGTCCTGCTGATCAAGCTGACGGTCTTCGTCCTCTTCGGCTTCTACAACCGCTGGTGGCGCTACGTCTCGACGCGCGACATGTGGGGCGCGGCACGCGGCGTGATCGTCGCGTCGCTCGTCGCCGACGTGACGATCTACCTCGTCGCGCCGGTGCACAACGTGCGGCTGCCGCGCTCCGTCGCCGTGATGGACCTGCTGCTCACCCTCGCCTTCGTCGCCGGCGCGCGCATGCTCGCGCGCACCGTGATCGAGCGCCCCCGCGGCGGGCTCGTCGCGCGCGGGAAGGAGGTGATCGTCGTCGGCGCCGGCGACGCCGCCCAGCTGATACTGCGCGAGATGCTGAAGACCCCGGCGCTCGGCTATACGCCGATCGGCCTGATCGACGACGACCCGCGCAAAAAGAACCTGCGCCTCCACGGCATTCGCGTGCTCGGCACGACAGACGACCTGCCGCACATCCTGCGGGACAACAAGCCGGACGAGCTGCTGATCGCGATTCCGTCCGCGGCGGGCTCGACGCGCCAGCGGATCGTCGAGATCGCGCACGAGTTCAGCGTCCCGGTCAAGACGCTGCCGGGCCTCTACGAGCTGATCTCCGGCGACCTCGACCTCGCGGGCCAGATCCGCCCGGTCCAGGTCGAGGACGTGCTCGGCCGTGAGCAGGTCGAGGTCGACTTCGCCTCGATCGCGTCCTACCTGAGCCAGAAGACCGTGCTCGTGACGGGTGCCGGCGGCTCGATCGGCGCGGAGCTCTGCCGCCAGATCGCGCGTGTCCTCCCGACGCGACT
The DNA here is from genome assembly GCA_005884575.1 of Actinomycetota bacterium. Classification (GTDB taxonomy): domain Bacteria; phylum Actinomycetota; class Thermoleophilia; order Gaiellales; family Gaiellaceae; genus AC-16. The sequence goes on from VAWW01000081.1 coordinate 12,842, forward strand.
GATCCTCGTCGACCAGGCGGAGACGCCGCTGTTCGAGATCGAGCGCGAGCTGCTCGACGAGCGCGAGTTCACCGCGGCGATGCCCGTCCTCGCCGACGTGAAGAACCGGGCGCGGATGCGCCAGGTGTTCGAGAAGTACCAGCCCGACGTCGTGTTCCACGCCGCTGCGTACAAACACGTGCCCCTGATGGAGTCGAACTCGCTCGAGGCGGCCGCGAACAACACGCTCGCGACAAAGGTGGTGGCCGAGATCGCCGCAGAGTTCGGCGCCGAGCGCTTCGTCCTCATCTCCACCGACAAGGCGGTCAACCCAAAGACCGTGATGGGGCAGTCGAAGGCGGTGTGCGAATGGGTCGTCGAGGCGCTCGGCCACCGCTCCGACGTGCAGACGCGCTTCGTCGCCGTCCGCTTCGGCAACGTGCTCGGCTCGTCGGGCTCCGTGATCCCGATCTTTCACCGCCAGATCGAGAAGGGCGGGCCGGTAACGGTGACGCACCCGGACATGACCCGGTACTTCATGACCATTCCGGAGGCCGTTTCGCTCGTCGTCCAGGCGGGCGCGATCGGCGGCCGCGGCCAGGTGTTCGTGCTCGACATGGGCGAGCCGGTACGGATTCTCGACCTCGCGCGGAACATGATCCGCCTCTCCGGCAAGGAGCCGGAGACGGACATTCCGATCTCGTTCGTCGGCGCACGGCCGGGCGAGAAGCTGCACGAGGAGCTCTGGACGGAGAGCGAAGCCGTCGCCGGGACGACCCATCCGAAGATCATGCGGACGAGCCGGCCGCCGGTCGATCCGGTGTGGCTGGACGAGCGGCTGCGCGAGCTCGGGCAGCTCGTCGCGGCCGGGGACACGCTCGAGGTCGTCGCCAAGCTCGGAGAGCTCGTGCGCGACCCGAAGCGCGAGCAGATCGGCACGGCCGACGGCCGGTCCGCCGCTGCCGCTGCGGCAGAGCCGGCCGCCGATACCGTGTCCTAGGTCCGTGCTGCGGCAGGGACGCCGCTCGACCAGACCACCTCGTGGGCCTCGAAGCTCGGCGGCGGGAATCCGGCGGCGCGCAACGCGTCCTGGATCTCCGGCTCCTCGGCCATCGCGTGCCGACCTTCCTCGTGCTCCCAGAGGTTGATCAGCAGCAGGCCGTCGTCTGTCTTCGCGGCGATGCTGAGGATCCGGCCGTGCTTCTCCCCCAGACGCTCGGTCACGTCTGTGAGGTGCTCGCGGGCCGATGCCTCGAGCTCCTTCGCATCCCCGGGGATGCGCATCATCGAGACGACGGGCATGGGTACCTCCTGACTTCGCTCGACCCCGCGGAGAGACTGTCCCACTTTCGGCACAACGCTGTCCAGCCGGCCCGATAGCGTGGCGGCGTGGACGTTCTCGACGGGCTGAACCCCGAGCAACGGCGCGCCGCGGAAGCGGTGCACGGGCCGGTTTGCATCCTGGTCGGAGCCGGGTCGGGGAAAACGACGACGATCACGCGGCGGATCGCCTGGCAGGTCGCGAGCGGAGCAGTCGGGCCAAACGAGATCCTCGCCGTGACGTTTACGGACAAGGCGGCGCGCGAGATGCGGACGCGGCTTGCGCGGCTCGGGGTCGAGGGTGTCCGTGCGTCGACCTTCCACTCGGCCGCGCTCGGCCAGCTGCGCCGGTACTCCTCGGAGCCGCCGGCGAAGATCCTCTCGACGAAGGCGCTGCTGCTGCGGCAGATCGGCAATTCGCTCCCCGGCGCGTTCCGCTTCCGGCCGGCGGGCGATCTCGCGACCGAGGTCGAGTGGGCGAAGAACCGGCGGCTGACGCCGAAGACGTATCTCGGCGGGCTCGGCGACCACGAGCCGCCCATCCCTCCCGACCTGATGCAGCGGGTGTTCCGCCAGTACGAGGAGAGGAAGACCGGGGCCGGCGCGGTCGACTTCGAGGACCTGCTCGAGTTCGCAATCCGGCAGCTCGACGACGACGACGCCGTGCTCGCGGACGTGCGCGAGCGCTACCGGGCGTTCACCGTCGACGAGTACCAGGACGTGAACCTGCTGCAGCAGAGCCTGCTCGAACGCTGGCTCGGCGAGCGCGACGCCCTGTGTGCGGTCGGTGACGACTACCAGTCCATCTACGCGTTCACCGGCGCAACACCGCATTACCTGCTCGCGATGCCGCAGCGCTACCCGAACGCGGTCGTCGTCCGGCTGGAGCGCAACTACCGCTCGACCCCGCAGGTGCTCGACCTCGCGAACCGGCTCGTGCCGAAGCTCGGCGGGGCGGAGAAGACGCTGCGTGCGGACGTCGGCGACGGCCCTCCGCCCGAGCTTTGCGCCTTCGACGCGCTCGGCGAGGAGACCGAGTACGTCGTCGGCCGGATCCGTACGCTTCATGGCGAGGGCGTCGCCCTCGAGGAGATGGCGATCCTCTGCCGCACGAACGCGCGGACGACCGACTTCGAGGAGGCGCTCCACGACGCGGGCATCCCGTTCCAGGGCGCGTCGCTACTCGATCGCGAGGCAGCGCGACAGCTCCTGAAGCGGCTCGGCGCGAGCGACTCGATCGCGGTGGCCGTCGACGTGCGCCGTGCCGCGGTCGACCAGGGCTACGTCGTCGACCCGCCCGACAAGCTCGGCGAGCGCGAGCTCGTGCGCCAGCAGGATCTGGCGCGGCTGATCCAGCTCGCCGAGCAGTTCGACGGTCGCGGGACGGTCGCGGACTTCGTCGCCGACCTCCGCGAGCGCTTCGGCCCGACGGCCGGAACAGGCGTCCACCTGTTGACGCTCCACCGGGCGAAAGGCCTCGAATGGGACGCGGTCTTTTTGCCGCGGGTCGAGGAGAAGGAGTTGCCGATCCGGCAGGCACGGACGGGCGCGGCGCTGGGGGAGGAGCGGCGGCTGCTGTATGTCGGCCTGACGCGGGCCCGCCGGTGGGTGCACGTGACCTGGTCGGGAAAGCCGAGCCGCTTCCTGGACGAGCTCGGGGTCTCGGCGCGCGCGCCGCAAGTCCGTGCACCGGAGGACATGCCGCCGGCGTTCGGCGTGCTGCGTACGTGGCGCCTCGAACGGGCCAAGGCGGACGAGGTCCCGGCCTACGTCGTCTTCCACAATTCGACACTGGCCGAGATCGCCGAGCGCCAGCCGCGAACCCTCGCGGAGCTGGCCCGCGTCCCCGGCGTCGGCCCGGCGAAGCTCGAGCGCTACGGCGCGGACGTCCTGGCCGCACTCGCCACAACCGGCTGAAACGCAGGCATCGCCCGTCGGTCGAACGCCGGAGTGTCCGACACGAACAGGCCCGCTCCGGACGAGGCCGCTACCGATCTACACCCCCACCCTTCAGAAGGGTGGGGTTAACTTCCCGCCACCCTCGCGGTCGACGCTACCCGAGGAAAGCGCACGTGTCTGTGCCGAAAGTGGAGAAATTGTCCGCAGCGGTCACGCGGTGCGCGCCGACAGCAGGAGCTCGAGCAGCTGCCCGGGGTCGCGGCGGACGCGGTCGCCGGCGTCGCCCTCCCGCTTTCGCAGCTCGAGCGCGCGCGGGTCGGTCAGCGGGACGAGGCGCCCCTCGCGGATCAGCGCCTCGTCGACGCCGCCGAGGCGGCCGCCGTAGGTTGTGTAGACCGGGACGCCGAGCGCCGCGGCCTCGCGGTTCATCGTCCCGCCCGCCGAGACGACCACGTCCGCGAGCGCGATCAGGCTCTGGGCGTCCACCGCGCGCTCGGGCAGGATCACCGACGGCAGATCGAGGTTCGCGACGAAGTCGCGTTGCTCCTCGGTCCGCGGAAGGACGAAGGCGTGCACATTCTCGTGCCGCCCGAGGAAGTCGAGGGTCTGCGGGAACAGAGGGTTCGAGTGCCGGTGGTAGAGCGAGACGTCGGGCGGCGGGCGCAGAACGACGAGCACGCGCCCCGGATCGACGCCGAAGCGATCGAGCAGGGCGCGGCTGGGTGCGAAGTCGGACAGGTAGTACTCCTCCTTCAGCCCGGGGTACTGCAGAAGCTTCGGGGGCGTCGCGCCGTACTTCGCGAGCCGCTCCGGCGGGATCGTGTCCGGAACGACCACCTTCGTCGCCGCCCGGCAGCCGAGCTGGTGCTGGAGCCACGCCCACTCGTAGTCGAACGTCGTCGCACTCGGAATACCGAGCCGGCGGGCGGTGATCGTCAGCTCATGAGACCCGTGTGCAAGCGCGACATCGAACCCGCGCCCCTTCGCCCAGCGGCGGAGCGCGCCGAGCCGGTGGGCCATCTGGCGGGCCTTGCCGAGTCGCGAGCGGCCGCCGTGCCGTCCGAGCACCTCGGCCTCGAGGCCGTGGAGCTCGAGCAGTTGCAGCGTCTGCGCGTAATCCCGCGCGGTGATCTCCACCTCGTCGCCGCGCCTTCGCAGGATCTGGATCAGCGGCCGGAACACCAGCACGTGTGCCGAGGCCGTCATGTCGATCCACACGCGCACTAGCGGACGAGCGCCTCCATGCGGGCGGTGACGAGGGGCGCGGGCTCGCGTTCGACGTGGCGCTCGTACCAGAGCGTGAACGCGAGCAGGCCCCAGAGTTGCCGGCTCAGGTCCTCGCGGCCGCCGACATGCCGGTCGATGAGCGCGGTCACCGCCTCGGGCCGGAAGAACCCCTGCCGGCCGAGCGTCTGCGCCGAGAGCGTATCGCGCGCGAAGGGCTCGAGATCGCCGCGCAGCCATGCGGCCGCGGGGATCGAGAAGCCGCGCTTGCGGCCCTGCACGATCCTCCGCGGTAGCAGCGGTGCGACCGCCCGCCTCAGGAGCACCTTCTTCGCGAGCCCGCGCACCTTGTGCCGTGCGGGCAGCGCGAACGCAAAGTTCGTCACGATCGGGTCGAGGTACGGGACGCGCGCCTCGAGCGAGTGCGCCATCGACGCGCGATCGGTCTTCACGAGTAGGTCGTCGACGAGGTAGATCCCGAAGTCGACGTCCTGTAGGCGCGCGAGCGGATCCGCGCCGTCGGTCTCGTGGTAGCGCGCGCGATACAGGTCGAGCGGATCGAAGGAGTGCGTGCGCCCGGTCAGCTCAGCGCGAAGGTCGGGGCCGAAGATCTCTTTCCACCCATGGTGGCGCTCGAGCGGCGGCAGGTGCGCCGCGCGAACGAAGCGCTTCGCCTTGTAGTCGAAGCTGGCCTTCCTGCTCGAGCTCGGCAACCGTTCGACCAGCGGCCGGGCCAGCCGCGCGACGGGTGCGACGCGGTCGGCGATCAGGTCGGCCGCGTACGTGTAATAGCCCCCGAAGAGCTCGTCGCCGCCCTCGCCGGAGAGTGCCACCTTCACGTGCCCGGCCGCGAGCTGCGACACGAGGTAGGTCGGCAGTGCCGACGAGTCCGCGAAGGGCTCGTCGAACGCGTCGGCGAGCTTCGGGAGCAGTAGCGCCGCATCCGGCCGCACCGTGAGCTCGTGATGATCGGTGCCGTACATGCGCGCCACGGCACGCGCATCGTCGAGCTCGTTGAACGACCGCTCCTCGAAGCCGATCGAGAACGTCCGGAGCGGCTCCGAGCTCTCCTGCGCCGCAAGCGCTGCGAGCGCGGCGGAATCGACCCCGCCCGACAGGAGCACACCCACCGGAACGTCGCTGACGAGATGCGCGCGGACCGAGTCGCGCAGCCGGCCGCGCAGCTCCTCGAGCAGCTCGGCCTCGTCGTCGTCGCGCAGCTCAGTGAGAGATACTGGTCCGGGCCTCGCGTAGCGCTCCAGCTGCACGCGCCCGGCCTCCCAGACGAGCAGGTAGCCGGGCGGCAGCTTGCGGCTCTCGTGGAAGATCGTGAGCGGTGCCGGGATCGAGTTGAAGGCGAGGAAGGCCTCGAGACCGTCGAGGTCGAGCTCGCCGCGCGGCAGCGCTCGCAGCTCCGACGCGAAGGAGAGCTCGGCGCCGTCGGTACGGTAGTAGAGCGGCTTGATGCCGAAGCGGTCACGGGCGAGGACGAGTCGCCGGCGGCGCGCGTCCCAGATTGCGACCGCGAACATTCCACGCAGCCGGCGTGCGAAGTCCGTGTCCCATTGCTCGTACGCGTGCACGAGCACCTCGGTGTCGCCGTGGGTCCGGAAACGATGGCCCGCGCGTTCGAGCTCGCGGCGCAGGTCCTCGTAGTTGTAGATCTCACCGTTCTGCACGACGTGGCACGTACCGTCCTCGTTCGCGATCGGCTGGTCGCCGGTCTCGAGATCGATGATCGAGAGACGCCGGGCGGCGAGGCCGACACCGGCGTCGACGTGCTCACCGATGCTGTCGGGACCGCGGTGGGCGAGGGCGGCGCTCATCGCGCCCAGCCGGTCGGGATCGACCGCGCTCCCGGACGCGATTCCGCAGATTCCACACATGGGCTCGTACTCTACGGACGGATCGACTGGCGAAGGACGCGCCAGCCCGTAGCCACGACCGTCCGCAGGTAGAGCCGGACCGAGCGGTCGGCGATCCATTCGAGGTCGTGCGCGAGCTTCTCCGCCATCGAAGTCTCGTAGCCGCGGCGCACCTGGGCGAGACCGGTCAGGCCGGGCGGCACGACGAGGCGCTGCCAGTACGCCGGCAACTCGTGTGCGAGCTCCTCGAAGAAGATCGGCCGGATCGGCCGTGGCCCGACGAGGCTCATGTCACCGCGCAGCACGTTCCAGAGCTGCGGGATCTCGTCGAGCTGGCTCGCCTTCAACCAGCGGCCCAGGCGCGTGTACTCGGCTTCGGTACGCGCGACGAGCTCGGCGCCCAGGTAGGGGCCGAGGCGGGACTCGGCGTCCGGCTTCAACGTTCGGAACTTGAACATCGTGAAGACCCGACCGCCGCGGCCAACGCGCTCGCCGCCGTACAGGATCGGCCGACCGCCGCTCGCGGCGACGGCCAGCGCGATCACGACGGACAGCGGCAGCGAGACGAGCAGGAACAGCGCGGAGAACACGATGTCGAGCGCGCGGAGGACCCCGTCTCGGCCGCGTTTCGGCGAGGCCTGCGCGAGCTGGCGGTAGCCGCGGACCAGCGTGTCCTCGAGGCGTGGTGTCGTCTCGGGCACTGCACGATGCTAGACCGTCGCCCGGCGACGGCGCGCGCTGGTGCCCGAGGCATAATGAATCCTTATGGACACGCGTCAGCTCGCCGCATTCTGCGCCGTCGTCGAGCGCAAGAGCTTCTCGCACGCCGCCGAGCAGCTCGGCGTCACACAGCCGGCGGTCAGCCTGCAGATCAGGTCGCTCGAAAAGCGGCTCGGGCAGCAGCTCGTCGACCGCTCGGGACGCCGCGTCGAGCCGACCGAGGCGGGACGCCGGCTCTATCGCAATGCGCAGCGGATGCTCGCGCTCGAAGAGCAGCTTCTCGGCGAGCTCGCAGGCGACGCCGAGGGCGCGCTGTCGGGGCGCCTGGAGATCGGCGCCTCCACCGGACCCGGCGGGACCGTCCTGCCGCTGCTGCTCTGCGCGTTCCAGCGCCGCCATCCCGACGTGCGCGTCGCGCTGTCGGTCTCGGACACGCAACGCGTGGTCGACCAGGTCGCCCGCCGCGAGCTCGAGCTCGGCGTCGTCGGAGCGGCGCGCCGCCATCGCGCCGTCGTCTTCGAGCCGTTCTTCCGTGACGAGGTCGTGCTCGCATGTCCGCCGGGCCACGCCTTCGCGGGCCGGACCGTGACGCTGGACGAGCTGCGCGAGGAGCCCGTGATCGTGATGCAGGAAGGAGCCGGCGTGCGCCAGGTGATCGAGGACGAGCTGCGGGGCGTGGGCATGCGCCTCCGCGATCTCGACGTCCGCGTCGAGCTCGGTCTTCAGGAATCCGTTCGCAGCGCGGTTGCGGCCGGGTACGGCGTCACGTTCATCTCCCGGTCGGCAATCGAAGCCGATCTCTCGGCGGGCACGATCGCCGAGTCGAGCGTCGAAGGCCTCGAGCCGGCGCGCGAGATCTCGCTCGTGCGTGCGAGCGGTCGCGCCGAGACACGCGTCGCGCAGGCGCTCGTCGCGTTCGCGCGCGAGCGACTCGGGTGATCGTCCGCTGGGGGCTCGACGAGCTTCCGGCCGTCCTCGCGGAGCTCGGCCTCGCCGCTCCGCTCGTCGTGGCGAGCGAGCGCTGGTCGACCCTGGACCTGCCCGCCGAGCCGGCCGCCGTCTGGCGCGAGGTGCCGACCGACCGCATCGCCGACGCGTCCGAGGCCGCCGCGGACGCTGACGCCGTGCTCGCCGTCGGCGGAGGCAGCGCGATCGATCTGGGGAAGGCCGTCTCGGCGGCGACGCGACTGCCGCTCGTGTCCGTCCCGACGACGTACGCGGGCGCCGAGTGGACACCGTACTTCGGCATCCGCGATCCGGACCGGCGCACGCGCGGCGGCGGGAGCGGCGCGCGGCTCGCCGCAGCCGTGTACGAGCCGCGGCTCACGCTCGGGCTCCCGCCGGAGACGACGGTCGGCACGGCGATGAACGCGCTTGCTCACAGTGCCGAGGCGCTCTACGTCCGCGGCCACAATCCCGACGCCGACGAGCACGCACTCCTCGGCGCCGGCCTGATCGCGGCGTGGCTGCCGCGCGTGCTCGACGAACCCCACGGCCTCGATGCGCGCACGCGCATGCTCGAGGGAGCGGCACACGCGGGCGCGGCGCTCGGCGGCTCCGGGCTGGCGCTGGCACACGCGATCGCGCAGGTGGTCGGCGGCCGCTACGGATTTCCGCACGGGACGCTGAACGGAATTGTCCTGCCGCCGGCCCTCCGGTTCAACGCGACGCTCGCGCCCGATGCACTGCGACGATTCGGCGAGGCGCTCGAGGTCGACGACGCCCCGAAGCGTGTCGAGGAGCTCGCGGCGCTCGCCGGTCCCACGCGGCTGCGGGAGCTCGGCGTGCCGGAGGGCGACCTGAGCGATCTCGCGGAGGCGGCCGCGGCCCGGCCGGGGAACCACGCCAATCCGCGGCCGGCGGAGCCGGCCGAGATCGAGGAGCTGCTGCGCTCGGTCTGGTGAGCGTCACCGGAAGCGCTGCCCTTCGTCGCGCCGATAGCCCCAGACGCCGAGCACGCCGAAGACGACGGCGTATCCGGCGAGCGCGAGCCAATGGCCGATCGGCCAGCCGCGGCCGAGAACGGCGGACCAGAGGACGTCTCCCCACTGGCGGGTCGGCAAGACCCCGACGACTCGCTCGACCGCATGCGGAAGGCCGGTGGGACCCGTCCAGAGACCGCCCGCGTACGACAGCGTCAGGTAGAGGATGTTCGCCACAGGCAGCGCACCCTTCGCCGGCAGCCAGTACCCCAAGGCGATGCCGAGCAACGTGAACGGGACACTTCCGGCCGCGAGCGCGACCGCCAGCCGTCCCCAGGCCGGGAGGTCGATGTCCGGGGAGGTCGTCGGCACCGCGACGACCACGACCACGCCGACCGACGCAGCTGCGAACACGATCGCCGAGAGCGCGCGCGCGGCCATGCGCGCGCCGGCGCCGACCGGCAATGTGCGCACGTACGTCTCCCACGGCCGCGCGCGATCGGTCGCGATCCCGACGCCGAACTGGAAGAATGCAACGCTCAGGACGGCGTAGGCGGCGAAGGACGCGAGCAGCACCGCCTCGCGGCCACCCGCGCGCGGGAGGGCGAAGAAAACGAAGAAGACCGCCGGCAGCGCGAGCGTCGGCGCGCTGAAGCTCGGATACCGAAGCAGCTCGAGCGTGCCGAAACGGGCGTGGACGAGCGCGAGTCTCACGGCTCGCCCTCACCCAGCGCGTGTTCGAGCCCGGCCTGGCCGACCTCGAGCTCGCGAAGGTCGGCGTCGGCCGCGACGAGTGCGCGCAGCACCTCGCCGGCCTCGCGCACGAGCAGCGTCAGGTGACGACCGTTCTCGAGCAGCTGCTCGACGCCGGGCAGGTCCGGCAGGGGCTGGAGGCGAATCCGCACGCGCTGCAGTCCCGACCGCGCCGCGATCTCGGCCGCCGAGCCTTCGAGCACGACCCGGCCCCGCTCGAGAACGACGACGCGCGTCGCGAGGGCCTCCGCCTCCACAAGATCGTGTGTGGTCAGGAGAATCGCCCGCCCGCGCGTGACGAAGTCCCGCACCGACTGCCACAACGAGCGCCGCGATGCCGCGTCGAGGCCGCTGCTCGGCTCGTCGAGGAACACGAGCTCCGGATCGCCGGCGAACGCGAGGGCGACGGCCAGCCGTCGCCGCTGGCCGCCGGAGAGACCGCCCGCCTGACGCGAGCCCAGCGCGGCGAGTCCGAATCGCTCGAGGAGGTCCGACGGAGGCAGCGGCCGTGGATAGTGGGCGCGCACGAGCTCGAGGATCTCCCGCACTCGGAGCGTTTCGGGAAGATCCGTCTAGCGGCGGCGGGCCTCGGTACGGTGGGGATCGAGCCCGAACAAGCGCGCCGTCCCGGCGTCCGGTCTGCGCAGCCCGAGCAGCAGCCGGATCGCCGTCGTCTTACCGGCGCCGTTCGGACCGAGCAGCGTCACGATCTCGCCGGGTGCGACCGTGAGGTCGACGCCGTCGAGCGCGGTCACGCTGCCGTACGCCTTCCGGGCGCCGCGGAGTTCGGCCGCCACGACGTTCATACACGCGCCTCTTCCTCGCCCGGCCGGAGCCATGCGGCGCACGCCGCGACGACGAGGACGTTGTAGACGACGTGCGCGACGACTGCGGCGACGAGCCTCCCGGTGAGGAGGTACGCGGACGCGAATGTCGTACCCGTCAGCACGTGCACCGGCAGCACGCGAAGGCGCGTGCGTCCGACGTGTGCCGCGGCGAAGCCTGCGGTGCTCACCGCGAATGCGCCCGTCGGGCCGAGCATCGGCTCGAGGCCGCGCAGCACGCCGAAGCGCCAGACCGCCTCCTCGCCTGCCGCACCCAGCGCGACGACGGGCGCGACGATCGTGACCGCCCGGGCAATGGCCGGCCGTCCGAGCGGCGGGAGGCGGCGCGCCAGGACGAGGAAGGCCGCGCATCCCATTGCCGTGCCCAGGAGCGCCGCGGCGCCGAGCGCGACCCTGGGCGCGGGTGGCTCGATCGGCGCCCACGTGAGGAGCGCGGCGCCCGCCCCCGCATAGGCGACGCGGCCGCCGAGAAGACGAACTGCATGGCTCACTCGGGCGGCTCTCCGACGCAGACGAGGACGAGACTCGATTCGTTGACGCCGTCGAGACCGAGGAGGCCGTCGACACGCCCGTCGTAGAAGCCGCCGAGGACGATGCTCCCCAGGCCGAGCGCGGTCGCGGCGAGCAGGACGTTCTGTGCCGCGTGGCCCGCCTCGAGCAGCGTGAACCGGTACGCGCGCAGGCCGTATTTGAAGCGCGAGCGCCAGAAGACGGCCGTCAGGATCAGAACGGCCGCCGCGCTCTCGATGACCTCCGCGTGCGGCGAGACGGCGGCAGGTTCGGCGGCGTCCGCGACGTGCCGGATCTCGCGTCGCAAGGGGTCGTAGTGGTAGACCCCCGGATCGAGACCGTCGACGCGACGGACGGCGACGAAGAGCTCGAGCGGGTAGAGCGCGCCGGCCGACGGCGCCGAGCGGAGCGCGGGGAGCACGTCCCGCTCGTCCTGCTCCGTCACCCCGTAGCCGGCCTCGAGCAGCGCCGCGAGTTGCTCGAGCGTGAGAGGCGACTCCGCGAAGCGCCGCATCGAACGGCGGCTGCGGAGGACGTCGGCGAGCGGAACCGGCGGCAGCTCGGCTGGCGGAAGGGCGTTGCCCACGAGCGCGCGGTTCCGCCGCACCGCGCGTGCCGTGCTTGCACGGAGCGGCGCGCTCTGCTCGAGCTTCCACACACCGCGCATCTGGCGCACGACGGTGGACGGGCTCAGCTTCGAGGCTTCGTGCAGCAGCTCGGCCGGATCCGCCTCGTCGGGGTCGTCGCCGTAGACGGAGGCGGCGACGTTGACGGTCGGTATCCGTTCGGGCTCGCTCACGGGAACGGGTGCGGGGACGGATTGACGTTGTCGAGCGCGAGCGGCTCGGCGGTGAGCCCGAGCTCGAAGGCCGCGTTGAGCAGGCGCGGGCCGCCGAGGAAGCGGCTGTCGTGGCGGACATCGAGCGGGCAGAGCTCCGGGGCGACGACCTTGGCCACCGAGAGGCCGGCGGCGGCGACGTCCGGACTCGTGACATCCACGGCGTACGCCGACATCCCCTCTTCGGCCAGTCGATCAGTCAACTGCTCGATCTGCTCGAGTGCCGTCGCGCCGGGGAGCGGCGGGACGTCACCGACCGGCCGTCTGTCGGTCGAGGCGGTGAGGAACGCCGCAGCCGGGGCCACCTCGCCGGACGCGTAGAGGCGGATGTGGTCGGTGAACGTGACGACGTCCCGGAAGTCGTCGGCGTATCTCCTCGGCTCCTGCATCAGCCCGCGTCCCCAGCTGCGAACCGCGTACGCCTCGGCGAGTGCCTTCTTCACCGCTGCGGCAATCGTCGGCGCGCAGCCTGCGCCGACGGCGACGGCCGGTTCGGCGACGCCGTCGCCCTCGGCCACGGCGAACGCGGCCGGGACGCCGAGGAACGCGGACAGGTCGACGACCGCGTGACGCGCGCCCGCGGGCGCGAGGTAGCGCGCCTCGAATGCGCACAGCTCCGCGTCGTCCGTCCAGTCGAGCCGGGGGAGCGACAGGCGGTTCGCCCAGGTGAGCATGAACGCGTCGCGCTCGATCAACTCGAGCAGGCCGGCGAGCACGGCCTCGACCTGTGTCGGCCCGCACGCGAGTCCGCTGCTCGTCGCGTAGCCGATCGCGTCCTCGCCCGGCACGCGCCGCCACGTGAGATAGACGAGCTGGACCGGCAGGAACGTGTCTGCGCCGCCGGGCAGCGAGAACCCGCGCACCCAGCGCACGCGCGTGTCGCACCGGAAGGGCTTGAACGGGAAGCCGGGTTGCTCGTGCTGCCGCGCCGTGAAGAGCGCGAACCGCTCCGGATCGACGGCGACGTTGCCCAGTTCCTCCGCCGTCGCGAGGACGAACGCCTCGTCCGGCACGTACGAGCCGGAGTACCGTTCGGCCGCCTCGCCGATCGCCGCGGCGCGTGCTTCGCAGGCCTGCTCGGCCCAGCCGCCGGTGCCCCCTTCGAGCGGTTCGGGATGGGCGCCCGTGAGGACGCTCGTGTCGGCGGTCGTCGCGCCGATCCGAATCAGCCTCGCGTCGTCCGGTGCCGCCAGCAAAGCGTGCACACGGCGGACGATGCCCGTGTACGGCGAGACGAGTGTCTCGAGACGCGGCAGCGACTCTGCGAGCGGCGTTGCGCTCACGACGCCTCGGCCCAGGGAAGCGGTGGTGCCTGCGCCGCTGCCGGCGAGCAGGCGGCGCAGCGTGGGACCCGGTAGACGGCGTGCTGGGAGAGGCGCGTCTCGTCGCCGAGCTCGAGCGTCGCGAGTACGCCCGCGACGAACGGATCCTCGAAGAGGAGCCAGCGCAATGCGAGACCCGCGGCGAGCCCCGCGACGGCCGCGATCGTCGCGGGCGCTTCCGGCGCACGGTCCGGAGCGCGCTCGAGCGCCCAGAACTCGTCGGGATAGCCCACGTTCGACGCGCGGCGGCGCAGATAGCACTCGTAGCAGCACGTCTCGCCCGGGACGTAGAGCGGGCCGATCGCCGCGAACGCGCCGTCGAACGCAAGCACCTGCAGCCAGGGCCGGCCCGAGACGAGCGCGTGAGCGTTCCAGCCGGAGAGGAGCGGTTGCTCGCCTGCGCCCGGCGCGACGACGGCGAGGCCGGCCTTGACGCTGTCCCACGTCCCACCCTCGACACGACCCACGCCGGAGAGCCGGAGCAGCCGCGCGATCTCCGCGGCCGCTGCGCCGGAGCCGACGACGGCGACCTTAGCGCCCGCGATCCGGTCGCGGACGACCGCGGGCGTCAACCCGGACGCGGCCGCGTACGCGACGGCGGCAGCGGCGAACGGCACCGGGACCAGCGTGTCGAGCGGCGGCCCGTTCGTCAGCAGCTCGTGCTCCGCGAGGAGCGCGAGTGCCGACTCGACGCCCGCCCGGGCTTCCGCGCCGAGGACGGCGACGATCTCGTCGAGCGTCCGCGTCCCGTCGAGGAGCGGCAGGAGCGCCGGCAGGAGCGCCCGGGTCGCCCGGCCCTCGAGGCAGACGGCTTCGCCGCCGTACTCGAGGACCAGGCGGCCCGGCTCGTCAGCGATCCTGTGCCACGGGGTCAGGAGCGGACGCTGGGGGAGCCCGTCCGTCACAGGTACTCCCACTTGCAGCACGAACAGCAACAGCAGCAGCAGAGGGGCGCATCCGCGAGCGCTGCAGTCCGGTAGCCCTTGCGGCACGCGCGAAGGTCGAGCAGATCGGGGAGCGCGGTCATCACAGGTAATGGACGGAGCACGAGCAGCAGCAGCAGAGCGTGTAGCCGTCGGCGAGCACCGCGTTGCGGTACCCCTTGCGGCTCGCCGTCAGGTCGAGCAGGTCCTCGAGGTGCGGGAGCATTGGCGTCTCCTTTCGGGCGGGCGATGGCGCCAATGACGGTAGCGTTGCCAGAACTGACAATCAAGATGGCAAAATCGGATGGGGCCGAACCGTCGTACCGATAACGCGTCCTCATGCCACGGATTAGCGCCGTTGGGTATACTCGTCGGCCGTGACCGGGAGTCACAGCTTCGACGTGCTCGTCATCGGCAGCGGGGCCTCCGGTCTCGCGGCCGCCGTCTCGGCGGAGCGCGCGGGCGCCCGCGTCGCCGTCGCGACGAAGGGCTCCCTCCAATCGTGCAACTCCTCGAAGGCGCAGGGTGGCATCCAGGCCGCGTTCGGCGACGACGACTCGCCCGAGCTGCACGCCGAGGACGTCTGGAAGTCGAGCCACGAGACTGCGGACCGCCGCCTCGTCGAGATCCTCACCACCGAGGCGCCGTCGGCGATCCACTGGCTCGAGGAGCTCGGCGTCGAGTTCACACGGGCAGAAGCAGGCAGCGGCTCGCGGAACGGCGGCGGCTACCGCCTCGCCCGCTGCGGCGGCGCGAGTCGCAAGCGCCTGCTCCAGGTCGGGGACCGCACCGGCCACGCGATCACGAAGGCGTTCCGCGACGCCTGGGAGGCCGGGGGCGGGACGACGTTCGTGAATGCGGCATTGCAAGACCTGACCCCGGGACATGGCTGCTGGCGTGCGCGGGTCGGCGACGAAGAGGTCGAGGCGACGACGGTGGTGCTCGCAGCCGGCGGGCGCTGCTTCAGGGAGGCCGAGGAGCGGGGCGAGTTGTCGACGAACCATCCGGGAGCGACGGGCGAGGTGACGCGGACGGCGCTCGATCTCGGCGCAGAGGCGCGCGACCTCGACGCGCTCCAGTACCACCCGAACGGCGGCGCCTGGCCCGCGAACATGCAGGGTTATTCGATCCCCGAGACGACGCGCGCGTACGGCGCCGTGCTGCTCAACGTCGACCGCGAGGAGTTCACCGACTCGCTCGCGGCGCGCGACATCGT
>VAWW01000081.1:28240-37950 GCA_005884575.1 Actinomycetota bacterium
CACGACGCGGAGGTGTCCCTCCCGTACATGCTCCGCCGCTACCGCGCCGCCGGGATCGACCCGCTCGCCGAGCCGATCCTCACGTATCCCGTCCTCCACTACCAGAACGGCGGCCTCGTCATCTCCGAGGACGCGGAGACGACGCTCGAGGGCCTCTACGCCTGCGGCGAGATCGCCGGCGGCACGCACGGCCGCAACCGGATGATGGGCAACTCCCTCCTCGAATGCTGCGTGTTCGGGCGCCGCGCCGGCCGGGCTGCCGCAGAGAAAGCGAAGGCATGAGTATCGACGTCACGACCGAGCTGCAGCACGCAGTCGAGGATGCGGCGGCCCATCTCTACGTGTGGGCGCTGAAGGACATCCCGCAGGACCTCCGCGACGCGCTCTCGGCGGCTCGCCTGAAGGAGACCTCTGTCCCCGGCAAGCGTGTGCTCGAGACGATCCACCGGAACATCACGATCGCGGACGATCAGAGCAATCTCGTCTGCCAGGACACCGGCATCGCCGTGTACACGTACCGGGTCGGCGAGCATTTTCCCCTGCATCCGGCCCGGATCTACGAGGCGCTGCGAGACGGGACGGCGCGCGCGACGCTCGAGCATCCGCTGCGCTCGAACGCCGTGCACACGTTCGTGCAGGACTGGGACGGCCTCGACGTGAAGTGCGTCCCGAAGGGCTCCGGCTCCGAGAACATGTCGTTCCTGAAGATGTGCGTTCCCGCCGACGGCGTCCGTGGGATCAAGGAATTCGTTCTGGAGAGCATCGTCGGGGCGGGCGGGAAGCCATGCCCTCCGGGCATCGTCGGCGTCGGGATCGGCGGCTCTGCGGACTACGCGATGTACCTCGCCAAGGAGGCGCTCGCGCGGCCGGTCGGCACCCGCAACTCCGATCCGATCGTCGCCGAGCTCGAGGACGAGCTGTTCGGCCTGCTGAACGAGACCGGGATCGGCCCGATGGGTCTCGGCGGCGACGTGACGGTGCTGCAGTGCCACATCGAGCATGCGGACACCCACATGACGCTCAACCCGGTCGCCGTGAACTACCAGTGCTGGGCAGCGCGGCGCGCCTCGGTGCACGTCGACGCGCAGGGCAACCTCGACTACGACCGGGAGTTCTGATGACGTCGCACGAAGTGAGCTTCCCGATCACCGACCCGCAGGAGATCCTGAAGCTGCGCGCCGGCGACGAGGTCACCGTCCAGGGACACATCATCGGCATCCGCGACCGGACCCAGATCCGGATCTTCGACCAGGGCGTCGAGCCGCCGATGGATCTCCGCGGCGCGTTCCTGCTCCACACCGCGCCGGGCGTCCGCAAGCTCGGCCCCGGCAAGTACGAGAAGGTCTGCATCGGCACGACAACGAGCGCACGCATGGTGCGCTTCACCGAGCCGCTCGGCGCGCAGTACGGCGTGCGCGCGATCTGCGGCAAGGGCGGCTTCCCGGACGAGGCGATCGAGCCGATGCAGCGCCTCGGGATGGTCTACTTCGCGATCGTCGGCGGAGCCGCCGCGCTCGAGACGACGCAGATCGAGGAGATCGAGGAGGTCGCCTGGGAGGAGCTGATGCCCGAGTGCCTCTGGAAGTTCCGGGTCAAGGACTTCGGTCCGCTCACGGTCGGGATCGACGCGCACGGCAACTCCCTCTACCACGACGTCCAGGCCCGCGCCCAAGACAAGCTGAAGGAGCTCTATGCCCGGCTTTAACGATGGATTCCTGGATGTGCCCGAACGGCCCGGCAAGCCGCGCGAGGTCGGCCTGACCCATGTCATGGACAAGGGCCTCAACCTGCGCGACATCGAGGGGATGTTCGACGTCGGCGGCCAGTTCGTCGACATCGTCAAGCTCGGCTGGGGCACCAGCTACGTCACCAACAACCTCGAGAAGAAGATCGCCCTGTACCGGCACTTCGAGACGCCGATCGTCTGCGGAGGGACGCTCTTCGAGGCGGTGTACGGCCGCGGCCGGATGGACGAGTTCAAGCGCTGGCTGCACGACAACCGCTTCTCGCACGTCGAGATCTCCGACGGCACGCTCGAGATCCCGCGCGACCGGAAGCTCGAGCTGATCGAGGAGTTTGCCCGCGACTTCGTCGTCCTCTCGGAGGTCGGCTCGAAGGACTCCGACGTCGTCTACGCGCCGTACCAGTGGGTCGAGTGGATCAAGGAGGAGAAGGAGGCCGGCGCCTGGAAGGTGATCACCGAGGCCCGCGAGGGCGGCACGGCCGGGATCTTCCGCAAGGACGGCGACATGCGCACCGGCCTGATCGACGAGATCGCCCACGAGATCGCGATCGACGACCTGATCTTCGAGGCGCCGACGAAGTCGTCGCAGGCGTGGTTCGTCAAGCACTTCGGCCCGAACGTGAACCTCGGCAACATCCCGCCCGAGGAGGTGATCCCGCTCGAGACGCTCCGGCTCGGCCTGCGCGGGGACACGCTCAAGGAGGTGCTGCTTGGCGTCGCCGAGCCTGCAACTCCCTGACGTCGAGGCGATGACGGCCGAGGAGTCGCTCCTCTGGGCCTACGACGAGTTCGGCGCCGACCTCTGCCTGACATGCTCGTGGCAGAAGCAGTCGTCGGTGCTCGTGCACATGATCTCCGAGCTCGGCCTGGAGGTCCCGGTGATCGAGCTCGACACGCAGCTCTTCTTCCGCGAGACGTACGAGACGCGCGGGCGGCTGATCGAGCGCTACGGGCTCGAGCTGATCCGCCCCGAGGTGCTCACGGTCGCCGAGCAGCACCGGCAGGAGGGGCCGAATCTCTGGGAGCGCGATCCGGACCGCTGCTGTCACATCCGGAAGGTGGAGCCGCTCGAGCGGGCGCTGGAGCCGTTCGCCGCGTGGATCTCCGGGATCCGGCGGGAGCAGAGCCTGACGCGCGCCGACGCGCAGCGGGCCGAGTGGAGCGAGCGCTACGGCGTCTGGAAGATCCAGCCGCTCGTCGACTGGAACGCGAAGCGGGTCGACGCGTACATCCACGTCAACGAGATCCCGTACAACCCGCTGCACGACGTCGGCTACCCGTCGATCGGCTGCATGCCGTGCACGCGGCCGGTGGTGAAAGACGAGGACGAGCGGGCCGGCCGCTGGGGCGACTCCGACAAGATCGAATGTGGCATTCACAGCCGGTGACTGGGTTCACGCTTTGGTTCACCGGGCTCTCGGGCGCGGGTAAGACGACGATCGCCGAGCTCGTCGGCCCCGAGCTCGAGCGCCGCGGACTGCTGGTCGACTATCTCGACGGCGACGTCGTCCGCACGCATCTCTCGCAGGGGCTCGGCTTCTCGCGTGCCGACCGCGACACGAACATCGAGCGCATCGGCTGGGTCGCGTCGCGCCTGACGCGTGCGGGAGCGGTCGTGATCGTCTCCGCGATCTCGCCCTACGAGGACGCGCGCCGCGCCGCGCGTGCGCTCGTCGAGGAGCACGGCGCGTTCGTGGAGGTTCACGTCGCGACGTCCGTCGACGAGTGCGCGCGCCGCGACGTGAAGGGCCTCTACGCGAAGGCGCTCGCCGGTGAGATCCCCGAGTTCACCGGCGTCTCCGACCCGTACGAGGACCCGCGCGAGCCCGAGCTGCGCCTCGACACCGCCGAGACCGCGCCGGAGGAGTCGGCGCGGCTCGTCGTGGCGAAGCTCGAGGAGCTGGGACTCGTGGGAGTGCCCGCATGACCGTAGCGGCCGCGCGTCTCACGCACCTGCAGCGGCTCGAAGCCGAGGCGATCTCCGTCATGCGCGAGGTCGTCGCGGAGGCCGAGAACCCGGTGATGCTCTACTCGATCGGCAAGGACAGCTCGGTGATGCTGCACCTCGCACGCAAGGCGTTCCATCCCGCGAAGCCGCCCTTCCCGTTCCTGCATGTCGACACGACCTGGAAGTTCCGCGAGATGTACGCCTTCCGCGACCGGATGGCGCAGGAGCACGATCTCGACCTGCTCGTATACGTCAACGAGGACGGCCTTCGCCGCGGGATCGATCCATTCTCGCACGGCTCCGTCGTCCACACGGACGTGATGAAGACCGAGGCGTTGAAGCAGGCGCTCGACAAGTACGGCTTCGACGCGGCCTTCGGCGGGGCGCGGCGCGACGAGGAGAAGTCGCGCGCGAAGGAGCGGATCTTCTCGTTCCGCTCGGCGCAACACCGCTGGGATCCCAAGAACCAGCGGCCGGAGCTGTGGCAGCTCTTCAACGCGCGCCACCGGCGCGGCGAGTCGATGCGAGTCTTCCCGCTCTCGAACTGGACCGAGCTCGACGTCTGGCTCTACATCTACCTCGAGCAGATCCCGATCGTGCCGCTCTACTTCGCGGCCGAGCGGCCGGTCGTCGAGCGGGACGGAACGCTGATCATGGTCGACGACGAGCGGATGCCGCTCGAGGCCGACGAGGAGCCGGAGCTGCGGAAGGTCCGGTTCCGGACGCTCGGCTGTTACCCGCTGACCGGGGCGATCGAGAGCGACGCCGACACGCTGCCGGCGATCATCCAGGAGATGCTGCTGACGCGGACGTCGGAGCGGCAGGGGCGCGTGATCGACCACGATGCCGCCGCGTCGATGGAGAAGAAGAAGGTCGAGGGCTACTTTTAATGTCGCACGCGTCCACCTTGATCTCCGAGGACATCCT
The DNA here is from genome assembly GCA_005884575.1 of Actinomycetota bacterium. GTDB lineage: Bacteria > Actinomycetota > Thermoleophilia > Gaiellales > Gaiellaceae > AC-16. Next base: position 32,860 of record VAWW01000081.1, read on the forward strand.
CGCGTACCTCGAGGCGCACGAGCACAAGAGCCTGCTGCGGTTCATCACGTGCGGGAGCGTCGACGACGGCAAGAGCACGCTGATCGGCCGGCTGCTCTACGAGTCGCAGCTGCTGTTCGAGGACCAGCTGGCGGCCCTCGAACGCGACTCGCAGCGCGACGGGACGCAGGGCGACGGCCTCGACTTCGCGCTGCTCCTCGACGGCCTGGCCGCGGAGCGCGAGCAGGGGATCACGATCGACGTCGCGTACAGGTACTTCTCCACCGACAAGCGCAAGTACATCGTCGCCGACACGCCCGGCCACGAGCAGTACACGCGCAACATGGTCACAGGCGCGTCGACGGCGGACTGCGCCGTGATCCTCGTCGACGCGCGCAAGGGCGTCCTGACGCAGACGCGCAGGCACAGCTATCTCGTCTCGCTGCTCGGGATCCGGCACGTCGCGGTCGCCGTCAACAAGATGGATCTCGTCGACTACTCGGAGGAGCGCTTCCGCGAGATCGAGCGCGACTATCGCGTGCTCGCCTCGCAGCTCGCCTTCGACGAGATCACGTGCATCCCACTCTCGGCGCTGCGCGGCGACAACATGACGGAGCGCTCGGAGGCGATGCCGTGGTACCGCGGGCCGACGCTGATGGAGTACCTGGAGACCGTCGAGGTCGACCAGGAGCGGCTGCAGCGCGCGCCATTCCGCCTGCCGGTGCAGTGGGTCAACCGGCCGGATCTCGACTTCCGGGGCTTCGCCGGAACGATCGCGGGCGGTGCCGTTGCGTCCGGCGACCGAGTGGTCGTCCTCCCGTCCGGCCGCGAAAGCACGGTCGAGCGCATCGTCACCTTCGACGGCGACCTCGAGCGGGCGATCGCGGGCCAGGCCGTCACGTTCACACTCGCGGACGAGATCGACGTCAGCCGCGGCGACCTGCTCGCGGCCGCCGCCGCGCCGCCGCCGGTGGGCGACCAGTTCGAGGCGACGGTCGTGTGGATGGCCGACGAGCCACTGCTCCGCGGCCGCACGTACGTGATGCGCGTGGGGACGAAGACGGTCACCGCGACGATTGCGCCGCTGAAGTACAAGCTCAACGTCGACTCGCTCGAGCACGTCGCCGCGAACCAGCTCGCGCTGAACGAGATCGGCGTCGTCGAGCTGGAGCTGAGCCAGCCGATCGCTTTCGACCCGTACGCGGCGAACCGCGAGACCGGCGGGTTCATCCTCATCGACCGGATCACGAACAACACCGTCGGCGCCGGGATGCTCCACTTCGCGCTGCGACGCTCGGCCAACGTCCAGTGGCAGCCGGTCGAGGTCGACCGCGCCGCGCGCGCGGCGCTGAAGGGCCAGGAGCCGTTCGTCGTCTGGCTCACGGGTCTCCCGGGAGCGGGAAAGTCCGCGATCGCCGATGTCGTCGAGCAGCGGCTGCTCGCGCTCGGCCGCCACACCTACCTGCTCGACGGCGACAACGTGCGGCAGGGACTGAACAAGGATCTCGGCTTCCGCCCTTCCGACCGGGCCGAGAACATCCGGCGCGCGGGCGAGGTCGCGAAGCTGATGGTCGACGCCGGCCTGATCGTGCTCGCGGCCTTCATCTCCCCGTTCCGCGCCGACCGGGAGACGGCGCGATCGCTGTTCGCCGACGGCGAGTTCCTCGAGGTGCACGTCGACGCGCCGGTGGAGCTGGCCGCCCGGCGCGATCGCAAGGGCCTCTACGCCAAGGCCGAGCGGGGCGAGCTCGCGAACCTGACCGGCGTCGATGCGCCGTACGAGCCGCCGGAGGATCCGGATCTTCGCCTTGACATGGCTGCGCTGACGCTCGAGGAGGCCGCCGAGCGCGTGCTCGCCGTGCTCCGCGACCGGCAGCTCGTCCCGTGACCTGGCAGTTCACGCTCACCGGGCTGCTGATCGGGGCACTCGTCGGCCTGACCGGAATGGGCGGCGGGTCGCTGATGACGCCGATCCTCGTGCTCCTGTTCGGCTTCAAGCCGACCTACGCGGTCGGCACGGACATCCTGCACGGCGCGATCTTCAAGTCGTTCGGGGCGCTGCGGCACCGGCGGCTCGGCACCGTCCACGCGCGGTTGACGCTCTGGATGTTCCTCGGTTCAGGCCCGCTCTCTCTGGCTGGCGTCGCGACATCGCACTGGCTGAAGCACCGCTACGGCGACGCGTCCGACTCGGTCATGGGCTACGCGGTCGGCGCGGCGCTCGTCGCCGGCGGGCTCGGCTTCTTCCTCAAGGGGATCGTCCGGCGCGGGATCCAGGCGACCGACGCGCCGTTCTTGCTCTCGCGCCGCGACAAGCTGATCGCGACGGCCATCGGCGCCGTCTTCGGCTTCGTCGTCGGCCTCACCTCGGTCGGCAGCGGCACCTTCTTCGGGCTCGTGATGGTGCTCGTCTATCCGCTGACGTTGCCGAAGATCGTCGGCACGGACATCTTCCACGCGGCCGCGCTGCTCTGGGTTGCCGGGATCGGCCATCTCGTCAGCGGCAACGTCGACCTGCACGCGACCGTGTGGCTGCTGCTCGGCTCGATTCCGGGCGTCTGGATCTCGAGCCGCTTCACGCTGCAGCTGCCCGAGGCGCTGCTTCGCACAGCGCTCGCGACCGTGCTGCTGCTGAGTGGGCTGAAGCTGTTGAAGGTGCCGGCGGGGAGCTGGATCCTCGCCGGTGGGCTCTGCGCGCTCGGGGCAGGACTCGCGGCGTACGGCATTCGCGCGTGGCTCGCACGGCCTCGCGTGCGCGCGTACGTCGAACGGGCGTGACGCCGACTCCGCTCGAGCGGTTCGCCGACGGTGTCTGGCTGAAGCGCGAGGACGTGCACGAGCTCGGCGCCTTCAAGTGGCGCGGCGCCGAGGCGGTGCTCGACGCGCGGCGGCCGGACGTCGTCGTCACCGCGTCGACGGGCAACCACGGCGCCGCGACGGCATGGGCGGCGAAGCGGGCCGGGGTGCGCGCGGTCGTCTTCGTCCCCGAGGGCGCGAGCGCGACGAAGACGGCGCTGATCGAGGCGAACGGCGCGGAGCTGCGTCAGGCGGGCGCGGACGTGGACGAGGCGAAGGAGGCCGCGCGCGAGTTCGCCGATCGGCGTCGCTGGTTCTTCTTCGAGGACGGCGCCGAGCCGGCCCAGTTCGAGGGCTACGAGGCGATCGGCCGCGAGATCCTCGAGCAGCTCGAGCGCGCGCCCGGGACGGTGGTCATCCCGGTGGGGAACGGCGCGCTCGCGATCGGCGTCGGCCGCGGCGTGGGCGCGGGGCCACTCCGGGTCGGGGTCGTCCCGGCGGCGGCTCCGGTGATGTGGGAGAGCTGGGAGGCGGGCGCGGCACTCGTCTCGGGTTCAGCGGCGACGTTCGCCGACGGGCTCGCCGTGCGCGTCGCGATCCCGGTCGCCGTCGAGGAGCTGCCCCGCTCGGTCGACCGGCTCGTGCTCGTCACGGAGCGAGAGCTCGCCGAGGGCGTCGCGGCCTATCGGGACGCCGGGATCCGGGTCGAGGGCGCCGCGGCCGCGCCGCTCGCCGCCCTGCAAAAGCTCTGCGGCGAGCTGCCCGCGCCCGTCGTCCTGATCGTCACCGGCCGCAACATCGACGACGATCTGTACGCCCGCGTCCTCGCGACGGCCGCGAACTAGAATGCTCCGGTTTGCAGCGGCTCCTCTCCACGGGCCTCGTCTTCGGCCTGCTCGTCTCGACCGCGGTCGCGTTCGCGGTGACCGAGAACCTGAAGCTCACGCAGAGTCCGGTGACGCGGACACAAGTCGAAAAGACGCTCTCGCCGCTCTGCAGCTGCCGTACGAGCGCCGCGACGATCAAGTTCTGGCTGCGCCACCCCGACACGCTCACGCTCAGCGTGGTCGACTCGGATCGCCACGAGGTCAAGCGGCTCGTCGACGGGGTCTACGCGCACCGGCGGTGGAACACGTTCACCTGGAACGGACGGACGGATGCGGGCTCCGTGGCGCGGGACGGCGCCTACTACCCGCGCATCCATCTCGCGCAGGCGCACCGGACGATCCTGCTGCCGAACCGGATCGAGCTCGACACGGAGGCGCCGAAGGTGATCGACGCGAAGCCGAACCGGGCCGTGTTCTCCCCGGACGGCGACGGGCAGTCCGACTCGATCAAAATCCACTACAAGCTCGGCGAGCGGGCGCGCGCCGTGCTCTACCTCGACGGGCGGCAGCTCGTGCGGACGCGCTTCGCCCCGCGCTCGGGCTCGCTCGCGTGGTACGGGCGCGTGAACGGCATGCCGTTGGCGCCGGGGACGTACAAGCTGCGCATCGGCGCAGTCGATGCGGCCGGGAACGCGAGCGGCGCGCAGAACGGCGTCGCGGTCGTCGTTCGCGTCCGGTACATCGAGCTCGGGCGGCACCGGATAGCGCCGATCACCGCGGCCACACGGTTCGGCGTCCGCGTCGGGACGGATGCGAAGTCGTACGGGTGGCGGCTGGCCGGAAAGTCCGGCCGGTCGAGCGCCCCGCTCCTCGTCGTGCGGGCGCCGGCGAGCGCGGGCCGCTACCGGCTCGTGGTGGAGGAGAACGGCCACCGCGACGCGGCGACGGTGATCGTGGTGCACCGGTGAAGGCGATCGACCTCGCCCCCGTCGGGGGGCCGCTCGCGTGCCTCGGGCTCGCGTTCCTGTTCGTGGCCGGCGGCCGCGGGCTCCGGCTCGGAGGGCTCGGGCTCCTCGCGGCCGGCTCGCTCTTGCTGGCCGTGCCGGTCGTCCCGCACGGGCACGTCGCCTTCGTCGTTGCGGCGCTCGTCGTCGCAGTGCTCGTCGCCGGCGCGACCGGGCTCCTGCTGCGGCGCTGGCCGTGGCTCCTCGCCTTCGGGACACTGGCGCTGATTCCGGTGCGAATCCCGGTGCATGTCGGCGGCTCGTCGTCGAAGCTGCTGCTTCCTCTCTACGTGCTCGCGGGGGGCGCGGCGGTGCAGATCGCGGTCGAGACGCTCCAGGGCGACGAGCGCTCGCGGGAGCTGGGGCCGGTCGCCGTGCCGCTGGCCGCTTTCGTCCTCTGGACCGGGCTGTCGCTCACGTGGAGCAACGACGTCCCGACGGGAGACATCGAGCTGCTCGCGTTCTTCGTCCCGTTCGGCGTGATC
>VAWW01000081.1:38035-46814 GCA_005884575.1 Actinomycetota bacterium
GAACCCGAAGGTGATCGTCGGCAACGCGTACGCGCCGTTCTACCGCGTCAACTCCGTGTTCTGGGATCCGTCGATCTACGGACGGTTCCTGATGGTCGGGATCATCGCCGCGCTCGTCGTCGCCGTACGCGGGCCGTCGCTGCGAAACGCAGCGATCGCCGCCGGCGCAGTCATCGTGTGCTGGATCGGCCTGTTCTTCTCGTACTCGCAGTCGAGCTTCGGCGGCTTGATCGTCGCCGTGCTCATCGTCGCGGCAGTCATCTGGCACCGGCGCGCGGCGATGGCGATCGCGGTCGTCGCGGTCGTCTTCCTCGCCGTCAGCGTCGCGAGCCCGCACGTTCGCAGCGCGCTGTTGAAGAACTCGGGCACCGGCCTCAACGATTCGACGAGCGGTCGCGCGGGACTCGTCTCGAACGGGATCAAGATCGCCAGGCAAAACCCGGTGTTCGGCGTCGGCGTCGGCGGGTTCAAGCATTCGTACGGCGAGCTCACGCGTCTGAGGGGGAAGGAGCCGAAGAAGGCCGCGTCGCACAACACGCCCGTGACGGTCGCCGCCGAGAGCGGGATCCCGGGGCTCGCGCTGCTCCTCTGGATCGTCGGGGCGGTGCTCGTGTTGACGTTCCGGCGCCTCGGCGGCACGTTCGAGCACCGCGCCACGCTATTCGTCGGCCTCGCGACCGCGGCGATCTTCGTCCACTCGCTCTTCTACGCAGACTTCTTCGAGGATCCGACCACGTGGGGCCTGCTCGGCCTTGCCGCGCTGTCCGCGGCGGCGCTCGAGCGGCGCAGAGAGGAGCTGGCGTGACCGGGCGATGGGAACGGGTGCTCGTCCTGGCGCCGCACACGGACGACGGCGAGTTCGGCGCCGGAGGCACGATGGCGCGGCTCGTCGAGGCGGACGTGGAGGTGCGCTACGTCGCGTTCTCGATCGCGACGCGCTCGTTGCCCGACGGTTTCCCACCGGACACGCTGGCGAACGAGGTGCGCGAGGCGACCGCGGAGCTGGGGATCCCGCCGGAGCGGCTCACCGTGCACGACTTCGACGTGAGGACGTTCCCGCAGCACAGGCAGGACATCCTCGAGCTACTCGTCGGCCTCTGGGAGGAGTGGCGGCCCGACGCCGTCTTCATGCCCAGCGCCAGCGACGTCCACCAGGATCACCAGACGATCGCGGCCGAGGGCCTGCGGGCCTTCAAGCGCACGACCCTGCTCGGCTATGAGATCCCCTGGAACAACTACGACTTCTCGTACCAGTGGTACTTCGCGCTCGAGCAGCGGCACGTGGAGCGAAAGGTCGCCGCGCTCGAGAAGTACGCGTCGCAACAGCACCGGAGATACGCAAACGCCGAGTACGTGTGGAACGTGGCCCGGACGCACGGCATCAACGTGAACCGCGAGTACGCGGAGGTCTTCGAGGTCTATCGCGTGATCGAGTAAGCGCTTTCAGTAAGCGCTTACAGTCGCTACGCTCAAGGACGTGAGCGCACGGCCGACGATCTACGACGTCGCCCAGCTCGCCGGAGTCTCGACGGCGACCGTCTCTCGCGCGCTCAACGGGACCGGTCAGATAGCGCCGGCCACGCGGGTCGCGATCGAGGCGGCCGTTGCGAAGCTCGGGTACCGGCCGAACACGATCGCGCGCTCGCTCGTCACGAAGTCGACCGAGACGATCGCGTTCCTCCTCCCCGACATCACGAATCCCTTCTACGCCGAGCTCGTCGCCGGAATCCAGGAGTACGCGCTCGCCCACGATCACACGATGCTCCTCTGCACGACGGAGGGGAATGCCGAGCGCGAGGAGCAGTACCTCGAGCTTCTCCGCTCCAAGCAGGTGGACGGCGCGCTCGTCGACGGGCTCGTGCTGCCGCCCGACCGGATCGCTCGGTTCGTGAAGGACGGGTTCCCGATCGTGTGCCTCGACCGGGACATCGCCGCCAAGTCGATCCCCGTCGTCCAGGTCGACAATCGGCTTGGGGGCAGGCTTGCCACCGACTACCTGCTCGGACTCGGACACCGGCACATCGCCCACGTCACTGGAGCGAAGGCGCTTCAGATCAGCCAGGATCGCCTCGCCGGCTTCCGCGACGCCCAGACCGACCCCGGCCTTCGCCTGATCGTCGAGGGCGACTTCACCGAGGCGGGCGGGTACGAGGCGACGCGCGACCTCATCGGATCGGGCGTGGACTTCACGGCCGTCTTCGCCGCAAACGACCTCTCTGCGCTCGGCGTCATCACTGCGCTCGTCGAGAGCGGCCGGCGGGTGCCCCAGGACGTCTCTGTCGTCGGTTTCGACGACCTGCGCCTGTCTGCGTACACGTCGCCGCCGCTGACGACGATTCGGCAGCCGGCTTTCGAGATCGCTCAGCGTGCGACGGAGATCCTGATCGACCTCACGCGCGGCAAGCGAATCCGCAAGCTTCGTCACCTCCTCCCGCCGGAGCTCGTCGTGCGGAGATCGGCCGTCCGCCGGCCTTGACAGCGCTTACTGTAAGCGCTTACTGTAAGCGCTTACAGTATGGGCCAATCGGACGGTCTCCATCTGGGAGTGGTCGGCGTCGGCCGCATCGGCGTCCTCCATGCCGCAACGCTCGTCGAGCTCGACAACGTCGCCGGGGTCACGCTCGCGGACGCAGACGCCGGTCGCGCGAGACAGATCGCGAAGGAGCTCGGCACGCACGCCGTCGCGAGTCCGGAAGCCCTCATCGAGGCGGGCGTCGATGCGCTCGTGATCGCGACCTCGACGGCCGGGCACGTGCCGCTGCTCGAGCTGGCCGCGCGCGCCGGCCTGCCCTCGTTTTGCGAGAAGCCGGTCGCGCTGGACCTCTCGACGATGGACGCTCTCGTCGAGGACGTCGAGCGAGCCGGAATCCTCGTCCAGGTCGGCTTCCAGCGCCGTTTCGATGCCGGCTATCGGGCCGCCCATGACGCCGTCGCGACCGGCGCGCTCGGCACGCTGCTCACGCTCCGGGCGGCCACGCACGATCCGGCTCCGCCCTCGCCGCAATACATCGCGTCCTCCGGCGGGATCTTTCGCGATCTGCACATCCACGATTTCGACGCGATCCGGTTCGTCACCGGCGAGGAGGTTACGGAGGTCTATGCGGATGGAGCCGTGCGGGAGTCGGCGTGGTTCAGGGAGTCGGGAGACGTCGACACCGCCGCCGCGGTGCTGAGGCTGTCCGGCGGTGCACTCGCCGTGCTGACCGGCACGCGCCACGACCCGCTCGGCTACGACGTCCGTCTCGAGGTCTTCGGAACCGGGGACAGCATCGGCGTCGGGATCGACGACCGGAGCCCACTTCGCTCAGTCGAGCCGGGCGCTACGGCGTCTGGAGGACCCGGGTACCGGAATTTCCTCGAGCGCTTCGAGGCCGCCTACCGCAGTGAGCTCGAGGCGTTCGTCGTGACGGTTCTGACGGGCGGGCCGAGCCCGTGCACGCTCGCCGAGGCGCGCGCCGCGCTCGTCGTCGCGCTCGCCGCCGACCGCTCGCGGGCGGAACGCCGTCCCGTCCCGATCGAGGAGGTGGCTAGCGCGCAGGCCGTCACGGGTTGAGAATCGCCGGGGGGACGTCCCGCATCCGACGAAGGAGACGAGCACACGATGAACGACGAAGTTCTGGAGAACCTCGAGGAGACGCAGGTCTCGCGCCGCGGCCTTCTCGTCGGCGGCGGTCTCGCCGCTGCAGGCCTGACCGCTCTCGGCTCACCCGCCGCAGCCGCCTTCGCAGCGGGCGAGGCGGGCAGCATCAAGTTCGCGGTCGTGACGCACGGCGACACCGGCTCCTTCTGGTCGGTCTTCAAGAAGGGCGTCGACCAGGCTACGAAGGACCTCAAGGGACGCGGCGTCAACGTCACGCAGGTCTACGCGAACAACGACGTCGCCAAGCAGGTGGCGGGGATCAACTCGGCGATCACCAACGGCGCGAAGGTGATCGCAACCTCGGTGCCGGACGCGAGTGCGCTGAAGGATCCGCTGACGAAGGCGTCGTCGAAGGGGATCGAGATCATCACGGTCAACTCGGGCCTCGGTGCCTTCGACTCGCTGCCGACCTACGAGGTACACGTCGGCCAGACCGAGGACGTCGCCGGCCAGGGCGCCGGCAAGCAGTTCAAGAAGGCGGGCGCGAAGAAGGTGCTGATCGTCATCCACGAGGCCAGCAACTCCGGTCTCCAGCAGCGCGCCGCGGGCGTCAAGAAGATCCTCGGCAGCTCCGGCGTCTCCGTCCTGACGATCCCGGAAGCGAAGTCGGACATCCCGGGCACGAAGGCGAAGGTCCAGGCGGCGTTCAAGGCGAACAAGAGCCTCGACGGCTTCCTCGGGCTCGATCCGGACGTGACGATTCCGTGCCTCGACGTCATCCCCAAGGGGACGAAGGCCGGCACGTTCGACGTCGGCGGCTCGATCAAGGAGATCCAGGCCGGGAGGATGCTGTTCGCGATCGACCAGCAGCAGTACCTGCAGGGCTACCTGCCGGTCGTCTTCGCCGTGCTCTTCGTGACGAACCTCAACACGGTCGGCAACGGGGCTCCCGTGCTCACCGGGCCGGGCATCATCAACAAGGCGAACGCGGCCAAGGTCGCCGCGCTCGCCTCAAAGGGAACCCGCTAGGCAAACGCCGGCCGGCGGGGGCGGCTGCACGGCCGCCCCCGCCGGTCACCAGGAGGAACGATGGCCGAGACCGCAGCACCGCCCGCACACCCCGACGAGCGGCTCGTCCGCGTCGGCCCGCTCGCGCGGCTCCTGACGCGGCCGGACATCGGCGCGTTCGTCGGCGCGCTCGGCGTCTACCTCGCATTCGGCTACTTCGCCCGCGGCGTCGACTGGCTCGGCGATCCGGGAATCGCCGCCAACTGGACGGACCAGGCGGCGCAGTACGGAATCGTCGCGGTCCCGGTCGCGCTCCTGATGATCGGCGGCGAGTTCGACCTCTCCGCCGGCGTCATGATCGGCAGCTCCGGCCTGCTGCTTGGCTACCTCACGACGCACGCCGACATGAACATTTGGCCGGCGATACTCCTGGTACTCCTCTTCGGCCTCGCGATCGGCTTCATCAACGGCTACACCGTCGTCCGGACGAAGCTTCCCAGCTTCATCGTCACGCTCGCGACGTTCTTCGTGCTCCAGGGCGTCAACGCCGCCGGCACGCTGAAGCTCACCGGGCAGACGGCGATCCAGAACATCGACTCGGCGAGCGGCTTCGACTCGGCGCGCCGGTTCTTCGCCTCCGACGTGACGACCTACGGCTTCAAGGTCAAGGTGATCTGGTGGATCGGGATCACGATCGTCGGCGCCTGGCTGCTTGCGAAGTCGCGCTTCGGCAACTGGATCTACAGCGCCGGCGGCGAGCCGAACTCGGCGCGCAATGTCGGCGTTCCGGTCGCCCGGACAAAGATCACGCTCTTCATGATGACCTCGGGGATCGCCGCGCTGATGGGGATCATCGAGGCGCTCGAGCTGCGCTCGATGCAGTCGAAGGAGGGGATCGGGCTCGAGTTCATCTTCATCATCTGTGCGGTCGTCGGCGGATGTCTACTCACCGGCGGCTTCGGCTCGGTGATCGGCACGTTCTTCGGCGCGGCGATGCTCGGGATGGTGCAGCTCGGCATCGTCGACGCACAATGGGACAGCAACTGGACCTATACCTTCCAGGGCGCGATCCTCTTCGCCGCGGTGTTGCTGAACACGGCGATCCGCGCCCGGATGCGGAGGGCGAGATGAACGAGAACGGCGCGCACCTGCTCGAGGCCGACGCGATCTCGAAGTACTACGGGAACATCGTCGCGCTGAAGGACATCACGACGCACGTGGACGGGGGCGAGGTCACCTGCATCCTCGGCGACAACGGCGCCGGCAAGTCGAGCTTCATCAAGATCCTCTCCGGGGCCCATCAGCCCGACGAAGGCCGGCTGCGCGTCGACGGGGAGGAGGTCGTCTTCCAGTCGCCACGCGACGCGCGCGCGAAGGGGATCGCGACCGTCTACCAGGATCTCGCGATGGTGCCGCTGATGTCCATCTGGCGGAACTTCTTCCTCGGCGCCGAGCCGCGGAAGGGTTACGGCCCGTTCCACTGGTTCGACTCCGCGACCGCGAAGCGGATCGTCCGCAGGGAGCTGAGCGAGATGGGGATCGACATCCGCGACCCGGACCAGGCGGTCGGCACGCTCTCGGGCGGCGAGCGTCAGTCGGTGGCGATCGCGCGGGCCGTCTACTTCGGGGCGCGCGTCCTGATCCTCGACGAGCCGACCTCGGCGCTCGGCGTCAAGCAGGCGGGAGTCGTCCTCAAGTACATCCTGCAGGCGCGCGACCGCGGCGTTGCCGTGATCTTCATCACGCACAACCCGCACCACGCCTATCCGGTCGGCGACCGCTTCGTGATCCTCAACCGCGGCCAGAGCCTCGGCACCTTCGAGAAGTCCGAGATCGACCGGCAGGAGCTCGTGCGCCTGATGGCCGGCGGCCGCGAGCTGGCCGAGCTCGAGCACGAGCTCGAGGCGATCCAGGCCGAGGTCTCGTGAGGCTGACCGCGGCACAGGCGCTGGTGCGGTTCCTCGCCGCGCAGTACGTCGAGCGTGACGGCGTCGAGCACCGGTTCTTCGGCGGCTGCTTCGGGATCTTCGGTCACGGCAACGTCGCCGGGATCGGGGAGGCGCTGTACGAGAACGCCGACCTCCTGACCTACTATCAGGCGCGCAGCGAGCAGGGGATGGTGCACACGGCGTCGGGGTACGCGCGGATGAAGAACCGGCTCGGCGGGCTCGCGTGCACGACGTCGATCGGCCCGGGCGCAACGAACATGCTCACCGGCGCCGCCCTCGCGACCGTGAACCGACTGCCGGTGCTGCTCCTGCCCGGCGACGTCTTCGCGTCGCGGCGGCCCGATCCCGTGCTGCAGCAGCTCGAGGATCCGACGGCGGGCGACATCTCGGTCAACGACTGCTTCCGGCCCGTGTCGCGTTACTTCGACCGGATCTGGCGGCCGGAGCAGATCGTCCCCGCTGCCCTCGCGGCGATGCGCGTGCTCGTGAACCAGGCCGACACCGGCGCGGTCACCCTGGCGTTTCCACAGGACGTCCAGGCCGAGGCGTTCGACGTGCCCGACGAGTTCCTCGAAAAGCGCGTGTGGCACATCCCGCGGTCGCTGCCGGACGAGACGTCGCTGGCGCAAGCGGTTGCTGCAATCGGTTCCGCGAAGCGGCCGCTGATCGTCGCGGGCGGCGGCGTCATCTACTCCGAGGCGACGGACGCGCTGCGGCGGTTCGTCGAGCAGACGGGGATCCCCGTCGGCGAGACGCAGGCCGGCAAGGGCTCGCTGCCGTACGACCATCCGTCGGCGCTCGGCGCGATCGGCGTGACGGGGACCTTCGCGGCGAACCGGATCGCCGCGGAGGCGGATCTCGTGATCGGCGTCGGCACGCGCTGGAGCGACTTCACGACCGCGTCGAAGACCGCGTTCCGCAACCGCGACGTGAGATTCGTCAACGTCAACGTCGCCGACTTCGACGCGCAGAAGCACGCGGGCATCGCGCTCGTCGGCGACGCGCGCGCGACGCTCGAGCGGCTCGGCGAGCTGCTCCAGGGGTACTCGGTCGGCGACGCCTATCGCGAGGAGGCCGCCCGGCTGAACCGCGAGTGGGATGCCGAGGTCTCGCGGCTCTACTCGATCGAGCACGATCCGCCGGCGCAGAGCGCAGTGATCGGCGCGGTCAACGAGGCCGCCGGCCCGAAGGACGTCCTCGTCTGCGCGGCCGGCGCGATGCCGGGCGACCTCCACAAGCTCTGGCGCACGCGCGACCCGAAGGGCTACCACGTCGAGTACGGCTACTCGTGCATGGGCTACGAGATCGCGGGCGGCCTCGGCGTCAAGCTCGCCGCGCCGGAGCGCGAGGTCTACGTCATGGTCGGCGACGGCTCGTACCTGATGCTCTCGAGCGAGATCGTCACGTCGATCCAGGAGGGTCTGAAGCTGACGATCGTCCTCGTCGACAACCGCGGCTACAACTCGATCGGCTCGCTCTCGCGCTCGCTCGGCCTCGACGGCTTCGGGACGCTCTACCGCTACCGCCGCAACGGCTCGCTCGGCGTCGACAGCGACGAGTCGACCGACTACCTCCCCGTCGATCTCGCCGCGAACGCGGAGTCGCTCGGCGCGAAGGTGATCCGCGCGTCGACGATCGACGAGCTTCGCGCGGGTCTCGAGGTGGCGAAGGCGGAGTCGCAGACGACGGTCGTCGCCGTCGACGTCGACCGCTACGAGGGCGTGCCGAGCTACGAGAGCTGGTGGGACGTCGCCGTGGCGGAGGTCTCCGACGTGGAATCGGTACGGGCGGCGCGCGAGCGATACAACGAGGCGAAGCAGGCCGAGCGGAGCCACGTGTGAACGAGCTGCTGCTCCGGGCCGGGGCCTGGGAGCAGGTGACGCCGGAGTCCGCGGGCTGGCGGTACCTGCACTTCGGCGTGCGCAGCGGCTCGTTCGCCTCGGACACCGGCGACGGCGAGATCGCGCTCATCCCGCTCTCCGGCCGCGTCCGCGTCGAAGCGGAGGGCGGGTCGTGGGAGCTCGGCGGGCGTGTAAGCGTTTTCGCCGGAATGCCGTGGGCGCTCTATTTGCCGCGTGAAACCGCTTACAGCGTCGAGGCGGAAGGCGAGGTCGCGATCTGCGGCGCGCGCTGCGAGCGGCGACGCGAGCCCGTGCTCGTCCGCCCCGAGGACGTCGAGATCGAGGTGCGCGGCGCCGGCAACGCGACGCGCCAGATCAACCACATCCTCAAGCCGGAGTTC
>VAWW01000082.1:0-488 GCA_005884575.1 Actinomycetota bacterium
CGGGGCGACGGCGTTGGCGTTGATCCCGTAGCGCCCCCACTCGACGGCAAGGCAGCGCGTGAGGTGCGACACCGCTGCCTTGGCCGTGCAGTACACCGCCTCACCCGGAAGCGCCACCTCACCGGCCTGCGAGGAGACGTTGACGATGCGGCCGAATCCTCGCTCGCGCATCGAAGGGAACGCTGCTCGACAGGTGAAGAACGTGCCTCGCAGGTTGACGTCGAGCGTTCGCTGAAATGCGGCGAGCGATACCTCTTCGACCGGGGTGTCGGGCTCTCCCCCGCCGGCATTGTTGACGAGGAGGTCCACCCCACCGAACTCCTCGACTGTCGCCGCGACGGTGGCCTCGACCTGATCGAGCCGGCCGACGTCCATCTGCAGGGACAACGCTCGCCGGCCGAGCGAGCGGATCTCCTCCGCAAGGCCCTCGTCGCGGGCCACGTCCCGAAGACCGAGTGCGACGTCCGCGCCCGCTTCTGCGAGCGCGA
>VAWW01000082.1:531-19794 GCA_005884575.1 Actinomycetota bacterium
GCCCCGAGCTCACTCCCCCTACCTCCTGTCGGCCGCGCCGCCATCACGGCGGACGCAATCACCATCAAACCTCCTGTGTCGCCACGGTGCTTACGGCTTGACGGGCTGGCACTACCTCGATCGGCCCGCCGGCCGCAGCGCCGCGGCGACCGGCGCGTAGCATCGTCGGCTCGCTGCCACCGTCGACTGACCACAAGGGAGAACAGAGAATGGCCAGCAGGCACCCCACCATCACAGCTTCCGTCGTCGTCGCCTTGGTCGCCTCCGCCGTTGTCGCCGGATCGAGCCGCGCGACCGCGCCGCCCGTCGGACCCTTGCCGAGCGGTCCGACGTCCGCCGTCCAGACACACACGGGCGAACTCGTTGCGTTCGCACTCCCGCACCGCACCGGCGGCCGCGTCTGGCGAATCGCAAGATCCGTCGACCGTCGGATCTTGCGTCAGGTATCCGAAGCGGACGTCGGCGACCAGGTGGTGCTGGTGTTCAAGGCGGCCGGACCCGGAACAGCGGTCGTCGCGTTCGGCCTCACGCGAGGCGAGCGGCCGAAGGCCTTCGAATCGCGTCGCTTCACCGTCAGTGTGCGGTCGTGACGCCATGCCGCATCACCGGGCCCCGCGTGCACCACCAGGTGCCGAACACTGGTGCAGTCCTCGAGCTTGCGAATCTTCGGCCACTCTGATGATCCTGTCCGCGCGATCCCGCGTCAGCTCGACCAGGTCCGCATTGCGCTGATCGCTTCCGAGTGACCACGCGCGGGCGGCGGCGAGCGGCTTTCCGTAGGCGACGTGCCGCGCGATCAGGCGCTCGACGCGAACCTCCTCGCCGGGGTCGAGATACCACGCCTCGTCCAGAAGACCGGCGAGAGCGGTCCACGGCTCCTCGTCGAGAAGGAGGTAGTTGCCCTCCGTGACGATCAACGGCACGCCCTGCGGTATTGCGATTGCGCCGGCGATCGGCTCCTCGATGTCGCGGCGGAACTGCGGCGCGTAGACAAGTGCCTCGGCCGGGTCGCGTAGCCGACGGAGGAGCGCGACGTACCCCGCAGCGTCGAAGGTGTCCGGGGCTCCCTTGCGATCCTCTCGACCGAGCCGCTCGAGCTCTGCCTGCGCGAGATGGAAGCCGTCCATCGGGACGAGCAGCGCATTGGGTGCCAGGGCTTCGACGAGCACCTCCGCGAGTGCGGATTTCCCCGCACCGGGCGCGCCCGTGAGGCCGAGGATCCGGCGGGTTCCGCTGGTCGCCAGCCTGCGCGCGTCGCCGACGAGCTCGTCGAGTGTCGCCTCGATGCTCAATCGGCGGCGCTCTCGCTGATCAGGCGGGCACCACGGCCCCGCGTGACGAAGCTGAACGTCCACCGCGTCACGACGAGCAGCCGGTTCTGGAATCCGATCAGGTAGAAGAGGTGCACGACGAGCCAGGTGACCCACGCGGGAAAGCCGCTGACGCGGATGCCTTTGACGTCCGCCACTGCCTTGGAGCGGCCGATCGTCGCCAGGTTGCCCTTGTCGACGTACCTGAACGGCGGCGTCGTGTCCCCGCGGAGACGGTTGCGGATCGCTCGGCCGACGTAACGGCCCTCCTGCATCGCCACGGGCGCGAGTCCGGGCAGCGCGACGATCGTGCCGTCGCTCCGCGCGACCTGGACCATGTCGCCGATCGCGAAGATCTCCGGGTGGCCTGGGACCGTCAGGTCCTCTCTGACCTGCATCCGCCCGGCGCGGTCGACCTCGGCTCCGGCGGCGGCCGCGAGGTCTGCCGCGAGCGGGGACGCTGCGACGCCCGCGGCCCAGATGACGGTGCGCGCGCCGACTTCCTCGACCTCGCCGCTTCCGGAGCGGATCGACACCGAGTCGGCCCCGACGTCGACCACGGTGTGTCCCACGAGCGGCGTGACGCCGAGCTTCTCGAGCGCGCGCTCGGCCTTGTGCGAGAGCGAGGGCGGAAAGCCCGTGAGCACGCGGTCGGCGGTCTCGACGAGGAGCACGCGCGCGGCGCCCGTGTCGATTGCGCGGAAATCGCCGCGCAGGCTGTCGCGGGCGAGCTCGGCGATCTGGCCGGCCATCTCGACGCCGGTCGGGCCGCCGCCGACGACGACGAAGGTGAGCCAGCTCTGCCGCAGGTCGTCGTCGGGCTCGACCTCGGCGGCCTCGAACGCGCTGAGGATCCGGTTGCGGATGTCGACCGCGCCGTCGAGCGACTTCAGCTCCGGCGCGTGCGGCCTCCAGTCGTCGTGACCGAAGTAGGAATACTGCGATCCGCCGGAGACGACGAGCGTGTCGTAATCGAGCGTCACGCCGCGGCGACCGTTCGGAAGGCGGTCGAGGACGATCTGCCGTCGTTCGAGGTCGAAGCCCGTCACCTCGGCGAGCACGACGCGAACATTCGCCTGGCGTCTCAGCACCCAGCGAAGCGGCACGGCGATCTCCGCCGGCGAGAGTGCGCCGGTCGCGACCTGGTATGCGAGCGGCTGGAACAGGTGGAAGTTCTGCCGGTCGACGAGCGTCACATCGACGGCGGCGGGGCGGAGCTTGCGAACTGCCTGGAGGCCGCCGAAACCGCCGCCGACGACGACGACACGTTGGCTCAAGCCGACACCGCGGCCAAGCACGCCTCTGCGCACTCGACGTCCTGGTCCTCGGTGCCGCCGCTGGCACCGATCGAGCCGACGATCGCACCGTCGCGGACGATCGGGACCGCACCGCCGAGGAACGCGATCTTCGGGGCGAGCTGGCCGATCGCGATCTTGTTCTCCGGCTTGACGCGGCCGGCAAGCTCGGCGGTGGACGCCTGGAATGCGAGCGCGGTGTTGGCCTTCGCCACGGCGATGTCGTACGTGATCCTCCGCGATCCGTCCATCCGCGCCACGGCGCAGACGGTGCCGGTCACGTCCATCACGACGAACGTCATCCGGACGTCCCGCTCGCGCGCCCAGGCGAGGCCGGTCTCGACGGCTCGCTGCGCGAGGGCGAGGAAGCTCTGGTTCTCTGTCGGCACGGTTCTCCTTCTGCTCGGTCAGGATGGGAGGGCGGCGGCGAACGCATCGATCGCGTCGGCGCCGTCGAGGATTCCGAACTCGGTCTCGTAGGTACGGGACTCGCCGGGCTCGAGCATCAGCGCGTAGCCCTGAGCGAGCAGCTCGTCCAGCTCGCCGAACGGGTTCGTCGACGGCTCCATGCCGATCGCGTAGAGGCCCTCGCGCATCATGCGCCAGGCGATGTAGGCCGGGAATTGCCGCGCGTCGTAGCGGAGGTAGACGCCCAGGCCGCCGACCTCGGGACGGAGGCGCCGGTTCACGACCGCAACGGCGACCTTGCCGTCCGCGTCGGCGCGCATCGAGACGACGTAGCCCTCGTGCGTGAAGCCGGAGACGGGGTCGGTGGCGGTGCGCCAACGGCTCGTCGACTCTTCGGAGCCGCCGGTCGTGAACGACATGTCCGCCGGTTCCTCGGTGACCGAGGCGAGCACCTCGGCCCCGTCATCGACGATCGGATAGCCGATGTTCACGTGGTAGAGCAGCTGGTGCGGCGTCGGGAACCAGCCGTCGTTCGTGACGACGTCGACCATGCGGAACGCGGTCGACCCGAGCTCCGTCTCGTACCGGCGCGCGAGCGAGAGGTTCTCGCCGTACGAGATCTCCTCGCGGACGAGCCCTTCGACCCAGAGGCGGCAGGTGTCGCCGTCCCAGCGCTCGCCGTAGGTGTAGCGACTCGCGGGCGTGACGGCGACACGGCCGTGCGTCCCATAACGCTCGGTCAGACGCTGCGTGAAGCCGTACTGCTCCGTCGAGATCGTCTGGG
Organism: Actinomycetota bacterium; assembly: GCA_005884575.1. Classification (GTDB taxonomy): domain Bacteria; phylum Actinomycetota; class Thermoleophilia; order Gaiellales; family Gaiellaceae; genus AC-16. Next base: position 4,329 of record VAWW01000082.1, read on the forward strand.
GGACGCCGATCGTGACGAGACCTGCGGTGTTGAAGAGCCCGCCTAGGCCGACCCGCAGCCAGGCGTAGTCGTCGAGCTTGCCCTCGTAGTACCAGGGTCCCGGCGACGGGTTGGGTGCGAGATAGCAGAGGCCGATCCCTGCGAAGTCCGCGCGGCCGACATCCATGCCCCGGTCCGGCGTGACGGAGAAGCGAAGGCCGGCGCCCGTGTTCACCTGGAGCGCGCGAACGCCGCGCGCGTGCCCGTCCTGGTACGCAACGTGCTCGATCCCACCGATCTGCTGCAGGTTGCCGACCCGCCGCATCACCTCGCGGCGGCTCAGCTCGCGTTCGTAGATCCGCATCGAGTCTCCTCCGTCAGTCGATCAGGTAGCCGCCGTTGATGTCCACGACCTCGCCGGTGATGTAGCCCGCGTGCGCCGAGCAGAGGAAGACCGCCAGGTCGGCGACCTCCTGGGGACGACCGTAGCGGCCCACCGGAATCGCGCTGCGGAAGTCGTCGCTCAGCGTCGAGAGCATTCCCGTGTCGATGAGCGTGGGCGCAAGGGCGTTGGCGGTCACGCCGAACGGCGCGTACTCGCGGGCGATCGACTTCGCGAGCGCCATTGCTCCGGCCTTCGAGGCGGCATAGCCCGCCAGCGGCGGCGGGGCCGCGCCGGCGCCGTCGATTCCGGCACTCGAGCCGATGATGACGATTCTCCCGTAGCCCGCCTCCCGCATTCCGCCGACGACGCGGCGCGCGCAGAGAAAGGGCCCGGTGAGGTTGACGTCCAGCACCCGCTGCCAGTCGGCGAGTGCGTGCTGCTCGAGCGGCGCCTTGTGCAGGATGCCGGCGCCGAGCACGGCGAGTTGCGGCGGGCCGAGCCGCTGCTCGATCTCGGCGAACGCGGCCTCCACGTCCGCCTCGTCGCTGACATCCGCGGCGACGCTCAGAACACCGTCGATCTCCTCCGGCTCGAGGTCGAGGACTGCGACGTTCGCGCCGAGATCCCGGAATGTCTCGACGATGCAGCGCCCGATCCCGCGCGCCCCGCCCGTGACGACGGCGACCCGGCCCTCGATTCCGTCCAGCTGCATCAGTTCCTCCGCTCGATGTCGTGGATGTCGGTCGTTCGGGAGAAGCGCGCGACGGCGTCCCAGTCGAATGCCAGACCGTGCCCCGGCAGCTCGGAGAGGACGAGCTGCCCGTCCTCGACGCCTTGCGTCTCTGCCAGCAGCACGTCGACGGGGTTGGCGCCGGAGTCGTACGGGATCGTCTCGGTGAGCGAGATCGCGTCCAGGCCGCCGGCGAGCTGGCCGTGGAGCTCGACGAACGCGTGCGTCATCACTGGCTTCCCGTCGGCGGCCTCCGCAGCCGCGACCGCCGCGTCGATGCCGCCGCTCGCGGTCGCGTCGACGCGCAACACGTCGGCTGCCGCGGCCAGCTCGAGCAGCGCCGCGCGGCCCGCGGCGTCCTCGCCTGCGGCGATCGGGGTCTCGACCGCCTCCGCGAGCGCCCGCGTCAGGTGCGGCAGGTCGGGTGGGAACGGATCCTCGATGAACGCGAGACCGAGCCCCTCGAGCCGCCGGCACGCTTCGGACGCCTCGTCGAGGTCGCGCCAGCACATGTCCGCGTCGACCGAGAAGTCGACGCCGTCCGGAACCGCGGCGCGGAGGCGTGACACGAGCTCCGGCTCGTGCGCGTGCACCTTCAGGTGGCGATAGCCCTGCTCGGCGAGCCCGCGGAGCTCGTCCTCCACGTCCTCGACCGTGCGCTGCTCGAGGAAGTAGCCGCCGACCGCGAGGATCGGCACGCGCGGCTTCGCGCCGCCGAGCAGCCGCCAGAGCGGAAGCTCGGCGCGTCGTGCCGCGACGTCCCACAGCGCGATGTCGACGAGGGAGGCCGCGCGAACGTCGGCTCCCTCGAGCCGCGCGGCGGAGTCCCCGCCCAGGAGCCGCGGCGCGAGCTCGTTCAGCCTCTGACGAAGCGGAAGGCCGCGCGTGTAGCCGATCGCGGCTCCCTCGAGACCGCTCTCCGTGCGCACGCGCAGCAGGGCGTACTCGCGCTCGGTGATCGTGCCTCGGCTCAGGGTGATCGGGCGCTCGAGCGGCACCGCGACGAGCTTCACCTCGACGGCGACGACGGCGTCGCTCACGCGTACACCCGTGCCTCGGCGAGCAGCTGCTCGGCGTCCTGTCGGCGCCGTACCTCCTCGGCAGCCAGCCGCCGCAGCAGCAGCTGCGCGGACAGCACGGCGAGCAGTGCAGCGCCCTTGTACACCTGGTAGTACGCGTCGGTCAGACCGAGGTTGAGCAGTCCGCTGTTCAGGATCGAGATGAACGCGACGCCGAGAAGGGTCCGGCCGACGCTGCCCTCGCCGCCCGCCAGGCGGCTGCCGCCGATGATCACCGCGATGATCGCGTCGAGCTCGAGTGACGGCGCTGCGTACGGCTGAGCGGAAGCGAGCTGTCCGACCACGATCGTCGAGGCGAGCCACGTCGCGACGCCCATGACGACGAAGATCAGCGTCGTGTAGAGGCCGACGCGGATCCCGGCGCGGCGCGCGCCGACCGGATCGCCGCCCATCGCGTGGGTGTAGCGGCCGAAGAGCGTCTTCGAGAGCACGAGCCATCCGATGACGAAGACCGCGACGACGATCGGTGCGACGATCGTGAAGCCGCCGAACGTGTGATTCGTGATCGCAGTCAGCCTCGTGTCGACGACGATCGGATTGCCGTTCGTGAAGCCGAGCGCGAGCCCGCGGGCCCAGATGTACGTCGCGAGCGTGACCATGATCGCGTTCAGCCCGAGGCCGGATACGAGCACGCCGTTCACGAGACCGGTTGCGACGCAGAGGCCGAGCCCGGCGAGCAAACCGAGCGCCAGGCTGCCCGTGTCGCGGTACACGAGCCCGATCACGACGCCGGCGAGCGCGAGCATCGCGCCGGGAGACAGGTCGATGTGGCGCGAGATGATCGAGAACGTCATCGCCATCGCAACGATTGCGAGCGGCCCGTTCTGGGTCACGATCGACTGGAGCGTGTTCCTGTTCAGCCAGGACGGCTCGACGAAGCGGAAGGCGACGACGGCGACGACGGTCATCCCGGCGAGGAACCAGGCGTCGAGGTAGCGCTTGTCCAGCCGCGCCCTCATTAGCTCCTCCCGCGAAACAGGCGGTCGGTGAGGATCGCGAGCAACAGAATGCCGCCGAGCAGCGCCTGCTGGTAGTTCGGCGGGATGCCGCGGATCGTCTGATAGTTCGCGATCATCCCCACGATCAGGGCGCCGAGGAGCGTGCGCTCGACGCGGCCGACGCCGCCCGCGCTCACCGAGAGACCGCCGATCAGCGCCGCGGTGATCGCCTGAAACTCGAGCCCGGCCGCGTTGCCGCTGCTGACGATTCCGAGCTGTCCGATCTGGAGCAGGCCGGCGACCCCGGCGAACGCGCCGGCGAGGGCGAAAGCGACGATGCGGATCCGCACAGCGGGCAGCCCTGCGATGCGGGCCGCGCGAGGGTTGCCGCCGATCGCGTAGACCGCCCTGCCGAACGGCGTCATTCGCATCACGGCAGCGGCGACCGCGTACAGAGCGAACAGCACGATCACCATCACCGGCAGCTGCCAGAAGACGTGCGTCCGCACGAGGTTCCCGAAGAACGGATCGTCGACGACGATCCAGGAGCTGTGCAGGACGATCTTCGCGATCCCGCCCGCGAGCAGGAACGTGCCGAGCGTCGCGAGGATCGCCTCGATCCCGATCACGGCGGTGAGCACCCCGTTCAACAGACCGATGCCGGTCGAGGCGAGGACGCCGCCCGCGATGCCGACCCAGAGCGGAGCGCCGTGACGCTGCACGAGATCGCCGGCGACGACCGAGCCGAGGAGGACATTCGCGCCGACGGAGAGGTCGAGCCCGCCGACCAGGAGCACGAGCGTCTCGCCGATGGCGGCGACGCCGACGACCGTGATCTGGACCAGGATGTTGCGGAGGTTCGCCGGCTCGAGGAAGACGCTCGACGTCAGCCCGAACGAGAGCAGCAGCAGGCCGGCGACCGCGACCGTGCCGAACGCCTCGGCCGCACGGCGAGCCCGCTCCAACGGGGCCTCGTGCGACGCAGCGGTGGCTCCGGAGACATCGACTGCCATCAGCTCACCGCCTCCGGCTCGAGCAACCCGGAGATTTCGCCCTCGACGCCTCCTTGCATCGCGAGCAACAGCTCCTGCTCCGAGGCGACCCGCGGATCGAGCTCCGCCGTCACGGTGCCCCGGTAGAGGACCACGATCCGATCGGACAGGCCCAGCACCTCGGGCAGGTCGGTCGAGACGATGAGCACGGCCGCGCCGCCACATGCCAGATCCTCGAGCCGGCGGTAGATCTCGACCTTCGCACCGACGTCGACGCCGCGGGTGGGCTCGATGCAGATCAGGAGGTCGCAGCGCCGTAGCAGCCAGCGCGCGAGCAGCGACTTCTGCTGGTTTCCGCCGCTCAACGTCCGGACGGGGCGCGGAAGCGCACGCGCAGCGATGCCCGTACGTTCGCCGACTTCCCCGACGAGCCTCCGCTCGCGCGCCCAGGAGATGATTCGGACGAGCGGCGAGAGGACGATCCGGCGAAGCGACGAGATGCTGATGTTGGCCCGCACGGACATGTCCGGGAAGAGGCCCTCCGCCTGGCGGTCCTCCGGGATCAGCCCGGCGCCGAGCCGGACTGCCGACCTCGGCGAGCGCGGCACGCCCGCGACGCCGCGGATCGTGATCGAGCCGTCGATGTCGCGGCCGTCGCCGATCAGCGCGCGCGCGACCTCGGTCTGTCCCATCCCGAGCAAGCCGCAGAGGCTGACGATCTCGCCGCGCCGCAGCTCGAGATCGATGCCGTGGATGCGTGAGCCGATCGAGAGGCCGCGCGCGGAAGCGACGACTTCGCCGCCGCCGTCGGCGCGCCATCTCCGGGCGAACACCGTCTCGCCCTTCTGGCCGAGCGTCAGCTCGACGAGCCGCCCGAGGCTGGCCTCGCCCCGCTCCACCCTTCCGACGACGCGCCCGTTCCGCAGCACGGTCGACACGTCGCAGATCTCGAGCACCTCGCGGTAGCGGTGGCTGACGAAGATCACGCCGACGCCGTCGTCGCGCAGCCGCGACATGATCGTGAACAGGCGCAGAACGTCGTGATGGTTGAGCGCCGTCGTCGGCTCGTCGAAGACGATCACCCGCGGCCGCTGGATCGTGAGCACCCGGGCGATCTCGACGAGCTGGCGCTCTGCGAGCGAGAGCTCGGCGACCTGCCGCTCCGGATCGACCGTGGCGACGCCGATCGCGTCGAGTGCACGCTCCGCCAGCTCGGAGACGCGGCCGCTCGCGATCCTCCCGAGCCGGCTCGGCTCGAAGCCGAGCGAGATGTTCTGTGCGACTGTCAGGTTCGGCAGCAGGCTGAGCTCCTGGTAGACGATGCCGATCCCGTGCTCGCGCGCCGCGCGCGGGCTGTCGATCTCGACCGGCTCTCCCGCGATCTCGATGCTGCCCTCGGTCGCGCGGTAGTCGCCGGCGAGGATCTTCAGCAGCGTCGACTTGCCGGCGCCGTTCTCGCCGAGCAGGCCGTGGATCGTGCCGCCGTCCACGTCGAGATCGACGCCGTCGAGCGCAACGGTCCCGGGGAAGCGCTTGGTGATGCTCCGCATGCGGAGCAGCGGTGAAGTCGGGGAATTCATCGGACAGCCCGGCGGAGGGAGCGCCGCCGCCCCCTCCGCCCATGCCGGCCTCGCTACATGTTCGAGTCGAGAACCGGGCAGTGGTATTTCGTCTTCGCGATCGCCTGGAGGGACGGCCCGAACGGGAACGTCCGCATGTGCGACTTCATGTCGTTGATCATCTTCAGCGAGCACGTAGCGTTCTGGGGTGTTACGAGGAACGCGTTGATCTTCGTCACCTTGGGTACGGCCTTGCCGGCGGCGAGGTTGTACGCCAGCTGCGCGAACAGGAAGCCCGACCACTCGGGCGAGTACAGCTGCGTCGCGAAGAACTTCCCGTCCTTCACCTGGTTGGCAAAGATCCCGTCTGCCGAGACGAAGCCCACGCAGGAGGAGTTCTGCTTCCAGTTGTTCTGCTGCGTGCAGAGCTTGCTCTGGCGGTCGGCGATGTTCGCCGCCGGAAGCGCCAGCGTGTCGCTGAGCGTGTAGACGAACGCGAGGTTCGGGAACTTGACGAGGAAGTCCTGCATCGCGGCGGAAGCCTTGTCGGCCGCCCAGTTGGTCGGCTGGACAGCGTCGACCTTCACGCCACTCTGCTTCTTCATGTAGTCGGTGAAGCCCTTCGCGCGAATGTCGCTCGCGGGCTGGCCGAGGATCCCACTGAGCACCGCGACCTCGCCCTTCGCGCTCCCGTAGCGCTGCTTCAGCAGTCCGAGCGTCACCTTGGCGGCAACGCGGCCGGTGCGGATCTCGTCGAACGTGACGCTCGCCGTCGCCTTGCCGTCGACGCCGTACATGTTCAGGACCTTCACGCCCTTCTGCTTCGCGTATGCGAGCGCGGGCGCCATCGCCTTCGGGTCGATCGAGTTGAGCATGATCACGGTCGGCTTCTGGTCGACCAACTGGTGCATGATGTTCGCCTGGTCCTGCGGGTTCAGATTCCCGCTGACCGCCTTGAACCTGAAGCCGAGCCGCCGGCCCGCCTCCGCCGCCGCCTTGTGCTGCGCCTCCCAGTACGGGTTGCCGGCGCCCTGCTCGAGCCAGACGATGCTCGGCTTCGCCGTCTGCGAAGCGCCCGCGGCGGAAACCGCTACCACCGCAGCGATCGCCGCGAGGCAGAACAAACCGCGTCGCGCCCATGAGCCAGATCTCATTGCTTCCTCCATGTGAGTGCAGGGGATGGATCTACCAGCCGTCTCGGTGTTGCGGGGACCCTCACCTCCCTCATGCCTTCAGCCGTCCGGCGAGCAGCCCGCCGTCGACGCGCAACACCGCGCCGTTGACGTAGGCCGCCTCGTTCGTGCACAACCACACCACCGCCCGAGCCACGTCCTCGGGACTCCCGGTACGTCCGAGCGGAATCTGCCGGACGACCCGCTCGCGCAGGTCGGGCTCCGACCACAGGTATTCGCGGTTCAACTCGGTCTCGATCCAGCCCGGGCTGACGAGATTCGTCCGCACGCCGGAGCCGCCGAGCTCCCACGCGAGCCCGAAGGCGAGCATCTGCAGCCCGGCCTTCGCCGATGCGTAGTGCGTCTGACCCTCGTACGTCTCGACGGCGGCCGGCGACGAGATCACGACGATCGAGCCGTCTCCGCGGGCGACCATCCGCGGCGCAACCTCCTGTGCGCAGTAGAAGAGGCCCCAGTGGTGGATGCGCTGCGTCCGCTCCCAGACGTCGTCGCTCAGCTCGAGGAACGGTGAGACCACGTTGATCCCTGCGTTGTTGACCAGCGCGTCGATCTCACCGTGACGCTCGACTGCTGCCGACACCATCGCCCGGACTGCCGCCCGGTCGGCCACGTCGGCAGGAACCGCGTCGGCGACGGCTCCGGTGGCACGGACGGCCTCCACCGTCTCGCGCGCGTGCTCGTCGGTGAGGTCGTTGACGAGCACGCGGGCGCCGTGCTCGGCGAACGCAAGCGCGATGCCGCGGCCGATTCCGCGGCCGGCGCCCGTCACGAGCACGACCCGGTCCTCGAGCTCGGGGTACGACGCCATCAGAAGTGACCGCCCCACGCGTCGTAGCCAGCGTCGAGCATCACGTTCGCGCCATGCAGCGCGGAGAAGTCACCGCCGACGAGCGCCACGACGGCGTTCGCGACCTCCTGCGGCTCGATCCAGCGATGCGTCGGCACCCGGCCGAGCAGCGCCTCCTCGGTGATCTTCCCGGCCTCGACCCGCATCCAGGCCTGTTGCGTGCGCGTGATCCCGGGGCTGACCGCGAAGACGCGGATGCCGGACTCCTCGAGGCCCCACTCGACCGCGAGTGCCTGGGTCAGCGCGACGAGACCCGCCTTCGAGGCGTTGTACGGCGAGCGGAACCGCGTCGTGTTCTTCGAGTTGACCGAAGCGATGTGGACGAGGACGCCCTGCGCCTCCTTCAACTGCGGGTAGAGCCACCGTGAGACGTAGAACGCGCCGTTCAGGTTGATTGCGAGCGTCCGGTCCCAGTCGTCGCGGCTCATCTCGTTGATCGGCGTCAGGTGTGCGATCGCCGCGCAGTTGACGACCGCGTCGAGCGGCGGCGCGGCCGCGGCCGCCTCGGCGACCGCGTCCCAGTCGGAGATGTCGACGACGCGCCATTCGACCCGCTCGTCGTCGCCCGTCTGCACGTCCCAGCCGATCACGCGCCAGCCGTCGTCGAGGAACCGCTCGGCGACGGCCTTGCCGATGCCGCTTCCCGCACCGGTGACGAGCGCCGCCCTCTCATGCGGAATCGTTCCCACAAATATGACTTATGACCGGCGTTGATTCAGTGGATCCACCCGAAGTATCGTCGAGCCTTCGCGGGAACGTTCCCACTCCAGCGCCATGCCTGTCAACTCCCGTCCGCCGACCATCCTCGACATCGCCGAAGCCGCGGGCGTCTCGAAGACCACCGTCTCGCGCGTCCTGAACGGCTCCGCCCGTGTCGCCCCCGAGACGCGCACCCGCGTGCGCGACGCGATCGCGCGGCTCGGGTTCCAGGTGAACCTGGCCGCGCGAAGCCTGCGCACGAGCCGCACCGGGCTCGTCGGCCTGCTGGTGCCGGTCATCAGCATCTTCGGGCTGATCGTCGAGTCGCTCGACGGCCAGCTCGCCGAGCACGGCCTCGGGGTGCTGCTCACGTCGTCGCGGCGCCGGGACGCGCCGCGCGACCTCGACTCGCTCGAGATGCTGGTCGGACGCGGAGTCGACGCACTCGTACTGGCGCCGTCCGACGACCGCAGCCCGGAGCTCGCGCGCTACCTCCGTTCGCTTCGGACGCCGATGGTGTTGCTCGACCGAGAGGTCCGCGGTGTCGCCTGTGACGCGGTCCTCGTCGACCACGCGCCTGCGCTGCTCGCTGCGGTCCGGCACCTCGTCGACGACGGCCGGCAAATGATCGGGCTGATCACGCGCAACGACCGGACGCGTCCGGGCCGCGAGCTGGTCGCCGGCTTCGCGGCCGCGTGCGCCGCGGCCGGACTGGCGCCGTCGTCGACGCATGTCGCCGAGTTCGTCGATCTGGATCAGCAGGCCGCGCAGACGGGCGTCGACACGCTGCTCGACCGCGGCGTGGACGCGATCATCGCGACCGGCACGCTCGCCCTGACGGCCGGAATCCTCGAGCGACTCGCCCAGCATGGGGTCGGCGTCCCGTCGGAGGTCTCACTCGTCACGTGGGGTCACGCCGGGCCCGAGAATCTGGAGACGGGCCTCCCGACGATCGCGTACCCGGTCGAGGAGGTCGCCCGCCTGACCGCAAGGCTCGTCCTGAGCCGGATCGAGGGCTCGACCGCCACGCCCAGGGTCGAGGTGACGCGGACGGTCTTCCTCCCGGGCGACGTACCGCTGCACGCGGCCGTGGGGTGACCGCGAGCCGCGGCCGGCCGGATGTTGCAGACTCCAGGTACGTGTGCCGAAGACCTTCGGCGGCCGCGCTACCGTCAGCCAGCTGCGATCAGGACGAGCATGAGAACGACCGCGAGAGCGGGAAGACGAAGCTGAAGTCGTAGCAACACGCAAACCTCCTCTGGTGCTGACCCGCGAACGCGGCGGCGCGCGCCGGACACGCCGGATCCTACCCGGGCAGCTTCGCGAACGCCTCGGTCGGACTGTGCGCGTCCCGGCTACGCCGGTGTGCCCGCCTCGACCCAGCGTTCGAAGATGGCGACTTGCTCGTCAGGCCACGCGCCGTCGCAGGGCATCGTGCCGTTGCGAAGGCGTTCGAGTATGGCGTCGGCGTTCTCGACCACCTCGTCATGTGACCAGAGGTCGAACACCGGCTTCATCGACTCGCGGTCTCGCTCCCGGAAGAGCGGTTTGATGTCCTGCTCGAAGGTTGCGGTCAACGTGACCTCCTAGGCGGTTGCAGCTGCTGCGAGGAGCAGATTCTCGCCGGTCGCGCGGTCGAAGAAGTGGAATCCGGCCGGCTGGACGGCGAGGCGGAGCTGTCTGCCGACCTTCGCCTGCGTCCTCGGGTCGACACGCGCGTTGAAGAGCGCCGTTCCCGAGTCGACGAGCAACGCCTCGTCCCTCTCTTCGACCGCTGCGCGTAGCTCCTCGGCTTCGACGCGTGGCGCGTCCAGCTCGAAGATCACGTGCGCGTCGGAGCCGAGCTCCTCCATGACCGCGACGGTGACCTCGATCTCCGGCAACCCGCCCTCGGCGAACGCCGCGTCCTCGAAGGACTCCGGCCGGACGCCCACGATCACCGAGTCGCCGTCGCGGACAGCGGGCCGCCGCGCGGGGTCGAGCGGGATGCGGAAGCCGCCGAACTGAGCGGTCCCGTCGGAGATCGTCGCCTCGACCAGGTTCATCGACGGCGAGCCGATGAAGGCCGCCACGAAGAGATTGACGGGATCGCGGTACAGCGCCTGCGGCTCGTCCACCTGCTGCATCCGGCCGTCACGCATGACAGCGACGCGCCGGCCAAGCGTCATCGCCTCGATCTGGTCGTGGGTGACGTAGACCGTCGTCGTGCCGAGCCGCTCGTGGAGCCGGGCGAGCTCGGCGCGCATGCTCACGCGGAGCTTCGCGTCGAGATTCGAGAGCGGCTCGTCCATCAGGTACGCAGCCGGCTCGCGCACCATCGCGCGGCCCATCGCCACACGCTGGCGTTGTCCGCCCGAGAGCGCCCGCGGGCGCCGGTCGAGCATCTCCTCGAGACCCAGCAGCCCGGCCACGTCCGCGACGCGACGACGGATCTCGGCCTTCGGTGTATGCCGCATCTTCAGGCCGTACGCGAGGTTGTCGCGGACGTTCATGTGCGGATAGAGGGCGTAGTTCTGGAAGACCATCGCGAGGTCGCGGTCGCGCGGCGCCAGGTGGGTGACGTCGCGCTCGCCGATCGTGATCCGGCCTTCGGACACGATCTCGAGCCCCGCGAGCATCCGCAACAGCGTCGTCTTGCCGCATCCGGACGGGCCGACGAGGACCATGAACTCGCCGCTCTCGATCATCAGGCTGACGTCGTCCACCGCAGTCACGTCCCCGGGGAAGACCTTGCTGACGCCGTCGAAGACGATCCGGCTCACCGTGCGAGAGGATAACGCGCGATGACAGCGATCCTCGCCGTCGACGCGTTGGACATCCGCTTCCCCACGTCGCGCCTGCTGGATGGATCGGACGCCATGAACCCGGACCCGGACTACTCGGCTGCGTACGCGATCGTCCGAACCGACGACGAGGACCTGACGGGCCACGGGTTCACGTTCACGATCGGCCGCGGCAACGAGATCTGCGTCGCCGCGATCGAGGCCTTGCGGCCACTGGTCGTCGGGCGGTCGCTCGAAGAGCTGTTCGCCGACATGGGCGCCTTCTGGCGCGCCCTCACCGGCGACAGCCAGCTGCGCTGGATCGGGCCGGAAAAGGGGGCGATCCACCTGGGCACGGCGGCGATCGTGAACGCCGTCTGGGATCTCTACGCGAAGCGGGAGGGCAAGCCGCTCTGGAAGCTGCTCGTCGACCTGAGCCCGGAAGAGGTCGTCGCCTGCGTCGACTTCCGCTACGTCACCGACGCGCTGACGCCCGACGAGGCGCTCGAGCTGCTCCAGCGCAACGAGGCGACGAAGGGCGCACGCGAGGCCGAGATGCGCCGCGACGGCTTCCCGGCCTACACGACGTCGGTCGGCTGGCTCGGCTACACGGACGAGAAGGTGCGGCAGCTCTGCCGCGACGCGGTGGGCCAGGGCTGGCAGCACTTCAAGATGAAGGTCGGCGCTAATCTCGAGGACGACGTCCGACGCGCCGCACTGCTGCGCGAGGAGATCGGCCCCGAGCGCGCCTTGATGATGGACGCGAACCAGACGTGGGACGTGGGCACCGCGATCGAGAGCATGCGCAGGCTCGCGGAGTTCGAGCCGTACTGGATCGAGGAGCCGACGAGTCCCGACGACGTGTTCGGCCACGCCGCGATCGCGCGCGCGCTCGCGCCGATCCGCGTGGCCACCGGCGAGCACGTGCACAACCGCGTCATGTTCAAGCAGTTCCTCCAGGCGGAGGCGATCGGCTTCTGCCAGATCGACAGCTGCCGCCTCGGCGGCGTCAACGAGGTGATCGCCGTCCTCCTGCTCGCGGCCAGGTTCGGCGTTCCGGTCTGCCCGCACGCCGGCGGAGTCGGACTCTGCGAGCTGGTCCAGCATCTGTCGCTCTTCGACTATGTCGCCACCTGCACGAGCACTTCCTCCACCCCGTGACCGTTCGGAATGCGCGCTACATGCCGCCCGAGGCGCCCGGCTACAGCGCAGAGATGAAGCCGGACTCGCTCGAGCGGCACCGCTTTCCGGACGGCGCGGCGTGGATCGTGTCACGATCTTGACCTCGGGCAGCCCTACTCGTAACGTCGCTTGTCCACTAGAACGGGGGTTCGAAGTGCCTCACAGCCGCACGCGGAAGCGCAGGCAGCGCCGCGCCGCACTCGCCGTCCTCGCTCTCGCCGTGAGCGCGCTCACGGCGGCGGGCAGCGGCACGGCCGGTCCGGCCACCGCGACGAGGGCGTCGGGAACGCCCGGGTTCGGCGACATGTCGCTCAGCGCGATGATCGCCGCCCGCAAGTCGATCCCGGTGCCCAGCAACCTGCCCAACTTCAAGGGGCAGACGGTGACCGTCATGGGGGACGGCGGCCACAACATGAACGTCTTCGGCTTCTGGATGCCCGAGTGGCGGAAGGCCGGGATCAAGCTGAAGGCGGTCGAGGTTCCGTTCGCCGACGTGTACAGCAAGGAGAAGGCCGAGTTCATCGCCGGAACGAAGGCGGTCGACCTCGTCGTCTTCTATCCCGCGTACATCGGCGACTTCGCGAGCAACGGGTACCTGCTGCCGCTCGACTCGTACATCAAGAAGAGCAACCCGCACCTGAGCGACGTGATCACAGCGTTCCGGAAGCTCTACCTCGGCTGGGCCGGGAAGACCTACGCCCTCCCGGAGGACGGCGACGTCCACATCTTCATCTACCGCAAGGACCTGATCGGGAGCCCGATCGAGCAGAAGGCGTTCAAGGCGAAGTACCACAAGGCGCTAGCCCCGCCGAAGACGTGGGACGACTACCTGCAGGTGGGCCAGTTCTTCACCCGCAAGGCCGGGCAGAAGCTCGCCGGCAAGACGCTGACGCGGCCGTTCTACGGCTGCGCCGAGTACGGCCAGCGCGGCTTCTCGTTTGCCTGGTTCGTCGACCGGTGGGCGAGCAGCGGCCAGGTGTACTTCGACAAGAACATGAAGCCGCAGATCGACTCGCCGCAGGCGATCGCCGCGCTGAAGAACATGGTCGCGGCGGTGAAGACGTGCTCGCCGCCGGACGTGCTCAACTTCGGCTACGACCAGCTGCGCGACTCGCTGCTGAAGAACCAGACGCTGATGGTCGTCCAGTGGAGCGACGTGCCGAAGAAGGGCGCCGACCCGACGCAGAGCCAGGTCTCCGGCAAGCTCGGCTACGGGCTGCTCCCGGGGACGATGGTCAACGGCAAGCTCGTCACCCGCTCGATGATGCCCGTCGGCCGGGTGCTGGCGATCCCGAAGAACAGCAAGCACGCCGACGCCGCGTACTTCATGGCGAAGTACATCAGCGACGACGTCAGCCGCTTCAACGTGTCGACTCCGCTCGACGGTCTCGATCCGTACCGGTACAGCCAGCTGAAGCCGCAGTACTACAAGGAGTTCAAGCCGGCCGACGCGCAGAGCTACCTCGCGACGGTGAAGGGCGCGCTCGAGCACGGGTATCCCGAGATCTACATCCCGGGCGCCGCGCAGTACGAGGACGCCCTCGACCTCGCCGTGAACAAGGCCATCTCGGGCCAGGAGGACCCGGCGAAGGCGCTCCACGACGCGGCGAGCGCCTGGAACACGATCACCGACAAGCTCGACAAGAAGCACCAGACCGAGCTCTGGCGGAACGCGCTCACGCAGTACAAGTCACTCGGCCTGATCAAGTAGCACGCGGTAACGTCCCCCGCCGGTCCTCGGGCCGGCGGGGGAGCAGGACGCGATGGCGAAGACCACAGCACAGGACACTGCGGTTGCCCCGAGGGGACTCGTAGCGCGCCTGCCTCGGCTGCGGCGGTCCGACGCGCCGCTCTTTGCCTGGCTGATGGTCCTGCCCGCGGTGGCGGTGCTGCTCGCGGTCACGGTCTACCCGCTGATCTACTCGCTGCGTGAGAGCTTCTACCGGCTCGAGCTCTCGTTCTCGCCCGTGGCGCACTGGGTCGGGCTGCAGAACTACGTCGACGCGTTCACGAAGGATCCGCGCTTCTGGCCGGCGATGGGACGGAGCTTCTACCTCGTCGGCTTCGGCGTCCTGATCGAGCTCGTCCTCGGCTTCGGCCTGGCACTCGTGCTGAACCAGCTCGGGCGGACGCGCACGCTCGTGACGGCCCTCCTTCTCGTGCCGGTGATGATCGCGCCCGTCGCCGTCGCGATCGAGGGCGTCGTCATCTTCAACAACTCGTGGGGGCCGCTGAACTACCTGTTGTCGGAGATCGGGATCAACGGTCCGGTCTGGCTCGGCGACCGCTCGGTCGCGCTGAACTCGATCCTGCTCGCGGACGTCTGGCAATGGACGCCGTTCGTGGCGATCATCCTCGCCGCCGGGCTGCGCACGCTGCCGGAGGAGCAGTACGAGGCGGCGGCCGTCGACGGCGCGAGCCGCTGGCAGCTCTTCCGGACGATGACGCTGCCCCTCCTGCAGCCGTTGATCATCGTCACAGTCCTGATCCGCGCCATGGACATCTTCAAGACCTTCGACACGATCTACGTCATGACCGGCGGCGGTCCGGGATCCGCGACCGAGACGGCGAGCTTCTACACGTACCTGCAGGGGCTGCAGTTCTTCAGCTTCGGCTATCACGATCGTCGCGACGATCCTCGTTCGCCGGATGCGCAAGGGCCTCGCGTGAACCGGATCGCCAAGAACGGCCTGACCTGGCTCGTCGTTGTCGTCGCGCTCGCGTTCTTCCTGCTCCCGGTGGTGTGGATCGTCATCACCTCGTTCAAGACGCAGGGCGAGGTCTTCCACTATCCGCCGATCTTCCACCCGAAGCAGATCGACTTCCGTCACTACTCGTCGGTCCTGTCGGGTCCCGGAGGCCACGCGCTCAAGGACAGCCTCATCGTCGCGTCGGCGAACACGGCCCTTGCGCTGCTCGTCGGCGTCCCGACCGCCTACAGCATCAGCCGCTTCCGCGTAGGCGGCCAGCACCTCGCGTTCTGGATCCTCAGCATCCGGATGTTCCCACCGGTCGCGTCTGCGGTGCCGCTGTTCCTCCTCTTCCAGAAGTACCAGATGCTCGACACGTACTGGGCATTGATCATCGCGTACCTGACGTTCAACGTTCCGTTCGTCGTGTG
>VAWW01000083.1 GCA_005884575.1 Actinomycetota bacterium
GTCGCCGCGCAGAACTTCGCCGTCCCCACGACCGGCGGCGAGATCCTCGCCTTCAGCGATGCAAACGCGACCTGGGCGCCGGACGCGCTTCGCAAGCTCGTCCGCAGCTTCGCCGATCCTCAAGTCGCCTACGTCTGCGGCCGGCTGAGGCTCGAGGCCCCGGACGGCTCGAACCGCGAGGGCGCGTACTGGCGCTTCGAGCTCGCGCTGCGCGCTGCCGAGTCGCGCCTCCACTCCGTCACAGGCGGCAACGGGTCGATCTACGCCGTACGCCGCGCCGACTACGTCGACGTCGACCCACGCTTCGGACACGACCTCGCGTTTCCGTACCTGATGGTGCAGCGCGGCAGACGCGCCGTCTACGAGCCGGAGGCGGTCGCGTACGAGAAGCCGACGCCGACGAACGAGACCGAATACCGGCGCAAGGTGCGGATGTTCGAGCACTGCTGGCTGATCACGCTGCGCGGCCGGATGCTGCGCCGCCTCGGCCCGGTGTACCTCGTCGAGATCGTCTCGCACCGCCACCTGCGCTACGCGAGCGGCGTGCTCCATCTCGTCCTGCTGGGGACGAACATCGCGCTCGTCGGCGAGGGGGTCGTGTACCAGGTGCTGCTCGGCTGCCAGCTCGGCCTGCTCGCCGCGGCCGCGGCCGGCGTCGGGATCGCGCGCTACTACGTCCTCGTCACCTGGGCGACAGTCGTGTCGCTCGTCAACTATCTGCGTCGCGGCGTCCCCGCGACCTGGGAAGCGGCCGAGGGGACGCGCTGAACCGCGCGCTCGACGTCGCGCTCGCCGGCGCCGGGCTCGCGGTGACGAGCCCCCTGCTGGCAGGCGCGGCGCTCGCCGTGAAGCTCGCGGACGGCGGGCCTGTCCTCTACCGGCAGACGCGCGTCGGCAAGGACGGCCGGGACTTCGAGCTCCTGAAGCTGCGGACGATGGTCGTCGGCGCCGAGAAGCACGGCGCCGGCTGGGCGGTCGACCGCGGCGACCCGCGCATCACGCGCGTCGGCCGCGTGCTGCGCCTGCTCTCCCTCGACGAGCTGCCGCAACTCTGGAACGTCGTCCGAGGCGACATGAGCGTGATCGGCCCGCGGCCGACGCTCCGGTACCAGGTCGAGCGCTACGACGAGCGCCAGCGCCGCCGCCTCGACGTGAAGCCAGGGATCACCGGCTGGGCGCAGATCCACGGCCGCGCGACGCTCCCGTGGGCCGAGCGGATCGAGCTGGACGTCTGGTACGTCGAGCACCGCTCGCCGAAGACCGACCTCCTGATCCTGCTGCGCACGCCGCTCGCCCTCTTCGGCGGCACCTACAAGGGCGCGCGAGGGGGCTGGACGGAACCGCCTAACACGAGCGCTCCGCCGTGACCTGGACGAGCAGCTTGCCCCACTCCGACAGCCACGCGATCGGCACGTCGCTCCACGGATAGCTCGCGCCGATCATCCGCAGGCGGCCGTGATAGCACCGCTCGATGAGCATCCCGGCGCGGAAGACGTGGTAGCGGGACGTGACGACGTCGACAGTCCGCCAGCCGTGCTGCCGGGCGAGCCGCGCGATCCCGCGGGCCTCGCCGCGCGTGCTGTACGGGTGCGGGTCGAAGCAGACGACGCGGAACCCCTGCGACCCGTGCGCGCAGAGCGCGCGCGCCTTCTTCCACTTCGGGTCGAAACCGGTCCCCGAGATCACGAGCAGCGGCGCGACATGCTGCCGCATCAGGCGCAGAGCCGGATCGAGCCGCCGGTCACGGCCGCCCGAGAGCACGACGACGGCGTCCGCTCGGCCCGGCGAGTCTGTCGACGGCCAGACAAAGAGGACGCCGGTCGCGATCAGCCACGCCAGCGCGAGCATGGCCGGCGGGAGGAGGATTCGGCGGCGGCGCAGGCCGGAGACGGTACCCTCTGCCGCCGTGACCGCGGTCCTCTTCACCTGCGCCGGGCAGCGGGTGGACATCGTCAGCGCCTTTGGCCAGGCCGGCGCGCGCACGATCGCCACGGACGCGAACCCGCTCGCGCCCGCGCTCTACCACGCGGACGAGCGCGAGCTCGTGCCGCGCGTCGACGATCCGGCGTACGTCCCGCGGCTGGCCGAGCTCGTTCGCACCCACGACGTCGGCCTCGTCGTTCCGCTCACCGACCTCGACCAGGAGCTTCTGGCGAGCTCCCGCGACGCGCTCGCGCCGGCGGTCGTCCTCCTGCCCGATCCGGCCGTCTGCGAGGCGCTCGGCGACAAGTGGCTCGCGCATCTGCTGTTCGAGGAGCGCGGGATCGCCTCGCCCCCGACCTGGCTGGCCGGCGAGCTGCCCGCGGATCCGCCCTATCCGCTGCTCGTCAAGGCCCGCGTCGGCTTCGGCTCGCGCCACATCTACCGCGCCGCGAACCGCGAGGAGCTCGATTTCTTCCTCAAATTCACGCCCGTCCCGTCGATGGTCCAGTCGGTTTGCCGCGGCGAGGAATTCTCGATCGACGTCTTCTGCGACCTGGACGGCCGCTGCCTGAACGCGATCCCGCGCACGATGATCGAGTCGAAGGGCGGGGAGTCGATCAAGGGCAGGACGATCAAGGACTGGGAGCTGATCGAGGTCGGCCGCTCGGTCGCCGAGACGCTCCGGCTGGTCGGCCCGGCGAACATCCAATGCTTCCGAGAGCCAGACGGGACGCATCCGATCACAGATATCAACCCGCGCTTCGGGGGGGCCTTCCCGCTGCCGACGGCGGCCGGCTCCCGCTATCCGGAGCTCGCGATCGCGATCGCCAACGGGGAGCGGCCGGAGCCGCGGGTCGGCGAGTTCCGCGAGGGCGTGGTCATGACTCGCTTTTTCTCGCATCTCACGCTGGCCGCCGGTTCCGGCGGTACTCTCGAACCGTTCTCCGAAGACCTCCCCGAGCCGATCGTCTAGCGGCCTTCCTCGCGCTCTCGGCGCTCCTCGCAGGTTGCGGGGGTGCTGCCAAGCATGCGGCGCCGCCGCCGGCCAAGCCGGCGAAGCCGCGCGTCCTCGCGTTCGTCCGGCCGGCGAGGCCCCACAAGCGCGCAAAGCTCGTGATCACGGTCGTCAACGGCGACACGCACCGTCGCGTCCGGGGTGCGCGCGTGACGCTCTGGCGCCGCCACGACCTGACCGACCGGCACGGCGTCGCCGTGATCCGGGTCCCGTGGCGCCGCCCGCTCCACGTCTCGGTGCGCGCCCGAGGCTACTCGGGGCGTTCGGTCTACGAGGAGTTCCAGGCCTACCGGAAGGTGACGATCCGGATCTACCGGCCGGAGCTGCAGTGGCCGGTCTACGGCGCGAGCGCGAAGCGGACGCAGGCGCAGACGCACATTGCGCTGCGGCCGCCGTTCAAGGCCGTCTGGAGCACCGCAGTGGGCGGGCTGATCGAGTTCCCCGCCGTCGTCTGGAACGGCAACGCGTACATCGGCAACGCGCGTGGGACGATCCGTGCGCTCTCGATGCGCAACGGCGCGGTGCGCTGGCGGCACGACACGCCGCACGGGAAGATGGCCTCGTCGCCCGCGATCGTCGGAAACGACGTCCTCTATCACGGGATGAACGGCGCCGTCTACGTCCTCGATCGCGCGACGGGCAAGCTGCTCTGGCACCGCTACGTCGGCTCGCCGATCGAGTCGTCGCCGCTCGTCCGGCACGGCGTCGACTTCTTCGGCGCGTGGGACGGCCGTCTGTACGCGCTCGACCTGCGGACACGCAGGCTGCGCTGGGTGCGGAACCTCGGCGCGAAGATCACCTCGAGCGCGGCGATCGCAGGCAGTCGCCTGTTCATCGGCGACTACGCGGGGCGGATCTGGGCGCTCGACCCGCGCACCGGCCGCACGCGTTGGGTGCGGAGCGTCAACGGGCGCGTGTACGGGACGCCGGCGGTGCTGGACGGGCGCGTCTTCGTTCCGTCGTCGACGGGGAACTCGATGACGGCGTTCTCCACGACCGGCCGCTACCTGTGGCGCGTCAACACGGGTGCGTACGTCTACTCGTCGCCGGCGGCGTGGGGCGGGCGCGTGTTCTTCGGCTCGTACAACGGCGTCTTCTACAGCGTGTCGGCGCGCAACGGACGCGTTCTGTGGCAGATCGGAACGGGCGGGCCGATCTCCGGCGCGGCCGTCGTCGTCGACGGCGTCGCGTACGCCGGCAGCTTCGCGCACCGGATCTACGGCGTCGACGCGCGCAGCGGGCGCGTCCTCGTCCGCTTCCCACACGGCCACTACGTGCCGGTGTCCGGAAACGGCGGCCGGCTGCTCTTCCACGGCTACGGCGCGCTCTTCGGGATGGAGCCTCAGATGCGCCACCACAGGCACCACAAGCGGCACCACGTGCGAAAAGTTCGCTGAGCAGGCACTCTTAGGTCGATGCTGCGCCGCCGCCACAGCATCGCGGTCCTCCTCGGGGTCGTGGCGCTCGCCGTGCCGAGCCTCGCTGCGGCGACCCCGAAATCCGACTCGATCCGCATCCGCAAGGGCCTGACGCTCGCGCAGAAACGGCATTGGCTCAAGCCCGCTGACACGGCGCGCTACCGCTCCGCCGTCGCGCTCGGTCTGCTCGACACGACCGCGTTGCCGAAGGCACGCGTCGCCGTGATCGGCTCGCTGCTCCACGAGATCGGCGCGCAGTCGGGGTCGTACACCGCGCCGAGAGCGCTCGCGCTCTTCTCGATGCTCGAGACGAATCTGACGTACATGGAGACGCACGTCCTGCCGAAGAGCAGGATCGACATCGCCGGCGACGACGGTGTCGTCTATCGCTGGTTCGGCCCACAGGGGTTCCAGTTCCACCCACTCGCGAACTTCGGCGCGCTGAACGCAGCGATCGCGGCGAACGACACCGACGCGATTCGCGGGCTCGCGACAGCGCTCGTCGCGCGCGGCGTGCCGCGCGGGGCGGCGCTGCGCTGGGAGTACTACTTCCCGTTCGGCGGCGGCCGCCCGCCGTGGACGTCCGGGATGGCGCAGGCCGTCGCCGCGCAGTCGCTGAGCCGGGCCGGCGCGGTCGTCGGCGACGTGACGCTGACGCAGGCCGCGACGAAGTCGTTCGCCGCCGTCCCGGGCCCGCTCGTCCAGCAGCTCGCCGAGGGGCCCTGGATCAAGCTCTACAGCTTCGACCGGCTCGTGGTGCTGAACGCGCAGCTGCAGGCGATCCTCTCGCTCGAGGACTACGCGGCGGCGACGAACGATCCGAACGCCTCCGCGCTCGCGGCCGCGATGACCGTCGCAGCCCAGACGTTGCTGCCGCAGTTCGACACCGGCTCGTGGTCGCTCTACGCCCTGGGCGGAGTCGAGGCGCCGCTCGAGTATCAGCGGCTCGTCACGCAGCAGCTGCTGAAGCTCGCGCAGCGGACCCAGGATCCGGTGTGGCAGTCGGCGGCCTCGCGCTTCTACGCCTACACGCGGCAGCCGCCGACGGTCGACGTGGCGCCCGCCGACGCGCCGATCCCGGTCTATCCGCAGCCGGCGGACGGCTACCTCGACACGGCGCCGGTCTCGTTCACGCTCTCGAAGAAGTCGCGCGTGACGCTGAGCGCCGGCGGCAAGACGGTCACGGCGACGCTGAACCGTGGCCCGCAGACGCTCGTCTGGAAGCCCGGCGATCTCCAGCCGGGCACGTACACAGGACAGCTGACAGCTGTCGACCTCGCCGGCAACCGGACGACGGTGCCGCTGCCGCAGCCGTTCGTCGTCGCCTTCGACACCGAGCCGCCGCAGCTGCAAGGCTCGTACGCGGACGGCGTCGTCTCCTGGCAGGGCGTCGATCCGGGTACGCCGAAGCTGCAGCTGCGCATCGACCTGCAGGGCGGCGCCGGCCCGCAGACGGTCGACCTCGGCTCCCACTCGGTGAGCGGCACGGCGAACGTGACACTGCCGTCGGGCACCTGGCAGGCGACGCTGACTGCGACGAACACGGCCGGCAAGAGCACGACGATCGACCTGGGAACGATTGTGGTGCCGTAGCCTTGCGCTGGTGCTGACGACCTTCGTCCTCGCGGCGATCATCGGCGCGTTTCCTCCCGCCGCGCCGGACCGGCGGCCCGTCCCGATCCTCATGTACCACGTGATCGCAGCGCCCCCGGCAGGCGCGCGTTACCCGGGGCTCTACGTGCGGCCCGCTGAGTTCGCCGGCGAGATGCAGTGGCTTGCGCGGAACGGCTACCGCGCAGTCACGCTCGAGCGCGCCTGGAACGCATGGCACGGCCTCGGCCGGCTGCCGCGTCGCCCGGTCGTGCTGACGTTCGACGACGGCTATCGCAGCGACTTCACGAACGCGCTTCCGATCCTCCGCCGGCTGCGCTGGCCCGGGGTGCTGAACCTCGAGGTCGCGAACACGCGGCCGGTGTGGGGGACGCGGCCGGGCGAGGTGGAGGCTCTCGTCGACGCGCACTGGGAGATCGACGCGCACACGCTCACCCATCCCGACCTGACGCGGCTCTCGCTCGCGGCGGTCTGGCGGCAGGTCGACGGTTCGCGACTGGCGATCCGCCGCGAGTTCCACGTGCCCGTGGAGTTCTTCGCCTACCCGTCGGGACGCTTCGACCGTGAGGTCGAGAAGCTTGTCCGGCGTGCCGGCTTCGACGCCGCGACGACCACGGTCGAGGGGCTCGCGCGACCGTCCGGCGACCCATACGCACTCGACCGCGTGCGCGTCAGCGGCGGGGTCGGCGTGCTGGGGCTTGCGGCAACCCTGCGTGCGCTGCACGCGTGAAGCGTGTCCTCCTGATCCTCGCCGCGCTCATCGCGCTCGTGGGCGGCGCACTCGCCGCGTTCGTCCTCTACCGGCAGCACCAGGGACGCGACGTCCGCGGGTCGTCGACGGTCGAGTACGTGACGACGTTCGCGCCGCCGCCGCTGCCGAAGCCGGTCGCAGCGAAGATCCCGTGGCCGACGTACGGCCTCGTCCCCGAGCGGACGCGTGACGCGGCCGGACTCGGTCTTCGCCCGCCGTACCGCCGGCTGTGGACGTACCACGCCGGCAGCCTCATCGAGTTCCCGCCGGCGATCGGCTACAGGCGCCTCTACTTCGCGACGAACGCGGGGAACTTCTACGCGGTCAACGCCGAGACGGGGAAGCGCGCCTGGCGGTTCCGCTCGCACCGCTGCGTCGCGGCGGCGCCGGCGATCCACGACGCCGTCGTCTTCGAGGCGTTCATGAACCGGCCGCCGTGCAACGCGAGCGGCGGTCACGGACTCGACGGCGAGGTGATCGCGTTCTCCGTCGGCTTCGGGAAGATCCGCTGGCGCACCCGGATCGGGCCGACGGAGAGCTCGCCGCTCGTCGCCCACGGCCGCGTCTACGTCGGCGACTGGCGCGGCAAGGTCTACGCGCTCGACGAGCAGACCGGGAAGATCGTCTGGAGCTTCAGGACCGGCGGCAAGGTCAAGGGCGCCGCGGCGCTCTCGGGCAACCGGCTCTTCGTCGGCTCCTACGACGGCCACCTCTACTGCCTCGCGGCCGATTCGGGCAAGCAGATCTGGCGCGCCTCGTCGCAGCCGCGGCTCGGCCACGGCGGCCGGTTCTACTCCACTCCGGCGGTGGCGTACGGCCGCGTCTACGTGGGCGCGACCGACGGGAAGATGTACTCCTTCGGGGCGCACAGCGGGACGCTCCGCTGGAGCCACCACACCGGCGGGTACGTCTACGCCTCCCCGGCGGTCTGGAAGGGCCTCGTCCTCGCCGGCTCCTACGACAAGAGCTTCTACGCCTTCGACGCGGCGACGGGAGACATCCGGTGGAAGTTCCGCGCGAACGGGCCGATCTCGGGCTCCGGGACGGTCGTCGACGGGGTGGTGTACTTCGCCACGCTGCGCCGTAAGACGTACGCAGTGGCCGCCGCTTCGGGCAAGCTGCTCTGGACGTACCCCGACGGGAAGTACACGCCGGCGGTCGCGGACTCGCACCGCCTCTACCTCGTCGGCTACGGCCAGGTCTACGGAATGGCGGAGCGATGAGATACCTCGTGACCGGAGCCGCGGGCTTCATCGGCTCGCACCTCGCGGAGACGCTCGTCGCCGGCGGGCACGACGTCGCCGGCCTCGACTGCCTCACCGACTACTACGACCCCGCCCTCAAGGAGGAGAACGCGCGCGGCCTCGTCCTCGAGCGGGTCGACCTCGCCGCTGATCCGCTCGACTTCTCCGGCTTCGACGGCGTTTTCCACCTCGCGGGACAACCGGGCGTGCGCAGCTTCGGCGACGTCTTTCCGCTCTACCTGCGCCGGAACGTGCTCGCGACGCAGCGCGTGTTCGAGGCTGCGGCGGCCGCGGGTGCGCGCACCGTCTTCGCGTCGTCGTCGTCGATCTACGGCGAAGCCGAGCGCTACCCGACGCCGGAGGACACCGTCCCTGCACCGCTCTCGCCGTATGGCGTGACGAAGCTCGCGTGCGAGCACCTCGCCCGTGCGTACGCGAAGGGCTTCGGTCTCGACGCCGTCGTTCTCCGCTACTTCACCGTCTACGGCCCGCGCCAGCGGCCGGACATGCTCTTCGCGCGGGTCGTCAACGCGCTGGCGAGCGGCGGCGCGTTCGAGATCTACGGCGGCGGCGACCAGTCGCGCAGCTTCACGTACGTCGGCGACACTGTCGACGCGACGATCGCCGCCATGGACTCCGCGCCGACGGGCGCCGTCTACAACGTCGGCGGCGGGGAGGAGGCGACGGTGCTCGAGGCGATCGCGCTGCTCGAACGGATCTCCGGCCGGACGCTCGACGTCCGCCATACCGAGGCCGCCGCCGGTGACGTGAGCCGGACGGCCGCCGACGTGACGCGCATCGCGGCCGAGCTCGGCTGGGCCGCGCGCACTCCGCTCGAGGCGGGGTTGAAGGCCCAGTGGGAGTGGGCAGCGGCTAGAGTCGCCGCCGGATGAGCGCCGTTGACGACTGGGACGGCGAGCAGGAGGTCGACTTCCGCCGTTACTGGGAGGCGCTCCTCGCCCGCTGGTGGCTGCCGCTCGTCGGCCTCGTCGCCGGCGCGATCGTCGGGTACCTGATCTCGCTGGGCGGCGGCCAGGTCTACCAGGCACAGACGACCGTCTATCTCGGGCAGCCGTACTCGGCCAGCGGGAACATCCAGCTGCAGAGCCTGCAGACGAATCCGAGCACGGTCCGCCAGATCGTCACGTCGCAGTCGTCGCTCGCCGCCGCGGCGAAGGCGGCGAAGCTGAAGTCCAGCGCGCTGCGCGGGCAGATCTCCGTCGCCGCCGTGTCCGGCAACCTCGCGAAGCTCGGGCAGACGCCGCTCGTCACGATCACCGTTCACGGCGCGAAGCGGGACAAGATCAGGGTCGCGGCGAACGCGCTCGCGCACCAGGTGATCCAGAAGGTCGGCGGTTACGCGGAGCGAAAGATCGCCATCTTCCATGCGCAGATCTCGCGGGACGAGAAACAGGAGGCGGCGATCCAGCGGCAGATCGACCAGGCGCAGGCGACGGCGCAGGCCGCGAGCACGCCGACGGACAAGCTCGTCGCCGTCTCGCTCGTCTCGCTCGCGCAGCAGCGGCTCGCGATCGTGGCCCAGGACCGGTTGAGCGCGTCACAGCTCCTCACGCAGGCGCAGCTGATCGAGGAGCCGCGGGTCGTCACGCCTGCGGGGTCGCAGAAGGTGACGGCGCGCAGCCGCCGCAACTCGGTCGTCGTCGCTGCGGTGATCGGCCTGATCCTCGGCATCGTCGCGGCGCTCGCGTGGGACTCGGTCGCGGCGCGGGTGGCCTCCCGCCGCATCGCCGCGTAGCGTTCGCCCATGCTCGAGGGCAAGCGCGTCGCAGTCGTAGTCCCAGCGCACGATGAGGAGGAGCTCATCGGCACGACGATCGCCGGCGTCCCGGAGTTTGTCGACCGGATCTACGTCGTCGACGACGCGTCCGGCGACGCGACGGTCGAGCGGGCGCAGTCGGTCGCCGACCCGCGCGTCGAGGTGATCCGCCACGCGCGCAACGAGGGCGTCGGCGCCGCGATCGTCACGGGCTACAAGCGCGCGATCGACGAGAAGATGGACGTCGCGGCCGTGATGGCCGGCGACAACCAGATGGATCCGTACGACCTCGAGAACCTCGTGCAGCCGGTCGCGCGCGGCGAGGTCGACTACGCGAAGGCGAACCGGCTGGTGACCGGCGAGGCGTGGAAGCTGATCCCGCGCACGCGGTACCTCGGCAACGCGGCGTTGTCGCTCCTGACGAAGATCGCGTCCGGCTACTGGCATGTCGCCGACTCGCAGTCGGGATACACGGCGATCGCATTGAGGACGCTGCAGGCACTCGACCTCGACCGCGTCTACCGTCGCTACGGGTTCCCGAACGACATGCTCGTGCACCTGAACGTCGTCAACGCGCGGGTGCGGGACGTGCCGTCGCGCCCGGTCTACGGCGTGGGCGAGCGCTCGGGGATCCGATACCGGCACGTCGTGCCGAAGATCTCGTGGCTGCTCGTGAAGGGCTTCTTCTGGCGGATGCGCGAGAAGTACGTGATCCGCGACTTCCATCCGTTGGTGTTCTTCTACGCGCTGGGGTTCTTTGCGACGCTGGCGGGCCTCGTGCTCGGCGGAATCGAGCTCGGCTACCGCATCGCGGGTTACCAGGTGAGCGTCGGCACGGTGGTGCTGGTCGCCCTGCTGCTGATCTCGGGGTCGCAGTTCACGCTCTTCGCGATGTGGTTCGATATGGAGTCGAACAAGGATCTGCGCTAGAGGTCGAGCCACGGATCCGGCTCGGCCGCCGGGCGCTCCGTGCGCGCCTTCGCTCGCGCTGCGTCGACGCGCGACCTCGGCAGCAGCGCCGCGGCGACGTATTTCGCGAGTGTCCGTCCGCTGATCACCGACGGGTCCCGGCGCCTCGCACGCAGTGCCGGCCGCATCGTCGCGCGATAGTCGCCGCCGATCCACGCCGCCTGCGCGATCTGCATCTGCAGGTACGCCTCGATCCCGCGGCGGCCCGGCGGATCCGCTTCACCGAGCCACGCGAGCTCTTTGTGCGCGAGTCGCACCCACGTCTGTGGATCCTTGTCGTGCGACCAGTTCGTCTCGTGGAAGCAGTACTTCGTCAGGGGCTCGTCGACGAGCCGGAAGTCGTAGCGGCGGCGCAGGCGGTGCACGAAGTCCAGATCGTCCACCGCCGACAGCGCCTCGTCGAAGCCGCCGATCTCCTCGATGCATTCACGCCGCACGAGGAACGTGCCGATCTGGAACGATGAGCGGCGCAGCAGCCAGACGTAGGGGTACCCGGCAGCCGCGACGTCGCGGAAGAGCCGGAAGCCGCGCTCGGTCGCTGCCGCGTAGACGTCCCCCTCGCCATTCGCGACGTAGACGAGCGAGTGTACGACGTCGGCGCCTTCGTCGCGCAGCAGCGGTACCTGCCGCTCGAGCTTGGCCGGCAGCCAGATGTCGTCGTCGTCGATGAAGCCGATATACGCTCCCGACGAAACCGCGATCCCCGTGTTCCGAGCCGCTGCGACACCCTGGTTTCGCTCGTGCCGCACGAGGCGGACCCGCTCGTCCGGATGGCCGCCGACGAAATCGGCGATCGCGCCGGACGGCCCGTCGTCGACGACGACGACCTCAAGGTCGGAAAACGTCTGCGCGAGGACGCTGTCGATCGCGCGCGGCAGCAGCTCGAGTCGGCTGTAGGTCGGGAGGATGACGCTGACTGTCGGTGGCACCGGCGATCGGCGGCGAGCCTACCTCGTCCCCGCTGGCGTCTCCATGGTCCTCTTCACGGTCTGCTGTCTCGTCCCGCGCGGCGGACTACTCAGCGGCGAGCCGTTCGTCGACATTCGCCACTATGCAGCCTTCTCGCAGCAGATGCTCCACGGGAAGCTGCCCTACCGCGACTTCTTCTTCGAATACCCCCCGGGCGCGGTGCCGCCGATCGCGCTCCCGGGCTGGATCTCGCAGCCGCATTACCAGACGCTGTTCCGCGTCGAGATGCTTCTCTTCGGCTTCGCGGCGATCGCGGCGTCGTTCTGGTGCCTGCGGGTCGTCGGCTCGTCGCGGCTGCGGGTCTGGATCGCCGCAGTCGCCCTCGGGCTCGCACCGCTCGCGCTCGGCCCCGTACTGCTGAACGGCTACGACCTCTGGCCGACCGCGCTGACGGTCGGAGCGATCCGACTACTCCTAGCGGGACGGCTGACGGCGGCGGGCGGGATGATCGGGCTGGGGGCGGGGGCCAAGGCCTTCACCGCGGCGCTCCTGCCGCTTGCCTGGCGGGGTCGGACGATCGCTGCGGCCGCGGCCGGGTTCGCGGCGGTCTGTCTGCCTGCGCTCGTTGTAGGGCCCGGCGGGCTCCGCTTCAGCTTCTGGACGCAGGTGAAGCGCGGCCTCCACTCGGAGAGTCTCGGCGGGTCGCTGCTCGTGGCGTTCCACCACGCCCGCCTCGAGCCGCGCCCGCCCGGTTCGCTCGACGTCGTCGGCGGACTGGCTTCGGCCCTCGCCGCCGTCAGCACCGTCGTCGAGATCGCCGCGGTGCTCGCGGTCGCGGTCCTCGCCTTACGTGCTCCGCGGTCCCGGGAGACGACGTTGCTCGCCGCGGTTGCAGCGATCGTGGCCGTTGTCGCCTTCGGCAAGGCGTTCTCCCCGCAGTACCTCGTCTGGCTCGTGCCGCTCGTGCCGCTCGTGTCGCTGCCCGGCACCGTGCTGCTCGGCGCCGCGGCGGTGATCACGCAGCTCTGGGTGCTTCGAGTCTTCACGCCGTTCGACCCGGGCGGGCCGGGATGGATCGCGGTCGTGCGGAACCTGCTGATCGTCGGGATCTACGCGCTGCTCGTGCGCGGGCTCGCCCGCGTCGCGGTGACGACGCGCAGGACGGCGACCGCACCCGCAGACCAGAGGACGAAGAAGCTCGGCAGGCTCGCGTAGAGGAAGCGCGGGTGCTGCGGCGTGTTCGCATAGAAGCTGTAGAAGATCGGATTCACGAGCGTCCACACGGCGACCAGCGCCAGCGGCCACGGTCGCCGCACCGCGAAGCAGCCGACCGCTGCGAGTGGGAGCACGACCGCGAGCGTGTGCGGGTCGAAGATGAGCGAGTCCGACCAGCTCCGCGTGAAGTAGCTCAGCTCGAACGGCTTCTGCGGCCACGACTGCGGGTTGTCGAAGAGCTTGGGATAGCTGATCGGCCAGTAGACGAGCACGAGCGGCGCCAGGCTCATAACGCCGGCGACGTACGGAAGGACGCGTCGCCGCTCGCCGCGGAAGCGCCACGCGAGCAGCGCCAGCGCGATGCCCGCCGTGACGCCGTTCGAGAGCTTGACGAGCGTCGCGAAGCTCAAGGCCGTTCCGGCCAGCGCGAGACGCATCCCCGCGAGTCGCGGCGAGAGCAGCAGTGCGAGCGCGGTCGCGCAGAGCGCCGTCGACAGCGGCTCGGTGTACATGTGGAGGCCCGCGTCGACCGCCCACTGGCCGTTCTCCCACGCGCTGTGACCTGCGATCGCGCCGCTGAGGAACGGCCAGAACGCCCAGACCGCGGCGGCGACGAGGCCGACCGAGCGGCGGCCGGTCGCGTAGAGACCCGCGAAGAAGATGGCCACGAGCGTGACGACGTTGAACGCAAGCTGGAGCGGCAGGCCGATCCAGAACGCGACGTTCTGGTCCAGGTGTCCGATCGCGCGAGCCGGGAGCAGCGCCAGCGCCCAGACGAGCGGCCAGCCGAAGACCGCGGCGCCGCTCGCGTTCTGCTCGGCGACGTCTGCGCAGGCGACGAGTCCGAACACGAATGCGGCCAGCGGGATGAGCCAGACCCGCCGCTCGGGTCTGCGCGTCCATTCGCGCACGAGCCAGACGCAGAACGCGAGGGTGAACAGGGCAAGCAACGCGAGGCCGATGCGCGGCAGCCGACCCCACGCAGCCAGGAACTCGCGCGTCGCCGCGTAGAACCCCGTCGCGTCGCCGCTCAGTCCATGGCGCCGGTACTCGGGCAGGCCAGGGAGATCCGCGTGCGCGAGCTCGGCGAGCGGGATGGCGACGCGGACGGCGGCGAGCACGGCGAGGGCGATCCAGATGCGGCGCACCGCGCGACGGTACCGCGTCAACCGGGTGGAGCGATATACACCCGCGTGCCGAGGGGCGCGATCGTCTCCGTGAGAACACCGCCGTGCGCGCGAAGCGTGCCGCCGCCGAGCATCTGCACCTCGCGGTCGCCGAGCGCGCCGACGGCGATGCGCGCCTGGACCGGCCGCCGCGTCGGGTTGACCGCGACGACGTAGACCGCGTCCTCGAGGACGTGCGCCGCGACGCGTAACGGCGCATTCGCGGACGCCGGAGTGGATGCGCCCAGAAGCGCAGGCGCGATCGCCTTCACGTCCGCAGTGACCGCTGCGACGGCGGCTGCGTTCGCCGGCGTCCACTCGCCCGGGAAGAAGCCGAGCCCGTGCGCGCCGCCTGCGACGGCGAGCCAGCTCTCCGCACGGATCACCTTAGGCGTGACGACGCCGCCCCGCGCGCCGCAGTCCATCTTCCCCGACTCGATCCACTGGAAGGTCGGCCTGCCACCGGCGAGCCCGACGAGCTCGCGCTGCGCGCTGTAGACGTCGTCGATCTCGGTCTTCAGGCACCACGACTGCAGCGGGTAGAGGTCGAAGCCGACGACATCGGAGCGTGCGATCAGCCCGGGATACATCGCGCGTCCCCAGGCGAGCGGCGCGGCGCGTGAGTAGACGTGGTTGCTCAGCGTCAGGAGCGAGATGCGCCCGACGATGGAGGCCTCCGGCACCGGCGGCAGCGTGCGACCCGTGAGGTGATGGGAGTCCGCCTCGTCCGGAAAGAACCAGCCGATCAGCGCGGGATTCTGCGCCTCGGCGTCGCCGGCGATCCCGGCCGAGAGCGCGCGCCCGGCGAGCGCGTCGACCTGCGCGTTCGCCCCGCCGCACGGATTGTGCGCGATCAGGTTGATCCCAGAGGCGATGAGGTTGCCGTACTGCGCCGGGCACTCGCCCCAGACCATCAGCGGGAAGAACGGACTGCCGTCGAGCACGATCGCGCCGCCGCCGGTGGACGCGACCGTGGACGTCGATGGGCGCGGTGTGTGGAACGCGACCTCGCGGCCAGCGACCGCGACCCGGTAGTCGGTGTCGAACACGAGCCCACGCACGGTCGCCGAGTGGTCGACAGACGGGCCGACCGCCGCGCTCCAGAGCGTCGGCGGTCCGGAGCCGAGCGAGACAGCCAGGCGGTCGGTGCTTTCGGTGTCCGTCCGCCAGGAGATCGTGGCGGAGAACGGGGTCACCGAAGTCACCTGCACGGGCGCAGGCGGAGGCGCCGTCGTCGTCGCGGGCGGCGCAGTCGTCGTTGCCGGCGGCGGTGCCGCGGCCGTCGTCGGCGGCGTCTTCGGGGCAGGGCTCCGCAGAAGCAGGACTGCGCCGACGACTCCAAGCAGCAGGAGACCGGCGCCGAAGAGGGCACGCGTGACCAGCGCGCCCCGGTCGCGTCGGGCCATGCAGCGACCGTATCGCACCTGCATTAAAGGGTTTGTAAGGAGTGCGACCGCGGCTCCGTGGCCTCGGTAGCATCGCTCTCCGTGCCCACCGCAGTCGTCACCGGCGGGGCCGGCTTCCTCGGATCGCATCTCTGCGAGGCGCTCGTCGAGCGCGGCGAGCGCGTGATCTGCGTCGACAACCTCGAGACCGGCTCGCTCCAGAACGTCGAGCACCTACGTGGGCCGGAGTTCACGTTCGTGAACCACGACCTGACGTCCCACCTCGAGATCGAGGTGGACATCGACTTCGTCTTCCACCTCGCCAGCCCGGCGAGCCCGATCGATTACCTGCGCCTGCCGC
The DNA here is from genome assembly GCA_005884575.1 of Actinomycetota bacterium. Taxonomy (GTDB): domain Bacteria; phylum Actinomycetota; class Thermoleophilia; order Gaiellales; family Gaiellaceae; genus AC-16. The sequence continues at coordinate 15,745 of VAWW01000083.1, forward strand.
TGCAGGCCAAGCGGAAGCGCGCCCGGTTCCTGCTCGCGTCGACGAGTGAGGTCTACGGCGATCCGAGCATCCACCCGCAGCCCGAGACGTACTGGGGCAACGTCAATCCGATCGGCCCGCGCGGCGTCTACGACGAGGCGAAGCGTTATGCCGAGGCGCTGACGATGGCGTACCACCGCCAGCAAGGCGTCGACACGTGCATCGTCCGCATCTTCAACACCTATGGGGCCCGGATGCGACCGCACGACGGTCGCGCGATCCCGACGTTCGTCAGGCAGGCGCTCGCCGACGATCCGCTGACCGTTTTCGGCGACGGCTCGCAGACGCGCAGCTTCTGCTACGTCGACGACTTGATCCACGGTCTCGTCCTGCTCGCCGAGAGTGGCGAGCACTTCCCCGTCAACATCGGCAATCCGCAGGAGCTCTCCCTGCTCGAGCTGGCCCAGACCGTCATCGCGGTCACAGGCTCGAAGAGCGAGATCGTCTTCGAGGCGCTGCCCGTTGACGATCCGCAAGTCCGGCAACCGGACATCACCCGCGCCAGGCAGCTACTCGGGTGGGAACCCACCGTTCCGCTCGAGGAGGGCCTGCGGCGAACGCTGCAAGCGAACCCACGGGAGTCACCGAGTGTCTAACCGCATCGCCCTGATCGCGGCCGTCGTTCTGACCGCCGCCGGCCTCGCCGTGCCCGCTGCCGGCGCGTCGCCGAAGCTGCTCGTCGGACTGAACGACGAGGCGAACACGCTCTACGGCCCGGAAATCGACAAGACGTTCACGACCATGCAGCAGCTGCGGACGCAGGTGCTGCGCGTCAACATGTACTGGGGCGGCAACAGGTACGGCGTCGCCCAGACCAAGCCGGCGGTCGCGACCGATCCCGGCGATCCCGCCTACGACTGGTCGCTCTACGACCGGCTCGTGCGTTTCTCGTCGCAGTACAACATCAAGGTCGTCTTCTCGATCCTCTTCACTCCGGGCTGGGCGAACGGCGGGAAGCCGAAGACGTACGCGCCGACAAACGCGACCGATCTGCGGAAGTTCGCGTACGCCGCCGCGAAACGTTACAGCGGCACGTACATCCCGCCCCTCGCGCAGCAGGATCCGAACAACACGTCGAGTGCGCTGCCGCTGCCCGCCGTCCGCTACTGGACGGCGTGGAACGAGCCGAACAACCCGATCTGGCTTGCGCCGCAGTGGAAGAAGGTCGGCGGGAAGTTCAGGATCGAGAGCGCCTTCCAGTACGTGAAGATCTGCAACGCCGTCTACTCAGGAGTTCATCAGACCGCGCTCTCGAACGAGAAGGTCGCGTGCGGCGTCACCGGGCCGCGCGGGAACAACGCTCCGACCTCGGGCCGTCCGTCGGTCGATCCGATGTCATTCATTCGCGCGCTCCACACCTACGGGTTGAGGAAGTTCGACGTCTACGCGCACCACCCGTACTACGGCCAGCGCACCGAGACGCCGACATTCAAGCCGAACCCGAAGAGCGGGACGGTCGAGCTCGGCAACATCTCCACGCTCATCACGCAGGTGACGAAGTTCTGGGGGGCAAAGCGGATCTGGATCACCGAGTACGGGTACCAGACACCGCCCGAGCGTCTGCTTGCCGTGAGCAACGCTCAGCAGGCGCGCTACCTCACGCAGGCGTATGCGATCGCGCGCAAGAACCCGCGGATCGACATGATGCTCTGGTTCCTGCTCAAGGACGACACGGCCATCGCGAGCGGCTGGCAGTCCGGGCTGGTCACCGCGACATGGGCCCACAAGCCCGCGTTCAACGCGTTCCGCAACCTGCCCCGCGGCTAGATCAGACGGCCGTGACCCGGGACCTGCCCCGGTGCAGGTCCCGGGACCAGGCGACGCCGGACACGTCTACGGCAGCTCTCGCCACGCCATTGACCCGGAGGACGCCGCGGAATGCGAGACGGCCATCGCTGCGCCGCACACCGCCCAGCCGACCTATGACTGGCCACTCCAGCCGCGTCCCGGGACCTGCCCCGGTCCAGGTCCCGGGACGAGGGCTAGCGAGACGCGGCTAGGAGGGACTTGTACAGGCGGTCCATGTCCTCGACGAGCCGCGTTACCGCGTAGCGGCTCGGCACTCTGGCGCGGCCTCGCTCGCCCATCTGCTCGCGAAGCTCCGGGTTGCGGGCCAGCTCCTCGAGCCGGTCGGCGAGCTGCTCCGTCGAGCCGGGGTCGACGAGGAAGCCGTCCTCGCCGTCGTCGACGACGTCGGGGACGCCGCCGACCCGCGTCGCCACGACGGGGCGGCCGGCTGCGAGCGACTCGATCGCGCTCACCGGTGTGCCCTCGTTGACCGACGTCAGGATCATCCCGTCGAACGCGGCGTAGAAACGCGCGACCTCCTCCTGGTAGCCGAGGAAGAGGCAGCGCTTGACGACTCCCAGGTCGTGCGCGCGCCGCTCGAGCCGCTCGCGATCCGGGCCGTCGCCGACCATGCACAGGTACGCGTCGACGCCGCGGTCGCGCAGCAGCTTCAGCGCGGCGAGCACCTGGTCCGTGTTCTTCACGCCGGTCATCCGCCCGATCCAGCCGACGACGAACGCGTCCTGAGGCACGCCGAGCAGCCGTCGCGTCTCGGCGCGGGCGCCATCCGGCGCCGAGATCCGCTCGTCGAGCTCGATCCCGAGCCGGATCACGGTGAACTTCTCCCGCGGCGCGACGCCGAGGTGGACGAGGTCGTCGCGCACCTGCGGACTGACTGCGATCAGCGTCGTCGTCTTCGTCGCCAGCCACCGCTCGAGGAGCCGGAAGCCGTACGCGCGTACCGGGTCGAAGTATCCGCGCAGAACGTGGCCGTGGAACGTGTGGACGATGATCGGCGGCCTCGCGTGGCCCGCCGCGAGCGCAGCGATGCGGCCGACCGCCCCCGCCTTCGCCGTGTGTGTGTGGAGGATCTTCGGCCGTTCACGGCGGATCAGCTGCGCGAGCCGCAGGATCGCGCGCAGGTCGCGCAGCGGCGAGATCTCCCGCGAGAGCTCCGGCACGCGCTCGACGCGCACGCCGAGCTCCTCCGCGACGAACGACATCGAGTCCTCGCCGCGCGCGAGCGTCCCGGCGACGAGCGTCGTGTCGTAGCCACGCTCGCGCAGGCCTTCCGAGAGGTACGCGACGTGCAGCGCCGGCCCGCCCATGTTCAGGCGGGCGATCACGCGCAGGACCTTTACGGGGCGGCCGTCAGTCGCCATTCGGCCGTCATGCGCAGCCCGTCCTCCAACCCGACGGAGGGCTCCCAGCCGAGCCGTCGCCGGGCTTCGGCGACATCGGCCCACGAGTCGCGCACGTCGCCGGCACGTGTCTGCAGGTACTCCTTCTCGACCGGCAGCCGGAGGATCTCGCCGATCGCGTCCGCGAGCTCGTTCACGGCGCCGTTGACGCCCTCCGCGTCCGCGGCCAGCACGTTCGCGTCGACGATGTTCGCGACGTACGTGAAGTCGCGCGACTGCGTCCCGTCGCCGTGTATAGGCAGCGGCCGCGCCTCGCGCACCGAGGCGATGAACCGCGGCACAACCGCCGCGTACTGCGACGTCGGATCCTGGTTCGGCCCGAAGACGTTGAAGTAGCGCAGCGCAACCGTCTCGAGGTCGTAGACGCGGCTGAAGCTGACGCAGTAGCGCTCCGCCGCCAGCTTCGAGACGCCGTACGGCGAGATCGGATCGAGGTGCTGGTTCTCCCGGCGCGGCAGGTCGCCGGAGTTTCCGTACACGGACGAGGACGACGCGAAGACGACGCGTCGCACTCCCTCGTCGCGTGCGGCACTCAGGACGTTGAGCGTGCCCTCGACGTTGACCGCGCTCGTCGTGAGCGGATCCTGCACCGAGCGCGGCACCGACGGCAGCGCGCCGATGTGGAAGACGACTTCGACGCCGCGAACGGCGTTGTGCACCCGCTCGTAGCTCCGCAGCTCGCCCTCGTAGACCTCGACGTCGCCGGCGAGCTCCTCGAGGTTGCGCCGGTTGCCCGTGGAGAAGTTGTCGAGGACGCGCACATCGTCGCCCTGCTCGAGCAGCCGCCGAACGAGGTTGGAGCCGATGAACCCGCCCCCGCCGGTGACCAGCGCCCTGCGCGCCACTACGCGATCGCCTCCACGTGGTAGTTCGCCGTCAGCGAACCCGGCAGCGGATCGCGCAACGCCGGCACGGCGCGGTCGATCGCATCCGCGGCGAGGTTGATGCCCGCGACGAGCGGGCGTCCGAGCGGCCGCAGGTGCGCGCGCTTGCAGAGCAGGTCGATGAAGTGGCCGATCAGCATTCCGATGCAGGCCGTTGTACCGGAGCCCGGGTGCACGGCGACGGACGACCAGTCGGCATTCTCGCGGAACAGCCGGTCGAGCCCCGTGTGCGTCCAGCGCCAGTAGTCCACCGGGGCGGGGTGGTAGGGATAGACGCCGTGCGTCGACGCGAGCACGCGGCCGCCGGGACGGACGACCCGGCGCAGCTCCGACACCGCGCGCGCCGGATCGTCGCAATGCTCGAGCACCTGCGTGCAGAGGACGAGGTCGAAGCTCGCGTCCTCGACCGGCAGCGCCTCGACCGTTCCCTGCAGGTCGGCCTGCGGAGACGGATCGACGCCCACGAACTCGTCGGCGAACGGCTCGAAGAACGGGTAGTACGGCTTGATCCCGGAGCCGACGTCGAGGACGCGGTAGCGGCCGTAGTCGCGCGCGGCCTCGACCGCCTGCCGCTGCAGCCACTCGGCGAGCGGCTTGCGCACCGTCCAGGTCGGCGACGTCGAGACCGGTCGCCGCCGGTCCGCGCCGGGCCAGTCAGACACCGGCGCGCCTCCACGCAGCCGCCGTTACCGCGAGTCCCACCGTCAGCCAGGTCAGCGCGTCGAGCGGGATCCCGGCGACGAAGTCCTGCGCAGTCCAGCACCACGCGACGAAGAGAATCCACAGCGCGGCGATTGCGCCCGCCGCGTTGCTCCGCGCGCGCAGGGCGACGACGAACGTCGCGGCGAAGAGGGCGACGACTGCGAGCAGGCCGACCGGGCCGAGATCCGCGAGCGCCTCGAGGTACATGAGCTGGATTCCGTACGGGCGGTTCGGCGCCGGAAACGCGAGCGGCGCCTCGTGTGGGAACTTCCGTTTCGCGTCCGGCACGTACGGCATGTACGCCCACGGATCCTTCGATCCCTGCCAGCCGACGCCGAGCAGCGGATGGGCGAGCCAGATGCGACCGCCGATGTACGCGAGCGTCGTGCGGTGCGAGTACGTCTGCACCTTGTTCGGCTCCGCCGTGTCCGGTGTGCCGCCGAGGAAGCGCTGGAAGGCGGTCAGGTCCGCTGTACGGATCGCGACCGAGCCTGCCGCGACGACCGCCAGCGTTCCCGCGAGTGCGACCGCGCGGCGCCGGTCGACCCGCACGAGCACGAGCAGCGCGAGCGCGGCCGCGGTCGCGAGCCCGAGCAGCGCCGAGATCGAGCCCGCGACGATGGAGCCCATCGCGCCGGAGACGACGAGGATCCAGGCGAGCGGGCCGCGGCGGACGACGAATCCGGCGAGCAGCGCCGCACCCGAGAGCGCGGCGAAGTCGCTTGAGCCGAGAAACGAGGCCTGCCGCTTGCCGAACGCTCCCTTCGCGGCGACGTCGAGCCCGAACCACTCGAGCACGCCGACGAAGGTCGCCGCCGCGCTCCAGAGCGCGAGCGACCAGAGCACGAGCTCGAGGTCGCGCCGCCGGCGCAGCAGTAGCGGCACCGCAGGCGCGAGCAGCGCGTACTCGTACCACTTGACGAGCGTCACCGCGTGCTTACGCAGCGGGTACGCGCCGAAGCGCGCTGCGCCGTACGCCGTCGCGACCGCGAGCCAGAAGAGGAAGAACGCCCACGTCAGCCACACGACGCGACCCGCGACGAGCGGCGCAAATCCCTCCCGCACGCCGGCGACGATCGCGGCCAGGAGCACGGCGACGACGGCGACGTCCGAGAGCGTGACGGAGCCGACGGACGGCTGCCACGTGCGGTGGAGGAAGAGCAGGGGCAGCGCCAGGGCGAGGACGACCGCGCCCGGCGAGGCGACTCGGATGACCGCTGGTCGGGAGACAGAGCTGATGGCCACCCGGGGGGCCACTATACGCTGGAAACGTGACCATTCGGCGTCTCGTAACCGCTGCGGGAATCTACGCCGCGGCCGCCCTTGGCTTCGCCGCCACGGTCGCCGCCGCGCGCATCTTCCCGTCGACCGCGGTCTTCGGCCTCTACGCCATCGTCATGGCCACGACGGGCTTCTTCCAGACCCTGCTCGACCTCACCGTGGAGGAGGCGGCGGTCAAGTACGGCTTCCGCTACGAGACGCAGCAGCAGTGGGGAAAGCTCCGCCGGCTGCTCGAGGGGACGCTCGCGTACAAGCTGATCGGCGGCGCGTTCGCAGCGATTGCGCTGCTCGTGCTCGCACCGTTCGCGGACTCGCTCTTCCACGCGCACAACCTCGCGGTGCCACTCGCCGTGGGCGCCGCGATCCCGCTGACGCAGGCGCCCGAGGGACTCGCCGGCGTCGCACTCTTCCTGCGCGGTCGCTACGACGTGCGCGCGGTCTTCCTCACGCTGTCGATGGCGCTGCGTCTTGCTGCAGTGTGGATCGGGGCGTCGCACGGGCTGACGACGACGATCGTGCTGATCGTCGTCGCGCAGGTGATCTCGACCGCCGCGATCGGCATTGCGGGATGGCTCGCGTTCCGGCGCTTCCCGCGCGTGCCGAGCGAGCCGCTCGGCAAGGACCGCAAGGACATCTTCCGCTTCGTCTGGCAGTCGAGCGCCGGCACCGGCGTCGTCTCGCTGCGGACGACGCTGACGCTGCCGCTGCTCGGCGCGGTGACGTCACCCGCGCAGGCCGGCCTCTTCCGGGTCGCGCAGGCGCCGCAGACCGGAATGGCGACGTTGTCGGCGCCTGCGCGGATGATCCTCGTCACCGAACAGACGCGCGACTGGGAACGCGGCTCGAGGCAGGCCGTCATCCGCGGCGTTCGCCGCTACACGCTCGGCGCTGCGGCGCTGATGGTCGTCGTCGTGCCGCTGCTCTGGTGGCTGATGCCGGACCTCGTTCGCTGGATCTACAAGCCGCGCAACCTCGGCGCCGTCGACGCCGCACGCCTGATTCTCATCGCGAGCGCGGTGCAGTTCCTCGTCGGCTGGTCGAAGTCGATTCCGATCGCGGTCGGCCGGCCAAAGCTGCGGATCTGGACGCACGGGATCGAGACGCTCGTGCTGCTCCCGCTCGTCGGCGCGCTCGGCTACGAGTGGGGAGCGACCGGCGCGGGCGCGGGTGTGCTCGTGTCGAGTGTCGTCTTCGCGTTGACGTGGGCGGTGCTGTTCGTGCGGATCGCGCGCGACGAGTCCGTGTCGATCAAGCCGGAGCCGGCGGTGCAGCCGTGAAGGTGGTCGTCGTGTCGGGGATTTGGCCGCCGGACGTCGGCGGGCCTGCGAGCCACGCGCCGGACGTCGCGGACTTCCTGCACGGGCGCGGGCACGGCGTCGAAGTCGTGACGACGGCGCGCGGCGTCCCGCCGCGCGCTCGCTACCGCGTTTGCTGGACGTCGCGGCAGCTGCCCAAGGGCGTTCTGCATCTCAGGGCCGCCGACCTGATCCGCCGGCGCGCATCGGGGGCAGACGTCGTCTACACGACCGGGATGTTCGGGCGCTCGTTTGCCGGCGCGTCACTCGCGCGCACGCCGTACGTCGTCAAGCTCACGGCCGACCCTGCCTTCGAGCGCTCGCGCAGGCGGGGCGAGTTCAGCGGCGGCGTCGAGGAATTCCAGCACGGCGGCGGCGGAGCGCGCGCGGCCGCGTACCGTTTCGCACGCGACGTCGAGCTGCGCCATGCCGCACACGTGATCACGCCGAGCGCGTGGCTGCGCGAGCGGGCGATTCGCTGGGGCGTGAAACCGGAACACGTGAGCGTGCTGCAAAACCCGACGCCGACCCTGCCGGAGCTGCGGCCACGCGACGAGCTACGCGAGTCGTTCGCGCTGAACGGCTCGACGCTGGCGTTCGCGGGACGGCTAACCGTACAGAAGTCGCTCGGGATCGCACTCGAGGCGCTCGCGCAGGTCGACGGCGTCTCGCTCGTGATCGCGGGCGAGGGCGACGAGCGCGCGCCGCTCGAGCGACGTGTGCGCGAGCTCGGGCTGGAGCAGCGCGTCCGCTTCCTCGGTGCGCTGCCGCGCGAGCGGATCGTCGAGCTGTTCCGCGCCGCCGACGCGTCGATCCTCTCGTCGAGCTGGGAGAACTTCCCGCACACCGTCGTCGAGGCGCTCGCCGCGGGGACGCCCGTGCTGTCGACGGCGACGGGCGGCGTTGCAGAGGTCGTCCGGGACGGCGTCAACGGCCTCCTCGTCGAGCCCGGGAACGCGGACGCCTACGCGGAGATGGTGCGCCGCTTCCTCGGCGACGCTCAGCTGCGCGAGCGGCTGCGCGCGGCCGCGGCGCCGTCGGTCGAGGCGTACGCGCCGGAGCGGATCCTCGGCCGGCTGGAGCTGGTGCTGCAGGACGCCGCCCGGACGTGAAGCCGCGGGTGCTCTTCGTCGGCCGGACGCGCTACCGCCTGCCGCTCGATCCCGCGGTCGCCCCGAAGTGGGAGGCGCTCGGCCGCGAGCTCGACGTGCGCGTCGTCGGGACCGCGGCACCCGACTCGGCGCCCGGCGACGGAACCTTCCGGCTCGTCCCGCGGCGGCGCGTGCTCGACGGCCCGCGCTTCTGGGCGGGGCTTCCGGTTCGGGTCGCGCGGGAGATCCGCGGCTTCCGGCCGGAGGCGATCGTGACGCAGACGGCGTACGAGGCTGCGGCGGCTCTCGCCGCGCGCCGGCTGACCCGCAGCGACGCGCGCGTGGTGCTCGAAGTGCACGGCGACTGGCGGACCTCGACGCGTCTCTACGGCTCGCCTGCACGGCGTGCGCTCGGCGGCCTCGGCGATCGCATCGCCGCGTGGGCGGTGCGGCGCGCAGACGTCGTGCGCACGGTGTCGCCGTTCACGTCCTCGCTCGTCCGCGAGCTCGGAGTGGAGCCGGCGGCGACTTTCCCCGCCTACATGCACCTCGAGCCGTTCGTCGAGCGTCCGCCGGCGCCGCTGCCGGAGCAGCCGGTCGCGCTCTTCGTCGGCGTGCTCGAGGCGTACAAGAACGTCGACGGGCTCGCGGCGGCGTGGCGGCTTGTGGCGCCGCGCGCCCCGGACGCGACGCTACGCATCGTCGGCCGGGGGACGCGCACGGACGTCGTCGAGTCCCTCGTCCACGACCTGCCCGCGCAGACGCGCTGGGACAAGCGCCTTTCGGCCGACGAGGTCGTGCGCGCACTCGACGACGCGACCGTGCTCGTGCTGCCCTCGCGCTCCGAAGGGATGGGGCGCGTCCTCGTCGAGGCGTTCTGCCGCGGCCGCGGCGTCGTCGGCACGCGTGCCGGCTCGATCCCGGATCTCGTCGAGGACGGCGTCAACGGCCTGCTCGTCGAGCCGGGCGACGAGGCGGCGCTCGCCGACGCGATCGTCCGCGTGCTGACCGAGCCCGGCCTCGCCGAGCGGCTCGGCGAGGCCGCGCGCGAGCGTGCGGCGTCGTGGCTCCAGACGCCGGACGAGTACGCCGCCCGCGTCCGCGCCCTCGTATGAGGATGCTCGTCTTCGTCACGCAGCAGGCCGACCCGGAGCATCCGGTGCTCGGCGCGACGGCCGCCCAGATCGCCGCCCTGGCCGCGCGCGTCGACGAGGTGCTCGTGCTCGCGAACGGTCCGGTCGCGGATGGGCTGCCCGCGAACTGCCGCGTCCGCAGCTTCGCCGCGCCGTCGAAGCTCGGCCGCACGTCGCGCTACCTCCGCGCGCTGATTCCTGCGCTCGCACCGCGCCCGGTCGCCGTGCTCGCCCACATGAGCCCGGTCTACGCCGTCGTCGCGGCCCCGCTCGCGCGCCCGCTCGGCGTCCCGGTCCTGCTCTGGTTCACGCAGGCCGGCGGTGGCCGCCTGCTGCGTGTCGCCGAGCCGCTCGTGAGCGCGATCCTCACGGTCGACCGCCGGACCGTCCCGCTCGACTCGAAGAAGGTGCGCCCGATCGGCCACGGCATCGACGTCTCCGCGTTCCGAGGAGTTAGTGGCTTAGAGCCACAAGCGACCTTACGGCTCCTCGGGCTCGGACGGTACGCGCCGGTCAAGGGCTGGGACGTCGCTATTCGCGCGCTCGCTGAGCTTCCCGACGCCGAGCTGACGATCCACGGGTCGACGCTCACCGATGCCGATCGCCGTAACCGCGCCGAGCTCGAGCGGCTCGCGCACGAGCTCGGCGTCCGTGCGACCTTCGGCGACGCGGTACCGCGCAGCGAGGTGCCGCGGTTGCTCGCCGAGGCCGACGCGCTCGTCAATCCCACGCGCGGCAACGCGGCGGACAAGGTCGTCTTCGAGGCGGCAGCCGCCGGGATTCCGGTGCTCGCCGCCTCGCCCGTCTTCGACGGCTTCCTGCCGCCGGAGCTCCGCTTCGACGGGCCGCACGAGCTCGCGGAGCGTCTGCGCACGCTCGACCCGGCGGCGGCGAACGGGCTGCGCGCGAAGGTCGAGGCCGAGCACTCCGCGGCGCACTGGGCCGACGCCGTGCTGGCGGCGGGGCGATGAAGGTGCTGTTCGTCTCGCGCGAGCGGCATCGCCTGCCGCTCGACGACGTGCAGCGGCGCAAGTGGGACGCGATCGCCGCCGAGGTCGAGCCGCGGGTGCTCGCGTCCGCGCCCGACGGCTTCCCGACCGAGGACGGGCGCTTCCGCCTCGCGCCGCCCTTCCGTCCGCGTGTCCTCGACGGGCTCGTCTTCTACGCGGCGCTGCCCCTCCGCGTCGCCCGCGAGCTGCGGAGCTTCCGCCCCGACGCGGTGCTCGCGCAGGGAGTCCACGAGACGGCCCTCGTCCTCCTGGCCCGTCGGCTCGCAGGGAGCCCGGCGAAGGTCGTCCTCGACCTCCACGGCGACTGGCGGACGGCGACGCGGCTCTACGGCTCGCCGCTGCGCCGCCTGCTCAGCCCGCTCGCCGACGCGTTCGGCCCTGTCGCGATCCGCCGGGCCGACGCCGTCAGGGCCCTTTCGCCCATGACCCAGGGTCTGGCACAGGGACATGGCCGCGAGCCGGCCGCCGTCTTCCCCGCCTACGTCGATCTCGAGGCGTTCTCCGCACCGATCCCGCCTCTGCCCGCGCAGCCGCGCGCGCTCTTCGTCGGCGTCCTCGAGCGGTACAAGGCCTTCGACACGGTGCTCGCGGCGTGGCCGCTCGTGCCCGACGGGACGCTCCACGTCGTCGGATCCGGGACGCTCGCGCCCTTCCCGAAGACCGAGCGCGTCGAGTGGACGCCGCGCCTCACCGCCCCGGAGGTGGCCGCCGCCATGGACGAGGCGACGGTCCTCGTGCTCCCCTCCCGCTCCGAGGGCCTGCCGCGCGTCGCGATCGAGGCGCTGCAGCGCGGCCGGCCGATCATCGGCGGCCGCGCCGGCGGCATCCCGGACATCGTCCGCGATGGCGTCAACGGCCTGCTGGTCGAGCCCGGAGATCCGCAGGCCCTCGCCGACGCGATCGTTCACGTCTTCGCCGACCGCGAGCTCGCCGAGCGCCTCGCCGCCGGCGCACGCGAGACCGCGGCCGAGTGGCGCGCGACGCCGGAGGAGTACGCCAGGCGCCTCGGAGAGCTCCTCAGGGGAGCCTAGACTTGGCGGCGTGAGAGAGCAAGTCAAGCAGGCGCTGAAGAACGGGCTCTACCGGACGATCGGGGAGACGACGAAGGGCCTCGGCGCCGTCAACGGCGACGGCCGCACGCTGCGCGTGCTCATGTACCACAAGGTCAACGACCTCGCCGGCAACCGCATGTCGATGCCGATCTCGAAGTTCGACGAGCAGATGGCGCACCTCGGCGAGCTCGGCTACACCGTCGTCGGCCTCGACGACGTGCTCGACCACTACGTCGGCGGGAAGCCGCTCGCGGCCGGCGCCGTGCTCATCACGTTCGACGACGGCTACCGCGACAACCTGCAGAATGCCGCACCGATCCTGCACAAGTACGGCTATCCGGCCGTGCAGTTCGTCCCGCTCGGCTACGTCGGTGATCCCCTGCCGCTACCGCACGAGGAGCGGCTCGCGGCGCGCGGCCTCTTCAACCGCACCGTCGACTGGGGCGAGCTCGCGGAGCTCGAGAGCGCGGGCATCCGGATCGAGTCGCACGGGATCAGCCATCGCCCGCTCGCCGACCTCGAGATCGACGAGGCGGCGCGCGAGATCGTCATCTCGAAGCTGCGACTCGAGGAGCGGCTCGGCCGGCCGGTGCGCGCGTTCTCGTACGTGAAGGGATCCGAGGCGCACTACAAGCCCGTGCACCTGAGCCTCGTGCGCCAAGCCGGCTACGACGTCGCGTTCACGTCGGTCTCGGGCGCGAACTCGCCGTCGAGCGATCCGCTCGAGCTGCACCGCTACAACGTCGAGCCGTATCCCTCGCGGACGTTCGAGCTCGTGCTCGCCGGCGCCTGCGACCTGATCGGCCTGAAGGACACCGTCACCGGCACGCACGCACGGCGCCTCTTCAATGCGGCGCTCGGCACGTCGAGCAAGTGACCTTCGCACAGCTGCGCGGGCTGATGCAGGCGGCGTACGGGTCCGCGCCCGCCGAGCGGGAGGTCGAGTGGTGGTTCGACGGGAATCCGGTGGGCTCTCAACTGCTCGTTGAGAACGGCAAGGGCGCAGACGGGATGAGCCTCGCCCGCGTCGCCGTCGACGGCGAGGAACGCGTGGCGGGCTTCGTCGTGCACGCCGTGACGGCGCCTGCCGCACGCGGCGAGGGCGTCTTCTCGCGGCTCCAGCGGACGAACGAGGAGTGGGCCGCCGGGGAAGGGGCGTCGCTTGCGCTCGGGTTCACGACGGCGATGGCGACGCGCGTCCTCGTCGGCAAGCTCGGCTGGGAGCTGCTCGGGCGGCCGCGCATCTGGGCGCGCATCCGGGCGCGGCGCGGCGGCTCGCTGCGCGGCGACGAGATCCGCGGCTTCGACGAGCGGCACTCGCAGCTCGACCTCGGCGGGCGCGCGCACCTGATCAAGGACGCGCGCTGGCTCGACTGGCGTTACAGGGACTCGCCGCGGCCCTACCGGCTCGTGGAGGGGCGCGGCGGCTACGCGGTCGTGGGGATCGGCCGGCACCGCGGCCTGGTCGCGGGAGCGATCTGCGAGCATGTTGGCGGCGCGTCCGTGCTGCGCCGGGCCGTCCGGGCCGTGAACGCGCCCGTCGTCTTCGCGCTACCGACCCGCCCGGCGGCCTACGCGGCGGGGGGCTTCGTGCCGACCCCGTGGCGGCTCAACTTCGTCGGCCGCCGCCTCGACGGCAACGTCCCGCTCCCGCGAGACTGGCGGCTCGTCCTCGGCGACACCGACTTCTTCTGATGGAGGTCCGTCCGCTCGTCGACGACGACCGCGAATGGGTCGCAGAGCTCGTCGCGCAGCGTTGGGGCGCACCCATCGTCGTTTCGCGAAGACGGACACATCGCCCGTCGGACCTCGACGGCTTCGTCGCCCTCGACGAGGGACGACCTCCGCGTGCTGCGCTTCTACCAGCGTCGCGGCTTCGTCCTCGCCGCGCTCCACCGCGACGCGCTCGCCGAGGCGCGCCGGCACGTGATCCCGCTGCGCGACGAGCTCGAGCTCGAGCGGCTGCTGTAATGGGCGCGCCGTGACGGAAACGGTTCTCCATCTCCAGAAGGTCGCCGGAATCTCGGGTTCGGAGGCGCATCTGCTCTCGCTGCTGCCGCGGCTGCGCGAGCGCGGCTGGAACGCGCGCATGTTGATGCTGCACGAGCACGAGCAGGGCGCGTGGCAGTTCGCCGAGGCGCTCGAGAATCGCGGCGTGCCCGTCGACGCGATCCCCATCCGGCGCGACGTCGATCCGGTCACCTTCCTGCAGCTGACGCGGTACCTCGCGCAGCACCGTCCCGCGATCCTGCACACGCACCTCGTCCACGGCGACGTCTACGGACAGCTCGCCGGCGCGACCGCGCGCGTGCCCGTGCGCATCTCGACCAAGCACGGCTTCAACGAGTTCCGCGAGGTCCCGTACTTCGGCCTCGCCGACCGCGCGGTCGCGAGCCTCGCGCACGTCCACGTCGCGATCTCGCGCGGTCTCGCCCGCTATCTCGAGGAGGTCGAGGGCTTCGACGGGACGAGCTTCGAGATCGTCCACTACGGGATCGAGCCGAACGGCGAGCCGAAGCCCTACGGCGGCGGCACGCCACGGCTGCTCTCGGTCGGCCGGCTGATCCCGATCAAGGGCCACGTCGTGCTTCTGCGCGCGATCGCGGAGGCGCGCAAGGAGCTGCCGGATCTCGAGCTGGACATCGCGGGACGCGGGCCACTCGAGCCCGCTCTGCGCGCGCTCGCGCTCGAGCTCGGGATCGCCGGCGCCGTGCACTTTCTCGGCCAGGTCTCGCCGGTGCAGGGGGCGATCGAGCGCGCGGCGATCATCGTCGCGCCGTCGATGGGCGAGGGCTTCGGCATGGTCGCGCTCGAGGCGATGGAGCGCTCGCGGCCGGTCATCGCCGCCGAGATCGGCGGCCTCGGCGAGCTCGTGGAGCACGGCGTCACAGGCCTGCTCGTCCCGCCCGGGGAGGTCGAGCCGCTGCGGGACGCGATCGTCCGGCTCGGCACTGACCTCGAGCTCGCCGCGCAGATGGGAGCCGCCGGCCGCCGCCGCGCACTGGCGCATTTCCTCCAGCAGCGCTGCACCGACCGGACGGAGATCCTCTACGCGGAGGCGCTCGAGCGGTAGAAGCCGAACGTGCGGTCGGCCATGCGGGCGACCGAGAACTCCGCGCGGGCTCGGGCGAGGCCGGCGGCGCCGTAGCCGTCCGGATCGTCGAGCACGCGGAGCAGCGCCGTCGCAAGCGCGTCCGCGTCGTCCGGCGCGACGAGCAGCCCGGTCTCGCCGTCGACGACGATCTCCGGGATCGAGCTGACGCGGGTTGCAACGACCGGAAGCTCCGCGAGCATCGCCTCGAGCAGCGCGAGCCCGAACCCTTCCCAGCGCGCCGGGTGGACGAGCAACTCCGCCCGCCGCAGCCACGCCGCCACGTCGGGGACGCGGCCGAGCAGGTGGACGCCGTCGCCGCAGAGCCGCGCGCGCTCGGGGCCGTCGCCGAGGACGACGAGCACCGCATCCGGATGCCGCTCGCGGACGCGGGCGAGCGCCTGCACGGCGACGTCGATGCCCTTCTGCGGCACGAGCCGGGCGATCGCGAGCAGCACGCGCGCGCCGGCGGGAACATCGTCGGCCGGATTCTCGCCCCACGGCTGCGGCAGCTCGTCGAGGCCGTAGTGGATCGTCGTCACCTTGTCCGCCGGAAGGCCGACGCGCTCGACGTTGAAGCGTCGCAGCGAGTCGGTGATCGTCACGATCCCTGCACTCGCCGCCGCGAGTCCGCGCTCGACGTAGCGGAACGGCCCGAGGCGGAACGGGTCGTCGTTGTGCTTCGTCGAGACGAGCGGTGCGCGGGCGAGCTTCGCGGCGGCGCCGCCGTAGACGTCGGCGTGGACGAGGTGCGTGTGCACGACGTCCGGCCGGATCCGCCGTAGCTCGCGCGTCAGCCGGGCCAGCAGCAGCGGGTCGAGGTCGCGAGGGTTCGCGAGCCGCACGGCCGGGACGCGCAGCGCGTCGTAGAACGGCTCCGCGTCGCCGCCGGGATCGTCCAGCCCGACGAGCACGGGCTCGACGCCGCGCTCCGCGAGCGCCGGCAGCAGCGTCAGGAGATGTCGCTCCGATCCGCCGATGCCGCGGATCCGGTGGACGTGAGCGACCCTCACGCGCGCCGCTCTGCCAGCCGCCCGAGCGCCGACGCCGCCAGGATCGCGACGAGGAAGTCGAACGGCACGCGGTAGCGCGTCGTTCCCGCGAAGACCGCCGCGGCGAGCGTGTTGTAAGCGAAGAAGGCGAGCGCGAGGACGAGGAATGTGCGCGGCACGAAGAAGAGTCCGGCGATCGCGAGCGCGTAGAGGACGCTCATGTACGCGCCCTCGGCCCACTTGCGCAGCGAGTCGAGGCGTGTCCCGGCGCCTGGGTTCGTCGTCGTCTCCGTCGCGCGCGGATCCCAGAGCATCCGCACCGCCTGGCCCGCGAGCTTCGCCTTCTCGCCGGGATGGTGCTTCCAGAACTCGACGACCTGGTGCTGGTAGAGATCCTCCTGCGCGCACTCGTCGACCCCCGCCGTCCGGCCGGTGTTCGCTGCCTGCTCCGGCGATGGCGGCGCGCCTGGAAGTGGAGGCACCGCGTCGATCCAGCGGCCGGAAGCAAGGACTCCGTACGTGTGCGGGTTGTTCGCCTTCCAGAGAGCGCGCGCGTCCGTCGTCAGCGTGAGGCAACCGACCTGGACCTCGTTGCGGATCAGCCACGGCAGCAGCGTCACGAATGCGAGCGCAAGGATGGCGACGGCCGGGCCGGCGGCGCGCATCCGCCAGACGAGGTAAGCGGCAACGACGACGGGAAGGAATGCGAGGCGCGTGTTGCCGAGGATCGCGAGCCCGCAGAGCAGCCCGTCGAGCACGGCGAGCCGCCACGATCTCCGTTCCGCGGCGACGAGCGTCACGAGCACGATCGCGGCCGCGAGCAGCTGGTCGAGAATCTCACGGTTGACGTGGACGTCGTGCCAGACGACGTACGGGTTCAGCGTCGCGAGCAGCGCGGCGACGACGGCGACGGGCACGGAGAGAAAGCGGCGTCCGATCTCGAAGACGAGCACCGCGGTGACCGCCGCGACGGCGATCTGCACGAGACCGACGGACTCCCAACTCCGCCCGAAGATCCAGTAGACCGGGATCAGAAACCAGCCGTAGAGCGGCTGCGTGTACGCCGACGGCTCGCCGGCGACGTAGCCGAACGTCCCGTGATGCACGAACGTCAGCGCGAAGCGGTCGCTCTTCTCGGTGAACGCGTCGACGACCGCCGCAACGACGACCGCGTACGCACTGCGGCGGCTCATGCCGCGATCGGCTCGCGCGTCTCGGCGTAGCGGCGCTGCCACAGCTCGAGCATCACGAGGCACCAGAGGCGGTGCCCGTTGTCGGCGCGGCCTGCCGCGTGGTCGTCGAGCAGTTGCTCGACGGCGTCGCGGCGGAACAGCGTGCCGGTGCCCAGCACGTCCACGGCGAGGTCGCGGAGCTCGCCGCGGAACCAGCGTGCGAGCGGGACGCCGAAGCCCTTCTTGCCGCGCCCCGCGACCTGCTGCGGCAGCTCCGCGGCGAATGCGCGCCGCAGCGCCACCTTGCCGGTTCGTCCGTCGAACCGCAGCGAGTCCGGCAGCGACAGCCCGAGCTCGACGACGTGGTGGTCGAGGAACGGCGAGCGCAGCTCGAGCGAATGCGCCATCGACGAGATGTCCGACTTCGGGAGCAGATCGCCCGGCAGGTACGTCTCCGCGTCGAGGCGCTGCAGGCCGCGGATGCCCGGCTCCGGCGGCGGCCCGAGTAGCGCGGCTGCCGAGCGCAGCGGCGCGAGCTCGGCGAGCGCTTCGTCCGTCCAGAGGCGGACGCGCTCGGCCGGCGAGAAGACCTGCATGATCCGGCCGTACCGCTCGGCTGCGGGCGCGGCGGCGACGTCGAGGAAGCGGGCGGCGCGGAAGCGCGCCGAGCGGCGCTCGCCGGCGCCGCGCAGGAGCCTCGCGCCCGCGTCCGCGACCGCGTGCGGGACGCGCGCCGCGAGCTGCATCGCCGCATAGCGCTCGTAGCCGGCGAACGACTCGTCGCCGCCGTCGCCGACGAGCGCGACTGTGACGTGCTGCCTCGCGGCCTCGCAGATCAGGAAGAGCGGCAGCGCGGCCTCGTCGCCGAGCGGCTCGTCGAACGCGTCCGCGAGGCGCGGCAGGGTCGCAGCCGCGTCCGGCTCGAGGACGATCTCCTCGTGGCGCGTGCTCCAACGGTCGGCGACCGCGCGGGCGTGCTCGCGCTCGTCGTAGCGCGCGTCCGCGAAGCCGACGGTGAACGTGCGCACCGGCTCGGCAGACGCCTGCGCCATCAGGGCGACGACGATCGCCGAGTCGATCCCGCCCGAGACCAGCGCGCCGAGCGGGACATCCGCCACGAGCCGCTTGCGCACCGCCTCGCCGACCACCGACCGTACCCGCTCGAGCCATTCCCGATCCGCAAGTGGCTCAGAGCCACTAACTCGTGGCTGCCAGTAACGCTCGATCCGCTCGCTCGCGCCTTCGGCGACGAGGACGTGGCCCGGGAGGAGGCGGCGGATGCCGACGAGGCCGGTTCGGTCGCCGGGGACATAGCCGAGCGCGAGGTACGCGTCCAGCGCGGCCAGGTCGGGCTCGCGCCGCACGCCGGGAACCTCGAGCAGCGCCTTCAGCTCCGAGGCGAACACGAGCGTCCCGTCGTCGAGGTGCGTCCACACGAGCGGCTTCTTGCCGAGCCGGTCCCGCGCGAGCACGAGCCGGCCGCGGGACGCGTCGAACAGCGCGATCGCGAACATTCCTTCGAGGCGCTCGACGAAGTCGAGACCGTGCTCCTCGTAGAGGTGCGGGATCACGGGTGTGTCGCCGGTGCCGCGGATCTCGTGCAAGCCGAGCTCGCGGCGCAGGTCGCGGAAGTTGTACACCTCGCCGTTGAAGACCGCGACGACGTCGGCGGACTCGTTCGCGACCGGCTGCTCGCCGTGCTCGAGGTCGATCACGGAGAGTCGCTGGTTGCCGAGCACGCACGGGCCGACGGTCGTGGTCGAGCCCTGGTCGGGCCCGCGGTGGCGGATCCGCGCGCGCATCGCGTCGACGACGGCGGCCGGCGGCGCGTCTCCGGCCGGCGAATAGAGTCCGCAGATCCCGCACACGGAGCCAAGTTTGCCTGCGATCGTGTCCTGCCATCTCGAACGTCCGCTCGACCACGAGACGTGGCGGCGCTTCCGCCGACTGCAGGACCGCTTCGAGATCGCAGCGCTGATTCGGCCGCCGCACTACGGCGAGGATCGCGCCCTGTGGCTCGACCACGCACGAGAGGCCGCGGCGCACGGGCCGCTCGGGCACCACACGCACTGGACCAGCCCGGCACACGCGCGGCCGACCGGTGGCGACCCGGCCGCCCGCGTGCGCGAGGAAGCGGAATGGATGCGCGGGCAGGGGCTCGCGCCCACGCTCTTCTGCGGCGGCGGCTGGTACATGGACGAGGAGGTCGCCGAGACCGTGGCCGCACTGGGCTACACCGACTGCACGGCACGCGGGCTCGAGCCCTGCCGCGTGCGGCTGCCGAGCGGCGGGCTGCTGCCCGAGCTGCCGACGACGCACTCGATCGGCGCGCTCGTCCGCCGGCGGCTCGGGCCGTACGTCCACGCGTACTTCCACGACTACGACCTGCTGGACGCGAAGCGCCGGTTCGCCCTGGTCGCGGGGCTCGCGCGCTTGCACCGCCGCGAACGTGCAAGTGGCTCTGAGCCACTTGCCGGTCCGGAACGGTCGTTCAGCGAGGCTTTCGAGCGCTGAAGACGACGATGTTCGCCGCGAGCCGTGGCGACAGCCGCAGGAAGCGGCTCGCGATGAAGTGCAGCTCTACGTCCTCGAAGTCGGCGAGCAGCCGGTGGACGTCGCGCGGTGCGAAGACGTGCAGGTGCGTCGGGTCGTGGTCGAGCGGCCGGCCGAACAGCATCGCGAGCCGGTTGCGCAGGCGGAAGAAGTTCGGCACGGAGGCGACGAACGTCCCGCCCGGGCGGAGGACGCGCCGCACCTCCGCGACGAAGCGCTCAGGATCGCGCAGATGCTCGATCAGCTCGCCGGCGACGACGACATCGAAGCTCGCGTCCTCGAACGGCAGCGGCTCCTCGACGTCGGCCCAGCGCGTCTCAATCCCAAGCTTCGCCGCCTCCGCGAGCGCCTCGCGGTCGACGTCGACGCCGACGACCTCGTTCCCCTCGAGGTAGGCGCGGGTGAGCGACCCCCAGCGGCAGCCGAGATCCAGCACGCGCTTCCCAGGCCCGCCGACGAGCCGCGCGAAGAGTGCCGCCCGCTCGTCGCCGCCGAAGACGAAGCCGGTCGTCTTCGCGCTGCGGTGATAGCCGCCGTACTGCTCGTCGAGCTGGCGGAGCCGCGTCACGAGGGCGAAAGGTAGCGGTCGAGAATCCCGGCCATCTCGCCGGCGAGGACGTCCCAGTCGCGAGCGCGTCCCGCCGCCTGGGCGGCCGCGGCGAGACGCGACCGCTCGAGTGGGTCGCGTGCGAGCCGCTCGACCGCGGTGACGAACTCGCGAGGCGTCGACACGAGCACGCCTGCGCCGCTCTCGCGCAGGTCCGCGACGACCTCGTAGTCGTACGCGACCGTCGGCACGCCCGCTCCGAGGTACTCCGCGACCTTCGCGGCGCGGATCCCCTGGTCCTCGGTTCGGGGATAGAGCGCAAGGTCGAAGTTCGCGACCTGCGCGAGCGCCCGCGTGGGCGGGAGGCGGCCGGTCAGGACGACGTCGTCGCGCCGGGCGAGCCGGTCGCGGAGCGTCTTGCTCGGCGCGCCGACGAGCCACAGCCGCGCAGCCGGGACGCGCGCGCGGATCTCCTGCCACAGCTCGAGCAAGTGTTCGACGTTGTAGAGCGGATTCGACCCGCCGCGGTCCGTCCCGAGCAGCAGATGGGCGGCGACGTAGCCGACGGCGATCTCGCCCTGCCGGCGTCGCCGCCGCGCGACGGCTGCCGCCGCTGGATCGACCCGCGCGGCGCCCTGCGGGACGGCGTGCGCCGGCTTGTCGACGCCGAGCTCCGCGAAGCGTTGCGCCGCCTTCTCCGCGGTCACCGTGTACGCCCGCACGTTCGGCCGTTGCAGCAGCTCGACCTCCCGCTCGTCGAAGGCCGGGTCGTCCAGATCGACGACGATCGGACCCTCGAACCAGGCAACCTGCTCGATCTCCGTCACGAAGGCGGAGCGGTAGGCCCGCGATCCGGCGCGGACGATCCACGATCGCGTGCCCGGCGAACGGCCGACGAGGCGGTAGCCGATGCCGCGCGCGACCCGCTGCTCGGGCAGGAAGAGCAGGTACGCGTCCACCCGCTCGAGCCGCGGTAGGAGCTCCTCGTAGCGGCGGTTCGTGTGGCCGCGGTACCAGAGGTTGTGGTGGAAGATCCGATCGGGCTCGATCCCGCCGCGGAAGACGAGCTGCCGGATGGGCGGCCGCCGCATCCGGGCCAGTCTAAGCGAGGCCTAGAATGGCCCGGATGGCCGTAAAGGAGGCGCCGCCGCAGACTCCTCAGCGCCCGCCGGAGGACATCCGTTCGGGACCCCCCGCGCTCCTCTCGCCGGTGCAGCTGCGCGCGGCGGCGCGCCGCGTCGTCAGCATCGGCGCGCTCGCCCTCATCGACGTCTGCGGGCTGGCGCTGGGGCTCTACCTCGCGCTGATCATTCGCGCCGTCTACTACGGGGAGAGCCCGATCCTCTGGGGGCTGCCGTGGAAAGCCGAGGAGAAGTGGTTGCCGTTCCTCGCGCTCGTTACGGTGCTCGTCTTCTGGCGGGCCGGCCTCTATGCGCCGCGCGAGGCGCGCGCCGGCGCCGGCCGGATCGTCTCGTCCCTGCTGCTCGTCGCGGTGATCACGCTAGCGTTCGCGGTCGGCACCGGCTACCAGCACACGACGTTCGCCCTCTATCCGACCGCGTTCCTGCTCACGACGCTCTTCATCGCGATCTTCCGCGGGAGCTACGAGGTGGTCGCACAGGACGTCTGGAAGCTCGCCGGGGTGCGGCGGCGGGCGATCCTCGTCGGCGAGGGTGACGGGCTCGTCGCCCTGCGGCGCTCGCTCGGAAACGGCCGCGGCGGCATCGACTATGAGTTCGTCGGCGCGGTCTCGTCGTCGGCCGACGGCGTGCCGCTGCCGATCCTCGGCGACGTCCGCGATTTGCCGCGCATCCTCGCCGAGCAGACGGTCGACGAGCTGATCATCACCGGCTCGGACTACGACCAGGAGCAGGTGCTCGACGTCGTCGAGCACGCGCACCGCCGCGGCGTGCAGGTGCGGATCGCCCCGACGACGACCGAGCTGCTGCTCCAGCGCGCCGAATACGTTCCGGGCCAGGGCGTCCCGCTGTTCGAGCTCCGGCCGCCGGTGTTCGCCGGCGTCGACTGGGCCGTCAAGCGGACCTTCGACCTCGTCGTGAGCATCCTCCTCGTCGCCCTTGGGTCGCCGGTCTGGCTGCTGATCGCTCTCGCCGTGAAGCTCGACTCGCCGGGCCCCGTCTTCTACCGCGACCGGCGCGTCGGCCTCGGCGAGCGGGAGTTCGGGATGTTCAAGTTCCGCTCGATGTACGTCGACGCGTCGGCGCGGCAGGGGGCGCTCGAGACGGAGAACGAGGCCTCCGGCCCCCTGTTCAAGATCAGGAACGATCCGCGCGTGACACGCACCGGGGCATTCCTGCGCAAGTACTCGCTCGACGAGATCCCGCAGGTGCTGAACGTCCTTCGCGGCGAGATGAGCCTCGTCGGCCCCCGGCCGCTGCCGATCCGGGACTACGTCCAGCTCGAGGACTGGCACCGCAAGCGTTACCTCGTGCTACCCGGGATGACCGGCCTGTGGCAGGTCTCCGGCCGGATCGCGCTGAGCTTCGACGACCTCGTCCGGCTCGACTTCTACTACCTCGAGAACTGGTCGATCTGGCTGGACATCTCGATCCTCGCGAAGACGCTGCCGGCCGTCCTGGCCCGACGAGGCGCCTACTAGCCGGACCCGCCCAACAGAACCGACACACCCGCCCGACATACTTTGCAGACGATGAAGCCGCCGAAGATCCTCGCGCTCGTCTCCGCGGTCGACCTCGACCACCGCTACGGCTGCACGCCGGCCTGGTGGCAGCTCTGGAAGGGTCTCGGGGAGGCCGGCGTCGACCTGATCGTCACGCCCTACCGGGGCCGCGCGATCGAGTCGCCCTGGTGGCGAACCGAGCCGAACCCGGTCTACCGGGCGGGCGAGGCCTTCGCGGCCGCGCGCGATCTCGCCGCGCGGCTCCACGGCGACACGCATCTCCGCCGCGCCGAGGAGAGCCCGGAGGAGACGCGCGCCGACAGGCTCGTCCGCGAGGCCGTCTGGCACTACGTGACCCCGCGCTGGAAGCGGCACATGGAGCGGATTCTCGAG
>VAWW01000050.1:0-1585 GCA_005884575.1 Actinomycetota bacterium
TCACCGTCAGGCTCGCCGGCGTCACCGTCAGCTGCCCATGGGCGAAGCTGAAGCTGTAGTTGCCGGCCGCCAGTGTCCCCACTGCCGCGGTGATCGTGTAGCTCGCCACCGGCGAGGCAGCGCTCGCGGTCGTGCTCAAGCTGGGCGAACCGGTGACACCGCTGGTCGCCAACGTCTCACCGTTCTTGAAGCCGCTAAAGCTGGCCGTAAAGGCCGGATTGGCATCGCCATAGACGCGGCTCTTGTTGTCGGCGGTGACCGTCAAGCTTGCCTTGGTCACCGTCAGCTGCCCGTTAGCGAAGCTAAACGTGTAATTGGTCGCCGCCAGCGTCCCCGCCGCCGCCGCGATCGCGTAGCCGCCAACCGCGCTGCTCGCGGTCGCGGTCGTGGTCAAGCTCGGCGAGCCGGTGACGCCGCTGGTCGCCAACGTCTCACCGTTCTTGAAGCCGCCGTAGCTGGCCGTGAAGACCGGATTGGCATCGCCATACCCACGCGACTTGTCGTCCGCGGTGACCGTCAAGCTCGCCTTGGTGACCGTCAGGCTGCCGTTCACGAAGCTGAAGCTGTAGTTGCCGGCGGCCAGCGTCCCCACCGCCGCCGTGATCGTGTACGGGCTGCCCGAGACGGCGCTGCTGGCGGTCGCTGCCGCAGTCAAGCTAGGCGAACCGGTGACACCGCTGGTCGCCAACGTCTCACCGTTCTTGAAGCCGCTAAAGCTGGCCGTAAAGGACGGGTTCGCATCGCCATACTCACGCGACTTGTTATCCGCCGTCACTGTCAACGGCGCCTTGTTGACCGTGAGGCTGTTGCTTCCGGCGCTCGCTGCGCATCCAGTCACGGCGGCGAAGCTCGCGCCCACACCCGTGGGATACGCGTTCGCCGCGATCGTTCCGAGGCTGATGCCCGACACGCTTGCAACGCCTGACGTGTTCGTCGTCGCCGATCCGGCCGCGCTGCCGTTGAGCGTGAACGCGATCGTCCTCCCGGAGACGGAACAGCCTCCCGACGACGTTAGCGTCGCCGAGAGGGAGACCGTTCCCCCGTAGGTCCCGGACGCGCTCGCGACCGAGAGACTCGTGGGTGCGGTCGTCGGGACC
This sequence comes from Actinomycetota bacterium, assembly GCA_005884575.1. Taxonomy (GTDB): domain Bacteria; phylum Actinomycetota; class Thermoleophilia; order Gaiellales; family Gaiellaceae; genus AC-16. The sequence continues at coordinate 1,098 of VAWW01000050.1, forward strand.
AGAGCGAAGTTCTTCGAGCCGCTGTTGCTGGCCACGGCGACAAGCGCGGTCTGAGATGTATACCCACTTGCGCTCGCGGTGACCGAAGCGCTCGCGGTACCGCCACCGTACGTAATGTTCAGGCTATAACTCCCGTTTGCCGCAGTCGTCGTGGTGAAGGTGTTGTTGCACCCGCCTGACGTAATGGCGCAACTCACGGTCGCGCCGCTGATCGGGAGGTTTGTGGCGGAATCCGTCACGGTCCCGGTGATTGTTCCGTTCGTCGCTGCCTTGTACGGGCCAACGAGCGGCCCGCCGTCCCCATTCGGAGCGGCGCCGGCAGGCTCCACCGACGCGCTGGAGCTGTCGTCGATCGCGCGCGCGAGATTCAATCGGCCGTTGCCCGTCTGCGCCGAGATCCCCACCGCGTCGGCGGTCTCGGCGAGCCGGTTGACGATCACGCCGTTGCTGGCGCCGACGGAGGACGCCTTGATCAGCGCCGCCGCACC
>VAWW01000050.1:1720-22507 GCA_005884575.1 Actinomycetota bacterium
ATTGAGGTTGTCGTTGCTGTCGGTGTTGCCGACGCCGATCACGCCGCGATCGCCGGCCGGGTAGTTGACCGTCGACGAGCCGTCGTTGCCGGTCGCCGCGACGAGCACTACGCCCTGCGACCAGGCCCAGTCGATCGCCTGCTGCAGCGAAGCCGAATAGCCTGGATTCGAAAACGACATCAGGATCACGTCCGCATGGTGCTGCACCGCGTACACGACACCTGAGATGACGTCGGAGTCGTAGCCAAGCCCCTGCGCGTTCAGGACGGTCACCGGCATGACCTGCACGCCGGCGTAGCCGATCCCGGCGATGCCGGTGCCGTTGTTCGTCGCCGCCGCAACGATCCCGGCCATCGCCGTGCCGTGCCCGTTCGGGTCGTTCTCGCCGTCGCCGGAGCCGGTGATCGCGTTCGTGCCCGCGACGACCTTGCCCGCGAGATCCGGGTGCGAGGCGTCGACGCCGGTGTCGAGGACTGCAACGGTCGCGCTTCCGCCCGGATCGACGGACCCGTAGACGTGGTCCCAGCCGATCCGCGGCAGCGACCACTGCTGCGCGTACTGGGGGTCGTCCGGGGTGCCGGCTGTGTCGCGACTGTGGTCCTGCTCCACGCGCAGCACGTTGCCGTTCGCCTCGAGCGCGCTCAAACCCGCCTGCGCACCGCCGGACAGGAACGTGATCGAGTGCATGTTCAGCGGCGGGATCGATCCGGTGTCGGTACCTCCCGCGGCCGCGATCTCGGACGTCTGCGCCGATGCGGACGTTCCGCCGGCGAAGGTCACGATGTACGGGACCGGCGCGCCTGAGAACGCGTCCTTGAACTTCACCAATGCAGTTGCGCCGGCTCCGTCCGTCGCGGTCGCGGTGAAGGTCGAAGCGAAGGAGGGAGGCAACGCGAAAGAGTCGCTGATCGTGCCGTCAGCGGCCACGACGACATCCTTGTCGTTGGTCCAGCCGCTCGTTCCGTCGTCTGCGACGTGCAGGTGAACAGACGCACCCGGTGTCCAGTTCGAGCCTGACACGACGACCGTATCGCCCGGCTGGTACGTCGCCTTCTCGGTCTCGAGTGTCGGTGCAAGCGCTGTCGTGGTCGCAGTCGTGGTCGTCGACGTCGAGACCGAGGTGGTGTCGGTCGGCGTAGAGGTAGCGGTTGTATCGGTAGCGGTTGTATCGGTAGCGGTTGTATCGGTAGCGGTTGTATCGGTCGCTGTCGAGGTCGTGGCTGTTGGCGTCGGCGCCGCTGTCCCTGTGTCGGCGGGACCAGATGCCGATACGATCGTCGTGTCCGTGGATCCGGAACTGGACGTAGCTCCGCCACCGGCATCACCAAACGCGCCAGCCGCGACGAATCCAATGACGAAGAGAGCTGCGATCGCAACCGCGATCCACGACTTCCTCCGTGGTCCCCCGTTTTTGGCTAGCGGTGCCACCTCACTCCTTCTTTTCTAACGCTCCACTACAACCGACCCGCGACGCGCACTGCGACGAACGGATGGATCGCCGCTACCACGGCAGCACTGCTTCGCTCGTTCCAGAGATAGTCCCGCCGCCTGGGCTCGAGCGGTACTAACCATTCGTGTAGGACCTCGGCGGCGGTGTGCGCCCCGTGCTCTCGCGTCTTACGTGGACGGTCGAGGCGGCAATTGGAGATCTTGAGCTCCGGTTCAGGCCCGCGCCGCCGCCGACGCTGCAGCTGCCGGGCGGCTGTCACAGTCGCTCGCCGCCCTCGCTCCAACCGCCGCGTCGAGCGGCGAATCGGGCGCGAGCTGCGTCGGAGCTGACGCCGGGCAAGGACGCAGGGGCCCGCGCACGAAGACTCCCTCGAGATTGGTGGCGCGGTCGACAATACGTCGAGCGGGGTCGGTCGCGGCGTACCCCTCGGCAGCTTCGAAGATGCTGTCGAGGCGGAGAACGAGCAGGTCCGCGTCCTTCCCCGGGCTCGAGGCTGCCGCACGCGTCCTCGAACCGAGGGCGCGCGCCCGTTCGCGGCCGCGGCACGAAGGAGCCGCTCCGAGGCGATCCGACGGGACGTGACTCCGTCCGGCAGAACTGCGGCAGCCCGGCAGCCAGAACTCGTCGAAGAAGTCCTCGCGATCGAAGCTGATCCCGTCGGTTCCGAACGCGACCCGCCCGCCACTCGGCAAGCCATTCCCAGCGCAAGCTGCGCCAGTGCGATTACGTTGCCAGACGTAGCGCCGTGTAATGAGAATGCGGGGGCGGATGCGGCGGCCACTGGGCTTTCGCCGAAAGAGCGAGATCGCGTAGCGAAAGACGCTCTGCCCGCTGAGACTCCGACGCGCTCGACCAGGCCGCTAGGGAGCGCAGGGCCGGCTGCGCCTACAGGTCCGCCGCACCTGGGCCCCAAGGACTGGGCTTACTCACGTTCACCCGCGTTCGCAACATGCGTATTAGATGGAGCGTTACAAGATGCACCTTGCGCCGCGACCGGACAGACAGTTACGCCGACGGCTCCCGCCGCCGTAGCCTCGCGGACGGGCCCGGAGGTTGCTTTCACGAGGAGGTAGCCGGACGGCCGGTGGCCGAAACAGCCAGGCGCCCGGCCGGGCTGCCGCCAGCGGCCTGCTCGGGAGTGGCGCCGTATTTCTCCATGAGGTCATCTCGAGTGTCGGGGTGGCGGCACGAACACCGGCGCGCCTAACCCCTTCACCAGGCGTCGCGTCTCGCGCTCGTGCCAAGGGGCCGTGAGCACAACCACCGGTTCCCGATCGCCCGCGAGCTCGCGCCGGGCGGCTAAGACGGATGACATCCTGGCGACGCTTATTACGCGCCCTGGATCGCGGGCCCTTGAGCCGATGCCCGGAGCCACCGAGGCTGCTCTGATCGAGTAGGTGTCGCTCGGTACGCTCAACCGTGGGCGCGCCCACCGCCATGCGGACTGGGGCGGGGTCGTCCGTTAGACGTCGACGAGCGCAGCCCGCCGGAGCCTTGCCGGGTCCTCGGGAGGCGACTGCCCAGCTGCGCCTTCGATCGCGCGCATGCCAGGCAAGAAGAGGGCCCCGAGGGTCACGGTGCTCCCGATCGCGGCTGCCACGACCAACGTCGCCCGTGTGCCGATCAGCGCGGTTGCGGGAGCAGTGAGCGCGAACGAGACGGGCAGGAGGCCGATCGAGATCATCCAGTCGAGGCTCGACACGCGTCCGAGCAGCGAGGAGGGTACGTGCCGTTGCTTGATCGTCGCCCAGACGATGGTGCCCGCGGCCTCGAGGGCGTTGAACACGAGGCAGGCGAGCATCAACTGGGTCGTCGAGTACGCGAGCCCGTAGCCGGCGACAGCAACCGTGGCCAGCGTCCAGCAGGCGTACATCAAGGTGACGTCGCGCCGCGGATGACTTCGCTGGGCCATGAGCGCGGCGGCACCCACGGCGCCGATTCCCCCGGCAGCGAACACGAGCCCGAGATCGCCCGCGGAGCCGTGGAGCTCGTTCTTCACCATGTAGGGCAGGAGAACCTCGGTCGGGCCCAGGAAGGCGAGGTAGGCGATCGCGGCAGAGATCAGCGTCCCCCACAGCCAGACGTGCCGTCGCACGAATCGAAACCCGTCGGAAATCGCCGCGAGGGTCGAAGTGGAGACGGGCCCGTCGGCGGATCGAGTAGTGCGCAGCAGCGACAAGGCGCACGCCGACGCGGCGAACGACGCTGCGTCGAACGCGAACGCCGGTCCGGCCCCGAGCCATGCGACGAGCCAGCCTCCGAGTGCCGGCCCGACCATGCGCAGCGCGAGCGGCCTGACGAATTGGTCGAGGGAGTTCGCTGCTCCGAGATCGTCGGCCGGGACGATGTCCGGCACGATCGCCTCGAACGCGGGAGTAAAGAACGCTGTGCCGACGCCGTAAAGCGCGACGACCACGACGAGTTCGACGAAGGTGAGCGCGCCCATCAGCGACAGCACCGCAAGTATCCCGACGACCACCGCGCGGCCGACGTCGCTGAAGAGCAGGACCCGGCGGCGGTCGAACCGATCGCTGATCGCCCCGCCGACGAGCAGGCAGGCGATCGTCGGTACGGTCATCCCGATTCCGAGCACCGCCAGCGCGGCAGGTGCGTTCCAGAGTGCGTACGCCTGCCACGCCATGGCGACGAGGAAGATCCCGTCGCCGACGAGGGAGACAGCCATCCCTGACCAGAGCAAGCGGAAGTCGGGAGAGCGAAGCGGCCTGAGTAGCCCGACCCGGGAGAACGCACCCGGGCGATCGAGCCCCTCGTAACTATGCTGCATTCGACTGGGCCGCCGCCGCGACGAGCCCGGCCGGGGGAACGACCTCCTCGAGAAGGTACTGCAACAGCGCGTCCTCCGTCATCGGTTTCGCGAAGAGGAAGCCCTGCCCGAGCGGGCAACCGAGCTCGCGGAGGGAGTGGCTCTGCTCCTCGCGCTCTATCCCCTCGGCCACGACCTCGAGCCCCAGGCGGTCACCGATCGCGATGATCGCCGCGGCGAGCGCAGACTCTCCGTCGCCGGAGAGGAACGAGCGGTCCATCTTGAGGATGTCGACGGGAAACCGGCTCAGGTAGCTGAGAGAGGAGTACCCCGTTCCGAAGTCGTCCATCGCAATGCGCACGCCGAGCTCTTTCAGGTCCTTCAGGCGCGCGACGGCCACATCCGAGTCGAGCATCATCACGGTCTCGGTGATCTCGAGGACGAGCGCCGAAGGGGCGAACCCGCTGTATGCGGCTTGGCGGAGAGGTTGACGCTGATCGTGAGCGCGTCCGGCCGCGGGAACCGTCGGTGAAGGATCGCTCCCTGCCGGCAGGCTTCGCGCAGCACCCACGCGCCGATCGGAATGATCAGACCGGTTTCCTCGGCCAGCGGGATGAAGTGGAGCGGCGGGACGAGCCCGCGCTGCGGGTGGTTCCAGCGGAGGAGGGCCTCGACGCCGTAGTTCGCATACTCCCCGTTGAGGCGCACGACCGGCTGGTAGTACACCTCGAGTTGCTCGAGCTCGATCGCCTGTTGAAGCTCCGCCTGCAGCTCCAGCCGCTCGACGACCCGTTCGTGCATCGTCGGCTCGAAGAGGCGATAGCTCCCTTTGCTGTCGCGCTTCGCCATGTACATCGCGACGTCCGCGTTCCGTAGGAGCTCCTCGGCGTCGTAGGTGTTCGTATCACCGTCGCCCATGCAGATGCCGATGCTCGACCGCGTATAGACGTGCTTGCCGTCGATCTCGATGAGCGCCTCCAGGGCTTGCAACACGCGCCCTGCGACCGCGGCCGCTTCCTGCGAGTCGCGAACGCCGTCGAGCAGGATCGCAAACTCGTCGCCCCCGAAACGCGCGACCGTGTCGGAGGGACGTACGGCTTCCTCGAGCCGCCGCGCGACCTCCTTCAGCACAGAGTCGCCTGCGGCGTGACCGAGGCTGTCGTTCACGGTCTTGAAGTCGTCGAGGTCGATGAACATGACGCCCACGACCGCCCCACCGCGAAGCGAGCGACGAACAGCATGCTGGACGCGGTCGGCGAAGAGCGCCCGGTTGGCAAGATCCGTGACCGGATCGTGGAAGGCTTGGTGCGCGAGCTGATCCTCGAAGGCCTTCCGCTCGCTGACGTCGCGGCTGTTGAGGACGATGCCGCGCACGTGCTCGTCTTGAACGAGATTGGTGTGCTGCACCTCGAATTGCAACCACGTCCCGTCGCGATGACGTAGCGTGCACTCGACCACGCGCGTCTCGAGCGAAGAGTTCCCCGGCGGGCCCTCGAGAACCTTATCCAGCCGCGGGCGGTCGGCGTCCCGCAGCAGGCGCGTAAACGACTGACCTTCGATCTCCTCGACGGCGTAGCCGAGGATGCGCGCCACGGACGGGCTCTGGTACGTCACGATCCCGTCCGCGTCGAGGACGGTGATGAGGTCGCTTGCGTGCGCTACAAGGGAGCCGAAACGAGCTTCGCTCTTCTGGCGATGCAGGTTCTCGGCGAGCGCTGCGCCTTCCACGGCCAGGGAGACCTGCGAGGCGAGCGCCTCGAGCGAGTGGACGAGCTCGCGCTGCGGCCGGCTTCCCGTAACGGCGGCAAGTACGCCGCGTGGCTCGTCCCGCACGGCGAGCGGTAGGAAACAGGCCGTCCCGTCGAGATCCAGCCCGAGCTCGGCACGGACGTCTTCCGGCGCATCGGCGACCCGGAGGGAAAGGGTGCCGCTGCTCGTCGCGCGCAGCCAGTCGGCTGCTTTGGCCGAGAGCGCCGGACGCCGGCCGAGCGCGTCGCTGGACGCAACGAGCTCCACACCTTCTGGCGTGAACAAGATCAGGCGCACGGCGGTCTTCTCGCCCAGCAGCGCCCGGACGGCGTGGACGGCCGCGTCGCGAACGCCGTCGCTCCCCGCCGCCGCCACCAACGCGACGCCCGCGCGCCTCAGTGCCAGCTCGTGGGAGGCGCGGCGCTCCTCGTGCCTGACGAGGCCGGCCATCCGCGAGACCACGAGCAGGAACAGCAGCGCCGACGCGACGATCACGACAAGCACGTCGGGGTTCCCCAACTCGTCCATGAAACGAATGCCGGGCGCGATCAGGCACGCCAGCGCGAGCAGGCTCAACCGAAGCGGCGTGAGCCGCGTGCGCGCGTCTGCGGCCGGCTGATCCAGGCTGCGCATCGAAGGGTGCAGCGCCGCGGCGCCCCACAGGACGTAGTAGGCGATCCACCCCGCATCGAAACTGAGCTGGTGGTGGTAGCCGTTGACAAGGAGCGCATATGCGTAGGCGCTGTCGACGGCAAGCAGCGAGACGATGCTGCCCACGAGCAGATAGAAGGCAGGTGCCCGCTTCCCGGCATCGACCGCAAGGCGGATCGCAGCAGCGAGCAGCAGGATGTCTCCGAGCGGATACGCGGCCGACACACTCTTCGCGAGCAGCGAGAGGCCGGAGAGGTGGATGTTCGGCGCGACGAGGAAGACCCAGGAGAGGAGCGCGAATCCAACGGTCAGGATCCATGAGTCGATCACGGCCGCGCGGTCGCCCCCCGGGTTTCTGCGCCGAACGAGCAACAGCAGCCCCGCGACGAGCGCGGGATAGACCGTCAGGTAGATCCCGTCGCCGAGCGAGGGAAACCCGACGTCGGCGCCCAGGAGCTTCGGGTAGCTGTACGTGTACAGGTCGCCGGCGAAGTAGAGGAACTGCCCGACGACGAACAACATCCACGCCGCCCGCGCGCGCGGTTTGTGGATCCGCAAGCCGACGGCGATCGCGACCGGCGATGAGAGTCCGAGCAGGTTGATCAGGGGCCCGCTCCCCTTCACCGCCGGCACGAACATGTACGCAGCCGCCAGAAGCACGCTGCCGAACAGGTACCAGGCCCAGACGTTCGCGCGCCAACCTCCGCCGCGGAGGCTGAGGCTCACGCCGCGTACTCCGCGTGCCGCGCCGGCTGGAGGTCGAACGCGTTCGCGAGTTCGGTGATGACCTCCAGGAGCCTGTCGATCTCAGCCCGCGTGTTCGCCGCCGTGATCTGGACACGGAAGCCCACCTCGTCCTTGGGAACGAGCGGGTAAGCAGCAAGGGTCACGTAGATGCCGCGGTCGAAGAGGAAACGCCCGACCTGGTCGATGTCCTCGTGTCGGGCGAGCGGGATCTCAACTATCGGGAACCCGGAGCGGTTGGGCGTGTGGATGCCCAGCCGATGCAGGCGCCGCAGCACGCGATTCGTCTTTTCCCACAGATCGGCGCGGATGACGTCTCCGCGCTTCTCGTTAAGGTCGAAGCCGGCGAGCACGGTTGCGAGCGAGGCGATCGGCGATGGCCCCGAATAGAGGTACGGCGGTGCAGCGGTCTTCAACAACCGCTTGAGCTCGCTCGGACAGGCTATGAAGGCGGCAAGCGAGGAGTACGACTTCGACAGACCCGCAACGAGGACGATGTTGTCGTAGCTCTCCCCGAAGTGACGAACGATGCTGTTGCCGCGCTTGCCGTACGGGCAAAGCTCGGCGGCGCCGCGCTCGCCGATGATGCCGAAGCCGTGCGCGTCGTCCACGTAGAGGATCGCGTCGTACTCTCGCGCAACCCGTGCAAACGCGTTCAAATCGGGGGCGTTGCCGGTCATGCTGTTGACCCCGTCCATGCAGATGAGCCGTGTCGCCGACTGGTCCGCGCGCAGCAGGCGCTCCAGGTCGTCCGGATCTTCGAAGGCGAATCGCTTGACGGTTGCGCCGTGCGCCCTTGCAAGCTGGCAGCCGTCGTAGATCGTCTTGTGCGCGCGCCGGTCGAGGAAGACCGTGCCGTCGCGGGCGAGAACCGGGATTACCGCGAGATGGATGAGGGTGATCGTCGGCAGGACGAGGGTGTCTTCGCACCCGAGTAGGTCAGCGAGCCGAGCCTCGATCTGCTCATACAGCACCGGGCTGCCGAGCAGCCGGGACCAGCTCGGATGGGTTCCCCACCGGTCGAGGTATTCGGGGACGGCGGCGATGATGTCCCGGTCCAGATCGAACCCGAGGTAATTGCACGAGGCGAAGTCGGCGAGCCATTGATCGCCGATCCGGATCATCCGCCCTGAGATCTCGTCGATGACGGCGTCCGTCATCGGGTTCGAGCGCTCGAGCTCGGCGAGGTCGCTGCACGCGGCGAGCCACCGATCTACCCAGCCGTCGCCGACCGGCCGCGATGCGGGAGCGAGGGGGCGAACTGAGAGCATGAGCGCCAGATCGGCAAACTCGGGTGCGGACTTTAGGGAGCGAACGGGTCGGCGGTGAAGGAACAGCCCGCGAGCCCGCCCGAGCAGGGCCCAGAGCGCACCGGCGGCGAGAAATGGAGGCGGCGGGAATCGAACCCGCGTCCGCGGACGCACCGGTCTGAGCATCTACAAGCGTAGGCTGCCCTTGGAATTCGCCCGGCGGCCGGTGTGCAGCCGACCTACCGACGGGCTAGCCATCCTTCGGTGTCGCGCCTCGGGCGATTGGCTCTCCCTCGGCGCCGAGCCCGTTGTCTGGCGCCGGATCCCGACCCACGGGCCCAGGTCGGGGCGACGTCGCTAGCTAACTAGGTTAGGCAGCGATTGCGAGTTCGTTCTTCGCACTTACTTTGTTTCCCGGTGGATTTACGAGGCCTACCGGGGACCTCGGCTTGCAGCTCAGCCGGAGAATCGACCACGTCGAAACCAGGTCGCCCCCGTATGTCAGTCCACCAATTTTAGCTGCTAAATGCCAACGCCGATGGTGCGGAAGAACCAGAGGGCGCTCGTCCACCAGACGCCAAGCAGGGACGCGAAGAGCGGCCCGCCGGCGGTGGCGTTCCAGGCGCGATCGTCTCCTCGTGCGCGAGCAGGCCGATACGGAGCGCGACGAGCGCGCGCGCGACGAGCGGAATGGTGAGCCACGGGCCGAGCGGGTTCGCCGCGGCGCCGACTGCACGCCTGCGAAGCTGCTCAGCCCGGTCTCGCCTCCTCGAGCGCCCGCCGCACGAGAACGCGGACGAGATGGCGCCGGTACTCCGCGCTGCCGTTCGTGTCGCTCGGCGGGTCGGTCCCATCGTCCGCAAGTGCCGCAGGGTCGGACTCGCCTGCCAGCAGCGCCTGCTCCGTCGCCCGCGCCCGGAGCGGCGTGGCGCCCATGCTGACGAGCCCGACCGCAGCCTCCTCGATGCTTCCATTTCCCTTCACCACCGCGACGACGCCGACGGTCGCCCAGTCCATCGAGCGGCGCCGGAACTTCAGGTAGCTCCACCCGTGGTCGCCGGTGAGCTTCGGCACACGCACCTCGGTCATGACCTCCTGCGGACCGAGCGCGGTCTCGAAGGGCCCGCGGAAGAGCTCGGCCGCGGCGATGGTGCGCGTCCCCTCGGGACCGACCACATCGACCTCGCCGTCCAGCGCGAGCAGCACCGCGGGCAGGTCGCCGGCCGGATCCCCGTGCGCGAGCGAGCCGCCGATCGTCCCGCGGTGGCGGACCTGCGGGTCGCCGATCAGCCCGGCCGCATAGGGGACGAGCGGACAGTGCTCCTGCAGCAGCGCTGCACCGACGACGTCATGGTGCCGCGTCAGCGCCCCGATCGCGATCCTGTCGCCGGCATCGCGCACGTACGACAGCGCCTCGATGCGGCCGATGTCGACGAGCAGAGCCGGCCGCGCGAACCGCAGCCGCAGGACCGGCAGCAGCGAGTGCCCGCCCGCAAGCAACTTGGCATCCTCCCGCCCGCCGAGCAGCTCGACGGCGTGCTCGACGGACTCGGCGACCTCGTAGTCGAACGGTGCGGGAATCATCGTTTCGCCTCCTCGAGCGCGCGCCAGACTCGCTCCGGTGTTGCGGGCATCTGGATGTCTGTGACGCCGTCCGCGGCGAGCGCATCGCAGACGGCGTTGATTACCGCTGCCGGCGAGGCGATCGCACCCGTCTCGCCCACTCCCTTCACGCCGAGCGGGTTCGTCGGACTCGGCGTCTCCGTCCGATCGAGCTCGTAGGACGGGAGATCGGGCGCGGACGGGACGAGATAGCTGACCATGTTCCCCGTCAGCAAGTTGCCGTCGTCGTCGTAGACCGCCTCCTCGAAGAGCGCCTGCGCAATGCCCTGCGCGATGCCGCCGTGAATCTGTCCATCGACGATCAGCGGATTGACAACAGTGCCGACGTCGTCGACCGCGATGTAGCGAAGCACCTCCACGTTGCCGGTCTCGGTGTCGACCTCGACGACCGCGAGGTGCGCGCCGGAAGGCCATGAGAAGTTCGGCGGGTCGTAGACGAAGCTCGCTTCGAGCCCGGGCTCGACGCCGTCGGGGAGATCGTGCGCCGTCCAGGCGGCGAGCGCGATGTCCTTCAGCGCGATCGAGTCCTCGGGTCCGGTGAAGCGGCCGCGGACGTAGTCGACCTGAGACGGCTCGACGCCGAGCTTGTGCGCCGCGATCAGCCGTGCCTTCGCGACGATCCGCTCGGCGGCGAAGTAGAGCGCGACACCGCCCACGGCGAGGCTTCGACTGCCGTACGTGTCCATCCCGAGCGGGACGACAGCCGTGTCGCCGTGCAGTACCTCGATCTCGTCGACGTCGTAGCCGAGCAGGTCGGCCGCGATCTGTGACCAGGTCGTCTCGTGTCCCTGCCCGTGCGGCGAGACACCGGTGAGTACCTGCACCGTGCCGGTCGGGAGGCAGCGGATCGTCGCCGTGTCCCAGCCGCCGGCGCTGTAGCGGATCGCCCCGAGGATCTTCGACGGCGCGAGGCCACACATCTCGACGTACGTGGAGAGGCCGATGCCGAGCCGCTTCGGATCACCCTTAGCCCGGCGCTCAGCCTGCTCTGTGCGCAGCTCCTTGTAGCCGGCCGTCCCGAGCGCGAGGTCGAGGCCGGCGTCGTAGTCGCCGGAGTCGATCGTCAGGCCGGCGGCGATCGCGTTCGGGAACTCGCGGATGAAGTTGAGCCGCCGGACTTCGACCGGATCCTTGCCGAGCTTCGCGGCGAGCGCGTCGACGGCGCGCTCGATCGCGTACGTCGCCTCCGGTCTTCCGGCGCCGCGGTACGCGTCCGTCGGTGTCGTGTGGGTGAAGACGCCCGTGCACTCGAAGCTGTACCCCTGGACGTCGTAGGCGCCCGCATACAGCCAGGCGCCGAGCAGCGGGATCCCGGGCGTGACGAGCTGCAGGTACGCACCCATCGCTGCGACGACGCGCGCACGGACTGCGCTGATCTTCCCGTCCGCGTTCGCCGCGAGCTCGATCTCCTGCCACTGGTCGCGGCCGTGAATGGTCGCCAGGTAGCCCTCGCTGCGGCCCTCTGTCCACTTGATCGCACGGCCGAGCCGCCGCGCGAGTCCGAGCGCGAGCGCTTCCTCGGCGTAGACGTTGAGCTTCGAGCCGAAGCCGCCGCCGACGTCCGGCGCGATCACACGCAGCTTCGCCTCGGGGATGCCCAGGACGCCGGAGAGCGTGACACGCGCGATGTGCGGCACCTGCGTCGTCGACCACATCGTGAACTCGCCGTTCGCCGGGAGCGGCTGGACGAGCACAGCGCGCGGCTCGATCGCCGTCGGGATCAGCCGGTTCTGGCGGAAGCGCCCCCTGACGATCACCTCCGCCTCGTCGAAGAGCGCGTCGACCTCGCCCGCGTCGAGCCGCCACGTGTAGCACCGGTTCGTGCCGAGCTCGTCGTGGACGAGCGGCGCGCCCTCGGCGAGCGCGGCCTCGGGATCGACGATCGCCGGCAGCGGCTCGTACTCGACCTCGACGAGCTCGGCCGCGTCCTCGGCGGCGGCACGGCTCGAGGCGACGACGACGGCGACGCCGTCGCCGACGTAACGCGCCTTGTCGGCGGCGAGCGGCAGGTGCGGCGGCGCCTTCGTGTCCTCCGTCGGCAGCCACGCGCACGGAAGGCTCCCCGCCCACTCCTCCTGCAGGTCGGCGGCGCTGTACGCCGCGACGACGTCGGCATGCGCGAGCGCGGGCGCAACGTCGACGCGGGTGATTCGTGCGTGCGCGTACGGGCTGCGGACGACGGCCATGTAGGCCATCCCCGGGACGCGCATGTTGTCGACCCACTGGGCCTGGCCGACGAGGAGCTTGTGATCCTCTTTGCGCTCGACGGGAGCGCCGATCGCCTCGCCGATCTCGAGCTCGATCGGGGCGACCATCACGCCACCGCCTCGATCGCGCGGACGATGTTCTGGTAGCCGGTGCAGCGGCAGAGGTTGCCCTCGAGCGCGTGCCGGATCTCGGCCTCGCTCGGGCGCGGGTTCTCCGCGAGGAGGCTCACCGCGGCCATGACCATCCCCGGCGTGCAGTAGCCACACTGGAGCGCGTGGTGCGTCCGGAAGCTCTCCTGGAGCGGATGGAGCGCGCCGTTCTCCGCGAGGCCCTCGATCGTCGTGATCCTGTGCCCATCGGCCTGGACGCCGAGTACGGTGCAGGACTTCACCGACTCGCCGTCGAGCAGCACCGTGCAGGATCCGCAGGACGAGGTGTCGCAGCCGACGGTCGCGCCCGTCAGCCCGAGCCGCTCGCGTAACACGTACACGAGCAGTTCTCGGGGCTCGAGCTCCAGCTCGTGCTGGTCGCCGTTGACGCTGAGCGAGACGCGTCGCATGGGGCCTCCTGCGGTCGGGAGACCGAGACTAATGCTAGGCGCGGCGGCTCTTCAAGGCCCGCTCGACCTGGCGCTTCGCGTCCCGCTCGGCGAGGTCGCGCCGCTTGTCGATCCGCTCCTTGCCCCGGGCGACGGCGATCTCGACCTTCGCGCGGCCGTCCTTCCAGTAGAGCCGCGTCGGGACGAGCGTCAGGCCGCGCTCCCGCACCTTGCCGTAGAGCGAGTCGATCTCGCGCCGGTGGAGCAGGAGCTTCCGCGGCCGTGCGGGATCGTGGTTCGCACGGTTGCCCTGGTCGTACGTCTGGATCTCGGCGCCGACGAGCCAGGCGTCGCCGTCGCGGATCTCGGCGTAGGCCTGCGTGAGGGAAGCGCGGCCGTCCCGGAGGGACTTGACCTCCGTGCCGGTGAGCACCAGGCCGGCCTCGACCCGGTCCATCAGCTGGTAGTCGTGGCGGGCACGACGGTTGTCGACGATCAGCTTCTCGCCCTGCGGCTTGGCCATGGGAGCCAAGTGTAGGGTCGGCGGCCGTGGACCTCGCCGGCCTCAGCCACGCGGGCTCCGAGCTCCTGCCCGGTCATCTCGGCGTCGACGTCTACGACGGCGAGCCCGGGCTGGCGCGGGCGCGACTGGACGTCCAGCGTCATCACCTGGCGCCGAACGGGTACCTCCACGCTGCTGCGGTCGTGGCCCTGGCGGACACGGCCTGCGGCTACGGCTGCATGCTCAGCCTGCCGGAGGGCGCGCTCGGGTTCACGACGATCGAGCTGAAGACGAACTTCCTCCGGTCGACGCAGGAGGGGACGATCGAGTGCGAGGCGCGGCTCGTCCACGGCGGCCGGACGACCCAGATCTGGGACGCGACGGTGACGGCGCCGGACGGCCGGCCGATGGCGCTTTTCCGCTGCACACAGCTGCTTTTGCGCGGCTAGCGCCGCCGAAGTCGACAAACGGGGGCACGCCTCGAGGCGCCGGCGCCTATCTCTCGACGCGATGAGCGCCACCGATCTCGTCGAGCTCCCGCCCCTCGACGCCGCCGAGCGGACGTTCGAGCAGCTCGGCTCCGTTGGCCACCGTGCCGCGGCCTGGATCGCGAAGGCGGACCTCGACACCTCGCGCGGCTCCGCCGAGGCCGCCGCTGCCCATTACCGCCGCGCCGCCGAAGCCCTGCAGGACTTTCACTTCTAGGCGAGGGGAGGTGCACATCTTGCAGAAGCTCACGTTGATCGCCGTACTGGCCCTCGTCGCCGTCGCGTCGTTCGTCGCCCTCTCGAAGGGCCTCTCCCCGCTCGATTTCAGCAGCGGCCGCCAGTAACTGCTCGCCGACGGAGGGCGGCGCCTTCCCTGCCCTCCGTCGATAGCCTGCCGCCCATGCCCGAGACGTACGAAGGCGTCGCGACGATCGAGAAGGTGGCCGCGCTGGCCCGCCGGCGCGCGTTCGTCTTCCCGTCCTCGGACATCTACGGCGGCCTCGGCTCGTCCTACGACTACGGCCACTACGGCGTCCTGCTGAAGCAGAACGTCAAGGCGGAGTGGCAGCGGGCGCTCGTGCAGGAGCGCGAGGACATCGTGCTGCTCGACTCCGCGATCATCCTCAACCCGAAGGTCTGGGTCGCCTCGGGGCACCTCGCCGGGTTCTCCGACCCGATGGTCGACTGCCGGACCTGCAAGCTCCGCTTCCGAGCCGACGACCTCGAGAATGCGCAGTGCGGCAGGAAGCCGTCGAAGCATCCGGGCGAGACGCCGGAGTGCGATCTCACGGAGGCGCGCGAGTTCAACCTGATGTTCGAGACGTACGTCGGCGCGATGCGCGAGGACTCGTCGCGCGCGTACCTCCGGCCCGAGACGGCGCAGGGCATCTTCGTCAATTTCAAGAACGTGACGTCATCGATGCGCGTGAAGCCGCCGTTCGGGATCGCACAGATCGGCAAGAGCTTCCGCAACGAGATCACGCCCGGCAACTTCCTCTTCCGGATGCGCGAGTTCGAGCAGATGGAGATGGAGTTCTTCGTGCCCCCCGCCGAGGCGCAGCAGTGGTTCGAGTTCTGGGTCGAGGCGCGGCGGCGGTGGTACGTCGAGCTGGGGCTGCGGGAGTCGCACCTGCGCGTGCGTGCGCACGAGGCGGACGAGCTGTCGCACTACTCGTCCGCGACGAGCGACCTCGAGTACCTCTTCCCCATCGGCTGGTCCGAGCTGGAGGGCATCGCGAACCGCGGCGACTACGACCTGCGCGCGCACGCGGAGCACTCCGGGACGAAGCTCGAGTGGATCGGCCAGGACGAGCGGTACGTCCCGCACGTGGTCGAGCCGGCGGCCGGAGCGGACCGCGCGGCCCTGGCGTTCATGGTGGATGCGTACGACGAGGAAGTTATCGAGGAGCGGCCGCGGACGGTGCTGCGACTGCATCCGCGGATCGCGCCCGTGAAGGCGGCCGTGCTGCCGCTCGTCGGGAACGACTCGGCGCTCGTCGAGCGGGCGCGGGCGTTGTACGAGGCGCTGCGTCCGCACATGGCCGTCGAGTACGACGCGTCGGCCGCGATCGGCAAGCGCTACCGGCGGCAGGACGAGATCGGCACGCCGTGGGCACTGACCATCGACCACCAGACGCTGGACGACGGCACGGTCACGATCCGCGACCGCGACTCGCTGGCGCAGGAGCGGATCCCGCTCGAGGGCGCGGTGGAGCTGGTGCGCGACCGGCTACCCGAACCCTGGTCGCCGCGCGCATGAGCTACGACCCGACGATCCTGCCGCCGAACCTGCCCGTCCCCGAGGACGACGGCGCGGCGGATCACCTTCGCGGCGCCCACATGCCGCCGATCGCGCTTCCGTCGACTGACGGCGGCTCGATGCGGGTGGACGTCGTGCCCGACGGCGCCGAGCGGCTCGTGGTGTACGCGTTTCCGCGCACGGGCAGGCCGGACGAGCGGCCGCTCGTTCCGGACTGGGACGAGATCCCCGGCGCGCGTGGCTGCACGCCCGAGACGTGCGGTTTTCGCGATCACGCAGCCGACCTGCGCGCCGTGGGCGCGGCTGTCGCCGGGCTGTCGACGCAGGACACGGAGTACCAGCGTGAGCTCGTCGAGCGGCTCAGGCTGCCGTTCCCGCTGCTCACCGACACGGACCTCGCGCTGACGCGGGCGCTTGACCTGCCGACGTTCGAGGCAGCGGGCCACACGCTTTTGAAGCGGCTCACCCTCGTCGTCCGCGACGGCGCGGTCGAGCAGGTCTTCTATCCGGTCTTCCCGCCGGACACGCATGCCGCAGCCGTGCTCGAGTGGTGCCGCAGCCAGACCTGACGGAGCCCGGGCCCCCAGGGCTATCTGGCGCGCGGGCGGCGTTCGCGGTAGCCGCGGGCTTGGAAACAGCGGTCGCACAGGGTTGCCCACGGCGCGGTGACTGCGCCGCAGCTGCGGCAGCGGCCGATCGTCGGCGACTCGATCTCGGCGCGTAGGTGCTCGATCACGGCGAGGGCGGCGGCCTCCTCCAGTAATGCAGCCTTCTCCAGCGTCACGCCGCCGACGCCCTCGAACTGGAGCGCGAACCAGCGCAGGATCGCGGCCTGGCGCGCGGCGAGCTCCGCCTCCTCGAGACTCGCCTCGGTGAGCCGCCCCGGGTCGAGCAGCCACCGCAGCTGCTGCTGCGCGCCGGAGTCGCGCGCGACCGCCGCGGCCAGCTCGCCGAGCAGCGGCCCGTCGTCCTCGTCGATCGGCGCGTTGATCAGCTTCCAGACCGTCTCGACGTCGAGCTTCCGGCGGTGCCTGCGCAACGACTCGAGCACCGCGTCGAGCCGCGCGAGCAGCGGCGCGATCGACTCGACCGTCAGCCAGCTGTCGGCGCCGATCAGCGAGAGCGCCACGTTCCGCCACGCCCGCAGCGCCGGCGCGAGCTCCTCGGGCGTGGACACGTTCAGATCGGACAGCTGTGGCCGCAGCCGCCCCGTGTCGACGATCCGGTAGCCGCGGTGACCGCCCGGCAGCTCGACCGTCGGCGTCAGCGCGTCGCGGACGAGTGCCGGATCCGGTTTCGCCCACGGGATTCCCGTCAGCACACCCACGTGTCCCTTCTCGTGGAAGCCGAAGCGGCCCGCGCGCCCCGCGATCTGCGCGATCTCCCATGGCTCGAGGCTCCGGCGGGACTCGCCGTCGAACTTCGTCGTCTCGGCGAACAGCAGCGTCTCGCAGGGGAGGTTGACGCCGTGGCCGAGCACGTCGGTCGCGACGCAGACGTCCGCGCGACCGCTCGTGAACCGCTCGATCTCCTCGCGGCGGGAAGACAAGGGCATCGCCCCGTAGAGCACCGCGACCCGGTCCGGATGGCGCAGGTTCACCTCGCCCGCCAGGGCGAGCACGGCCTTCCGCGAGAACGCGACGACGACCGATCCCGGTCGCAGCCCCTCGATCGAGCGCCCGCCGATCCAGTCGAGCGGCGCCTTCCGCTCGAAGAACTTGATCTCCGCCTCCGGGAAGGCGTTCTCGACGAGCGGCAGCGCCTCGACCGCGCCGAGCAGGAGGATGTGCCGGTATTCCGCCCCGAGCATCAGCCGCGTCCACGCCGAGCCACGCTCCTCGTCCTCGGCCCACTGCACCTCGTCGAGCACGAGCACCTCGCCGCGCATCGGTGCCATCTCGGCGGTGCAGCAGACGATCGGCGCGTGCTCGTTGATGCGCTCCTCGCCGGTGACGAGGCCGACCCTGTCCGCGCCGAGCCGCTCGCCGAGGCGGCGGTGGCCCTCCTGCGCGAGCATCCGCAACGGCGCCGCGTAGACGCCGCGGCCGACCTCCGAGAGGAACTGGAGCGCGTCGTGCGTCTTGCCCGAGTTCGTCGGGCCGAGATGCGCGACCACCGACTCGGGCTCGGTCTGCCGCTGCGGCAGGCTGACCGTCAGCTCGACAGCCGGCCTGTGGAGCCCCTCGCGCGCGGCGTACCGCTGCGAGCGGCTCGGCCGCTTCGTCTTCCGCGGCGGCGTCTTTCCGGAGCGCTGTGACACTTATGGAGGGTAGCCGTCTGCCGCCGGCGGGGGCCTAGCTCGTCGCGGCGGCCAGCGTCGTGAGCGCGGCGGCGAGCCCGTCGTCGAGCGGCGTCCGCGCGTCCTCGAGCACGCGCACGTCCGGACGGACGCCGACGCGCGAGATGTCCCGTCCCGTCGGCGTGAAGTAACGCGCCGTCGTCAGCGCGAGCGCGCCGCCGTTCGCGAGCGGGTCGATCGACTGGACGACGGCCTTCCCGTACGTGTGGTCGCCGACGAGCTTCGCGCGCCCGTTGTCCTGCAGCGCGGCCGCGACGACCTCGGCCGCACTCGCGCTGAAACCGTCGACGAGCACCGTCAGCGGGAGCTTCGGCGCGAGCGGATGGCCGGACGCGGAGTAGACCTCGAGCGGATGGTGGGCGCCGAGGAGCGAGACGACGGTGCCGCGCGGCAGGAAGAGGGACGAGACCTTCACGGCCTCGTCGAGCAGGCCGCCGGGATTCTCGCGCAGGTCGAGCACGAGGCCGTCGACGCCGGCCCGCTTGAGCTGCCGGATCTCCACCGCGAGCCGCGCGGCCGAGCCGCGGCGGAACGTCGTGACTCGCAGGTAGCCGTACATCCGGCCCCCGAACGAGAGCCGGCGGCCCGAGACGCCCGGCGCCCGGACACTGGTGCGGCGGACCTCGAGGTTGTGGATGACGTCACCGCGCAGGACGACGAGCCGGACGGTCGTCCCGCGCGGACCGGTGATCCGTCCCAGTGCCCCCGCGAGGCCGAGACCGGGAGTCGATGTGCGGCCGATCCGCGTGATCGTGTCCCCGACCCGGAGTCCCGCGGCGCGCCCCGGCCCGGGCTGCGTCGCGACGACGATCAGGCCGGCGGGAGCCGGCAGCAGTGTCACGCCGATCCCGCTGTAGGCCCCGGCGAGCCGCCGCTGCAGCAGTCGGTAGGCGGGCCCGTCGAGGTACTCGGTGTACGGATCGTTGAGCGCCGCGAGCATCGAGCGCACGGTGCCGAGCCGCAGGACGCTCCCGGGCACGGACCGGTAGTAGCGCGACGCGAGGTCGGCGCGGACGGCGTCGACGACGCTCACGGCCGGCGGGGCAGCCGCAGATCCGTTCCGGGCGGAGACTTCGAAGCCGAACAGGAACGCCGTGGCGAGAAGCCCCGCGAGACCGACCAGGATGAGCGCTCGCCGCATAGAGCGGGCCCGATTTTACACCTGGAGGAAGCGGCGCAGGGTCAGGCCCGATCCCGCCGCGCCCAGCAGCAGCCCGGCGACGACGAGCGCCAGCGCATTCAGCGTGAACGGCAGCGCATGTACGTCGGAGCCGCTGTGGAGATGGCCGATGATCGACGGCAGCGCGATCTCCTTGCCCAGGACGAGCAGGAACACGGCCGCGATCGATCCCACAAGGCCGCACATCAACCCCTCGAGCATGAACGGGCCGCGGATGAACCAGTTCGTCGCCCCGACGAGCTTCATCACCTCGACCTCCCGCCTGCGGGCGAAGATCGACAACCGGATCGTGTTCGCGATCAGCAGCGTTGACGCGACGACGAGCAAGATCACGGCGACGAGGAAGACGAGCGAGACCACCTTCGCGACCGTCAGCACCCTGCGGGCGGTCTTCGCCCCCCACTGCACGTCGTCGACCCCGGGCAGGTGCGCCTGGAGCAGGGAGCGCCCGAGCGACTCCGTGTTCTCGCCCTTCGCGGGTGTGACGACGAGCTTGTCCGGCAGCGGGTTCGACGGCAACGTCCCTGCCTTGTAGAGCTCCGGGTACTTCTGCATCTGCTGCTTGAGCGCCGTCTCCTTCGAGACGTACTTGACGCCGTCGCGCGCGACGCGTGGATCGTGGGTCAGCCGGACGAGCACCTTCTGCTCCTGCGGCTTCGGCGCGTCGCCGACGAAGTACACGTTGACGCGGAGCTGGTCCTTGATGTGGTGGCTCCAGGAGAGCACCCACGTGCCGAGCGCGATGAATAGGCCGAGCAGGAACATCCCGATCAGCACGGTCGTCGTCGCTGCGAACGTCGTCGAGACGTTGGCGGCGATCGAGGACCACGCCTCGGAGATCATCAGCCGAAGGCGGCTCACTCTTCTGCGTATCCTCCGCGCCGCTCGTCGCGCGCGAGCCTGCCGTGCTCGAGGGCGATCACGCGCTTGCGCATCTTGTCGACCATCTCGCGGTCGTGCGTGACCATGAGAATCGTCGTCCCGGCGCGGTTGATCCGGTAGAGCAGCGCAGACCAGGAGCGGCGGATGGTTGACGACGGCGCGCGCGATCGAGACGCGCTGCTGCTCGCCCCCGGAGAGCTCGTCGGGCAGCGAGTTCATCTTGTGCGCGAGGCCGACGAGGTTCAGCACCTCCGGCACCTTGCGGCGGATCGAGCCGCGGCTCTCGCCCTGCACCTTCAGCGCATAGGCGACGTTCTCCGCCGCGGTCCGGCTCGGGAGCAGCTTGAAGTCCTGGAACACGCAGCCGATGTTCCGGCGCAGCAGCGGCACCTTGCTGTGCTTGAGCCGCGTCAGGTCGCGGCCGCCGACGAGGATGCGCCCGTCGGTCGGTTCGAGCTCCTTCAGCAGCAGCCGGACCAGCGTCGACTTCCCCGACCCGGAGGCGCCGACGACGAAGACGAACTCGCCTTTCTCGATCACGAGCGAGACGTCGTTCAGCGCGGCAACGTCCGGCTCGTAGATCTTCGTCACCCCGTCGAACACGATCATCGCCCCAGCGCTCGGCGCCTGCCGCTGCGCATAGGGCTCGAAGTCGGCGACCGCCGTCGGGATGTCGGTCTGGAGATCCGTCACGTCCGCA
>VAWW01000050.1:22520-24576 GCA_005884575.1 Actinomycetota bacterium
ACTCTAACGCAATTACAGGACGTTCCCAGTCGCCTTGGAGAGCAGGTACGCCCGGATGAACCCATCGAGATCCCCGTCCAGGACGCCCTGCGCGTTCCCCACCTCGTAGTCGGTGCGGAGGTCCTTGACGAGCTGGTAGGGATGGAGGACATAGCTGCGGATCTGGCTCCCGAAGCCGGTCGAGACGACGGCTCCCCGCTCCTTCGCCAGCTCCTCCTCGCGTTCCTCCTCGAGCCGCTCGGCGAGGCGCGAACGGAGGATCTTCATGGCCGTGTCCTTGTTCGCCGCCTGCGAGCGCTCGTTCTGGCACTGGACGACGATCCCCGTCGGGACATGCGTGATCCGGACGGCCGAATCCGTCTTGTTGACGTGCTGGCCGCCGGCGCCCGAGGCCCGGTAGGTGTCGATCCGCAGGTCGTCGTCCTTGATGTCCAGCTCGATGTCGTCGGCGAGGAGCGGCGCGACGATCACCTGCGCGAAGCTCGTGTGGCGGCGGTGCGCCTGGTCGAACGGGCTCAGCCGGACGAGCCGGTGGACGCCGCGCTTCGCCGACTTGAGCCCGTACTCCTCCCCCGGGCTCGCCTCGACGAGCTCGGCCTTGAAGCCGCGGCGCTCGGCCCAGCGGAGGTACATGCGCAGCAGGATCTCGGCCCAGTCCTGGGCGTCGGTGCCGCCCTCGCCCGCGTGGATGGTGACGACGGCGTCGCCCGCGTCGTACTCGCCGGTGAAGAGCGCGTCCTCCTGCAGCCGCTCGAGCTCCGCGCGCAGCGGACGGATCGAGGCCTCCAGCTCGCCGGCGAGGTCGCCGTCCATCGCGAGCAGCTCCGTCGCGTCGTCGTAGTCGCGCTGGAGGCGGTCGTAGCGGTCGAGCCTCCGGGTCAGGCGCGCGTGCTCGGAGGAGACCTGCGCCGCGTGCTGCTGGTCGTCCCAGAAGCCGGGCTCGCCCATCTCCTGCTCGAGCCCGGTGGCCCGCGTCCTCAGCGCGTCCGGGTCAAAGGTAATCACGGACCCAGCCGAGCTGGGCCCTGATCTCCTCGAGCTGCTGCTCGAGCGGCTGTGCGCTTTCGTCGGCCACCCGGCGATGGTAGCCAACGCGCGAGACCTGTCCCCGACCATGTCCGAGCGAGCCGACTGTCGAGCCAAAGTCACACACTCGGCACGAAGTCCATGTCCGGACGGGACTCTTTGGTCACGACCCTTCGGGCCGTGGCCAGGGACAGACCCCAGACGTGGTCAAACGCGACGGGACGTGGAACGACGGACCGTGACGGGAGCCGGGCATCCGCCGCGAATGCCGGCTGAGCCGGCGTTCGCCGCAAACGCCCACCGTCAGCGGCAAGGTCCGCGCGAAGTCATCATCGCCCGGCGCAGCCGGGCCGGACTTCGCGCGGCTAAGCGCCGTGGCACTTCTTGAACTTCTTGCCGCTGCCGCACCAGCAGGGCTCGTTGCGGCCGATGTTCTCGCGCTCCGACTTGACGATCGGGCGTGGCGCCGCCGTCGACGTCGTCCCACCGCCCGACATCGCGAGCGTCGCGGTCGCAGTGCCGGCTCCACCGCCGCCTGCGGCCGCGATCGCCTCCGCTCCCGCCAGCGACTGGTGCTCGTACTGCAGCCCCCCGCCGTTCACGCCCGCGGCCTCCTGCGCACGCTGCAGCTCGTCCGCCTCCTCGGGCGCGAGCTGCGCATGGAACAGGGTCAGCACGACCTCCTCGTGGATCGCCGCACCGAGCTCGATGAACATGAGGTGCCCCTCGTGCTGGTACTCGACGAGCGGATCCTTCTGGGCCATGGCACGCAGGTGGACTCCCTCGCGCAGGTAGTCCATCGCGTCGAGGTGCTCGCGCCAGCGCTGGTCGACGACCTGCAGGATCACAAAGCGCTCGAGCTCGCGCATCAGGTCGGGCGTCAGCTCTTCCTCCTTCGCGGCGTACGCGTCGCGCGCATCCTCCTGGAACTCCTCCAGGAGGGACTCCCTCGAGACCTGGCCGAGATCCTCCCGGAGCTCGTCGACCGTGACCTCGGTGTCGTAGAGCGTCGCCATCTGCTTGACGAGCC
>VAWW01000107.1 GCA_005884575.1 Actinomycetota bacterium
GCACGGATCGCGCCGCTCGAGGCGGAGCTGAGGCCCTTCGCCCAGGCCGACCCGCGCGCAGTGCTGTTGGACACGATTCCGGGCGTCGCCGAGCTGCTCGCGCTGACGATGGCGGTCGAGATCGGCGAGATCGACCGCTTCACAAGACCGGAGAAGCTCGTCTCCTACGGTCGACTCGCCCCACGCGTCCGCCAATCGGGTGACGGTCGAGCGCGCAGCGGCCCGCTCAGCAAGTCGGGCTCGCGGCTGCTTGGCTGGGCCGCCGTCGAGGCCGCCCAACAGGCGTGGCGCGAATCGAATCCTTGGCACGAGCTCTACCTCGACGTCGGTCGCCGCTCCCGCCACACGAACGCCGCGAAAGCCGCGGTCGCGCGCAAGATCCTGATCGCCGCCTGGCACATGCTCTCCCGCAACGAACGTTCAAGCCCGCGCCACGAACCGGCGCCACTTCTGTCCCGGCAAGCTCCCGCTTGGCTTTGGCCGCCTGACGGCCCCTTATGGAATTGAGAAGCCGAGACAGCTCCCACCGACACGGTGTGCCTCCAACGCCAAGAAAGAGATGAGCATCCGACCGGGAGCAACGACGGGGAGGTGAACCAGCAACGACAACTTGACAAGCCGCCCTTCTTCAGAAAGAGCCTTCAGTTCGGAGACGGCTCCGATAAGCGTCAGAAAACTGACCCAACAACGAAAGGACCTGAGCTATGAAAGCAGTCACCCTCGACGGCTTCGACACGCCGCCTCGGCTGCGCGACGACCTGCCGGCGCCCACGCCCGCGGCACACGGGGTGCTCGTGCGCGTGCACGCCTCCTCGATCAACCCGTCCGACAACTCGATCGCCACAGGAATGCTGAAGCAGATGGGGGTCGAGTATGAGTTCCCCGTCATCCTCGGCCGCGACTACGCCGGCGTCGTCGAGCAGGTCGGCTCCGACGTCACCCGCTACCGCGTCGGCGACGCGGTCTTCGGCTTCCTCCTACACGCCAACCCGACCGCGCACGACGGAAGCTGGGCCGAGCTGATCGCCGTCCCGCAGGACATGTTCATTGGACGGGCGCCCGAAGGCGTCGACGTCGCGATCGCCGGCGCCACGCCGCTCGCCGGCATCACCGCCTTGCTCGCGCTCGACGCGCTCGACCTCTCCGACGGGGACACGGTGTTGATCGTCGGCGCGACGGGCGGCGTCGGCAGCCTCGCCGTCCAGCTCGCGGCCCGCGCCGGCGCAACCGTCGTCGCGCCGGCACTCGCCGAGGACGAGGCCTACCTGCGCGAGCTCGGCCTCAGCGAACTGCTGCCCCGCGACGGCGACCTCGCCGCCGCCGTGCGCGACCAGCACCCCGACGGCTTCGACGCCGTCCTCGACCTCGTCAACTACGCGCCGGACGTCCCGGCATCTCTCGTCAAGGACGGCGGCCGCGTCGCCTCGCCCACCGGGGCCGCCGGCGAAGGCCCCGGCCGCACACTCGTCATGGCGGCGCCCACGCCCGAGAACCTCGAGCGCCTCGCCCGGCTGCTCGCCGACGGAACACTACGCGTGCACATCCAGGACACGTACGAGCTCGCGCAGGCGCCCGACGCGCTCACCGCACTCGCGACGACGCACACGCAAGGCAAGCTCGCGATCCGATACGAGGCCGCCTGAGTTTGCGAACCCTACGGGGCGGTCACGCGAGGCTATCGCGGTACAGGTCGTGGCACAACGTTCTCTGGCCGGGCGACGAACTTTTGCCAGAACTTTTGCCCGCCTGAGCCGACCGGAGATGATCTGAGCTACTCTGAGCGGAAGCTTTCAAGCGCGAGCAGCCTGGCCTGACCCTCCGAGGGATGACTCATAACCCGGAGGTCGCAGGTCCAAATCCTGCCCCCGCTACTCGAAAGGCCCCGGAGACGGGGCCTTTCTTGCGAACGCGGAACGACCAACACCCGACGAGACGAGGTCGAATGTCCACAGCGAAGCGCACGACGATGAGCAAGTTGAACCGTGAGCGCGAACTCAAGGAAAAGCGCGCACGAAAGCAGGAGCGCAAGGAACAGAAGAAGCTGGCAGCGGCAGCGAGCGTGGCTGACACGCCCGCCGCCACTTCTTCGGATTAGCCTGCTCAGCTACGCCACCGCGCGTCAGCGACTCGAAGAGCGCGTGGTAGTGGGTCCCCATGATGACGTAGCAGATCAGCGCGAGTTCGAAGCGCTCGGCGATGACAGTCAGCTGTCGCAGGAACGAGCGGCGATCCTCGCCGCTCGGAAACAGATAGCGCTCGTCACTGGCGCGCGCCGCGAGGTGATAGATCCCCTCGTGAAATCCCTGAGGGGTTTCAAAATGCCGGTTCGGTGCGCCGCGGCGGCGGTTGCGCTGGTTTAACAGTTCACGCGCGCGTGCAAATAACAGATCGCGCCCGGCTTCGCAACTCAGTCGCCGACGGTCGAGGAGCGACTTTCTCGCTCTTGCCGCGCTTGCTAGGGCGGTGGCAGCATCGCTGCATGCTCCTTTCTTTCGCGTAGGGTTCGTAAATTCGATCGCGCGGATTTGCAGGCAAATCCAGCGGAGCGGCGGACGCGCGCGACCACCGCGGCAGCGGGCGGGCCATCGTCGCCAGACGGCTGTCGCGGCAGTTTGCGCTACCGAGCGACGCCGACGCCAAGCGCGCCAGAGACATCTGGGATCTAGCGATCCCGTTCCTCAGACGAACGGCACGGCGCGGGGAAGGCCTTCACCTGCAACCAGAGCTTTAAGCCTCTTCCGGCCGCGGTGGTCTGATCGGTCTGCTCGCGACGGTCGCCTGTTTGCGGCTCGAGAGCGTGACATCGCTTCGAAGGTCGCGGCCGGTGCGCGTTCGACCGCGATCGTGATCGCGCGTTTCCCGCCCGGCGTGCATAGTCGATCCCCTGCTCGTCCAACGCCTTTTGCACGCGCCAGCACGGGCCGACCTTCCACTTCGTGGAGCACCGGTGGAGCTTGACGGCCATGGGCGCGACGATAATCCAATCGCGTGGTAGCGGCGGGCGTCTTTCCGCCGTCCCGCCTGAATGGAGAAATCGCCTCGCGCCTCGCTCCAGAAACGCCCAGACGTGTGCACTTCCTTTGGACCAGTCTTACGCCCTCCATAAGATCACGTAGCTCAGCCCCGTCAGTGTGAACCGCTGGCTGGGCACGGGCTGGGGATTCGGCAACGACCGTGCCCCCTCACCAAAGCTATGACGCAGCCGCCACGTGGACCCGTCCTCTGGGGAGCCGTCTTCGGCGGACTCCAAGCGGCGTCGCCACTTGCCTTCTGGTGGCTCGATTCGGCGACGGTTTACGCTTTCGGGCTGGTGTTGATCGCGTCGGTCTACATCGGGTTCGCCGTGGCCGACGGGCGACAGACCAGGGTCGTCGTCGAAAGCGGCGTGGCGGCGAGCTTCGTGGTGATTGCCGCGGCCGGCGTCACCGAATCGGCTTGGCTCCTCGTCCTTGGCCTCGGGGGGCATGGCCTCAAGGATCTTTGGCAGCACCGCACGAAGTTTGTCGCTGATACTCGGTGGTGGCCGCCCTTTTGCCTCGTCGTCGATTGGGTCGTCGCTGCGGTCATCGCCGTCGAGATTGTCGCGGGGCTCGACTTCCACCACTAGTAAGGCGGGCGACGCGCAGCGGGGTCCTGTTTAGGGGCCCCGCAGCGTTTCACTAGTCAGCCGCTTAGGTGAGCGGGCGGTGAGCGAGGTAGTCCCAGAAGCGGCGGATCAAGTTCACGCTGGCACCTCCGCCTCTGACGCCTCAGTTCGCGCGATCTCGTGTGTCGTGGCGAGCGAAGACCTTCTGGTCTGACTGCGCTCGAATGCGTCGATTCGCCCAGCG
>VAWW01000057.1 GCA_005884575.1 Actinomycetota bacterium
CGTCGACTTCGCGCCGCTCGCGAATCGCGGGTAGAGCCGAGGCAACCCACGTGACCTCGTAGACGCCGCGGTGGATGGCGGTCTGCTCGGCAGGGACGTAATGACGCCTCCTCGTGACGCTAACGTCGCCGTGGCGCTCGCGCGGCGGTGCCGGAACGCGCCGCCACATCGGGTAATGCGGGACGCCGGTCACGATCTCGACGTCCCATCCGAGCTCGCTGAGGGCCTCCGTCTGCCACGTCGTGTTCAGCGCAGTCCCCGTGGGCTCGGGCGCATAGTTGATCCCGAAGACGAGCAGGCGCCGACGGCTCGACGGCCGGGCGGGGGGCTGGGGCCGCTCTGCCGCAGGGAGGCGTGCCGGCGCGCTAGTAGCCACCGCCGTCCCCCCGGAGGACGAGAGGGCATGTCCGCAGGAGGAGACGACAGTCGTTCCACAGCGACCAGTTCGTCACATAGAGGTAGTCGAGCCTGACCATCTCGTCGAACGAGATCGCGTTGCGCCCGAGTACCTGCCACACGCCGGTCATCCCGGGCTTCAGGTCCAGGCGCCTACGCGCCCACGACTCGACGTACTGGTCCTCCTCGAGGATGAGCGGTCGCGGGCCGACGACGCTCATGTGACCTTCGAGGACGTTTAGCAGCTGGGGCAGCTCGTCGAACAGCCAGCGGCGAAGCCGGCGGCCGACCCTTGTTACCCGCGGATCGTTCTCGATCTTGAACATGCGCGGGTCGCCGCCGTTTTGGGCGTGCTTGTTCAGATGCGCGAACTCGGCCTTGCGCGTATCCGCGTCGGCCACCATCGTCCGGAACTTGTAGAGCGTGAAGGTGCTGCCGTTCGCACCCCGGCGAACCTGCCGGAAGAAGATCGGCCCGGGCGAGTCGAGCTTGATCAGCAGGGCGATGACTCCGAAGAGAGGCACGAGCACGATCAGGGCCGCGACGGACGCGACGAGATCGAGTGCCCGCTTCAGGAAGCGGGACGATCTGGACAGCGCGAACGGCGGGAGCCCGACGAGTGAGACGCCCTCGAGGGTGTGGATCTCGGCGCCCGGTCCGACGATGTCGAATAGGCGCGGCACGATGTCGAGATGCACGCGCAGCTCTTTCAGCGAGCGAATCAGCTCGACCGTCTCCTCGTGGCGGTCGTTAGAGAAGGCGATCACGACCCGCTCCACGTCGAACAGGTGCACGATCGTCGGGAGCCGCTCGGGCGCACCGAGCAGCGCGATGTGTTCGAGTCTGGGATCCGGCTCCTTCGGCTCTCTATCGACGAAGCCGATGAGGTTGATGCCGTACTCGGGATGCTGCTGGAGCTTCCGCGCGACCTGCTGGCCGACGTCACCTGCGCCGACGATGACCGCGTTCTGGATGTACTTCGGGCTGCGGTGACTGAGGGCGCGCGCCGAAGCGCGCCCTAGGAGCACGAGCCCGATCGCAGTCCCCCAGAACGTCCCCACCTTCGTCAGGTTGGGGTGCGCCACTCCGCTGAGAGTCGCCGCGAAGAAGAAGAGCCAGGCGCCGCTCGTCACCATGTGGAAGACGCTGGGAATGTCGTCGACCGTGGAGTAGCCGTTCCGTCGCTGATCTCGGTCGTAGAGCCCGTAGAGCTTGGCCACGACGACCCAGCCCGGCAGTGTGGCGAAGAAGAGCACGTACTCTGCCGAACCACCGGCGAAGCCACCTCCGTCGCCGGCCACGACCTCGGCGAGCACGAAGGCCAGTGCAATTCCCGTCACGTCGGCGATCGCAAGGAAGCGCCGCAGCAGCCAGCCGCGGTCCTTGATCAGCACGGTCGCCTTCCGCCGTTTGTCCAGGGCCTCGAGTGTTCGGGCGTCGAGCCCCCCGGCGATCTGGTCGTAGTACGCCGGCGCGTGTGCGAGCGCTTGCTGCTCGGCAGAGTTCACGTGTGCAGCTCCTGCGCCGAGGGATGCGGTTCCGCCTCCACCGCAGGTCTCGCCGCAGGTCGGTATGCGCCGTAGCCGCCGTAGCCGTAGCCGCCGTAACCGTAGGCCTGGTCTGCCTCGGCTCCCGCGAGCACGAAGCCGAGCTTCGCCGCGGGACAACTCTCGAGCACCCGAACGAGCTCCGTTATGACGGGCCGGCGGACGAGGTTGAGCCGCGTCACGACGATGAGCGCGTCCACCTTTGCGCTGAGCGCGATCGCATCGCCGACATGCAGCAGCGGCGTCGTGTCGATCAGGACGACATCCGCACGCTCGCGGAGCTGCTCCAGGATGTTGGCCAGGACTGCGGTACCCATGAACTCGCCGACGTTCGGCGGCAGCGGGCCGGACGGGAGAAGCTCGAGCATGTGGCCGTTCTCCGCTGCGGAGCCTGCTACCCCTTCGTCGCCGGAGGAGCGCTGACGCAGCGCGCGCGCGAGCATCGGTGCAAGGTCGTCGCGGTTTCTTCCGTCGACGCCGTCCTTTGCTGCGCCATTCGCACTCGCATCAATCGCGATCGGCGCAAGCGCCTCCTCGAGGCGCGCGTGCCCGACCGCCACCTCCGTCACGCCCGGGCCCGGCAGGCGGAAGAAGTGGTCCAGGAACGGACGGCGCAAGTCGAGGTCGACGAGCACGACCCGCCTGCCGGCTCGGGCAAGCGCGACGGCGAGGTTTGCAGCGGTCGTCGACTTCCCCTCCCCCTCGACGGCGCTCGTGATCATGATCGTGCGCGCCCCCGTCGTGAGGTTGACGAAGTCGAGGTTCGTCCTGAGCACCCGGAAAGCTTCGGCCTCATGACCGGAGGGGTCGTCCATCATGACGAGGCCGTTCGCGGACCGGACCTTGCGCGGCGGCTCCGGAAGACGTGCCAGCAGGGGCAGGCCGAGCCGCTCGCCGATCTCTGTCGCGGACCGGACCCGCGTATCGAGCGCCTCCAGGAGAAAGGCGAGTCCAATGCCCAGGACGAAGCCGATCACGCCCGCCATCACGCCGGCTCGAACCGGGCGAGGCTGGACCTTTGTCGCCTGGTCTGCCGACTGGACGACGTACGCGTTTGAGCTCTGGAGCGCCGCCATCGTCGCCAGCTGCTGATCCTTGCCGATCAGGGTCGCGTAGAGCGGCGAGTTGTCCTTGCCGGCCGCTTTGAGCCGGTTGATCTGCGCGCGTACCTCCTTCCGCGCGCGAACGATCGTCCCCGTGTCGAGCCGGCGGCGATAGATCGTGAACTGGCGTGCGTATTCGGTCGCAAGCCGCACCGCGCGCGCCGGCTGCCTGTCGGTAACCCGGAACTCGAGGAGATCGGCGTTGGGCGTAGCCGAGACGCCGGAGTTTGCGAGGAACTCGCCCGCCGTCTCGTCGGTGAGGCCGGCGGCTCTCAGCGTTCGCGTAGCGACCGGCCGTACTCGCGCGAGCCTTGCCTGCGTCTCCGCGACGCGATCGGCCGCCTGGGAGACGTCCGGGTTCTGCGTCCCGGTGAGCGTGCTCGCAAGATCCTGGTGGCTGAGCAGAACGTCGGCCGACGCCTCGTAGAGGCGTACCTGTCGAAGTGAGACGGCCACTGCGACGAGGGGGACGACGACGATCGCGGCGAGGACGACCCAGCGACGCCGCGAGAGGACGTGCAGAAAATGGTGAAGCGGTCCGCTGGTGGCCGGGGCGCTCTCGGTCATACGTCTCCTACTTCCGTTGAAGACTCCGCTGGCTCCGCCCACGCCCCGAGACCGGGGAGTTCGAGCTAGTTACTCCCTCCGTCGAGCTGCAGGAACTCGTCGTCGCGTCGGAACGTGCCCCGAACCACACGCGTTCGCGTCCGCTGCCCTCGCCCAAGGCACATCACCGATGTGGCCCGACGAGCAGACGATTGGCCGCAGCAACGAGGGTGAATCCGACCCAAGACTGAAAAGCCTCCCAATGGTCGTTGCTTAAGCGCCGGACTTTATCGTCACGTCCACGCTTGTCAAGAAACACGGGCCGATCACAAACGCGGCATCACCGTCCTGCCTCCTCTCGTGCTTGCCGCTCTCGGCGCTGTCGGGATCGCAATTGGATCGCTCGCGAGCCTGCTCGTCAGCGTGCGTCAATCCCTGCTCAAAGTCACCGCGCAGCACAACGGACGCTCCTAGGTGACCTATGCGAGACACCCGCTGTACACCTTCAGCCGCGACAAGCACCCCAACCAGACAACAGGCGAGGCCTGAGGAACGTCGGCGCCGAGTGGTACGCGGTCGCCGCCGGCAGCCAGAAAGTCGGAGCAGAGCCAGCGCAGCGGCGGCGGCAGCGCGGGCAACGGCTACAGCTCCGGCAGCGGCCGGTTGACGCACAGCTCGCGCTCTACTTCAGCTTGAGCTATCCACCGCAGCGGTTCCCTCGGGACTTTTGATCCCAAGGTCGCAGGTTCGATCCCTGCACGGCCCATGAACTGACAATTCGCAAACTGCTGGCCTCAGCCAAGCTGAAACTCGCGGTGCGTCAGATTACGGAGAACCAACTTCGATGAGGCGTTGAGGTCCTGCGTGTTCTTAGGACCGTTGTACTCACCGAACCGTTCGAGAAAATCAGGGTTCTCGGCATCAACAAAATTGAGGTAGTAGCACACTCGCTCCCCTCGATCGTCGTTGACGACGAAGGCGCTGATCAGACCGACATCAGAGTCGAGATACGGCGCGACCCGCGAGAGTTCGAGAAGAGCAAGCGACTGCGGCCACTCTGCCCTGACCACCTCGTATGCCGCTTGGCGAAGTGACGTGCCGAACACGAGCGCGCGACCGTCGACCAGTGTCTCCCAGATTGGGGCGTCACCGTGCAGCTCGCGGCGAAGGTACGCGCGCATCCGCGATGCGCGTTGAGTGCCAGATGCCGCAGATAGCCAGCCGCCCAGAAGCTCAGCGTGTTGGGATGCGTGCGCCGTGCGGTGACGAGCTCACCGCGGTAGACGAGCCACGCGACCAATGGGTCGCCGATGTCGAGGTAGGCAAACGCGTCGGCTGCGACCTGAGGTTCGTTTGGCATCGACGCGAGATTAGAGCCGCGCCCGTGATTCAAGGCCGAAGTGCGAGGTCCGTTCTCAGCTCAACCGATGTCGACAGACCTCGTGATGCGATTCACACTCGAGCCGATGCTCGGCTTTGGGTGGTTGCACTCGGCCACGTGACGTGCGCCGCGTTCTGCTGGGGTTTTGCTCGGTGTGGTATGACCGGGGAGGAGATCCTGGCCTCGATGCTCGACTCGTTGTGGGAGCGGGCGTGATGGGCCTGGCGGCCGGGGAAGCGCTTGCCAGGGCCGCGAGGAGGATGATCGTCCTCGAGCAGCTCACGTTCGGCCACGATCGCGCGCGCGCGCAACGCCTTCATTCGGGCCGCACGGAAACCCGGCATCGAGCTCGCCTACGAAACGACCGTGCAGCACCTCGTCGCGGCTGTTACGGGGCCACGAGCGCGTCGGTGATCGTGTCGATGCCCGCGAGCCTTTCAGCGAGGTCGGGATCGAGGTGGTGCCTCGCAGCGAGCGCGCTCGGCGCCGTGTAGGAGACCTTGGTCACACCGTCGTCGGCCCAGATCAGCACCTTCAGCGGCAGGTCCAGCGCGGCAAGCGGCGAGTCGACCATCACCGGCGTTCCGACGGCCGGGTCGCCGAAGATCACGAGGACGGTCTCGCGGAGCTCGAGTCCGGCGTCGCGTGCCTCGGCGCGTTGATCGATCACCGCGAACAGCTTGATTCCCCTCTTGTCCAGCAGCTCGGTGAGACGCGACACGGTGTCGTCGACCGAGCGAGGACTCGCTTTCGTGACGGTCTCTTTCTCGTCGCGCGGGACGCTGCGCATCGGCCGCCGCCTGAGCTACAGCCGCTGCAGGTTGCGACCGGTCGGCATGCCGACGAGCCCGCTGTAGTCGGCGTCGAGCTGCAGGAGGACGTCTTCCAGCTCGCCCTCGCTCACCGCCTCGGAGAGAACTCCGAAGACGGCGCGCACCGCGCGCCTCGCCTGCTCGTTGCTCAGCGGGACGACGTGGACGATCCGGCGCACGAACTCCTCCGGCGGAAACGGCTCGGCCTTTCCATCGTGGCGCAGGTACGGCTGAAAAGCCTCCGGCAGCTGCGCTGCGAGATCGTCGGCCTCGCCCGGGTCGATGCGGGTGCCGAGGGTCACGAGGATCGCTCGTACGGCGCGCTCGGCGTGCTCCTTGTCGAGACCCGTCGACTCGGCCGTGCGCTTGATGAACGTCGGCGCATCCACGGCAGCCTCCTTCTCGGTTGCTCCGAGAATGGCGTACCCGTCAGGCGGCGGGTCAACCCCCTCAGGCCGCGTGGATCGAGCCGGGCTCCGGCTCGGGAGCCTGCAGCGACGCGTGGTTCCGCGCCACGTCGATCGCCCGGCTCTCGCGGATCACGGTCACCTTGACTTGCCCGGGATACTCGAGCTGATCCTCGATCTCCCGCGCGATCTCGTGGGAGAGGAGAACGGCGGTGTCGTCGTCGACGTCGCTGGGCCTGACGATCACGCGGATCTCGCGGCCGGCCTGAAGCGCGTACACCTTCTCGACGCCGGGCTTGCCCGCCGCCAGCTCTTCGAGGGACGCGAGACGCTTGATGTAGTGCTCCAGGCTCTCCCCGCGCGCGCCGGGTCGCGACGCCGAGATCGCGTCGGCTGCGATCAGCAGCACCGCCTCGACCGTCTGCGGCTGCACCTCGTAGTGGTGCGCCTCGATTGCGTGGACGACACCCTGCGACTCGCCGTAGCGGCGCGCGAGCTGCGCGGAGATCAGCGCATGCGAGCCCTCGATCTCGTGTGTCATCGCCTTGCCGACGTCGTGCAGCATCGCCGCGCGCTTCGCGGTCTTCGTGCTCGCCTCGAGCTCGGAGGCCATGATCCCCGCCAGGTGCGTGACCTCGAGCGTGTGCTTGAGGACGTTCTGGCCGTAGCTCGTGCGGTAGCGCAGCCGGCCGAGGATCTTCACGAGCTCCTCGTGGAACTCGCCGCAGTTCGCCTCGAACACGGCCTGCTCGCCCGCCTGGCGAACGAGGTCGTCGATCTCCGCCTTCGACTGGTAGTACATCTCCTCGATCCGCGCAGGGTGGATCCGGCCGTCCTCGATCAGCTTCGTCAGCGTCAACCGCGCGATCTCGCGGCGGATGCCGTCGAACGACGAGAGCACGACGGCGTGCGGCGTGTCGTCGATGATGAAGTCGACGCCCGTCAGGTGCTCGAGCGAGCGGATGTTGCGACCCTCGCGGCCGATGATGCGGCCCTTCATGTCGTCGGACGGCAGCTCGATCACCGAGACAGTCGTCTCCGCGGCGTGGCTCGCGGCGACACGCTGCAGCGCGTCGGCGACGAGGTTCCGGGCACGCCGTTTCGACTCCGTGCGCGCTTCTTCCTCGAGCTGCCGGACGCGTCGCGCGAGATCGTGCCGGACGAGCTCCTCGCCCCGCTCGAGGAGGTGCGCCTTCGCCTCGCCCAGCGTCATGCCGCCGATCCGCTCGAGCTCGACCAGCTGGGCGTTCTTCGCGTCCTTCAGGGCGTCCTGCAGCTCTCGGAGGTGCGTCTCGCGGTCGGCGAGTCCCTGGTCGCGGCGGCCGAGCTCGGTCAGCTTCGCCTCGATCTCCTCCTCGCGGGCGAGCACGCGCTCCTCGATCTTCAGGATCTGGTTGCGGCGCTCCGCGACCTCGGCCTCGATCTCGGCGCGCAACTTGACAGCCTGCTCGCGCGCCTCGATCTGCGCTTCGCGGCGGAGCGCGTCGGCCTCGCGCTCGCCGTCCTCGATCAGCTGTCTGCGGAGGCGGCGCGCCTTGCCGACGCCCGTCGCGCCGAACACCATGATCGCGACCGTCGCCAGCGCCGTTCCCGCTGCGATCCCGATGGCGATTCCGATCCCGAGCACGACGTCCTCCAGCTGGTGGGTTGGCCACCCGGCATTCGGAGGCACTGGACGTGCCGAAACTCGTTCGGGCCCACCGCGGCCCGGAGAACAGCGCGCGTCACGCCGGCGTCAGCGGCGCACCTCGGGGTCTCTGGTGAAGGGAGTCGGTGTCAACGGCCGTCGGTCGAGTTTTCGGAAATGCGTCTTGTGCAGGCAAATGTCGGATGAAGCGTGCCGGGATCCTACCGTTCCTCCGAGTCACCCGCAACGAGCTCCCCGGCAACCGCCTCCGCGAGCTCGGGCTCGAAGCCGCGCGCGGCGAGGTAGCGGGCGGTCGTCACGGTCCGTCCCCGCCGGGCGGCGATCCGCTCGGCCCGGACAGATTCCGGCTCCAGCCCGGCGATCGCAGCCTCGGCACCCGCCGGGCCGACGCCTTGCCGCTCGAGATCCGCCCGGATCGCGGCGTCGCCGTAACCCCGGCCGGCGAGCGCCTCGGCGCGGCCGGCCGCGAACCGGCCGTCGTCGAGGACCCCGGCCCGCTCGAGGGCCTCGACCGCCTCCGCGCGGGCGGCGGGGGGTACCGAGCGGCGGGCGAGCCGCTCGTCGAGGGCCTTCGCGGAGAGGTCTCGGAAGCGGAGTGCACGGCCGGCTGTCCGGAGCGCCTCGCTCCGCCGCAGGGCCCGCGCGAGGTCACGTGCGGTCGCCCGGTCGAACTCCCGGCCGAGGACCACGCCCGCTCGCACCACGGCGTCCACCGGCAGCGTCCGCCAGGGCGCTTCGTCGAGCTCGATCTCGACGCGGCCGCCCTGCAACTCGCGTAAGGCAGTGACCCGGCGACTAGCCGCTTGCGACCTCCTCGGCCAGCTCCTCCGCGATCTCGGCGGCTTTCTTCGCCTTGCCGTTCTGGCTCGCGTCCTCGTCGGCCACGGCGGGCAGCAGCCGTGCCGAGACGACCTGCTCGGGCCCGAGCTCGAGCTGGAGCTTCTGCAGGATCTTCTGCGTCACGTCCGGATGCTCGCGCAGGAACGCGGTCGCGTTCTGCCGGCCCTGGCCGAGCCGCTCGTCGTCGAAGCTGAAGTACGACCCCGACTTCTGGACGATCTTCCGGTCGAGGCCCGAGTCGAGCACCGTGCCCTCCCACGAGATCCCGGAGCCGTAGATGATGTCGAACTCGGCCTGCTTGAACGGCGGCGCGACCTTGTTCTTCACGACCTTGACGCGGACGCGATTGCCGATCGCTTCCACGCCCTCCTTCAGCGTCTCGATCCGCCGGATGTCGAGTCGCACCGAGGAGTAGAACTTCAGCGCGCGGCCGCCGGGTGTCGTCTCCGGGTTGCCGAACATGACGCCGATCTTCTCGCGCAGCTGGTTCGTGAAGAGGCAGATCGTGTCGGTGCGGTTGAGCGTGCCGGCGAGCTTGCGCAGCGCCTGCGACATCAGCCGCGCCTGGAGGCCGACGTGCGAGTCGCCCATCTCGCCCTCGATCTCGGCCTTCGGCGTCAGCGCGGCGACGGAGTCGATGGCGACGACGTCGAGCGCGCCCGAGCGGATCAGCAGCTCGGCGATCTCGAGCGCCTGCTCGCCCGTGTCGGGCTGCGAGACGAGGAGGTTGTCGATGTCGACCCCGATCCGCTTGGCGTACGCCGGATCCATCGCGTGCTCGGCGTCGATGAACGCGCAGATGCCGCCGCGGCGCTGCGCCTCCGCGATCACGTGGTAGACGAGGGTCGTCTTGCCGGAGCTCTCCGGGCCGAAGACCTCGACGATCCGGCCCCGCGGGAGGCCGCCGATCCCGAGCGCGAGGTCGAGGGAGAGCGAGCCGGTCGAGACCGCCCCGACCGAGACCGCCGCGCGGTCGTTCATCTTCATGACGGCGCCCTTTCCGAACGCCCGCTCGATCTGCCCGAGGGCGGCGTCGAGAGCCTGCTCGCGATCCAACCTGATCAACCTCCTAGCGCAAACGATTCGAGAACCTCGTACTGCGCCCCGGAAGGCGACAGTCGAGACAGGTAAACAGACGCATCGGACGGACCGAACTCGCCGATCTCCGGGAGTGGCGGCCGCAGGCGGGGCGCCTGGCGGAACCGCAGAACGGTGACGTGCGGGAGCCAGCGCCGCTTCTCGGGCCGGTAGACGCCCAAGGCCGCGAGCCGCTCGTGGAGCCGCTCCGCGTACAGCCCGGCCTGCCCGCCGAGGTCGTCGAGGACGAGCATGCCCACGCTCCGGGTCTCCCGGTACGTGCGGACGCGGAAGCGGATCGGCTCGAAGGCGTCGGCGCCGCCGACTGCGGACGCGATTCCGTCCACCTCCGCGGCAGGCGTCGAGCCGAGGAACGCGGTCGTGACGTGGAGGTGATCGCGGGGAACGATCCGACCGCCGGAGAGATGGCGCTCCTGCCACGGGACGAGCGCGTCGAGGATCTCGTCCGGGAGGCGGAGCGCACAGAAGAGCCTGAGCCGTTCATCGGCCGTCACGTTACCTCGCGATCTCACACGGAATCGTCACGATTCTGTGACAGAAGGCGCCGCAACAGGTGGAGCCCCATCGCCGTCGCGCGCTTGCGGATCGCGTCGCGGTCGCCGGGGATCGTGAACTCCTGTCCCCGGCCGCCGTCGGGGCCCTCGGCGTGGAGATACACGAGGCCGACCGGCTTTTCCGGCGTGCCGCCGCCTGGCCCCGCGATGCCCGTCACCGCGACGGCCGCGTCCGCGCCGAGCCGCTCACGGGCGCCGTGGACCATCGCCTCAGCCGTCTCCGCCGACACCGCGCCGTGCCGCTCGAGCACCTCGGCGGGCACCCCGAGCTCGGACTGCTTCAGCTCGTTCGAGTACGCCACGACCCCGCCGAGGACGACGTCGCTCGCGCCGGGGATGTCCGTCAGCCGCACCGCGACGAGGCCGCCGGTGCACGACTCGGCGGTCGCGAGCGTCCAGCCGCGGGAGCGCGCGAGCGCGAGAACGTGCTCCGAGACCGGCCGCTCGTCGCGCGCGAACAGGTAGCGCTCGAGCGGCGCGACGAGCGCGGCCTCGAGCTCGTCCGCGCGATTCTCCGCGCCCGGCTCGACGATGAAGTCGACATGGATCTCGAAGTCGCGCGCGCAGATCGTCGCCTCGACACCGTTCCCGTCGCCGCCGGCGGCCGCGAGCGCCTGCGCGACGGCGGACTCGCTCGCGCCGTAGAAGCGCACGACGCGGCGGCCGGGAGGCCGCGCCCGCACGAGCACGCGCCGGAACGGCTCCGACTGGACGGCGTTCGGCCAGAGCCGCCGCAGCTCGGGCGGCGGGCCCGGAAGGACGACGACGACTCCGCCGTTCCCGTTGCGCAGCACGAACGCCGGCGCCGTGCCGGCGAGGCCGACCGGCTCGGCGCCGTCGGGCAGCGTCGCCTGCTTCGTCACCCCCGGCTGGAAGTCGGTGTACGGGCGGTTGAGCCGTTGCGCGATCGCCCGCGAGACGCCTTCGATCTCGGCCTCGAGCGCCGGATCGACGTGCACTCCGATGCCGGCTGCGCGCGCGATCATCTCGACCGTCCGGTCGTCGTGCGTCGGGCCGAGCCCGCCCGAGACGAGCAGTGCGTCAGCGTCGACGTTCTCGCGCAGCGCCGCCTCGAGCTCCGCGGGATCGTCTCCGACGACGACAATCCGCGCCGGCTCGAGGCCGAGCGTCAGCGCCTCGCGCGCGAGGAACGGGCCGTTCAGGTCGGTGCGCTCGCCGCGGACGAGCTCGCTGCCCGTCACGACGACGACCGCGCGCGGCCGAACGTTCACTTAGAGGTAGGCCGGATGCCGTTCTTCGTCACGAGGGCGACGAGCGGGCCGCCGCGCCGCAGCTTGATCGTGCGGTTGTTGAGAATCATGCGCAGCGCCTCCGGCGAGCTGGCCTGGATCCAGAGCCGCTTCCCGGTGAAGTCCTGGTGCTGGCCGCGCTCGAGCGTCCCGGCGAACTTCGCCTTTCCCCGCGCCGAGCCGAGGCGGACCTCGACGTAGGAGTTGCCGCGCACCGCCCGCACAACGAGATGCGCGGCGGCGGGCCGTACCGGCGGCGGCGGCTGCGCGGTCGTGTCGGTCGATCCCGTCACGGTCGGCAGCACGGCCGTGCCGCTGCCGCCGCCGAACTTCCAGGCGACGATCACGAGCGCCGTCAGCGCGGCGATGCCGAGCAGCGCGAGGAGGACGGCACGCGACTCGAGCCGCCGCTGCTGCCGGGCGCGCGGATAGCTGCGCCGCGGTCGGAACATCTCCTCCTGGTCGACGACGTAGCGCGAGTTGTACTCGTCGACGTAGAGCTGCCCGTCGAGGCCCAGGAACTCCGCGTAGGTGCGGAGGAAGCCCTTGACGTACGTCTGCGAGGGCAGCACCTCGAACTGCTCCTCCTCGAGGGCGCGCAGATACTTGCCGCGGATCTTCGTCGCCTGCTCGACCTGCGGGAAGTCGAGGTGCTGGCGGAGGCGAGCCTCGCGGAGTGAGTTTCCGATCTCGAACATCGCGGCGAGCCGCCAATTGTAGGGCTACTTCTCGAAGTGCAGAAGCAGCTCGTAGAAGCCGACCGAGATCGCTGCGGTCACGGCGATGCAGATCGCGACGGCGCCGAGAATCCGCGCCGCGCGGGCGCGCCCCTCTCCCCCGGCCCGCCCGACCGTCCGCTGAACCCGCACCCGTGCGAGGTTCGACGCGCCGATCGCCAGGAAGCCGAGTCCCAGCGCGACGGGGATCCCCCACGCGGCGTCGATCAGGGCGACGCCCTTCGAGCGCTGTGCGAGCACGATCGCGGCCGGAACGGCGAGTACCCCGACGGCGCCGAGCAGCGCGGCGACGGAGGCACGGTGGTTGCTCCCTCTGGTCCGGACGGCCAACTACTGCTTCTGGTAGGGACGTCCGATGGCGGCGGGCGGGATCGACCGGCCGATCACGCCGGCGACGGCGATCAGCGTGAGCACGTAGGGCAGTGCCTCGAAGAGCGTCCCGTACGTGGACCACGCGTCGACGTTCTGGAGCTGCGGGGCGAACGCGCTGGAGAACCCGAAGAGGAGTGCGGCGGCGAACGCCCCGAACGGGCGCCACTTGCCGAAGATCAGAGCGGCGAGCGCGATGAAGCCGCGCCCCGCGGTCATGTTCTCGGTGAACGAGTTGACGAATCCGATCGAGAGGTAGGCGCCGCCGAGCGCGGCGAGGGCACCGGACGTCACCACCGACGCATACCGGACCCCGTAGACCGAGATCCCGACCGTGTCCGCGGCACGAGGGTGCTCACCGACCGAGCGGATGTGAAGGCCGAGCGGCGTCCTGAACATCACGATGTAGGCGACGACCAGCAGGACGAAGCTGAGCCAGACCATCAGGTTCTGACTCCCGAGCACTTCGTCGAGGAACGAGCCGAGCGAGTGCGGCGGAATCGAGCCGAGCCAGCCGAGGTGTACGTCGGGGATCGCAGGCAGGTTGTCTGGCGTCCCGTTGTTGCCGTAGATGTCGACGTACAGGTAGCCGGTTATCCCGAGCGCCAGGAAGTTGACCGCGGTCCCGCCGACGATCTGGTCCGCTCGGAGATGGATCGCGAAGAACGCGTGGACGAGCGCGAGCGCCGCTCCAGACGCCATCCCGATCAGCACGCCCGCGACCCACGACCCCGTCTTGTCCGCGCCGTACGCGCCGAAGAAGGCGCCCATCAGCATCATCCCCTCGAGGCCGATGTTCACGACGCCGCTCCGCTCCGAGAACATGCCGCCGATCGCTGCGTAGGTGAGGGGAGTCGCGAACACGAGCGTTGCGGCGAGGATCGTCGACCAGGTGATCACGGCCTGGAGGTGCGAGACGCTCGCGTGCGTTGCGAGAACCGCGCCCGCGATGCCGATCACCCCTGCCGCGACGGCGGCCCAGCCGAGCCGGCGTCTTCCTCCCGCAACGGCCCAGGCGCCGCACGCGATCGCAGCGGCGCCGACGACCGCGGGCAGCGCGACCGTGCGCGAGTGCACCGGCGGCAAGGCGAGCCAGAACGCGAGCACGCCGAGGCCGATGCCGGCGATGCCGACCGGCTCGCTCCCGGCGAGGGCCGAGGCCGGCGCACGTTCGACGGCCGTGCTCATTGCCCGGTCACCGCCCGCGGGCGGCCCAGACGGAGCTTCCGCCGCCACTGCCAGAGGTAGAGGATCAGGAGGTCGGCGCCGACGAAGAGGACGACGAGTCCCTGGATGATCCGCGTCAGGTTGCCGGCCAGCTCCGGCTTGAAGACGGACGGGTCGAGGTTGCGCGTCGAGGTTCCGTTCAGGAGCGCGGCGAAGAGGATCCCGGCGAGGAACGTGCCGACGGCCGTGTTCCGTCCCAGCAGCGCCACCGCGATTCCGGTGAAGCCGATCGAGGAGATCTGGACCGTCGTGAGGTCGAGGTGGAACTGCCAGCCGAGGATGTCCATCGAGCCCGCAAGCCCGGCGAACGCGCCCGAGATCGCCATCGCGAGGAAGTAGTTGCGCGCGACGCTGATCCCCCCGTAGCGGGCCGCCTCCGGGTTGAACCCGACGGCGCGGACCTCGTATCCGAGCGTCGTGCGGTTGATCATGATCCAGTACACCGCGAGTGCTCCGATCGCGATGAAGAAGCCGACGTGGAGGCCCTGCAGGACCGCGCTGCCCCAGAAGACCGGCAGGTGAGCGTCCGGAGCGACCGACTTCGTCACCGGCGCCGAGATCTGCGCCTTATCCTGCAGCGGGCCGCCGAAGCCGACGAGGTAGCTGCCGACCCACACCGCGATCCAGTTCAACATGATCGTAGTGATCACCTCGTGGGCGCCGATCGACGCCTTCAGGAAACCCGCGATGCCGGCCCACATCCCGCCCGCGACCGCCGCCGCGACGACTGCGACGAGGATGTGCAGCCATCCCGGAAGTCCGTTCAGCGACGACCCGATCCAGACGGCCGTGATCGCCCCGACGATGTACTGGCCGTTGCCGCCGATGTTGAACATGCCGCAGCGGAATGCGAACGCGACAGCGAGACCGGTCAGGATCAGCGGCGTTGCGATCAGCAGCGTCTGCTGGAGGTTGAGCGCGGCGAGCGAACGCTCGGTTCCGCTCACCCAGGGGAAGAGCCAGTTCAGGCCGGTCCCGTCGAAGATCGCCCTGTAGGTCGCGAGCGGGTTCTTGCCCGTCGTCGCGAGGACGACGAGGCCGCCGACGAAGAAGGCGAGCAGCGCGGTCAGGATCGGCGTGACGATGCCGCCGGCGCGCTGGTAGAACGCGAGCCGTTCCGCGACGCTCGGAGCGTAGTCGGCACCGGACCGGGCTTCCGGTTCGGAGTCCAGCTCCTCGACGCGTTCCTCGGCGACGACGTCCTCGAGGTCGGGATCCAGCTCGTCGTCCGTCACGCCGCCTTGTTCCTGCCCCCGCCCGTCATCGCGACGCCCAGCTCCTCCTCGGTCACGGCCGGACTGTACTCGCCGACGATGCGTCCTTCGTAGATGACGAGGATCCGGTCGGAAAGCGAGAGGATCTCGTCGAGCTCGAGCGACACGAGCAGGATCGCGCGGCCTTCGTCGCGCTCCTCGATGAGCCGGCGGTGCACGAACTCGATCGCGCCGACGTCGAGTCCGCGCGTCGGCTGCGCCGCGATCAACACCTTCGGGTCGCGCTCGATCTCGCGCGCGAGCACGACCTTCTGCTGATTGCCGCCCGAGAGCGCGCCGGCAAGCGTGCGAGGGCCGCCGCCCCGGACGTCGAACGCGGGCAGGGTCCGGCGCGCGCGCTCGAGCATCAGGCTCGGCCGCAGCCAGCCGAAGCGCGCAACGGGCTCCTTGTCGAAGTCGTGCAGGGCGAGGTTCTCGGCCAGCGAGAACTCGAGCACGAGGCCGCGGCGCTGGCGGTCCTCGGGAATGTGACCGAGTCCCTCGTCGAGATGCTCCGACGGACCGGCGTTCGTGATGTCGAGCCCGCCGACGCGCACGCTGCCACCGGACGGCTTGACCAGCCCACAAAGCGCGTCGATCAGCTCCGTCTGCCCGTTGCCGTCGACGCCGGCGATTCCGACGATCTCGCCGCGGCGGATCTCCATGCCGACGCCGCGCACCGCCTCGATACCGCGGTCGTCCACGACGTGCAGGTCGTCGACGTCGAGCACGACGTCGCCGGGACGCGCAGGTGACTTCGCGACCTGCAGCAGCACGTCGCGCCCGACCATCAGCCGCGCGAGGCCGTCCTCCGTCGCACCCTCGCGCGGGACCGTGTCGACTTTCTTGCCGCGGCGGAGGACGGTGATCCGGTCGGCGATCTCGAGCACCTCGTGCAGCTTGTGCGAGATGAAGATGATCGAGAGGCCCTCGCTCCTCAGCCGCTCGAGGATCGCGAACAGCTCCGTCGCCTCCTGCGGAGTCAGGACGGCCGTCGGCTCATCGAGCACGAGGATCTCCGCCCGGCGGTAGAGCGCCTTCAGGATCTCGACGCGCTGCTGCTGGCCGACCGTGATGTTCTCGATCCGCGCGTCGGGGTCGATCGCGAACCGGAACTGCTCGGCGATCTCGCGAACACGCTGCCGCGCTGCGGCCCGGTCGAAGAACACCTTCGCCTGTGTCGGCTCGTTGGCGAGGACGATGTTCTCGGCCACGGTCATCACCGGGATCAGCATGAAATGCTGGTGGACCATTCCGATCCCGTGCTCGATCGCGTCGCGCGACGACGCGAAGGCGACCCTCTGTCCCTTGATCAGGATCTCGCCCTCGTCGGGGTGGTACAGGCCGTAGAGGACGTTCATCAACGTCGACTTTCCGGCGCCGTTCTCGCCGAGCAGCGCGTGCACCTCTCCCTTGCGCAGGTCGAGGTCGATGTGGTCGTTTGCAAGTACCCCGGGAAAGCGCTTCGTGATTCCCCGGAGCTCGAGCAGCGCAGGCTCCGACGCCATGGGCGGAATCCTAGGGGGCGGGACCGCGCCCGCCCCCTGGAACCGTGTGCCGACTAGGTGCCGGAGGGCGGGACGATCTTGCCCGAGGCGATCTGCTTCGCGATGTTCGAGACGCGCGCGAGGATGTACGCGCGGTCGGCCTTCGAGAGCTTCGGGCTGAGCTTTCCGTAGCCCACGGCGCCGTTCTTGACGCTGAAGACCTGGTCGGAGCCACCGGTGAAACCGTCGGGGTTCTGCGCGTAGGCCTGGATCGTCTGGTACACCGCGACGTCGACCTTCTTCGTCGCGCTCGTCAGGATGTGCGGGCCGAGGAACGACTGGTCGGCGTCGACGCCGATGCCCCAGACGCCGCTCTGCTTCGCCGCGGTGAGCCCGCCGAGGCCGCACTGGCCCGCCGCCTCGAAGACGACACCGGACCCTCGCGAGATCTGGTTCTGCGTCGTCACCTTGCATTTCGCCTGGTCGGCGAAGGTCGGGTCGTTCGCGTAGTTGATGAGAACGGTGACCTTCGGGTTCGCCTTCTTCGCACCGGCCGCGTAGCCCGTGAGGAAGTGGATGATCGCAGGCACCTTGTTCGCACCGACGCCGCTCACGACCTGCTTGCCCTTGTACGGATGCCGCTTGATCTCGAGCCCGGCGATGTAGCCGACGAGGTAGCCGGCTTCCTGTTCCTTGAAGACGAGGCCGCGAACGTTCGCCGGTTTGGACGCGAGCAACGCGTACGGCACGTCGACGCCGGCGAACTTCGTGTTCGGCACGGCAGGCGCGAGCTTGTCGAGCGGGTCGAACATCAGGAAGCCGACGCCGATCACGAGCCCGTAACCCTGCTGCGCCGCACTGCGAAGGTTCGGCAGCCGGTCCTCGGCCGTGTTGGTGATGAAGACACGGCCGTCGACGCCGAGCTTGCTCTGCGCCCGCTGCAGCCCGACGTAGGCGAGGTGGTTGAAGCCCTTGTCGTTCAGGCCACCGATGTCCGTGACGACGGCAACCCTGGCGGTCGCCCTCGGCGCCGCGTTGCTACTGCTGCTTCCGAGCCCCGCAGCCAGCGCCGCGCCGGCCGCGACCACAGCGATCGCGAGCAGCAACAATCGTTTCGATTTCAC
This sequence comes from Actinomycetota bacterium, assembly GCA_005884575.1. Taxonomy (GTDB): domain Bacteria; phylum Actinomycetota; class Thermoleophilia; order Gaiellales; family Gaiellaceae; genus AC-16. The sequence goes on from VAWW01000057.1 coordinate 17,780, forward strand.
AAGCGTTCCCTCCTACACCGATAGCAATGGGGCGGATGCTAACCCGTCGACTCGCCCCGGTCGAGGCGGGCCCGAGTCGCCACGAACTCCGACGATCAAGCCTTTTATTAGTTAGGAGGCAAGGCCCGCGGCGTGGCTAGGGCACCCGCTCGAGCTGGTTCTCGTCCAGCAGTACGCGACGGGGCTTCGAGCCTTCGTACCCGCTGATGATCCCCCGCCGCTCGAGCATGTCGATCAGCCGCCCCGCTCGCGTATAGCCGACGCGCAGCCGCCGCTGGATCAGCGAGACCGACGCGGTCTGCGTCTGCACCACGATGTCGATCGCCTTGTCGAGGAGCGGATCGTCGTCCGGGTCGAACTCTCCGCGCTCGTCACCGTCGGCGTCTGCCGCGAAGACCTCCGGCAGCTCCAGCAGCGACTCGTCGAGCTCCTGCTCGCGCTGCGAGCGCGCCTGCTCCACGACGAGCGCGATCTCCTCCTCGCTGACGTATGCGCCCTGCACGCGCTGGAGGCGCGACGAGCCGAGCGGCTTGAAGAGCATGTCGCCCTGGCCGAGCAGGCTCTCGGCGCCGGCGCCGTCGAGGATGACGCGCGAGTCGGTCTGGCTCGAGACGGCGAAGGCGATCCGCGACGGCACGTTCGCCTTGATCATCCCGGTGATCACGTCGACCGACGGGCGCTGAGTCGCGAGCACGAGGTGGATGCCGACGGCGCGGCTCTTCTGGGCGAGGCGGATGACGGCGTCCTCGACGGCCTGCGGCGAGACCATCATCAGGTCGGCGAGCTCGTCGATCACGACGAGCAGATATGGGAGTTGCTGCTCGCCGCGCTTCCGCAGCGCGCGGTTCGCCTCCGGGAGATTGCGGGCGCGCACGGCGGCGAGCTGCTCGTAGCGGCGCTCCATCTCGGTGAGGCAGTTGGCCAGGACGGCACTCGCCTCCTTCGGGCTCGAGACGACCGGCGTCAGCAGGTGCGGGATCGACTCGTAGTGACTGAGCTCGACGCGCTTCGGGTCGACGAGGATCATCCGCACTTCGTCGGGCGTCGCGCGCAGCAGGATCGACGTCAGGATCGCGTTGATGCAGCCGGACTTGCCCGAGCCGGTCGTGCCGGCGATCAGGATGTGCGGCATCCGGGCGAGGTCGGCCCAGACGGCGGTGCCCGAGATGTCCTTCCCGAGCCACACCGAGAGCGGACTCGCCGTTCCGGGCAGCTCGCCGAAGATGTCGCCGAGCGTGACGAGGTTCGGGCTGAGGTTCGGGAGCTCGACGCCGACCGCCTGCTTGCCGGGGATCGGCGCAAGGATGCGGATCTCGGTCGTGGCGAGCGCATACGACAGATCGTCCTTCAGGCCCGCGACCTTCGAGACCTTCGTGCCCGGCGCGAGCTGGAGCTCGTAGCGCGTGACGCGCGGGCCGGAGATCTGGCCGATCACGTTCGCGTCGACGCCGAAGTGCGCAAGTGTCTGGACGAGCAGCTCCGCGACGCGGGCCTGCGACTGAGAGGAGTTGCCCGTCGACGGCGGCGACGCCCTCAGCACGGACGCGTCCGGGAGCCGGTACTCCGCGTGCACGACGTCGCGGGCGACGAACAGGCTCTCCTGCTCTTCCGGCTCCGGCTCGAGCGGCTCGGGCGGCACGAGCGGCGGCGGCTCGCCGACGACGTCCGGATAGCGCTCCTCGGCGTCCACCGGCGGCGGGACGACCCTCAGCTTCGCCGGCGGCGGCAGCAGCGCCGGCGCTGCGGCGACGACCGGACGTGCGCGGACTCGCTTCGCGCTCGTGCGGACCGCGTGACCCGAGCGGCGGAGAATCGCGCCGAGCGACGCGCCGGAGAGCAGCAGCCCGCCCACGAGCAGCGCGAAGATGCCGAGGATCGTCGAGCCGGTCGCGCCGATCGCGATTCCGACCGCCCCGCCGAGGAGCCGGCCGACGTAGCCGCCCTGGTCACGGCCAAGCGTGACCATCACGCCGAATGCGAGCACGGCGAGCCCCGTGCGGAACGGGCGCACGTCGACGAGTGCGCTGCGGCCGACCATCAGAGCGCCGAGGACGACCAGCACGATGGGAAGGCCGTACGTCGCCACGCCCAAGAGGCGGTCGAAGCCGTCGGCGAGGGCGCGGCCCACGTAACCGCCGTTCCAGCCGAGGAAGACGACGCTGCCGAGGAAGATTCCGAGCGCCAGGAGGCCCAGGCCGACGAGCTCCGGATGGTGCCTGCTCCGGGTCTTCCGCGTGCGCTTTTTGACCCGGCTGGGCTTTTTCGGGCGCAGGCGCGACGGTCGCTGCCTCTTGCGGCGCGGCATGAACAGCCACTTCGCGTCTGCCGGGCCCTCTCCTGCCGAAAAAAGTTGTTGCGCGTGTTGCAAACAGGACGATTGCGGGTAGAAGCGCTGCGCGCCCGGACCCTGCGCAGGCTGTGGTCCTCGTTGCGGCTGGGGTTTCCGGTCCGGGCGCGTGTTCCCTACCCAGCGGTCATGACTTCGCGCGCAAGCCGCTCGAAGAGGCCCTCTTCGACCGCACCCTCCGGCATCGCGGCGTGCGGCGGGTACACCCAGACGATCTCGTCCATGCCCGCGGCGCGCCAGCGCTCGACGACGAGGTGGAAGTCCTCCTCCGACCGCCACGGCGTCTCCTGGACGTAGAGGTAGCCGAGCAGAATCGCGCGGCGGAGCGTGCGCAGGTCGCGGCCGTTGTCGCGACAGAAGCGGTCGAGGAGCTCGTTGTGGCCGTGCGCGTGCGCGGCCGCCTCCTCCGGCTGGGCGTTGTAGCCGCCGTAGCTGCACCAGCGCGACGCGCGCTCGGCGGCGAGCCGAAGCGTCGGCGCTGAGATGCCGCCGATCGTCAGCGGGATCCGCTCCTGCACCGGCGGCGGCGCGAGATCCGGATCGTGCCAGAGCTCCTCCACCCGTTCGACGAACTCGCGTAGCCGCCTGTCGCGCTCCGTCGCCGGCCAGTCCTCGACTCCGGCCTTGCGGTGGTCGAGCGAGTGGCCGCCCGCGCCGATCCCGAGCTCCGCACGCCCGCCGGAGGCGTGGTCGAGCGTCACGGAGGCCTTCGCGAGCACGCCTGGATTGCGGAGGACGATCGGCGATACGAGCGGCCCGATCCGCGCGCGGTCGGTGACCTGGGAGAGCGCCCCGAGCATCGTCCACGCCTCGAGCCAGGGCAGTCCCGGCCGCGGGACGATCTGGTCCGGGACCCAGATCGTCTCGAAGCCGATCCCGTCGAGCTCGCGCCACCGGCGGACGAGCTCGTCCCACGGCGCCGTCGGCAGCGTGCAAACGGAGAACCTCACGTCCCTGGCCCCAGGAACGTGAGGACTCTCAGAGCGACTCCAGCCGCGAGCAGAGCAGCTCCAGGAAGCGGTCCGCGTCGACGTCGATGCCTGCGTGCACGTTCGCCGGGCGGTCGGTCGCGTGCCAGCGGTCGACAACGGTGCGGCCGTCGCACCACTGAGAGGCGGTCTCGATCTCGACGTTCGTGTACAGCGTCGTGACGAGCGTCGGGTCCGCGACGTGCGCGACCGCCATCGCGTCGTGGATCGGCGAGCCCTGCATGCCGTAGCGCTCCCGGTGGAATCGCAGGAAGAAGTCGGCCAGCTCTGCGACGAACGTGCCGATCTTCCCGGTGCCGCGGAGTTGCTCCGCGTGCTCTTGTGTGAACAGCGCCTTGTGCGTGATGTCGAGCCCGATCATCGTCAGGTCGATCCCGCTCGCGACGACACGCGCTGCGGCCTCGGGATCGACGTACGCATTGAACTCCGCCGCCGGCGTGACGTTGCCCTCGGCGATCGAGCCGCCCATCCAGACGATGCGGTCGGGCCGGGCTTCGGGACGGCGCTGGAGCAGGTGTGCGACGTTCGTCAAGGGGCCGACCGGGACGAGCACGATGCCGGGCTCGATCCGTTCCGCGAGGAAGTCCGCGACGTCCTGGTCGACGGTCGGCGTCGTCGGCTCCGGGAGCTCCGCCCCGTCGAGGCCGGTCTCGCCGTGGACGTGCGGCGCCGTTTGCAGCTCCCGCCGGAGCGGCCTGTCCGCTCCGGCGCAGACCGGGATGTCCGTTCGCCCGGCGAGCTCGAGGACCTTCAACGCATTACGTGTCGTCTTGTCGAGCGTCTGGTTTCCGGCGACGGTGCTGATCGCGCGCAGCTCGAGCTCGGGGCTCGCGAGTGCGAGCAGGATCGCGATCGCGTCGTCGTGGCCGGGGTCGCAGTCGATGATGATCGGCGTGCTCACGGCGGAGCGCATCTTCCCACTCCGGCGCCTCCGCGAGGACCGCTTAAAAACGTCCGAGCCGGCCGCGACCCCCCTTGGCTACCGGCTCGGACGACATCCCCCACCGGCGATGCTAGACACTCGGCGTCGCCGCAACTCCCAAGATTCGCTAACGAAGGTAAACGCAACCGTCGCGCCCGAACCAGACCACGTCCTCCACCTTCACGCCGAAGTCGTCGTTGCCTAGGAACGGCTCGACGGCCCAGGCGCCCCACATCTCCCGGTCGTTCGTGGCGTCGATGAACTTCTCGTCGTACGCGGAGCCCTGCCGGAGCGAGTGGCCGATGTTCGACCACGGATCGAGGAGCCGGTAGCCGGCCGCCTCGATCGCCGCGTTCGCGCCCTCGAAGAGCTCGCGCGCGGGCATGCCCGGCCGGGCGCGGGCGAGCGTCGCGGCGTGGATGTCGCGCACCGCGGCGAACGCGCGCTCGTGCTCCGGATGCCGTCCGAGCGAGAACGTGCGCGTGCAGTCGCCCCACCAGCCGTCGGCGGAGATCGGGTGCACGTCGACGTGACCGATCGCGACGAGGCGGTTCTCGGTCGGCGGCTCGTCCGGGAAGCAGATCGTCGACCGCGCGTCGAAGCCGACGTTGGTGATCGACCAGACCTCCTCGCAGCCGCGGTCGCGCAGCCATTCCTCGGCGAGGTTCCGCAGCTCGATCTCGGTCATTCCTGGCTCGGCCTCGCGCGCCGCGCGCTCGGCGACCTCGACCGCGACCCGCTGGACGGCGACAAGGCCGTCAGGCAAGGACAACGGCGCCGTCCTCCCCGAGCCAGACGAGATCCTCGAACTTCGCCGCGACGCCGTCCAGGCCGATGTGCGGCTCGATCGCCCAGCAGCCCCACATCGGCGTCCCGTTGCGCGGGTCGATGAACCCGGTCACGACACCGCCGCGGCCGAGGTCGTGGCCGATGTTGCCGAGCAGGTCGAGCAGCTCGTAGCCGTCCGCGTCGAAGAGGCGCCGCGCGACCGCGAAGAGCTCGTTCGCCGGCATCCCGGGCTCGCAGGCATCGACGATCGCGTGCTGGATGCGCCGTGCGTCGGCGAGCAGTCGCTCGCGCCCCGCGTCGTCGCCGACGACGACCGAGCGCGTCGCGTCGCCCGGCCAGCCGGCGAACTCGGGCGTGACGTCGAACCAGACGAGATCGGGGTCGTTCACGGCCCGGTCGGTCGGCGGGAAGGCCGGATGGCAGACGAGCGCGCCCGGCCCGGCTCCGACGGCGATCGGCGTCCAGACGCCCGTTGCGCCGTGCGCCCACGCGAGCTCCTCGGCCCGCGCGGCGAGCTGCCGCTCCGTCATGCCCGGCCGCACCTCGTGGACGAGCTCGTCCACGACCTCGAGCGTCGCCCGCTGCGCCGCCATGAGCTCGGGCGGCGGCGCCGCTACCCGGCGAGCCACCGGACGGCCTGGTCCCAGAGCCGCGCGTAGCCGTCCCACGCGAGGAATGCGGGTGGCGCCCAGTGCGGCCCGATGTCGCTCGTGTACGCGATCGCGCGACCCTCGCCGGCCGCGCCCGCGACGAGCAGCGGGTCGCCGTTGACGGTCACAAGGGCGTCGCCTCGCGCGGCAACGCGCTGGTACCCGAGCAGCGCCGGCCACTTCGGAGGAAGCCCGTCCACGATCGGATGCTCCGCGACGACCCGCGGTGTCGGATCCTCCGGCGTCTCGACGCGGTCGTCCCCCACCGCCATCTCGACCGGCAGCGCCTCGGCCAGGGGCGTCGCGCGGTAGTTGGCCTTCGCCTCGACGCCCTGGAACGAGAGGTAGCCGCCGATCATCCCGAGCCCGCCGCCCGCCCGCGTCCAGTCACGAAGCGCGGCGAGTCGGTTCGGCTTCGCCTCGAACCGCGCGAACGTCGCCGGCGGGATCAGCAGCGTGTTCGAGCCGATGTCCGAGAGCAGGACGACCTCCCACGCCCCGAGCTCATCGACCGTGTACGGGAAGTCGACGGCGGCCACGTGGTTCGGCATGAACGTCACCTCGTGGCCCGCGGAGACGAGGGCGCCGCGCAGCGCGTCCACGCCCTCCTCGTACGCGACCGTCGTGAACGAGTCGAAGCCCTTGACGTGGATCGACGTCGTCGACCACGACTCGCCGGCGATCAGGACCTCCGCCAACTAGTTGTACGCGTTCGTGTAGTACGACTTCGGCGGCAGCGCCTTCTTGATCAGCTTCTGCTGCTTCAGAGCCGGGAGCAGCGGCGCCCACTGGCCGTCGCTCTGGTGGAAGTAGCCGCCCGGCGACTTGAAGAGCGGGATCGTCGCCTTCCACTGGTCGAGCGCGTACGCGAAGCCCTCCGCCTTCGGGTACGCCTTCTCGAACATCTTCACCGCGCCGACCGGGTTCGCGATCGACCATGCGAGCGCACGCTTCGTCACCTTGAACCACGTCTTCAGGAGCTGCGGATTCTTCTTCGCCCAGTCCGTGTTCGCGGCGACGAGCCAGATCGGCGAGTTCGGCACGCCGTAATCCTTTGCGAGCAGCATGAACGGCTCCTGCTTGCCGACGGTGCGCACCTCCGATGCCTCCGCGTTCGTGACGCCGGTCGCGACGTCGACCTTCTTCGCGAGCAGCAGCGGCACGACGTCGCTCGAGGCGGCGACCATCTTCACGTCCTTCAGCGTCAGGTTCGCGGACTTGAGCATGATGCTCAGCTGTGCCTTCGTCCACGCGTCGTTGTAGATCCCGATCTTCTTGCCCTTCATGTCCGCGACGGTGAACGTCTCTCCATGGCGGCCGATCAGGCCCCAGTTGTTCGACTGCGAGTAGGCGCCGACCGAGACGATCGGGGCGCCCTGCTCCCTCGCGAAGATGACGTCGAGGATCGTTGTGAAGCCGAGCTCCGCGCGGCCGGTGCCGATGAACTTGACCGTGTCTGCGACCGTCGGCGGCGGGATGATCTGCAGGTCGATCCCGGCTGCCTTGTACCAGCCCTTGTCGCGGGCGACGATCCACGGAATCCAGAAGCCGTCGGCCACCGGCCACTCCTGGACCATCCGGATCTTCGTCAGCTTCTGGCTCTGGGGCGCGGCCGCGCTGCTCGCCGCGAAGGCGAGCAGCGCGACCGCGAGGATCGTGAGCGCGCCGAGACGTGCCTTCATGTCGTTCCTCCTTCGGATGCGGGTCAGGTGGCGCGGCGTCGAGCGTGTGCGCCAGGGTGTCGCGAGCTGCTCGGCTCCGGCCACGAGCAGGAAGCCCGCTATGCCGATCGCCGAGAGCAGCAGAATGGCCGCGAAGACGCCGGCCGTGTTCAGTCGGGAGTTCTGCTCGAGCAAGTAGACGCCGAGGCCTCCGGTCGTGGACGCGGTCCACTCGCCGAGCACGGCGCCCGTGACGGCGAAGGTCGCAGCGAGCTTCAGCGCCGAGAAGAGCGGCGTCAGCGTGGCGGGCAGGCGGATGTGCAGCAGGATGCGCAGGCTGTTCGCGCCCATCGCGCGGGCGAGCGCGATCGCGTCCCGGTCGACGCTCGTCAGACCGCCGAGCACGTTGACGACGACCGGGAAGAAGATGAACAGCCCGACGATCACGATCTTCGGCAAGAGGCCGAAGCCGAGCCAGATCACGAGCGCCGCGCCGATCGCGATGATCGGCACCGCCTGGCTCGCGATCAGCACCGGATAGAGGCCGCGCAGGAGGATCCGCGACTGCGCCATCGCGACCGCGAGCACGAAGCCGGCCGCGATCCCCGCGAAGAAGCCGATCACGAACTCCTTCACCGTCTGCCAGAGCGCCGGCTGGAGCACGTCCCAGTCGCTCCCGATCTGCGAGAAGACCGAGTGCGGCGTCGGCAGCACATACGGCTGGACATTGAAGATCTCGATCACGAGCTGCCAGATCCCGAACACCGCCGCCGTCATCGCCAGCGGGATCAGCACCTGCGCCCAGCCTCGATATCTCACGCCGCCTCGTCCTCCTCGAGCGCCTTGATCGTCTCGGAGTAGAGCAGCTCGAGGATTCTCCGCTTCAGTTCGGTGAACCCCTCGGAGGTGAGCAGCTCGAAGCCGCGGGGACGCGCGAGCGGCACGTCGAACTCGGCGCGGATGTGTCCGGGCCGCGCCGACATCACGAGCACGCGGTCCGAGAGGAAGATGGCCTCGTCGACGTCGTGGGTGATGAAGACGACCGTGCGCCCCTCCTGCTCCCAGACGTCGAGCAGCCATTGCTGCATGCGCAGCCGGGTCTGAGAGTCGAGCGCGCCGAACGGCTCGTCGAGCAGCATCACGTCCTTGTGGACGGCGAGCGTCCGCATCAGCGCGACGCGCTGACGCATCCCGCCGGAGAGCGCGTGCGGATAGTGGTCGACGAACTCGCCGAGACCGTAGCGCTCCGCGAGGGCGACGGCCTCCGCCCGGTCGCGCTTCGTGGCGCGGCCGGTGAGCGACGCGCCGAGGACGATGTTTCCGGTTACGGTGCGCCACGGCAGCAGCAGATCTTTCTGCAGCATGTAGCCGACGTGGCCCGTGCTGCCCGTCACGTCGCGGCCGTCGAGCAGGATGCGCCCCTCGGTCGGCCGGATCAGACCCGAGATGACGTTGAAGAGCGTGCTCTTGCCGCAACCGGAGGGGCCGACGAGCGAGACGAATTCACCTTCGCGGACCTCGAGCGAGGTCGAGGCGAGCGCCGGCGTCGACCCGAAGGCGTGGCGGACGTTCTCGACCTGGAGCTTGGCCTGCTGCATCGGGTTCGGGCGCGAGTCTAGATCCCGTCGGGTCGACCGGTCGTTTCAGACGGACGTGCGGGCTGGCCCGCACGTCCTGATGACGGCGCCGCAAGCGGCGCCTCGGCGGGGGACTCTAGGGGCGACTACGCCGGGACTCTAGTTATGCGGCGAGCGCGCGGAGATCGGTCACCGCGCGGCCGAGGAGGTTCTCGCGCAGGTCGAACAGGCCGGCCCAGAGCGACGCGCCGTCGATCGAGGCCTCCGCCCGGGCGCGGTCGGCGAGCCCTTCGAGCGCCCGAATCAGGACGGCGAGCTCGAGATAGGCCTGTGCGACGCGGACGTGCGAGACGCGGACGCCCGCGCGGCTCAGCACGGGCTCCCAGTCGAGCAGCTCGGCAGCGCCCGGCGCGCCGTACCACGAGCTGCCCTCGGCGTCCGGCGGCTCGAGCTCGAGCAGGTAGCGCTCGAGGGGGCGCTCGAGACCGGCCAGAGCCGTCTCGGTCCGGTCGGCGGCCCGGCGCAGCGCGGCCTGCCGCGCACCGGCCGTCGCCGGACGGGCGTCGCCGCGGGCCCAGCGCTCGAGCAGCCGGCAGAACGCGAGCGCCGAGGCCTCGCACGCGCCGAGCTGTGCGATCAACTTGCGCGCCGTGGCATCGGTCGCGGCGTGATCCTCGATCACGTCCGCCCACGTCGGGACGTAGCGGGTTCCGCGAATGCTCATACCTCTACCAGTACAGGAAGGATCATCGGCCGTCGACCCGTGCGGTCGTAGATGACGCCGCCGAGCGCGTCGTGCAGGTGCTCCTGGAGCAGCTTGATCTCGTCGACGTCATCCGCGAGAAGCTCCTCGAGCACGCGCCGTGCCTCCGCGCGGAGCTCCTCGAGCAGCGTGTCGGCCGCGTCGCCGAAGCCACGCGCGATCAGCTCCGGCGGCGCGGTCATTCCACCGCCGTTCGACGCGGCGAGCGTGGCGACCACGATCAGGATGCCGTCCTCCGACAGCCGCCGGCGGTCGCGCAGCGCGACATCCTGGACGTCTCCGACGCCCAGCCCGTCGACGAACGTGACGCCGGCCTGGACCTCGTCGACGATCCGCGCGCCGCTGCGGGTCAGCTCGACGACGGAGCCGTTCTCCGCGAGCACGATCGAGCTGGCCGGCACGCCCGCGTCGCGCGCGAGCTGCGCGTGGGCGGCCAGCATCCGGAACTCGCCGTGCACCGGCATCACCGCGCGCGGACGCAGAAGCGCGAGAATCGTGCGGAGCTCCTCCGCGCGCCCGTGGCCGGAGACGTGGACGGGCGCGTTGTCCTCGTGCAGGACCTCCGCCCCGGCCTTCGCGAGCCGGTTGATCGCGTCGTGCACGCGCAGCTCGTTCCCCGGGATCGGCTTCGCCGAGATGATCACGGTGTCGCCGCGCTCGACGGCGACGGCCGGATGGTCGTTGTACGCGATCCGTGTCAACGCCGACATCGGCTCACCCTGGCTGCCGGTGCACAGGATCATCTGCTCGTCCGGCGGCAGCTCCGCGAGCTCGTGCGGGCGCAGCAGCACGCCTTCTGGCACCTCCAAATAGCCGAGGTTGCGGGCGATGTTCAGGTTCTTCCGCATCGAGCGGCCGACGAGCGCGACCTTGCGGTTGCACTGGATTGCGACGTCGACGGCCTGCTGCATGCGATGGACGTTCGACGCGAAGGACGAGATGAGCACGCGTCCCGTGCGCTGCGGGATGATCTGGCGAAAGGCCTCGCCGACGACGCGCTCGGACTGGGTCACGCCCGGCCGCTCGGCGTTCGTCGAGTCGCCGAGCAACAGGTCGACGCCGCGGTTCCCGAGCTCCGCGAGCTTGCCGACGTCCGTCTTCATGCCGTCGATCGGCGTGTGGTCGATCTTGTAGTCGCCTGTGTGCACGATCCGGCCGCCGGGCGTGTCGATCGCGATCGCGACCGAGTCCGGAATCGAGTGCGCCATGCGGACGAACTCGATCCGGAACGGGCCGATCTCGATCGGGCCCTGCTCCGGCTCGGCTTCGCGCAGCTCTGCCTCGCGCAGCAGTCCGTGCTCGTCGAGCTTCGACTTGACGAGGCCCATCGTCAGCCGGGTCGCCCACACCTCGCGGATCCGGACCTCACGCATCAGGTAGGGCAGCGAGCCGACGTGATCCTCGTGCCCGTGCGTCAGCAGCACGGCCCGGATCATGTGCTCGCGCTCGCGCAGGTAGCCGAAGTCCGGCAGGACGAGGTCGACGCCGAGGTGCTCGTCCCTCGGGAAGGCGAGTCCGGCGTCGATCACGATGATCGAGTCGTCCGCCTCGATCACGGTCATGTTCTTGCCGACCTCGCCGAGGCCGCCGAGCGGGATGATCCGGGTGGAAGCGCCGTTCACCGAGCCAGTGTAGGCCGCCCGGGCCGCTCGATGCCTCGCCGCGGCAACGGCACTGCTCGCAACGAGCTCCCTCGGTCGCGGGGTGTCCACCGCCGGTTTTGCCCTCAAAACGTGCCCATGCGGCTGAAATTACAAGCGGCGCGCGTGCGGCATCTGCTCGCTCTGGGCGTGCTTGCGGCCCCGGCCGCCGCCGCGGCCGGCTCGGCCTCCGGGGACCGCATCAATGTCCTCGTCTAAGGAACGGCACCCGTGGACGTCCCCGCGATCAGCGTCCCTGCGACCGGCGCCAGGAGGAATGTGACGCCGCCGAAGACGGCGACGACGAGACCCGAGGTGGAGAACAAGAACCCGCGGACGTACGCCCCGCCCCCGCGCGTGCGAGTCGCCATTCGCTACGCCGCAGCGGGCTCGGCGATCCCGAGACGCTCGAGGCAACCCCGGATGCGGCCGACTTCGTCCTCGGTCGCGTCGACGAGCGGCAACCTCAGACCGCCGACGTCGTGGCCGAGCAGGTTCAGGGCGGCCTTGACAGCGATCGGGTTCGTCTGGACCTTCAGGAGGTCGTAGGCCGGCCGCAGCTCCGCATCGAGCTGACGCGCGCGCTCGGTCTCGCCGCTCCGGTAAGCGCTCACCATCTCCTTCACCCGCGGTCCGACGAGATGGGTATGGACGCACACGCCGCCGACGCCGCCGAGCTCGAGGAACGGGTGGACGAGGACGTCATCGCCCGCGTACAGGGCGAGGTCGGTCTCGGCGACGATGCGCCGCGCCTCATCGAGGTCGTCGTTCGCCTGCTTGACCGCGCGGACGGTCGGGATCTCCGCGAGCTCGACGATCGTCTCCGGCTCGATGTTCACGACGACACGGCCGGGGATGTTGTAGACGACGATCGGCCGGTCGCTGACCGCGCCGATCGCCTTGAAGTGCTCGACGATCCCGCGCTGCGGCGGCTTGTTGTAGTACGGCGTGACGACGAGGAAGCCGTCGACGCCGAGCGCGTGTGCCTTCTCGGTGAGATGAATCGAGTGCGCGGTCGAATACGTGCCGGTGCCGGCGATCACGGTCGCGCGGTCGCCGACCGCGTCGACGGCCGCGGCGAACAGTGCGAGGCGCTCCTCGTCGGCAAGCGTCGGAGACTCGCCGGTCGTGCCCGCGACGACGAGCCCGTCGGAGCCGTGGTCGACGAGGTGGCGTGCGAGCTCCTGGAAGCGGTCGAGGTGGAGCGAACCGTCCGCACGAAACGGCGTGACGATCGCCGTCAGAACCTCGCCGAGCATCGCTGGGATCTTACTCCGCCCCATCCCGGTTCCCTCTTTCTGGTACTCGCGCGCGTCTTAACCCGGGTCCCGACCCTCCCCCCTGCTCACGCTCGAGCGTAACCGGAAAAAGCGCACGCGTGTGTCACGGTACCGTCACGGAAGTGTGACTTCTACAGCAGCGATTCGAGGCCGACGGTCAGGCCCGGCGGCAGTTCCGGCAGCCGTTCCAGCGCAAGAAGCACCCCCGGTACGAACGCATCGCGGGTGAACGTGTCGTGACGGATCGTCAGCAGCTGTCCCTCGCCGGCGAGCAGCACCTCCTGGTGCGCGACGAGCCCGGGGAGCCGGACCGAATGGATCGCCGCTCCGTCCGGAACGAGCTCCGCGGTCGCCTTCGCCGTGCCCGACGGCGCGTCGCGCTTCGCCTCGTTGTGCAGCTCCACGATCTCGACACGGGGCAAGTACGCCGCGGCCTCGGCGGTGAAGCGCATCATCAGTACCGCGCCGATCGCGAAGTTGGGCGCCTGAAAGAGCGCCAGTCCGCGGTCGCGCGCGAGCTCGCCGAGCGGCGCGAGGTCGCAACCGGTCGTCCCGACGACGCACGGCACGTCCTGCTCGAGCGCCGCCCGCACGTTCTCCGCGACGGCGTCGGGCGCGGTGAAGTCGACCGCCGCGTCGAATCCGGCCACGTCGATCGGGTCTCCGAGCTCGAATCCCCGCACCTCGTGTCCCGCGGCCTCGAGCGCGGGCACGAGCGTCCGGCCGACCTTCCCGTCCCGGCCGAACAGCGCGACCTTCATGCCGCGACGCGGCGGAGCAGCTCCGGGTTGACGCGCTCGACCGCGGCGCGGAAGCGCTTCTCCTCGGGGCCGACGCCGGACACCGACAGCCGCTCGGGAACGAGCAGCAGCGACGCAAGCTCGCCGATCGCCTCGGCCTCGACTGCGTCGATCTCGGCGATGATCCGGTCGAAGCCGAGCAGCTCCGTATCCGTGACGACGGACTTGCCGAGTCGGGTCATCCGATTCGACGTCGACTCCATCGAGAGCATGATCCGGCCCTTCAGGTTCTCCTTTGCCCGCTCGAGCTCGCGCGGCCGCAGATTGCCCGCGGCGATCTCGGCGATCTGCTCGGCGCAGATCTCGAGGCAGGCGGCGACGTTCTCCTCGCGCGTCCCGAGGTAGATCCCCATCAGCCCGGTGTCGGTGTACTGCGACGCGAAGCTGTAGACGGCGTACGCCATCCCGCGCTTCTCGCGGATCTCCTGGAAGAGCCGGGACGACGCCGAGCCGCCGAGGATCCCGTCGAGCAGCGAGGCGGCGAAGCGGCGCCGGTCCGAGCGCGCTATCCCCGGCGCGCCGATGCAGAGGTGGTACTGCTCGGTGTCCTTGCGCGCGAAGCGCAGGCCGGGCGGAGGAGTCTTCACGAGCGGCGACCGGAGGCGCGGGCCCTTGGCCGGCGGCTGTGCGCGACGCTCGTGCACGCGCTCGAGCAGCCGCAGCAGGCGGTCGTGCGTGATGTTCCCGGCCGCCGAGATCACGACATTTCCGCCGGCGTACGCCGTTCGGTGATAGTTGGCGATCGCGCGCCGGCTGATCGTGGAGATCACCTCCGCCGTTCCGATCACCGGCCGGCCGAGCGGATGATTCCCGAACACCGCCTCGGAGAAGAGGTCGTGGACGAGCTCCTGCGGCGTGTCCTCGTACATCGCGATCTCCTCGAGCACGACCTCGCGCTCCTGGTCGAGGTCCGCCAGGCTCGGCGCGAAGACCATGTCGCACATCACGTCGAGCGCCGTCTCCACGTGTGCGTCCGGCACGCGTGAATAGACGACCGTGTGCTCGCGCGAGGTCGCGGCGTTCAGCTCGGCACCCATCGAGTCGAACGTCTCGGCGATCTCCTGCGCGGAGTACGAGCGAGAGCCCTTGAACAGCAGGTGCTCGATGAAGTGTGAGACCCCGGCGCGCTCCTCCCGCTCGTCGCGCGAGCCCGTGCCGATCCAGAACCCCAGCGCGACCGAGCGGACGCTCGGCACCTTCTCCGAGATGACTCGCTCACCGGAGTCGAGCTCGGACAGGGTGTACTTCTGCACGCGCCGGATGGTACTAGCCGGAGGGCGGGTCTTCCCCGCCCTCCGATGTCTCGAGATTCGGGCCGGGCTAGCCCTCGCCGCTGCCGGCGCGGTCGCCACGCGGGCCGCCGCGACCGCCGCCGCGGCCACCGCGCCCGCCGCGACTGCGATCGCCTTCGCGGCGCGGGCGCTCCTCCCGCTCCTCCCGCGGAGGCGCGTTCTTCGCCCGCTCGATCAACTCTTCCGGCTGGACGAGATTGCCGTTCTCGTGCTTCGCGACGAGCTTCAGCCCAATCCGGCCGCGGTCCTTGTCGACCTCCTGGACGACCACGTCCACGACGTCGCCGCGCTGCATGACGTCCTCGATGTGGCCGACCCGTCCGGGGCCGACGTTCGAGACATGCAGCAGGCCGTCGGTGCCCTTCTTCAGCTCGACGAACGCGCCGAACTGCGTCGTCTTGACGACCTTGCCGGTGTACGTGTCGCCGACCTCCGGCGACTTCGTGAGCGCTTCGATCGCCGAGATGGCGGCCTGCGCCTTCGTGCCGTCGGTCGCGTAGATGAGGATCGTACCGTCCTCTTCGATGTCGATCTGGACGTCGTAGTCCGACTCGAGCGCGCGGATCGTCTCGCCGCCCTTGCCGATGACCATCCCGATGAACTCCGGGTTGATCTTGATCGTCGAGATCCGCGGCGCGTGCTCGGCGAGCTCGGTGCGTACCGCGGGGATCGCCTCGAGCATCTTGTCGAGAATGAAGCCCCGGGCCCGCTTCGCCTGCGCGAGCGCATTCCGCATGATCTCCTGCGTGACGCCGGTGATCTTGATGTCCATCTGGAGCGCGGTGATCCCGTCACGCGTGCCTGCGACCTTGAAGTCCATGTCGCCCAGGTGATCCTCCGCGCCCTGGATGTCGGTGAGGATGACGTAGTCGTCACCCTCCTTGACGAGGCCCATCGCGATGCCGCTGACCGGCTCCTCGATCGGCACGCCGGCATCCATCAGCGCGAGCGTCGAGCCGCAGACCGAGCCCATCGACGACGAGCCGTTCGACTCGAGCGTCTCCGAGACGATGCGGATCGTGTAGGGGAACTCGTCCGGCGGCGGGATCATCGCCTCGAGCGCCCGCTGCGCGAGCGCGCCGTGGCCGATGTCGCGACGCTTCGGGCCGCGCATGAAGCCGGTCTCCCCGACCGAGTAGGGCGGGAAGTTGTAGTGATGCATGAAGCGGCGCTCCTCCTCGAGGGAGAGGTCGTCGATGCGCTGCCCCTCCTTCGCGGTGCCGAGCGTGAGCGACGAGAGAATCTGCGTCTGGCCGCGCGTGAACAGGCCGGAGCCATGCGCACGCGGGTTGACGCCGACCTCGCACTCGATCGGGCGGATCTCCTCGGTGCCGCGGCCGTCGGGCCGCCGCTTCTCGACCGCGATCTTCTTGCGAACGAGGTCCTTGTAGATCGCCTCGGCCGCGCGCTTGACGTAGCTCTTCGTGAGCGCGTCCTTGACGGCCGGTGCTCCCTCGTCGCCGACGACAGCAGGGCCGACCGGGAACGGCAGCTGCACGCTGTCGATGATCTTCTCGAACAGCAGGTGCCGCTTCGCGGCCTTCAGCCCCTTCGAGTCCTGTTCGGCGTCGGTCAGCGCCCGGAGCTCGTCGCCGAACCGCTCGCGCACGGGTCCCTCGACGGCGATCGAGCGCTGCCTCTCGAGCAGCATCTGGAGCGCCGACCGGACCTGGAGCTGCCGCTGGATGTCCTCGTCGGTCGAATCCATCGTCAGCGAGCCGGCGAGCTGCTCGGCGAGCTCCTCGACGACGGCGCCCGCTTCGCGGAGGCCGACCGACTGGATCCGCTCCCAGAGCGTGTGGCCGTGCTCGCGCTCGATCTCGGCGTAGAGCTCCATGTCGAGCCACTTCGGCTTGCCGGCCTGCCGCCGCAGATCCTCCTGCGCCTCGCAGAGCTTGACGATCTCGCCCTGCGCGAGTTCGAGCGCCTCGAGGATCGTCTCGTCCGAGGTCGGGTCGCCGCCCGCCTCGACCATCGTCAGCGCGTCCTTCGTGCCGACGACGATCAGGTCGAGGTTCGAGTCGTTCTCCACGTCCGGGAGCGTCGGGTTGACGACGAGCTCGCCGTCCACACGCCCGACCCGCACGGCGCCCACCGGCCCGAGGAAGGGCAGCGGCGAGAGCATCAGGGCGGCCGAGGCGCCGTTGATGCAGAGAATGTCGTGGGCTGTGATCAGATCCGCAGACAGGACCGTGCAGATCACCTGCACCTCGTTCTTGAAGCCCTTCGGCCAGAGCGGCCGGATCGGGCGATCGATCATCCGCGCGGTCAGGATCGCCTTCTCGGTCGGCCTTCCCTCGCGCTTGAAGAAGCCGCCCGGGATCTTGCCGGCGGCGTACATCCGCTCCTCGACGTCGACGGTGAGCGGGAAGAAGTCCGCGCCCTCGCGCGCCTCCATCCGGCCCTGAGCCGTCGCGAGCACCATGGTGTCTCCGCTGCGGACGACGACAGAGCCGTCCGCCTGCTTCGCCAGCTTGCCGGTCTCGAACGAGATCTCTTGGCCGCCGACGGTCACCGAGACCTTCGCGAGTCGCTCGGTGGCAATACTCATCAATTGTCCTCCACTCTTCCTGGAGAGTGGGAGTTTGAGTCAGCCCCCGCCGAACGGAGCTCGCTCAAACTTCCACTCTCGATTTCGTCCCAGGTACCCGTTATCGCCGGATTCCTAGCTCCTTGATCAGGGCGCGATAGCCCTCGAGGTCGTGCTTTTGCAGGTAGTTCAGGAAGCGGCGGCGGCGCCCGACGAGCTTGAGCAGGCCGCGACGCGAGTAGAAGTCGTGCTTGTGCGTGCGAAGATGCTCCGTAAGCTCGTTGATCCGCTGCGTCAACAGCGCGATCTGCACTTGCGTCGAGCCCGTGTCGGCGTCGCTCTTACCGTACTTTCCGATGATCTCCTGCTTGGCTTCCTTGGTGAGGGTCATATGCCTCCTCTGAAATGGACTCCGTCATCTCCGCGCGCCGCGCAAGGAAGGACGCGAGCGGCCGAGACCACGGTCGCCGAGTAGGGTAGCAATCCCCCATGAATGCTGGCGTTGCAGCCGGGCACCCGGCGACGGCGGACGCAGGCTGGGAGATCCTCGAGCAGGGCGGCACGGCGGCGGACGCGGCGGTCGCGGCCTGCCTCGCCTCCTGTGTCGCGGAGACAGTGATGACCGGCCTCCTCGGCGGCGGGCACGCGATCTACTGGGACGCCGCGTCCGGCGAGGCCCGGAACCTCGACTTCTTCGTCACGGTGCCGGGTCTCGGCGCGGGCGAGCGGCGGCATGCGCCCGAGCTGCTCCACCTCGACGTGCCGTTCGGCGAGGAGCTCGTGCACTACGCAGTGGGCCCGGCATCGTGCGCCGTTCCCGGAGTGCCCGCCGGGCTCGAGCTGCTCTGGCGAACGCACGGCCGGCTGGAGTGGGAGCGCCTCGTCGAGCCCGCGCTGCGCCTGGCGCGCGACGGCGTCGACTTCCCGCCGGCGCACGCCGCCTGCCTGGCGATGCTGGCACCCGTGATGACGATGGACGCGGGCGCGCGGATCTATGCGCCGGACGGCGCGCTGCTTCGTGCCGGCGGGCGGCTGGAGCAGCCCGGCCTGGCGGGTACGCTCGAGCTCCTCGCGGACGAGGGGGGCGAGAGCGTCTATCGCGGCTCGCTCGCAGAGGCTCTGCTCGCGCTCATGGCAGACCGCGGCGGGATCGTCACGCGCGACGATCTCGAAGCCTATGAACCCGCGTGGGTCGAGCCGGTCGAGATGCCGTACCTCGGACGGCGGTTCCTCGGCCGCAGCGGCCTCTCGCGCATGCCGGAGACGATCGCCGTGCTCCCGCGCCTGCGCGGCCTCGGCGCCGCCGGCCGCGTCGTCGCCCTTGTCACCGTGCTCGAGGGCGAGGACGAGTACGGCGACACGACGAACGTCACCGTCGTCGACGAGGTCGGCAACGCCTGCGTCCTGACGACGAGCCTCGGCCTCGGCTCGGGCGACTTCCTCCCCGGCCTCGACCTGCACCTGAACAGCATGCTCGGCGAGGCCGACCTGCTGCACGGCGCGCTGGAGCCGGGGGCGCGCATGCAGAGCATGATGGCCCCGAGCCTCTTCGTCGATGCCGGCGGGCTGGAGCTGGCGGTCGGCGCGGCGGGCGGCACCCGCCTCCGGACGGCAATTTTGCTCGCAGCAACCGGAATCCTCGACGAGGGCCTTCCCCCGCAGGAGGCCGTCGAGCGGCCGCGCTTCCACCCGGCCGGGGACGTCGTCAACGCCGAGCCCGGTGTCGACGAGGAGGGCCTCGCGGAGCTGGCGCGGCGAGGGCGCGCGGTGCGCCGCTGGCCGGAGCGCCACCACTACTTCGGCGGTGTCAGCTTGGTCGGGCGGACCGGCGCCGCCGCGGATCCGCGTCGGAGCGGCGGGGTGCGGGCAGGCTGAGGGACAGCCAGCCGACGTACCCGCAGCTCGGGCAACCCGGGTTCTGGGTGACCGTCCCGCCCTCGGCCGGCTTCGAGTAGACCTCGCCGCACTCGAGACAGCGGACGGTCTGGAGCAGGGCGAGGTGGGAACGGGCGAGGGCGGTGTCTTTCACGTCCGGAAAGACGCCCGAGGCGGGCGAAACTTGCGCCGCTAGGCGAGGGATCTATCCCGGTCTGGAAGCCGCTCTGGTCCGCGCGACGTCGTCGGCGATCGCCGCGATCAGCTCGGCCTCGCTCGCAAAGGCCCGCTCGTCCCGGAGCCGCTCCCAGAGCTCGACCACGAGCCGCTCGCCGTAGAGGTCGCCCTCGAAGTCGAGCAGGAACGCCTCGATCCGCCGCTCGTCGCCGCCGTAGTGGGGATTCGTGCCGATCGAGACGGCTGCTCGACGGCCTCCCGCCGCTCCCGCGTAGATGCCGTACGCGGGGACGAGCAGGTCGGCCTCGACCGACACGTTCGCCGTCGGGAAGCCGAGCGTGCCGCCGCGCTGGTCTCCGAGCACGACCGTTCCCTCCACCTCGGGCGGCCGGCCGAGTAGCCCGGCGGCCTCGCGCACCTCACCCGCGTGCAGCAGCCGGCGGACGGCGCTGGACGACACGCCCTCGACGAGCGTGGCGGTCCTCCCGTCGAAGCCCAGGCTGCAGAGCAGGTCGAGGTCGCCGCTCGCCCCGCGGCCGAAACGGAAGCCCGGTCCGGCCACCACGACCTCCGCCCCGATCCGGCGCAGCACCGACTCGGCGAACTCCTCGGGCGGCAGCCTCGCCAGCTCGAGCGTGAACTCGACCAGGAGCGTCTCCGGAACGCCGAGGTCGGCGATCAGCTCCAGCCGCCGCTCGACGCTCGAGAGCAGCTCGACCCGGTTGCCGAGGATCGTCCGCGGGTGCGGGTGGAACGTCACGACGGCCGGCCGGAGCCCGGCCGCGAGCGCCGCCTCGATCACCCGGCGGTGCCCGAGGTGAACGCCGTCGAACGTCCCGATCGCGACCGCGCGGCGGCCGGGCTCGAGCTCGTCCGGCCGCGAAACGATCTTCACGCGCGCTCCCGCATCCGCTCGGGCACCTTCGCGAGCGCCTCTTCCGGCAGCCGCGAGAGCGCGTCGGGCACCGGGATGATCCGCTCCGGGTCGGCCTCCTCGACCGAGAACGGACCGACCTCCGTCCGCCGCAGCGTCCGGCAGTGCCCGCCGAGCGCCTCGGCGATCGCCCGGACATACGTCCCCGAGCTGACGCGCAGGTCGAGCATGACTGTCTGGCCCGTATACGCGATGACGTCGAGCGCGTCGACGCGCGAGCTGCGCAACGGCATCTCGACGGCGACGCCGCGGCGCGCGAGCTTGTACGCGCGCTCCCCGCCGATCTTGACCGCCGAGGCGGCAGGAATCGGCAGCTCCACGTTGCCGCGGAGGCCCGCGAGCCGTCGCTCGAGCTCGTCGCGCTGCGGCGGCCGACGTTCCTCCAGGACCTCGCCCTCCGGGTCGCCGGTCGAGGTCCGGGCGGTGAGATCCACCTCGGTGACGTAGCGCTTGTCCAGGCCGACGAAGCATGGCGCCAGTTTAGTTGCCGCACCGGACAACAGAACCAGCAGTCCGGTTGCAAAGGGATCGAGCGTCCCTGCATGTCCCGTTCGCGCTCCCGTGCGACTGCGCAGCTCCGCGACGAGGGCGAACGAACTCGGGCCGGCCGGCTTGTCGACGAGCACGATCCCGGCGGGGCTAAGCGCGCGCGGGGGCATTCGCCACCGCCGAGGCCGCGAATTCGCGCCGGACGAAGGCGGTGATCTCCTCGATCGACGCCTCGCTCGAAAAGCCGGCAGCCTGCCGGTGCCCGCCGCCGCCCGACTTGCGCGCGATCGCCGAGACGTCGAGCTCATCGATGCTCGAGCGCAACGAGACCCGCCGGGACGGACCCTCGTCGCGCGGCGGCTCGCGAATCAGAACCGCGAGCCACGCCCCTTCGACCGCGCGAAGGTAGTCGATGATGCCCTCCGAGTACGGCTCGGCCGCGCCGACCTCGCCGAAATCGGTGCGCACCAGGTACGAGACGACGACCCGCCCGCCCTCGAAAATCTGCGCGCGTTCGAGCGCGCGTGCGAGCAGCTTCAACTTGGCGAACTCGACTGACTCGTAGACGCCCTGGAAGACGCGGTGCACGTCGGCGCCCGCCTCGACGAGCTCGGCCGCGAGCCGCAGGGCCTTCGGCGTGGTGTTCGTGTACTGGAAGCGACCCGTGTCGGTGACGAGCGCGATGTAGAGCGGCTCGGCGATCTCCGGTGTCAGCCGGACCTCGAGCTCGCGGAAGACATTCCGCAGCACCTCGCCCGTCGACGACGCGTCCGGGACGATCAGATTGACGGCGCCGAAGCGGGTGTTGTCGTGGTGGTGGTCGATGTCGACGACCGACGCAGCGCGCTCGAGGACGCCCGGATCACCCAGCCGGTCCGCCTTGGCGCAGTCCACCGCGACGAGGATCCGTTCGGTGGCATCGTCCGGAAGCGAGCGCCGCAGATCTTCCAACTCCATGAAGCTGTACTCGCGCGGCAGCGGCGCCTCTCCATAGAGGTACATCACGACGTCCTTGCCTAGCTGACGGAGAGCGAGCGTCATCGAGACGAGCGAACCCAGCGCGTCGCCGTCCGGATTCTCATGGGTCGTGACGAGGAAGCGGTGGTTGGCGCGCAGCGCCTCCGCAACCGCCTGCAGGTCAGTCGTCGTCCCCTGGGGCGAGCTCATCGATGAGTTGGGTCATGCGCACGCCGCGCTCGACCGACGGATCGTACTCGAACACCAATTGCGGAGTTCGCTTCATCCTGAGCTCACGCCCGAGGCGGGCTTGCAGCAGTCCGTGCGCAGCTTCGAGTCCGCGCAGGCTCGCGGCGCGTTTCTTCTCGGAGCCGAGGACGCTCACGTACACGGTGGCATGGCGGAGGTCGGGCGACGTCTCGACTCCTGTCACGGTGACGAGTCCGATGCGCGGGTCCTGCAACTCGACGAGCGCCTCCGCAAGCACTTGCCGGACCGACTCGTTGACGCGTCGCATGCGGTCGGCCATAGGGGATATTCAAGCGGTTGCACGCACTCGTCCTCGCGGGGGTCGCCGTTTGGTGCTTCGTCACCGCGCTCGCGGGCGGGCTCGTGGGGCTCGTTCTCGGCAACATCCGGCTTCCCGTGCTGCTCTTCGCGGCTTCGGCCCCGGCGCCGGCGGCCGGAGCGAACATCGCGATCTCCGGCATCGCGGCCGCGACAGCGTCCGTCACGCACGTCCGTGCACGCCGAGTCGACTGGCGGCTCGTCACGTGGATGACGCCGCCCTCCGTAGCCGGGGCGGTAGGCGGCGGCTTCCTCGCGACCGCGGTACCGGCCGACGCACTCCGGATCGTGATCGGATCGGCGCTGATCCTCTTCGGCGTGGACACGCTGCGCAGCCGCCGCGCGGCGCCGGGGCCGGCGGGCGACGCGCTCGATCTCCGCGCGGCCGTCGCCGCCGGACTCGCGATCGGCTTTCTCGGCGGCCTGATCGGCCTCATCCTGGGCTCGCTGCGCATGCCGGCTCTGCTGCGCTGGGTCGGCCAGGAGCCGGCCCGCGCGATCGGGACGAACCTCGTCGTCGGGATCGCGGTCGGCGCTGCAGGATTGCTCGGCCATCTTCCCGGCGGGATCGACTGGAACCTGCTCGGTGTCGGAGCGGCGGCCTCGATCCCCGGCGCGCTCCTCGGCTCGCGGCTCACCGGTCGGCTCTCGACGCCGCAGCTCCTGCGCGCCGTCGGCGTGATTCTCCTCGTCGCGGGGACAGCCGCGATCCTGCAGGGTGCACTCTAGTCATCGGGGTCGACGACTCGGCGCTCGACCCGGACGAGGTCGAACTCCTGCCCGGCGAGCCACCGCTCGGCGCCGTCGAGGAGCTCCTCGAGCTCGCGGTGGCCTCGGGCGACGCAGGCGACGGTCAGCCGGGCCCGCTGCCAGAGCTCGTGGTGGTCGACCTCCGCGACCGAGGCACCGAACCGGTGCTGGAGCTGTGCCTTCGCAGACTTGACGTACTTGCGCTTCCCCTTCAGCGAACCCGCCTCCGGGAAGTGCAGCTCGACGACGAGGATGCCGACGTAACCGTCTCCCACAGAGATCATTAAGACGGAGAGCGCCGCCGGTGAGCGAGATCTTCGCGCCGAATCGGCACGAAATCGGCACACCGGCGTGCGCAAATCTCCGGTAGCGTCGACCGCAGAGGGCGGCGGGTAGGAACAAGCCCCACCCAAGGGTGGGGGTGCGGAGGCCTTGTCCGGTTAGGACGTGGCTGCGGGGGTTGCGGACGAGGGTTCGTCGAGCGACGTGCGCTCGACCTGACGCGTCTCGTAGACCTCGAGGATGTCGCCTTCCTTCACGTCGTTGAAGCCGTCGAGGAGGATGCCGCACTCGAAGCCCTCGGCGACCTCGCGCGCGTCGTCCTTGAAGCGCTTCAGCTGCGCGATCGTCGTGTCGTAGATGACCGTGCCGTCGCGCACGACCCGCGCCTGCGCGCCGCGGCGGACGACGCCGCTCGTGACCATGCAGCCGGCGATCGTGCCGACGCGCGACGCACGGAAGAGCGCTCGCACCTCGGCCTCGCCGATCAGCTCCTCCGTCTGGACGGCGGAGAGCATGCCGACGAGCGCCTGCTCGATGTCCTCGGTCAGCTGGTAGATCACGCGGTACGTCCGCACCTCGACGCCCTCGCGCTCCGCGAGCTGGCGCGCTTCCGCGTTCGGCCGCACGTTGAAGCCGACGACCATCGCGTTCGACGCGGACGCGAGCATGATGTCACCCTCGGTGATGCCGCCGACGCCTTGGTGGATGACGTTGACGCGCACCTCCGGGTGCTGGATCTTCGAGAGCTCCGAGACGGCCGCCTCGACCGAGCCGACGACATCGCCCTTCAGGACGAGATTGAGATCCTTGACCTCCCCGGCCTGCATCGACTCGAAGAGGTTCTCGAGCGAGACGCCGCTCGAGCGCTGGGTCGCGAACTGCTCGCGCCGCAGCCGCTCGCCGCGCACCTGCGCGAGATGCTTCGCCTGCCGCTCGTTCTCGACGACACGGCCGAGCTCGCCGGCGGGCGGCGGCTTGTCGAAGCCGAGGATCTCGACCGGCTCGCCCGGCTTCGCATCCTTCAGCTTCTCGCCGCGGTAGTTGTAGAGCGCGCGGACGCGGCCGCTCGCGTCGCCCGCGACGACCGCGTCGCCGACGCGCAGGGTGCCGCGCTGGACGAGCCAGGTCGCGACGGGCCCGCGGCCGACGTCGAGGCGCGACTCGATGATCGGCCCGGACGCCTCGGCTTCCGGGTTCGCCGTCAGCTCGAGCTCGGCGTCTGCGACGAGCAGCACCTTCTCGAGCAGCTCGTCCAGACCCGTGCCCTGCTTGGCGGAGACCTCCGCGAACTGCGTCGACCCGCCCCACTCCTCGGGCTGCAGCCCGTCGGCGGCGAGGTCGGCCTTGACCCGGTCCGGATTCGCATCCGGGAGGTCGATCTTGTTGATCGCGACGACGATTGGCACGTCGGCCGCGCGCGCGTGCGAGATCGACTCACGCGTCTGCGGCATCACCGAGTCGTCCGCGGCCACGACCAGCACAGCGATGTCCGTCACCTTGGCCCCCCGGGCGCGCATCGCGGTGAACGCCTCGTGGCCGGGCGTGTCGAGGAACGTGATCCGGCGGCCGTTGTGGTCGACCTGGTACGCACCGATGTGCTGCGTGATCCCGCCGGCCTCGGTCTCGACGACGGCGGTCTTGCGGATCGCGTCGAGCAGCGTCGTCTTGCCGTGGTCGACGTGGCCCATGATCGTCACGACCGGCGGGCGCGCCTGCAGTGTGTCCTCGGGATCGTCGAAGACTTCCGGCTCCTCGTCCTCCTCGCCGACGTGCTTGATCGTCACCTCGCGCCCGACCTCGGCCGCGATCAGCTCGACCTCCTCGTCGGAGAGGGACTGCGTCGCCGTCTTCGGCGCGCCGAGCCCCATCAGGATCTTGATGATCTGCGACATCGTGACGCCGAGCGCCTGCGAGAGATCGCGGACGGTGACGCCGGACTCGACGCTGACGGGACCGGTCGGCTGTGCCGCCGGCTGCTGCGACTTCGGGGTGCGGTCGTCGCGCCCCGCGCGCGCCTGACGCGAATCCTGACGCGGACGCGCGGCCTGGTTGTCGATGACGACGCGCCGCCGCCGGCCGCCGGCACCGCCGGTGCCGCGCGGGCGAAGTGGACGTCTGTTTCCTCCGTTAGCCATTGATCCTTTCAGTGTAAAGGCGCGCCAGCGCCGAATCGACTTTCACGTTCGCCCGCAGCGTGCGGCTGAACGCCCGCTGGGCGACGGCCCGCTCGAAGCAGGCCAGGCTGCGACAGGTGTACGCGCCGCGCCCCGGTTCCCGCGCGCCCGGCCGGAGCGCGCCGTCGCGCACGACGAAGCGCACGAGTTCCCGCTGCGGGCGCTTCCGCCCGCAGCCGACGCAGCGTCTCTCGGGCCCGCTCACTCAGCGCGCGGCTCCTCGTGCTCGACCGGGATTCCGGCCGGAACCTCCGGCGGCGGCGCGACCTGGGGATGCGACGCCTCGAGATCGACCTCGCCCTCGAGCTCGGCGATCACTTCGGCCGGAGGGCCGTGGGTCGCGGCAGCATCGGCGGGCGCGGCGTCGTCCAGTGGCGGCTCCTCGGGCTCCGGCAGCAACGCCGGGCCGATCGACTCGGCGTCGGGCGGCAGCAGCTCGGCACGCGCCTCGAGCTCCGGATCGGACTCGGTCACGACGGGCTCGGCGTCGTCGGCGTCGTGGAGCGCGAGCTCCTGGTGCGCCAGCACGCCGCAGTACCGCGAGCCCGGCAGCGCCGCGTTCGGGCAGCGCTTGCCGTTCGCGAGGACGGCCGCGCAACGATCGCTGTACTCCTCGCCGCCGCCGTCGCCGCCGTACGCGGCGTCGGCCTCGGCCTGCGCGAACTCCGTGTCGGACTGGATGTCGACCTTCCAGCCGGTCAGGCGCGCGGCGAGGCGGGCGTTCAGCCCCTCCTTGCCGATCGCGAGCGCCAGCTGGTCGTCCGGCACGACGACTGTCGCCTCGCGGGAGTCGTCGTCGATGTAGACCTCGCGGACGCGCGCCGGCGAGAGCGCCTTCGCGACGAACCGCGCCGGCTCGTTGTTCCACGGGATGATGTCGATCTTCTCGCCGCGCAGCTCGGAGACGACCATGCGCACGCGCGAGCCGCGCGGGCCGACGCACGCGCCGACCGGGTCGACACCCTGGGCATGCGACTCGACCGCGATCTTTGAACGGTAGCCCGGCTCGCGCGCGACGCCGCGGATCTCGACGAGCCCGTCGGCGATTTCCGGCACCTCCAGCTCGAACAGCGTCTTGATCAGCTCGGGGTCGCGGCGCGACAGGATCACCTGCGGGCCTTTCGTTCCGCTGCGCACTTCGGTGATGACGGCCTTGATCCGCGAGCCCTGCTCGTAGCGCTCGCCGTCGACCTGCTCGGATCGCGGCAGCAGCGCCTCGACCTTGCCGAGGTCGACGAGGACGTTGTTGCGGTCGCCCGCCTGCTGGACGATCCCGGTCACGACCTCGCTGACGCGGTCGATGTACTCGTCGTACATCATCGCGCGCTCGGCCTCGCGGATCCGCTGCAGGATCACCTGCTTCGCGGTCTGCGCGGCGATGCGGCCGAAGTCGTGCGGCGTCACGTCCTCGCGCTTGATCTGGTTCTCGGGGATGTCGGACTAGTCGATCTCGAGCTCGTCATCCGAGATCAGGGTGTGCTGCCGCTCCCCGGTCTCGACCTCTAGGGCCTCGAGCTCCTCGAGCTTCCGCTCGCGCGCCTCCTCGATCAGACGCTCCTCGACGTCGGCCGGCAGCTCGATCGAGAAGACGCGGAAGTCTCCCTGGTCGTCGAGCTCCACGGTCGCGTGGCGCGAGGCGCCAGCCATCTTCTTGTACGCGGCGAGGAGGGCGTCCTCGAGCGCGGCGACGAGCGTCCCCTGCTCGATCCCCTTGTCCCGCTCGATCTCGCGAACCGCCTCGATGATCTCCTGGCTCATGGCCCTACCCTTCGTCGATCAGGTTGCCCCGGACGATCGCCTCGTACGGGATGTCCAACGCGTCTCCGTCCACTCCGACCTTCACGGCACGCTCGTCCGCCTCGAGCACCTCGCCGCGCACGCGCCGCTCAGCCGTCCGCAACGCAACACGGCGCCCGACGGCGTTGCGGAAATGCGACGCGGTGCGGACGGGCCGCTCGACCCCCGGCGAGGACACGTCGATCGAGTACTCGCGCAGGTAGTCGCGGAGGACGTCCGTCACCCGCTGGCAGAGCTGGTGGTCGACGCCCTGCGGGTGGTCGACGAACACGGTGAAGTGCTCGCTGCCGCTCAGCTCGACGGCCAGCACCTCGACTCCGGGCAGGCCGGATTCGACGCGCTGCGTGACCTCGCGCTGCAGCTTCCTCTCCGTGTCGTGAACGTTCGGCATCTCTCTCCTCACAGAAAAAATGGGCGCCGCGCGCCCATTTCGCCAAGCCGGTGAAAATGGTAAGTGAATCATAGCGAATGCAGGGCTTCCGCTGGGCCGCGGAGCCTCGTCCGGAGGATCCCGTCGGCGCGGCTCGAGTCGAGGGCGACATTGCGCGCGCGGCCCGGCGGGGACGGCGCACCGCGGACTGTGTCCGGGTCGCGTCCGTGCGCGGCGGCGAGGAGCCGGGCGAGCTCGTAGCGGCTGAGGGCGTCACGCCCCGCGACGTGGAGGACGCCGGCGACGTCGGTCGCAGCGAGCTCGAGCAGCGCCGCCGCGACCTCGTCGACGCGCGCGGGCGTACGGATCTCGTCGGTGTAGAACTCGACGTCGTCGCGGAGCGCGAGCGCCTCCTGCGCCCCGAGCGTGCCGTAGAGCAGCGAGGTGCGGACGGTCAGCGCCTCGGGATGCAGCTCGCGGACGAGCCGCTCGGCGGCGAGCTTCGCGTCGCCGTAGAGCGAGACCGGCCGCGGCTCGTCGTCCTCCGTGTACCGGCCTTCCCGCTCGCCGTCGAAGACGAGGTCGCTCGAGAGGTGAATCAGCCGCGCGTCCGCGCGATGCGCGGCGAGCGCGACGTTGTGCGTGCCCTTGACGACGGCGCCCCAGACCTCCTCGTCCGCCTGGCGGTAGGCCGTGTGGATCACGACGTCGGGTCCATGCTTCAGGAAGATGCGCGCGGTCTCGTTCTCGTCGCGGATGTCGAGCGAGACGGGACGGCCGTGTGGCGGCGCGCGGTCCAGCCTCGTCGCGAGCACCTCGTGGCCCGCCTGCTCGGCCTGCCGCGCGACCTCGGAGCCGAGGTAGCCCGCGCCGCCGGTGACGAGGATCCGCACCGGGAGGTTCAGGCCGCCGTCGAGCGCGCCTCGCGCACGATCTCGAAGAACGCCGCGTCGGGAGCGCCGCCTGCCTCGCGCAGGATCCGGCGCGCGAGCGGCTCCTCACCGGACGCCCGCATCGCGTCGAGATCTTCCGGACGCTCCCAGACCGTCGCCACCGCCATCGTCCCGTCATCGCCGAGGAGCAGGAACGTCTCGCGGATGCCCACCGGCAGCCCGCGTTCGATGGCGGCCGAGTATGCACGACTGACTTCGTCTCGGTGCTCCGGCGGGATGCTCGCGCTGACGAGCGACAGGACAGGCATGACCACCACCTCGCTTTTCTCGCTGCGTTTCGACGGCCGCGCGAAGACCCTATCCCGCAACGCGGCCGTGATCGAGAATCACACACTACTGTTGCGCCCCGACGTCGAGGATGATCGTTACCGGCCCCTCGTTCGCGAGCTCGACTTCCATCCGAGCGCCGAAGACGCCCGTCGCGACCGGGACGGCGAGCTCCCGGAGCGCGGCGCAGAACGCCTCGTACAGCGGCTCGGCCTGCTCGGGCGGCGCCGGGGCGGTGAAGCTCGGACGGTTGCCCTTCGTCGTATCCGCCAGCAGCGTGAACTGGCTGACGACGAGCGCGGACCCGCTCACGTCGAGGAGGCTCCGGGCAAACCTGCCGTCCTCGTCCTCGAAGACCCGCAGCCGGGCGATCTTGCCGGCGAGCCGCACCGCCTCCGGTGCGCCGTCCGCCCGGGACACGCCCAGCAGCACGCAGAGCCCGGGCCCGATCGAGCCGGCGACTGTGTCCCCGACCCGCACGGAGGCCCGGGAAACCCGCTGCACGACGGCCCTCATGTCCCTCGAAAGGATGACCGATAGAGGATCGTGGAGGCTGCGAAGCTGCCGACTCCCCTGCCTTCGCTCGACGACGCGAACGGCGGCCGCCGCCTGCCGCTCGGCTCGCTCCTCGTCCGCGAGGGGCTCCTGACCCGCGAGCAGCTCGAGCAGGCGCTCGCCGAGAAGGAGCGAACCGGCCACCGCATCGGCGAGATCGTCGTCGAGCGCGGCTGGGCGCAGCCGCAGGACGTCGCGCGCGCGCTCGCGGAGCAGCACGGCCTCGAGTTCGTCGACCTGGCGCAGGCGAAGCTCGAGCCCGCCGCCGCCAATCTTCTGCCCGAGAAGTTCGCGCGCCGCTACGACGCGCTGCCGGTCCGGTTCCTCGACGAGGCGTCGTGCTCGTCGCGGACGATCTCCGCCTCGCGCTCGGCCTCAACGTCCGCCTCGCCGTCGCTCCCGCGCCTGACCTGCACAGCACGATCGGGCGCGTCTACCGCACACAGCTCGACGTCGGCGTCATCGAGGAGGAGCCGGACGAGGACGAGACTGCGGTCGACGACATCCGCGAGGGCGCCGCGACGAGCGCTCCCGCGATCAAGCTCGTCAACTCCCTGATCGCGCGCGCGATCGACGAGGGCGCGTCCGACCTCCATTTCGAGCCGCAGCCGAAGCAGCTCGTCGTCCGCGCCCGCATCGACGGCGTCATGCGCCGCCTGACGACGATCTCGAAGTCGATGCAGCCCGCGATCACGAGCCGCCTCAAGATCATGGGCGAGCTGGACATCGCCGAGCGCCGCGCGCCGCAGGACGGCCGTGTCTCGATCCGCGTCGGCGGCCAGCCGATGGACCTCCGCATCGCCGTCCTGCCGACGACGCACGGCGAGCAGATCGTGCTGCGGATCATGAACCGCGCCGGCGGGCGCCTCGGGCTGCCGCAGCTCGGCATGAGCCCCGACGCGGAAGAGTCGTTCTCGCGCGCGATCCGTCAGCCGTACGGCGCCGTGATCGCCTGCGGCCCGACGGGCTCCGGCAAGACGACGACGCTCTACGCCGCACTCGACATGCTCAACGACGAGGACCGCGTGCTGACGACGATCGAGGATCCGGTCGAGTACCAGACGCCCGGCATCAACCAGATCGAGGTCAACCCGAAGAGCGGACTGACGTTCGCGCGCGGCCTGCGCACGATCCTGCGCAGCGACCCGGACGTGCTGCTCGTCGGCGAGATCCGCGACGAGGAGACCGCGCGGAGCTCGGACTCACCGCGGAGGCGGACGACGTGCGGATCTACAAGTCGGTCGGCTGCATCCAGTGTGCCGGCACCGGCTACACCGGCCGGGTCGCGCTCTACGAGGTGATGGAGATGAAGGGCAAGGTTCGCAGGCTCGTCGGCTCCGGCTCCACCGACGAGATCTTCGCCGCCGCCCTCGAGCAGGGCATGAGGACCCTGCGGCAGGACGGCATCCGCCTGTGCCTCGCCGGCGTCTCGTCGCTCGACGAGGTACGGCGCGTCACCGGCGACCGCATGGTTTAGGGCGCGGGAAACCTAGGTTTCCCGCGGGCCCTTCCTGTCGCTGGCTCTTGTTGGGGAGGCTGCGGCGCGAGCTGTCTTGGGCGGCGGCTTAGGGCTCGGGATCCGAGTCCAGGTCGCGGATGCGCGACGAGTAAGTCGTGCTCTCTGGTCGTAGCGAGCTCGCGAGCTTGTAGTGCCCGTTCGCCTCGGCGTCCCGGCCCTGCTTCTCGAGCGAGCGGCCGAGCGCGTAGTGCGCGTAGTCGTCGGCGGGCGAGAGCTCGAGCACGGCGCGGAACTCTGCCTCCGCCTCCTTCCAGCGCTTGATCCGGAAGTAGGCGATCCCGAGCGCCTCGCGGATCGACGCCTTGTCGGGCTCGCGCGCCTTCGCCTTCTCGAGCGCGACCGTCGCCTGCGCCGCCATCCCCTGCTCGAGGTGCTGCTTGCCTTTCCGGAACAGGCTGTAGGTGGACTCGCTCATCGTGACCCCAGGTACGGGAAGTTCTCCTTCACCAAGTCAACCGGAGACGTCAAGTCCCGGGTCTTCCCGATCTCGATTCCGGCAATCGTCAGGCCGGCGTCGACGGCGCGCTGGAACGCCTCGGCGAGCTCGTACGGCGGGCCGGGCAGGTCAGCGAGAAACGGGACGGCCCGCGGGCCGAGCAGCCAGAGCGGCGCGGAGGCCAGCGGATTTGCCGGGTCGTCGTCGACGACCTTGACGACTCGGCCGTCCCCGATTCCAACTGCGGCACGGTGCGGCGGCGCCGGTGGCGGTAGCCGGCGGACGGCGAGGGCGCCGTCCGCGTCCACAGCGGCGGCGGCGAAGCGCGCGATGTCGCCCTTCGTGAAGATCGTGTCGGCGGCGAGGAGGAGCGCGGGCGGCTCCGTGCCCGCGGCGAGCGCGCGGCGGACGGCGTCGGCGGAGCCGTCTGCGCGCGGCTGGCGGACGTAGTGCAGCTCGAGCCCGAAGCCGGTCCCGTCGCCGAGCAGCGTCTCGACCTGGTCGGCGAGATGGCCGGTGACGACGTGGACGCGCGCGAAGCCGGCGGCGGCGAGCTCCCGGAGCAGCGTCGCGACGACCGCTCGGCCGTCGATCGGGAGGATCGGCTTCGGCCAGCGGTCGGTCAACGGGCGCAGGCGGGTGCCCTCGCCCGCGGCCATCACGATCGCGTCCACTAGGAGGAGACGCCCAGCGATCGCAGCGACAAGAGCCCGCGCAGCCGCTCGCGCGCGCTCAGCCGCCGGCGGATCAGCGCCTCGAGCCGGCGCAGCTCGTGGCGGGCCCGTCGCGCCGCGGACGGTGCAGCGGCAGGCGGGCCGAAGCGCGCCGCGCTTGCGGCGGCGACGAACGCGCGAGGATCGACGGAGAGCTCGTGCCCGACGATCCGGCCGAGCTCGTGCAGCGTCGCGCTGCGCGCCGCGTCGATCCGCTGGTCGAGCAGGAAGTCCGAGAGCTCGTGCCGGCATGCCGACGCGACGCGGCGCGGGTCGCGCGTTAGATAGCGAACGCGGCGGAGCGCGAGCTTCGTGCCGACGATTCCCGCGACGACGCTGCCGGCCAGGATCCCGAGGACGGCCAGCAGGCCGATGCCGGCGCGGCCGGACGCCGAGCCGCCGCCGCCCGGGATCTGCGTCCCGAAGCGCACCGGCATCCGGAAGTCCCCGTTCATCTTGATCTGCGCGGGATCCATGATTCCCAGCGTGCGCGCGAGCACGCCCGCGGCGCCGCCGAGGAACGCGAGCGAGCCCGTGGAGTACGGAGCGCTCAAACTGCCGCGGCCCGGAGTCGGGTCGAACGGCAGCCAGCCGTAGCCGCGGAACCAGACCTCGACCCACGCGTGGGCGTCGTGGTCGGTCACGGTCCACGTGCGCGACCGCTCGTCGTAGGTCCCGCTCGTGAAGCCGACGGCGACGCGCGCGGGAACGCCGAGGTAGCGGAGCATCAGTGCCATCGCGCCCGCGAAGTACTGGCAGTAGCCGCGCTTCGTCTGGACGACGAAGCCGACGAGCGGCGGCGCCGTGGTCAGAGGCGGATGCTCGTCGTACGCGAAGCCGCCGTCCGACCGGAGCCACGATTCGATCCGAGCTGCGGCTGCATACGGGCTCGGCGCGTCACCGGCGACGCGGCGCGCGGTTTCCGCGAGCGGCTGGTACGGCTGCAGCGTCCGGCGGCCGGCAACGAGCGCGTCGAGCCGCTGCTCGCGGCCGGGCGCGTCGAAGCGCGGCGCGGGCACGTTCGGATCGATCTCGAGGAACCGTGTCAGCGCCGCCGGATAGAGGGGCCGCACGCGCGCGAGCTGCGCGGGCTTCGGCTGCGGCGCGTAGCTCTTCACCGTGTACATCAGACCGCGCGTCAGCCCGCCCGGCAGCAGCGCAACGCCGTAGGCGGGGTTGACGAGCGGCGCGCTGCCCGCGTCGAAGCGAACGGGAAACGTGCCGCCGACGAGGTGATTGTCTTGGAGAGCCTCGACGGTTACGCGCTCGGTGATGAGCCGTGCGTCGTCGCGTGCTGCGGCCGGCAACAGCGGATCGGCGCCGGTGTACGGGATGTGCTGCGGATAGACGTGCTCGACCCAGCGGCCAGCGACGTAGTCGTCGAGCGTCGTCGCGCGCCAGTAGAGCGACGTCGGCGGTGCCTGCACGCGCAGGACGACGGTCTGCTTCTTCGGGAAGCGAATCCCGTTCCACTGCGAGTCCCAGACGTAGCCGACCTCCACCGCCGCGTCGGGGTGCGTGTAGAAGTCCCAGCGCTGCCACGAGACGAGCTCGCGCTTCGCGACCGCCGACGTCGTGGACGCGGCGGCCGCGACCAGCACGAGCACGAGCGCTGCGGGAACCGCGGCGCGAAGCGCGGGCCGGCGGCCGAGGCCCGCAAGCAGTACGAGCGCGGCGAGGAGGATCGCCGCCCCGCGCGCAATCTCGTCGCCGCCGGCGAGGAGCGTCGCGGGCCAGCCGGCGCCGACGAGCAGTACGAGCAGCGCGACGGTGCTCCGGCGCATCGAGACGGCGACCGCGAGCGCGAGGCAGAAGGCGAAGACGGCGACGAGGATCGCTCCGCGCACCCCTGCGTGCACGCGTGGGTCGAACGGCACGGCGACGTCGTAGAAGTCGAGGAAGCCGGTTCCGAACCGCGACCCGATCGTGCCGGGCTCCGCGAGCGGCGGGACGCCGAATGCGATCCACGCCGCGGCGATCGAGGCCACGAGCGCGGCGGCGATCCGCGCACGTACCGGGCGTACGAGCGCGGATGCGAGCGCGACTGCCACGAGCACGAGCGCGCGGCCGCCCTCCGTCGGCCGCTCGAGCCGGACCCAGAGTGCGGCGACGACGAGCGCCGGAAACGGATAGACGAGCAGCGTCCTACGCAACACTTCGCCCCCGTGTCGAAGCGAGCGCCGCCACGAGATCCTCGCCCTCCCGGACAACGGCGACGGGCACGCCCATCGCCTGAAGCCGCAGCAGACCGGCCTCCGGCTTTCCCGACGCCTCGACGTGGACGAGCGCGGCGCCGCGGCGCGAGAGGATCCGCTGGACGAGCCGGTCGACGAGCGCCGGCGCCGGCCGCGCCGTCACGACGACGAGCTCGAGCGCTCGGGCCGCCGGGCTCGACTCTGCGGAGAGGAGCGCGGACGCGGGCGCCGCCGCCGTCGGCTCCACAGCGGCGAGCAACTCGAGCGCGCGCCGCCACTCCGTCGCCTCGGAGTGCACCGCCTGTACCTCGCGCAGGGCCGAGTTGACGACGAGCACGCAGCGCCGCCCGCGGCGCACGTACGAGCGGAGGATCGAGCCCGCGGCGCGGACGGCGAGATCGAAGCCGGCGGCGACCTCCCCGTCGAGGAGGACGGCGATCTCGTCGCGCGGCGCGTCCTCCAGCTCCTTGACCATCAGCTGTCCCCGGCGCGCCGTCGTCCGCCAGTGCACTTTGCGCAGCGACTCGCCCTGCTCGTACTCGCGCACGCTGTGCAGGTCGAAGCCGCTCGGCCGCCGCAGGAGCAGCCGCCGGCCGTCCTGTGTGTGAGAGCCGCCCTCGGCGAAGACGCGGTCGAGCTCGACGAGCCGCGGGTAGACGAGCAGAGCGCCCGGCTCGCCCTCGTGCAGCGCGGCGCGCGCCAAGCCGAACGGATCCTCGAGCGTCAGCTCCACGGGGTCGAACGCATAGCGGCCGCGCGGGAGCCCGCGCAGCGTGTACGACCCGTGAAGCCGCCGCAGCTCCACCTCGCGCTCGCCGAACCGCCCGAGCCGCTCGCGGGCCGTCAGCACGGGCGGCAGGATCCGGCCGCGCGGCTCCGCCTCGAGCCGGACCTCGACGTCGGCGCCCTCCAGCACGTCGTGCTCGTCCCACAACCGGCGCACGTGGAGCGGACGGTGCGCGAGCCCGACCCACAGCCGGGCCGCGACGGCGGCCAGCAGGAGCCCGAGCGCGACCGGGTAGAGCGGCTTCGACCCGAACACCCACGCGGCGGCGTAGACGACGACGCCGAGGGCGAGGACGAGGCGGCCGCGGCGCGTCACACCGGGACGGGAGTCTTCTCCAGAGCTTCCGCGACGATCTCCGCGCCGCCGAGCCCGGCCGACCGCGCCTCGGGCGCGAGGATCAACCGGTGCGCGAGCACGGGCACGGCGACCGCCTTGACGTCGTCGGGGACGAGGTACTCGCGCGCGTCCGCCAGCGCGCGTGCCTTCGCGACGCGGAGGAGCGCGATCCCCGAGCGCGGGCTCGCGCCGAGATAGAGACGGGGGTCGGCGCGCGTCTGCCGCAACAGCGCGACGACATAGCGACTGAGGCTGTCCTCGACGTAGATCTCGCGCGCGTCCTCCGCGAGGGTGGCGGCGTCGGAGGCGGAGGCCACGGGCGAAAGCGTCTCGAGCGGCGGCTCCGAGGTCTGCTCGGTCAGCATGTGCGCCTCCTCGGCGAGCGGCGGATAGCCGAGCTCGATGCGCATCGCAAACCGGTCGAGCTGCGCCTCGGGCAGTGGGTAGGTCCCCTCGTACTCGATCGGGTTCTGTGTCGCCATAACCATGAACGGGCGCGCAAGCGGATAGCTCACGCCGTCGACGGTCACCTGCCGCTCCTGCATGCACTCGAGCAGCGCGGACTGCGTTTTCGGCGATGCACGGTTCACCTCGTCGACGAGCACGAGGTTCGCGAATACCGGGCCAGGCTTGAACTCGAACTCGCTGCTGCGCTGGTTGAACACGCTGACGCCGGTCACATCCGACGGGAGCAGATCGGGCGTGAACTGCAGGCGCGAGAACTCGCAGTCGAGCGAACGCGCGAGCGCCTTCGCCAGCATCGTCTTCCCGACGCCGGGAAAGTCCTCGATGATCAGGTGCCCCTCCGAGACGAGGCACAGCACAGTCATCCGCAGCGTCTCCTCGGACGCGTGGACGACGCGTTGCAGGTTGCGGACGATCGCGGTGATCGCGTCGGCAGCAGCCGAGATGCGCGGCGCTCGCTCAGCGTCCAAGGAGCCCTTCCACCTCGTCGAGGACGGCGGCCGCGATCTCCTCCTTCGGCGCCTTCGCGATCGTGCGCTCGCCGTCCGCGCCCAGCAGGGTGATCTCGTTGTCGGCGGCGTCGAAGCCGATGTCGGTGCGTGCGACGTCGTTGAAGACGAACAGGTCGGCGCCCTTGTCACGCAACTTCGCGCGGGCACGCTCGAGGCCGGTCTCGCCGCGGTCCGCGGCGAAGCCGACGAGGACGGTCCCCTCGGTGCGTGTCGCACCGAGCAGGGCGAGCACGTCGGTCGTCGGCTCGAGTTCCACAGTCCACGTCGCGCGGTCCTTCGGCCGCTTGCCCGTGAGCGCCCCGGCCGGCCGGTAGTCCGCGACCGCGGCGGCCATCACGACCACGTCGGCGTCGGCGCCGCGTGCAAGCGCCTCGCGCTCGAGGTCGGCGGCGCTTGGCGTCTCGACGACCTCGACGCCGGCGGGGTGCGCGACAGCGAGATTCGCGCCGAGCAGCGTCACACGCGCGCCGCGCCGCGCCGCCTCCGCGGCGAGCGCGACGCCCATCCGTCCCGACGAGCGGTTGCCGACGAAGCGGACGGCGTCGATCGGCTCGCGCGTCCCGCCCGCGGAGACGAGCACGCTTTTCCCCTTCAGCACGCTCTTGCCGCCGAGCAGCTCCTGGGCGCGCTCGAAGATCTCCCCCGGCTCGGCCATCCGCCCGACGCCGAGCTCGCCCTCCGCGGTCTCGCCCTCGTCGGGCCCGACGAGCTCGACGCCGCGCGCGCGCAAGGCCTCGACGTTCGTGCGCGTCGCCGGGTGCGACCACATGCGCGGGTTCATCGCCGGAGCGACGAGCATCGGGCCGCGATGTGCGAGAGCAGCCTCGGTGAGGACGTTGTCGGCGATCCCGTGCGCGAACTTCGCGAGCGTGTTCGCCGTCAGGGGCGCGACGACGAGCAGGTCGGCGCGGGTCAGATGGAGGTAGACGTCCTCGGCCGCCGGCCGGCGCGCCAGCGCGCGGAAGGTCTGGGCCGTGACGAAGCGCTCGGCACCGGGCGTGAGCAGCGGTACGACATCGTGCCTAGCCCTAACGAGCAGGCGGCAGAGCTCGCACGCCTTGTAGGCGGCGATCCCCCCAGTGACGCCCAGCAGCACGCGGGCCATGCCCGCATTCTGCCTGCTCTCGGACTACCCCTTGGTCTTGGAGTAGTCGTACTTGAGCTTGCCCTGGGCGACTTCCTCCAGGGCCATGGTCAAGTAGTTCTTCGAGCGCGACTCCACCAGCGGCGGCGGATTGTCGTCGAAGGTCCCCTCGCCGAGCTGGTGGTGGTAGTTGTTGATCTGCCGAGCCCGCTTGGCCGCCACGATCACGATCGCGTAGCGGGAGTCCACGTTCTCGAGCAGTTCGTCGATGCGGGGATGGATCACGGGGCCATCGTAGCTGCACGTCCGAGCTCTCGCTCGACGATGCCCGTCAGCTCGTCCGCGGCCCGCTGGAGGTCGGCGTTGTGGATGACGTGGTCGAACCGGTCGGCGACCTCGAGCTGCTCGCGCGCGACCCGGATCCGCTCGTCGATCTCGCCCGAGCTCTCGGTCGCCCGCCGCCGCAGCCGCCGCTCGAGCTCGGGGATCGGCGCAGTGACGAAGATCGTCACCGCCCCCGGGACGCGGTCGGCGACCGTCAGCGCGCCCTGCGTCTCGAGCTCGAGCAGCGGCGCGCGCCCGTTCGCGCGGATCCGCTCGAGCTCCGCAAGCAGCGTGCCGTATCGGTGTCCGACGTAGGTCACCGATTCGAGGAACTCGCCGTTCTCGATCCGCCGCGCGAAGTCGTCGTCGCTCAGGAACCAGTACTCGCGTCCGTCCGCCTCTCCCGGCCGCCGGGCGCGCGAGGTGGCGGAGACCG
>VAWW01000108.1 GCA_005884575.1 Actinomycetota bacterium
GCCCATGGCCAGCGCGTCGAGCAGGAAGCCGAACTTCACGCGCTGGTCCTCGGGCGAGATCTTGAGCAGGTCGAACACCTTCGCCTGGAGGTCGGCTTCGTGGATCCGGAACGAGCCGCCTGCGATCTCGATCCCGTTGGCCACGAGGTCGTACGCGACGGCCTTCGCGGCGCCGGGATCCGTGTCGAGCAGCGCGCGGCTCTCGTCGGTCGGCCGCGTGAACGGATGGTGGACGGCGTCCCAGCGTTCGAGCTCGGCGTCCCATTCGAACATCGGGAAGTCGGTCACCCAGAGGAACTTCTGCGCCTGGGCGTCGATCAGCCCGAGCTCGCGGCCGAGGTGCAGGCGGAGGGCGCCGAGGACCCGCGAGACCATCGCGGGCTCGTCTGCCCCGAAGAGGACGGTCGTGCCGGGGTCGCTGCGGAAGCGGGCGAGCTCGTCTTCGCCGAGGAACTTCGCGATCGGGGAGGCGACTTCGCCGTCCTTCCGGTAGACGAGGTAGGCGAGTCCCTTCCCGCCCCACTGCTTCGCGACCTCCTCGAGCTTCGCCAGGTCGCCCCGGCTGAGTTCACGTGGAACGCGGAGGAAGCGGACGGCCGCGGCGCCTCCGAAGACGCCGAACTGGGAGTCGCGGGTGACGTCGCTCGCGTCCTCGATCTCGAGGCCGAAGCGGAGGTCCGGCTTGTCCGAGCCGTAGCGCAGGTCAGCCTCCTCCCAGGTCAGGCGCGGGAACGGCGTCCCGACCTCGACGCCGCGCAGCTCCCGCCAGATTCGGGCGAACGTGCGCTCGAGCAGCGCGAAGAGGTAGTCGCGGTCGGGGAACGCGATCTCGACGTCGAGTTGCGTCAGCTCCTGCAGCCGGTCGGCCCGCAGGTCCTCGTCCCTGAAACAGCGCGCGATCTGGTAGTAGCGCTCGAACCCCGAGATGACGAGCAGCTGCTTGTAGATCTGCGGACTCTGGGGCAGCGCGAAGAACCGACCGGGCTGCAGGCGGGTCGGCACGAGGAAGTCGCGCGCACCCTCCGGTGTGGGCTTCGCCATGATCGGCGTCTCGATGTCGACGAACCCGTCGGCTTCCATCTCCGCGCGGATGATCGAGATCAACTTCGCGCGCATGCGGATGTTGCGCTGCATCTTCTCGCGGCGCAGGTCGAGCCAGCGATAGCGGAGCCGCAGCGTCTCGTCGACACCCTCTTCGTCGAGCTGGAACGGCAGCGGCGTCGAGCGCGAGACGATCTTCAGGTCGGTTGCCTGCAGCTCGATCTCGCCGGTCGCCATGCCCGGGTTCACCGTCTCAGGCGCGCGGCGAACGATCTCGCCGTGGGCCTGGATGACGAACTCGTTGCGAAGCTCGTGGGCGATCGCGGCCGCGTCGGGCGCATTCGCCGGATTGATCACGACCTGCAGGATGCCGCCTTCGTCGCGGAGATCGACGAAGACGAGCCCGCCGTGGTCGCGCCGGCGGGCGACCCAACCGGCGACGTCGACGGTATCTCCCTCGTCGCCGGCGCGCAGGGCGCTGGCGTGAACGTCGCGCCACAGGGTCATCGCGCGAGCGTAGCTGCGAGCTGCGCGAGCGGAACCACCTGCTCACTCACGCCCTCGCGTCGCACCGCGGCGTCCTCTGCTCGGGCGATGACGAGCGTGCGCGCTCCGGTCCGGCCCGCCTGCGTCATCTGGCCTTTGACCGAACGGCCGGCGTAGTCGGTGTCACAGGAGAGCCCGCCACGCCGGAGCTCCGCCATCAGCGCGAGGATGCGCTCGCGCGGCGCGCCGTCGACGACGAAGAAGATGTCGAGCCGCGGCGCCACGACTGTGATCCCCTCTCGTTCGATCGCGAGCAGGAGGCGCTCGATCCCCGCACCGAAGCCGATGCCCGGCGTCGGCGGCCCGCCGACCGCCTCGACGAGGCCGTCGTAGCGGCCGCCGCCGCAAATCGTCGAGTTGACGTTCTCCTCCGGCCCGACGAACTCGAACGTCGTCCGCGTGTAGTAGTCGAGTCCCCGCACGAGCACCGGGTCGAGCACGTAGTCGACCTGCAACGCCTCGAGCAGCCCGCGCACGCCGTCGAAGTGTGCACGGCAGGCGTCGCAGAGCAAGTCGCCGATCTTCGGCGCGTCCTCGAGCGCGGCGCGCAGCTCGGGGTTCTTGACGTCGAAGACCTGGAGCGGGCTCGTGGCGCGCTTGTGTCTCGCATCGTCGTCGAGGAGGTCCTCGTGCCCGTCGAGCCACGCGTTGAGGCGTTCGACGTATCGCGGGCGACAGTTGACGTCCCCGATCGAGTTCAGCCGGAGCTCCCAGTCGCGCACGCCGAGGCGTCGCAGCAGCTCGACGTAGAACTGGATCACCTCCGCATCGATCTCCGGCCCGGCCGAGCCGATCGCCTCGAGCGAGAGCTGCCAGTGCTCGCGGTATCGACCTCGCCCCGGGGCGCTGTACCTGTACATGGGCGCGATCGTGTAGGCCTTGACCGGTTGCGGCTCGCGGTGCAGGCCGTGCTCCACGTACGCACGCACGATCGGCGCCGTCCCCTCGGGCCGCAGCGTCAGGGAGCGCTGTGACCGGTCTTCGAAGGTGTACATCTCCTTGTTGACGACGTCGGAGGCCTCGCCGGCCGTCCGAGCGAACAGTCCCGTGTCCTCGAAGCCGGGCGTCTGGATGCGCCGCCAGCCGTAGGCCGCGGCCTGCTCCTCCATCGTCCCCACGACGTGCCACCAGAGGTGCTCGCCCGGCAGGACATCGTGCGTCCCGCGCGGCGCCTGGAACTTGCCACTGCTCACTGCGAGGCCGCGCGAAGCTCGTGCAAGAACGGATTGGTCTCCAGCTCGCGGCCGAGTGTCGTGATCGACCCATGGCCCGGATACAGCTCCGTCTCGGGCCGGAACCGATCGAGCAGGCACTGGATCGATTCGAGGAGTGCCTGCCAGTCGCCGCCGGGCAGGTCGACGCGACCCACTGATTGCTCGAAGAGGAGGTCGCCCGAGAACAGCCTGCCGTCGGCGTAATAGGCGACGTGGCCCGCGGAGTGACCCGGGACGTCGATCACGTCGAACGAAAGACCGGCGACCTCGATCACGTCGCCACCCGTCACCAGGTGCTCCGGGTCGTACGGAGGCACGCGCGCGCCGCCACGCGTGACGCCGCTGCGCAATGCGTCGGCCTCCGCCGCCGGCATCCAGACGTCGGCACCCGACCACTCCGCGAGCTCGGCCACACCGCCGATGTGGTCCACGTCGGCATGCGTGACGAGGATTGCCGCGGTCTCGACACCATCCTCGCCGAGCAGCGCCGGATCGCCGCCGGGGTCGATGACCACCGCCCAGGGGTTCTCGTGCGTGTGGATGACCCAGCAGTTCGACGCGTAGCGCGGGTCGAGCACGAAGCAGTCGACGGAGAGGACCATGCGGGCGAGTCTAGTGACCGACCTGTGTCAAGATCTCCGCCGTGCAGCACTGGGACCTGCGCTCGATCGACGCGCCGCGAGGCACGCGCGATCCCTACGTCGTCCATCAGGACGAAGGGGCGCGCGCGGTTCTGATCGCGCTCGAACCGGGACAGGCGCTCGGGCAGCATCAGGTCAAGGAGAACGCCTGGGTCGTCGTCGTCGAGGGCACCGTGCAGGTCGAGGCCGGCTCGGAGCGTGTCGAGCTCGGTCCGGGCGGCCTGCTTCGCTTCGAGCCCGCCGAGCGGCACTCGCTGTCGAGCTCGGCCGGTGCGCGCGTGCTGATGGTGTTGACACCGTGGCCGGGCGCCGGCCACTACGCCGCCGGCTGAGTCGCTCGTCAGCTCTTGCCGCTTCGCCGCAGGTAGTTGCGGTAGGCCAGCCGGTCGATCCAGTACGTGAGCGGGACGAACGCCGCCGCGTAGAGGACGCCGACTGCGATCCGCCCGGGCAGCGACTGCCCCTTGAAGAAGAACACGACGACGACGAACATGACGCCGCCCCAGATGCCGCCGCGCCGGAGCGACCGGTTCCAGGACGGCTTCGGCGGCTCGCGGAGCGCGCGTCCGCCCTTGCCGGTCGCAGACTTCGGCTTCGCCGGCCTGACCTCGGCCGGGTCGACCTCGACCTCGTTCCCCTCATCGTCGTAGGTGACGAAGCCGTACTCGTGGCGAAAGCTCTTCTCGCGGCGGCGGCGCTGCTTGCGGCTCGGCATTCACGCTTAGCGTAGTCAGACTCGGCCTCTGTCCGATCCGGTGTTCGACCTCCCGCGCGAGCGTGACCTGGCGCGGCCGGAGCGTCCCTCGTCGATCGGCCTCCTGCGGCGCCGGGATTTCCGGATCCTCTTCTCCGCCGTCGCGACGAGCGAGCTCGGCGATTCGCTCAGCTACATCGC
>VAWW01000109.1 GCA_005884575.1 Actinomycetota bacterium
GACGTCCTTGAAGCCGATCTTCGGCGAGTCCGGCGCCATCCGCTTCGCGCGCGACTTCCCGAAGGACATCACCTTCGAGCCGCCGCCCTGGACCTGGTTCATCAGGAAGATCCAGAACGCGATCAGGATCACGAACGGCAGCATCGAGACGAGGATCCCGATCCACGAGAACCCGCCCGTACCCTTCGAGTCGAAGTTGACCCCGTGGTCCTCCATCAGCGTGGTCAGCTGCGGCACCGCCTGGTCGGCCGGGTAGTGGACGGTGCCCTTGGCCCCGTTGTTCTCCGTGAAACTGATCGAGCGCTTGCTCGGGCTGAACTCGGCCGACTTGACGTTGTCGCCCTGGACCTCCGTGATGAAGGTCGAGTAGGTGAACTTCTTCGCGGCCTTGCCATGCGGCAGGAGCGTCTGGCTGGCCAGGTAGACCAGCACGACGATCACGAAGAGCGGGAACAGCGCTGAACGGAAGAATCGATTCACGGGCCCTCTATCGGCACAGGGTACCAGCGAGCATGAGTCTCACCTTCCCGCGCGGGCCTAGAG
This sequence comes from Actinomycetota bacterium, assembly GCA_005884575.1. GTDB lineage: Bacteria > Actinomycetota > Thermoleophilia > Gaiellales > Gaiellaceae > AC-16. The sequence goes on from VAWW01000109.1 coordinate 544, forward strand.
CCCTTCGGGCATCAGCTCGTCGCTCAGGACAGCAACGTACGGCAGGTTGCGGTAGCGCTCGGCCAGGTCGAGGCCGTAGCCGACGACGAACCGGTCTGCGATCTCGAAGCCGATGTAGCGCACGGGGACGTCGATCTCGCGTCGCGCAGGCTTCGTCATCAGCGCGCAGACCTCGAGCGATGCGGGCTCGCGCGACTCGAGGTTGCGCATCAGGTACGAGAGCGTCAGGCCCGAGTCGATGATGTCCTCCACGACCAGCACGTCGCGGCCCTCGATGTTGATGTCGAGGTCCTTGAGGATCCGGACGATCCCCGAGGAGTCGGTCGAGTCGCCGTAGCTCGAGATCGCCATGAAGTCGACCTCGCACGGGACGGTCAGGTGGCGCATCAGGTCGGCCATGAAGAAGACGGCGCCCTTGAGCACGCCGATCAGGAGCAGGTCGCGGCCCTCGTAGTCGGCCGAGATCTCCACGCCGAGCTCGGCGACGCGCGCGGCGAGCGTCTCCTCGTCGATCAGGACCTCGCCGACCGCCCGCTCCAGCTCTGTCTGGCTCATTCCTTCTCTGCCCTGATCCCGGGTGCATCAACCAACCCCGGCACGGCGACGACTTCGCGCCCTCGTACGACGAGGGGCCACGCCTCGCGCTCGGATCGCGGAATCTTGGCGTCAACGAACACGTCTTGCACCTTCTTGCGGCGGCCCGCGAGCCGGTCGCCCGGCCGCCAGCTTCGTACCTTAAGGCCTGGGAGCTCGGATTCAATCCGCCACGGGCCCCAGCGCACCTCGCCGTCGAGTGCAACCGGGGTCTGCTCGAGCCAGACGCGGTCGTACTCGCGCACCGCGGTCAGGCCTCCGCCGAGGTCGACCCGCGCCGACCCCTCGCGTGCCGCGAGCAGCTCGTCGAGCTTCGACGGGCGGCCCTCGGCGAGGCGGAGCAGGTTCCGCTCGGCCGCGGGATGGAGCTGCCGAAGCAGCGGCACGATCTCGTCGCGGATGAGGCCGCGCTTCGTCTCGGCGTTCGAGCTGTCGCGGCGCGTCCCGCCAGAGCGTCAGCAGCGGGCGGACGATCCCGTCCTCGCGCTTCGGCTTGATCCCGCCGGGGACGCCGCTCGCGACGAGACGGTAGAGGATGGTCTCGACCTGGTCGGAGGCGGTGTGGCCGGTCGCGCGGAGGCGGTCGCGGGCGACCGAGTAGCGCAGCTCGCGGAGCGCGTCCTCTGTCGGCCGGTCCGGCGGCGGCGCCTCGACCACCTCTGCGCCGAGGAGTTCGTGGCACCAGCGGGCGTCCTCCTCTGACTCGGCGCCGCGCAAGCCGTGGTTCACGTGGAGCGCGGAGACGCGGTAGCCGAGCTCGCGCAGCGCGTGCCAGAGGCAGGTCGAGTCGGGCCCGCCGGAGACGAGCGCGACCACCTCGCCGCTCGGGGGAATCAGGTCGTGCCGGCGGACGTGCTCCTCGATCCGGGCACACAGAGCGCCGATGTCGACCCGCTCGGCCACGGGTGAAGTGTCGCTCAGAGCAGGTCGGTCAGGTCGCAGCCGCGCGCCTCGAGCGCGGGTTGCGCGCCCGAGAGCACGTCGTGCGCGTAGTTCGCGAGCCCGTAGGCGCGGTACATGTGCGGGCCTGCGTTGCCGTGATGTGCCTGCAGCTTCACGGCCTTCGCGTACTCGGTCAGCATCCCGATCATCAGGCCACGCGTCTGGGAGAGCGAGGGATCGAGAGGAGTCGTTCCGCGCAAAATCTTCGCGGCCTGGTTCGCCTGGTCCGCGACCTCCGCCGCCTTCGCGTCGCCGCTCTGGTACTGCTGGCCCCAGAGGCCGACCGCGGCCATGTTCGTCCGCGCGGTCAGGATGAACTGGCGGTCGGTGACCGAGCATGTGTGCGCGGCCGACGGGTGCGCGCCGCCGCTCGTCACCAGCGAGAGCGCAAGCGTGGCCAGGGCGAGAACGCCAGCCGCAGTGAGGCCGAAACGCCGCACGAGGCGAATTCTCAGCCGGTTTCGGGCGGTGCGCCTCCCCCGTTAGAGGATCAGCGAGCGGTAGGTGCCCGTCTGCCGCATGCCGATCGCCTCGTAGACGCGGATCGCGGGCGCGTTCTCGGCGCGCACGAACAGGCAGACGAGCGGCACGCACTCGAGCAAGAGCCGGCAGAGGTCGCGCATGCCGCGCTGGGCGTTGTGGCGGTTTCGCACCCTCGGGTCGACCCAGACCTGCTGCAGCTGCACCGCGCGCGGGGTCCACGCTGAGGCCTCGGCCTTGAAGAGGATCGTGTCGTCCTCGCGCCAGAGCCACGAGCGTTCGTCCTCGATCTGCATCCGCGTGCGCCAGCGAAAGCTCTCGGGGTCACGCTCGAGCGGATCGATTCCGATCTCTTCATGGTGGGCGGCGGCGCAGGCGGGGACGAGCAGCTCGAGGTCGTGGTCGGTCGCCGGGCGCAAGCCCGTCTCTCCGGGCTCAGGCGGATCCTCGAGCACGTAGACGGGCTGGCCGGGCCGGTCCTCGCGCGGCTCCGGCAGCCGGTCTCGCACGGCCTCCCAGAGCTCGGTCACCGCCCGCTCGTCGCCGATCACCATCCGCGCGTGGCTCACGGCGGCGACGTCGGCGAACGCGTCGCAGCCTTGGCCGGACGGGACGACGTTCGAGCCGGAGTGACAGAGTGCCTCGACGCGCCCCTCGTTCTCGAGCGCGGTGAAGCGGCCGAGCCCGCGGCGTGCGACGTCCTCGAGGAAGACGCGCTCGACCGGATCCTCCGCGCAGAACGCGAGGATCTCGTCCAGCTTCGGCTCCTTCAGCTCAGGCATCGGCGCCGGAAACTTTAGGCTCTCGCACGTGCCGATCCACGTTCGCGCCGAACCGGGGGACTACGCCGAGGCCTGCCTCCTCCCCGGCGACCCGCTGCGCGCGCAGTACATCGCCGAGAAGTACCTCGACCAGCCGGTGCAGCGGAACGCCGAGCGCGGCATGCTCGGCTTCACCGGCGAGTACGAGGGCCGGCCGGTGTCGGTGCAGGCGACCGGGATGGGCTGCCCGTCGGCGGCGATCGTGATGGAGGAGCTTGTGCAGCTCGGTGTCAAGCGTTTCCTGCGCGTCGGCACCTGCGGCGGGCTTCAGCAGGATCTGCAGCTCGGCGACCTGATCGTGGCCGTCTCCGCGGTGCCCGCAGACGGGACGGCGCGGCACTACGTCGGCGGCGAGCCGCACGTGCCGACCGCCGACTGGGAGCTCGTCCACGGCGCGGTCCACGCGGCCAAGGAGCTGGGCCAGTCGCTGCGAGTCGGCGCGATCGCCTCGAGCGACACGTTCTACGACCCCGATCCGGAGCGGCACAAGCGCTGGTCGGAGCGCGGCGTCCTCGGCGTCGAGATGGAGGCGGCGGTGCTCTTCACGATCGGCGCGCTGCGCGGCGTCAAGGCCGGCTGCCTGCTGACCGTGAGCGACATCGTGATCGGCGAGGAGTTCACGCGGATCTCCGACGACGAGCTCCGCGCCGCCGTCGACCGGATGACCCGCGTCGCGCTGGCGACCGTGACGCAGTCTCATTAGCGAGACCGTCTTCCTCGTCAACCCGGCGTCGGAGAACGGCGCGACGGGACGGCGCTGGCCCGAGTTCGCGCACCGGGCGGCGGAGCTCGGCCTGCGCGGTGACGCGCTGACCTCCGAACGGCCCGGCCAGCTCGGCGAGCTCGCGCGCCAGGCGGCGGAGGGCGGCGCGCGGCTGGTCGTGGCGGTGGGCGGCGACGGGACGGTCAACGAGGTCGTCCAGGGGCTCGCGAGCCGCGAGGGAGTCGAGCTGGCCGTGATCCCGCGCGGCACCGGCTGGGACTTCGTCCGCACCTACGGCATCCCGCGCAAGCTCGAGGACGCGGTTGCCGTCGCCCGCGAAGGACGCGTGCGCGAGATCGACCTCGGCCGCGCTCGCTACCGCGCCTGGGCCGGCGGCGATGCGGAGGCGTACTTCGCGAACATCGCGAGCGCCGGAATCAGCGGCGCCATCGCGAAGCGGGCCAACGAGACCTCGAAGGCGCTGGGCGGGAAGGCGTCGTACCTCTGGTCGACGCTTGCGGTCTTCGCGCGCTGGCAGAACGGCGTGATTCGCGTGCGAGTCGACGGCGAGAACCGGACCGGCCGCATGCATGACGTCGTCGTGGCGAACGGCCGCTACCTCGGCGGCGGGATGATGATGCTCCCCGAGGCCGAGCCGGACGACGGCCTCTTCGACGTCCTCACGATCGGCGACCTGACGAAGCGCGACCTCCTGCTCACGCTGCCGAAGACTTACCGCGGCCGCCACCTGCCACATCCGAAGGCCGAGGTGCTGCGCGGCTCGGTCGTCGAGGTGGACGCGGACGAGCCGCTGCCGGTCGAGCTCGACGGCGAGCAGCCTGGAACGACGCCGGTCCGATTCGAGCTCGTCCCGCGGGCGCTGCGCCTGCGGGTGCCTCGCTAAGAAGACGAGGTCTTCGTCGTCCGCTTGGCGGCCGGCTTCTTCGCGGCGCCTCGCTTCGGCGCGGCCCGCTTCGACGTGCCCGAGAGCTGGTCGACTTTCTTCTCCAGCGCCGTGACGCGACGCTCGAGCGCGTCGAGCCCGCGGATCCGCCGCTGCAGCTCGTCGACCCGCTCCTTCAGGCCGCCCGCGGACTGGAGCAGCCGCTGCGCGGCGGGAAAGTCGCCGAGCCTGCCGACCACGTCCTCGCCGCGATCGGCGAGCTTGGTGAAGATGTCTTGTTTCTGTTGGGCCATGGCGGGACCCTACCTACCCACGCGCGTGACGATGTAGTCCAGCTCGTAGCAGCCGAGCTTGTTGACCGTCGGGCAGGTCGCGATCGTCCGTCGCGACGGGCGGCCGCGGTGGAAACCGAGGGACGCCTCCGGCGAGCGGAAGTGCTTGACGATGTAGCCGGGCCGGTCGTCGCCGTCGAAGGTGCCGACCTCGGTCGAGCGCGGGCAGGGCGACATGGCGTGCGCTACCCCGTCCTCGTTGCCGAGCGAGCCCCAGTCGCACTCGCGCGTGAAGACGAACAGCCGCCATGGGTGGCCGAGCGGGACGTAGACGTCGAGCACGGGCCCGTGGTGGAAGACCTGGCCGTCGCGGGCGCGCAGGACGCCGTTGCCCCACATCGCCCAGACGCCGGCCGCGTCGACGTAGACGTTCCACTCGCCGGGCGGCGTGGTGATCTGCTCGCCGTGCGTCGTCTCCTTCGAGCCGCAGGTCGACCCGCCGTTCGAGCAGCCGGGGTCCATCGCGCGGCGGACGAGCAGGCGCGTGAAGCGGACGCGCAGGTGCTCGGGTCTCGGCGCGTTTGTCCACCCGGCGACAATCCGCTTCGCGACGAGCAGCGGCGCAG
>VAWW01000110.1 GCA_005884575.1 Actinomycetota bacterium
TACGACCTCGAGATGATGCAGGAGCTCGGCTTCTGCAACGGGATCGAGAACTACTCGCGGATCCTCGACGGGCGGCCGCCGGGCTCGGCGCCGCACACGCTGCTCGACTACTTCCCGTCCGACTTCGCGGTGTTCATCGACGAGTCGCACCAGACGGTCCCGCAGATCGGCGGCATGTACGAGGGCGACCGCTCGCGCAAGCAGACGCTCGTCGACTTCGGGTTCCGGCTGCCGTCGGCGCTCGACAACCGGCCGCTCCGGTTCGACGAGTTCCTGGCCAAGGTGCCGCAGATCGTCTTCGTCTCGGCGACGCCGGGGCCGTTCGAGCTGCGCCACTCGACGCGGCTCGCCGAGCAGCTGATCCGGCCGACCGGGATCGTCGATCCCGAGGTGGAGCTGCGCGCGACGAAGAACCAGATCGACGACCTGCTGGTGGAGGTGCGCGCGCGCGAGGCGGCCGGCGAGCGGACGCTCGTGACGACGCTGACGAAGAAGATGGCCGAGGACCTGACGGACTACCTGCTCGAGTCGGGCGTCAAGGCGCGGTATCTCCATTCCGAGATCGACACGCTCGAGCGGATCCAGATCATCCGCGAGCTGCGGCTCGGCGAGTACGACGTGCTCGTCGGCGTCAACCTGCTCCGCGAGGGTCTCGACCTGCCGGAGGTGTCCCTCGTGGCCGTGCTCGATGCGGACAAGGAAGGCTTCCTGCGCGGCAAGACGGCGCTGATCCAGACGATCGGCCGCGCGGCGCGGAACGTCAACGGCAAGGTGCTGATGTACGCGGACAAGCTGACGGAGGCGATTCAGGGCGCGCTCGACGAGACGAACCGTCGGCGCACCGTGCAGCTCGCGTACAACGAGGAGCACGGGATCACGCCGGAGTCGATCTCGAAGGGCGTGTCGGACATCGCCGAGTTCCTGTCGCTCGAGGCGCCGACGGTGCCCGGCCGGCGGCGGCGCGGCCAGGCGAAGGTCGAAGGGATGGACCGCGGCGAGCTGGAGAAGCTCGTCGTCACCCTCGAGGAGGAGATGTTCGTCGCCGCCGAGGAGCTGCGCTTCGAGTACGCGGCGAAGCTCCGCGACGAGATCAAGGAGCTCCGGCGGGAGCTCTCTGCGGTCGAAGCCTCAGCGCGCGCGTAGTGTCCAACCTCGGGCTCGTCATCGCGATCATGCTGTCCGCGTTCATCACCGGCGGGCTTGCGCGGCTGGCGGTGCCGGGGCCCGACCCGATGCCTGCCTGGATGACCGTGACGATCGGCCTCGCCGGGTCCGGGGTCGGGTTCGCCGTCGCCGGCGCGACCCACGGTCACCATCCCTACGCCGCGTCGCTCAGCGCGTTCGGCACTGCGATACTGGCGGTGGTCGCGTACAGGAAGCTGATCCAGAAGCGGCCGATCGTCGGCGCCGAGGCGCTCCGTTTCCCGCGCCGCGGGATCGGCGTCAAGCAGTACAGAGAACGGCTGCAGCAGGCCGGGGTCGATCCCGACCGGCTGCTCGACCAGGCGCTCGAGGCGCAGCGGCGGCGCGGGCAGGATTCACCGCCGGACGACGACGAAAGGAAAGAAGAATGATCGGCTTCCTCATCTTCCTCGTGCTCTGGGGCCTGGTCGTCGGTGCGCTCGCGCGGCTCGCGCTGCCCGGGCCGGACCCGATCGGCATCCCGGCCACGATCGCGCTGGGGCTCGTCGGCTCCCTCGTCGGCGGCCTCGTCGCGCGGATCTTCCTCGGCACCGGCGGCGGAATCGTCTTCTCGGTGCTCGGCGCGACCGCGCTGCTCTACGCGTACCGGCGGATCGTCCAGAAGCGCGGGATCACGGACCGGCGGCCGCTTCGGTAGCGAGCGGCTGGAGGCCGCGCGGGAAGATCCGCTCGGCCGTCAGTCCCCAGTCGTCCCCGCGCCAGATGTAGGTCCACACGGACAGCGTGTCGTCGCCGACCTCGTAGACGTGCAGCCCGCGCGCCTCGCCGAGCCGGTTCGGCCGCGGCTGCCCGAATCCCGGTGCGATCGAGACGACGACTCCGCGCACGTCGCCGGCGACGACCTCGAACTCGTGCCGCTCGCTGACGGCGGCCTGGTGGATGTGGCCCGCGAGGATCAACTCGGCGCCGGCCTCCACGAGTGAGCGGAGGACATGGTTGCGGCGAGCGACCGGCTTCTTCCGCGACCGCCACGGCGAGCCGAGCATCTGGTGGTGCAGGACCGCGATCCGCACTGGGCCGTCGCCGTTGGCCCGCAGCCGATCGGCGGCGCGGGCGAGCTGCGCGTCGCTGACGCCGCCGGACTGGTGGCGCCACGGCCGGACCGAGTTGAGGCCGACCGCCTGGATGTGCGCGGACTCGTAGACCGGCTCGGCCGTCTGCCAGTGGCGCTCGAACTCCGCGAACGGGCGGGTGAAGCGCGCCGGGAAGCTGTACGGGATGTCGTGGTTCCCGGGGACCGCGAGCACCGGGACGGCGAAACTGCGCAGTAGCCGGGCGGCGCGCTCGTGCTGGTCGGGGCGGCCGCGATGCGTGAGGTCGCCGCTCGCGATCAGGAGCTCCGGCGCCGTGCGCTCTACGAGGGCTCTGAGCGCCCGCTCGACGGCGGCGTCCTCCCGGGTGCCCATGTGGAGGTCCGAGACGTGGAGGATCCGTGCGTTCACAGCCGAATCAGGCTATACAGTGAGTTGATGGCCGACGAGTCGACCGAGATCTTCGATGACGTGTACCTCGGCTTGCGCGCCGGCGGCGCGGCGCGGAAGCAGCGCCGGGGCGAGACGCTGACCGTCGAGGAGCAGGAGGCACTCGGGCGCTGGCAGCGGCTGTCGACCGCGCGGAAGGCCGTCGCGATCGGCGGCTTCGCCGTCGGGACGTTCGGAATCGGCTTCACGCTCGGCGGCCTCATCTTCGGCCGCTGGCGCAAAGCGGCTTAAAAGGGGCCCGCGCAGACCCTCGCGGCTTCGCCGCGAGGCCTGCAAGCTGTCCAAGTCCGCGCGGACCCTGATGCCGCTCAGGCGTCTTGAGCAGGGAAGAGGACGGTCGGCACCGTCTCCTCGGCGGGATCCTTGTCGTGCACGATCACGTCGACGAGCGTCGACAGCGTCGCGGCGATCGGGATCGCGATCAGCACGAAGATCCCGCCGAGCAGGAGCCCGATCGCCGTCACCGAGATCAGCACGACGAGTGGTGAGAGTCCGACCGCGTGGCCGAGGACCTTCGGCACGACGATGTAGTCCTCGAGCAGGCGGACTCCGAGGACGCAGAGCCCGGCGAAGAGCGCCAGGTGCCAGGACTGGGTCAGGCCGACGCCGACGGCGAGCCCGCCGGCGGTGAGCGGCCCGATCACGGGCACGAGCTCGACGACGCCGGCCCCGATCCCGATCAGCAGCCAGTAGGGCAGGCCGATCGCCCAGAAGGCGAGGGAGAGGACGATCGCCACGAAGCCGACGAGCAGCAGCTGGCCGCGGATGAACGCGCCCAGCTTGAGGTCGATCAGGAGCCACGTGTCTCGGACCACGCGTCGACGCGGTCGCGACACCATCGACGTGACGAGGGCGATCGCTCGGTCACGTTCGAAGATCCAGTACGCGGCGGTTGCAAAGGCGAAGAAGATCCCGATCAGGACCTCGAACGCGGTCTTCGTGATCGAGATCGCCGGATGGACGAGTCCGCTGACGGACGGAAGCTTCTTCAGGCGCTTCTGGACCGCGACGAGGATGTCGTGCTTGATCCCCGTCGATTTCTTCGCCTCGCGCTTGAGGTCGGACGCCGAGGTCGGCACCGAGCCGATCGCCTGCGTCGTCTGCTTGACCGCCGGCGGGACGACGAGCCAGAGGAAGAGGGCGATGACGCCGACGATCACGAGGTAATGAATCGCCACGCCGGCCGGCGCCGGCACGCGGTGGCGTGCGAGCCATTCGATCCCCGGGCGCATCGCGGCCGCGATCGTGATGCCGAAGAAGATCAGCCCCACGAGGAGCTTCAGGTGCCAGAGCGCGAGCGCGGTGGCGACGATCGCGATCACCACGATCGTGGTGATCGCGGCGCGGCGAGCGATCTGTCCCATGACCAGGGATTTCTCGCCCCGCGGCGAAGGACGCAAACCCATGCTGGCCACTCCGGAGGAACGAATCGTCGTGGAGGCGAGGCGCCACGGCATCGTCCTCG
>VAWW01000017.1 GCA_005884575.1 Actinomycetota bacterium
GCTGCTCGCACTCGCTCTTCTCGCGCTCGCCGGTTGGCAAGCCGGCCCGCCGTTGCCGGTCGCGCGGTCCGAGGTTGCCGGCACCGCATTCGCCGGCGGCGTCGCCGTCGTCGGCGGCTTCCTCGCAGACGGCTCGAGTTCGGCGCGCGTGGACGTGTTTCGTCCGGCGAGCGGCTGGAGCATGCTCCCCGACCTCCCCGTGTCCGTCAACCACGCGATGGCGGCCGCGGCCCGCGGCCGGCTCTACGTCGTCGGCGGCTACGGTCCGGAGGGGCACCTGCGCCGCTCGTTCGTCCTGGAGGGCGGTCGCTGGCGCGAGCTTCTGGGCCCGACGCCGCGCGAGCATCTCGGCGTAGCAGCGCTCGCGGGCCGCCTCTACGCCGTCGGCGGACGTACGGCCGGCTTCGACACCAACACACGGCTCGCGGAGTCGTGGACGCCCGGCGGCCGCTGGCGCCGGATCGCGCCCGTGCCGGATGCGCGCGGAGGCACGGCCCTCGCAGCCGTCCGCGGCACGCTCGTCTCCGCGGGCGGCGAGGCGCCGTCCGGGACGATCGCCTCGGTCTACCGGTACCGCCCGTCGACCGGACGTTGGGCGCGGCTCGCCGATCTGACGACGCCGCGCCACGGCCTCGCCGTCGTCGGTGTCGTCGGCACCCTGTACGTGATCGGCGGGGGACCGCGTCCTGGCCTGACCGTGAGCGACGCGAACGAGTCGCTCCAGGTCGGCCGTTAGCTCAGGACGTTGCCGAGGCCCGCGCTGACGGCGGCGATGATGATCCCCGCGAACGTGACGATCCCGAGCGCGCGGACGAAGCTGTCCTCGAAGAACCGCCAGCGCAGGAACGCGAGCACGACGAGCTCGAACGCGACGACCACGATCGCGGTGATGATCGCCGCCTGGTAGTGCGGGATCAGGAACGGCAGGGTGTGCAGGATGCCGCCGAAGAACGTCCCCCCGCCCGTGATCGAGCCGCGCATGATCGGGTTGCCGCGGCCGGTCAACTCGCCGGTGTCGGACAGTGCCTCGGAGAAGCCCATGCTGACCGCCGCGCCGAGCGCGGTCGCGAGCCCGGCGACGAACGCGTAGCGGGTGTTGTGCGACGCGAGCGCGATCCCGAAGATCGGGGCGAGCGTCGACAGCGAGCCGTCGATCAACCCGACCATCGCCGGTTGCACCCGCTGCAGGAGGAAGGTGTGGTCGGCCATAAATAGAGTATATCAAAGCGTGCGCAAACTCATAGAGCATAAGGCAGGCCTGACAACAGCCGTCAGGGCGGCCTGACGTGCGGCTGAAGCTAAGGATCGAGTACGACGGCACGCCGTTTCGCGGCTGGGCGGCGCAGCCCGGACTGCCGACCGTCGAGGGCGCCCTCCGCGAGGCGCTCGACCGGACGTTCGCGCGCGCCGAGAACCTCGCGGTCGCGGGTCGCACGGACACGGGCGTGCACGCGCTTGCCCAGGTCGCGAGCGTCGACGTCGACGGCGGCCCGCCGCCCCAGCGCACGGCCGAGGCGCTCAATACAGCGCTCCCGGACGAAATCTCGGTCGTCTCCGCCGAGCCCGCGGCCCCGGACTTCCACGCGCGCCACTCGGCGCGCTCGCGCAGCTATCGCTACCGGATCCACCGCCGCCGCACCCCCTCGCCGTTCGAGCAGCGGCGGAGCTGGTGGGTGCCGCGGCCGATCGACGAGGAACGGCTCGCTGCGTCGGCCGAGCTACTACTCGGCGAGCACGACTTCCGCGCGTTCACGCCGACCGAGACGCAGCACGAGGTCTTCCTCCGCGCCGTCGAGTCCGCCGCGTGGCAGCGCCGCGGCGACGTGCTCGAGTTCGAGATCACCGCCGACAGCTACCTGCGCCACATGGTCCGGACGCTTGTCGGCACGATGCTCGAGCAGTCGCCCGAGGAGCTGGCGCGGCTGCTCGAGGGACGCCCGCGCGAGGAGGCCGGTTCGACCGCCCCGCCGTGGGGTCTCTACCTCGTCCGCGTCGGCTACTGAGCGAATTCCGACCGCCGATACCATGGGCCCATGCGGTATCCGGTCGTCCTTTTCGACCTCGACGGCACCGTGATCGACTCCGGCGCGATCATCCTCGCGTCGATGAAGCACGCCGCCGAGACCGTCCTCGGCGCGGCGCCGTCCGACCGCGAGCTGATGGCGACCGTCGGTGGGCCGGGTCTCGAGGCGCAGATGCGCACGCTCGATCCGGACCGCGTCGAGGAACTCGTCCGCGTCTATCGAGCGCACAACGAGCCGCTCCACGAGGAGCTCGAGTGCTGCGCCGGGATGGATGACGTCCTCGTGCGGCTCGCCGACCAGGGACACCGGCTCGGGATCGTCACGGCGAAGCGCCGTGAGACGGTCGAGCTTGCGTTCGACCGCGTCCCGCTCGGCCATCTCTTCGAGGTCGTTGTCGGCGGGGACGAGACGACGCGCCACAAGCCCGATCCGGAGCCGTTGCTGCTCGCGCTTCAGCGCCTCGGCGCGGATGCGGAAGACGCGGCGTACGTCGGCGACTCGCCGTTCGACATCCGCGCGGCAAAGGCAGGCGGCCTGCACGCGATCGGGGTCACCTGGGGAAAGATCCACGCGCGCGAGGTGCTCGAGCCGGAGCAGCCGGACGCGCTCGTGGACACGCCGGAGGAGCTGTTTGAGCATCTCTAACGTCGAGGCGCGCGCGAAAGAGCTGCGCGAACAGCTGACGCAGTGGTCGCACGAGTACTACGTCCTCGACGACCCGACTGCGTCCGATGCGGAGTACGACGCGCTCTACGACGAACTCGTGGCGCTGGAGGAGAAGCATCCGGAGCTCGTCACTCCGGACTCGCCGACGCAGCGGGTCGGGGCTCCGCTCACCGACCGCTTCGAGAAGCTCCCGCACCTCTCGCCGATGGGGTCGCTCGAGAAGGTCACGACGGACGAAGGGCTGCTCAAGTGGTCCGAGGACGTGCGGAAGCGGCTCGGGACGGACGAGCCCGTGCGATACGTGATCGAGCCGAAGATCGACGGGTCCGCGATCTCGCTCGTCTACGAGGACGGCGTCTTCACTCGCGGCGCGACGCGTGGCGACGGCTATCAGGGCGAGAACGTGACGCCGAACCTGCGGACGATCAAGTCGATCCCGCTGTCGCTCCGCCTCCCGGAGGGCGAGGCGTCGCCGGCCGTGCTCGAGGTCCGCGGCGAGGTGTACATGCCGCTGAGCGGCTTCAACGAGTTCACCGAGCGCCAGATCGCCGCGGGGAAGAGCGCCGCGCCGAACCCGCGCAACGCGGCCGCGGGCTCGTTGCGGCAGAAGGACTCGTCGATCACGGCGCAGCGGCCGCTCTCGATCTGGGTGTACGGCTCCGGCTACCGCGAGGGGCTCGAAGGCCTGGACACGCACTGGGAGACGCTCGAGTGGCTGCGTGAGCGCGGCTTCCGCACGAACCCGTTCGCCGAGCGGCTCGACTCGATCGAGGAGGTCGCCAAGGCTTGCCGGGAGTGGGAGCGGCGCCGCGTCGAGCTCAACTATGAGATCGACGGGATCGTGATCAAGGTCGACTCGTTCGACCAGCAGCGGCGGCTCGGCTCGCTGCACGAGCGGCCGAGATGGGCGCGCGCATACAAGTGGGCGCCGATGACCGCGACGACACGGCTGAACAAGATCCTGATCCGCGTCGGCCGGACGGGCGCGCTCAACCCATGGGCGGTGCTCGAGCCGGTGGAGGTCGGCGGCGTCACCGTGTCGCGCGCGACGCTGCACAACGAGGAGGACATCAACAGGAAGGACATCCGCGAGGGCGACGACGTGATCGTCCAGCGCGCAGGCGACGTGATCCCGCAGATCGTCGGGCCCGCGGGGAAACACCGGGCAGGGACGAAGCCGTTCAAAATGCCTGCAAACTGCCCTCTTTGCGGGACGAAGATCGTCAAGCCGGAGGGCGAGGCGATGCATCGCTGCCCGAACCGCGCGTGCCCGTCGCGTGGGCTCGAGTCGCTGATCAACTGGGTGCAGGCGGCCGCGGACATCGAGGGCGTCGGCGAGCAGTCGATCCGCCGCCTCTGGGATCTCGGCCTCGTCCGCTCGATTCCCGATCTCTATCGGCTGACGAAGGAGCAGCTGATGGAGCTCGACGGGTACGGCGAGATCTCGGCGACAAACGCGATCGAGTCGATCCATGCGTCGACGGCGGTGCCGTTCAACCGCGTCCTCTTCGGGTTGAACATCCCCGACGTGGGCTGGGTGACCGCGCAGAACATCGCGCGCCATTTCGAGAATGTCGACCGGCTGATCTCGGCAGGCATGGAGGAGCTCGTCGAGGTCGAGGGGATCGGTCCGGAGCGCGCCGAGGCGATCGCCGAGTGGTTCTCCGACCCGACGAACCGGCAGCTCGTGGCGGAGCTGCGCGACCTCGGCCTGCGCTTCGAGATCGGGGACGAGCTGCGACCGAAGGAAGGGCCGCTGACGGGATGCACGTACGTCGTCACCGGGACGCTCGAGAACTTCACGCGCGACGAGGCCCACGCCGCGCTCGAGGAACGGGGCGCCAAGGTCAGCGGCTCGGTGTCGTCGAAGACGACCGGCGTGATCGTCGGCGAGGAGCCGGGCAGCTCGAAGCTGGCGAAGGCGCAGAAGGCAGGCGTACCGGTGCTGACGGAGGCCGATCTCCTCGAGCTCCTGGCCCGCTAGGCCTGTCCCGGCAGACGTTCGGAACGTGGCTGCGGGTTATGCCGTCGCCAGGACCGTTGCGAAGCGGTCCTGGGCAACCCTGGCCCACCAGTACGGGAGCGGGTGGCCGTTCTGGAGCACGGCGAACGCGTACCGGTCGCGGACGTAGCCGGAGAGCGCGGACGCGACCTGCGTCGTCCCCGTCTTCGCCAGCACCGCTCCGCGCGCCGGGCCGCGACGCATGCGCTTCTCGAGCGTGCCGCTGATCCCGGCGACGGGCAGCGACGCCATGAGCGAGGGGCGCAGCGTCGGGTCGGACCACATGGTCTGGAGGAGGGCGACGAGTGCGTTGGCCGTCAGCCGGTCGAGCTGCGAGAGGCCCGAGCCGTCGACGATACGCACGCCTGCGAGCGGGATCGAGGCATCGCCGAGCAGCTTCATCACGACCGCCGCGCCCGCGGCCGAGGTCCCGATGTTCATCTGCACCGCCCCGAGCTCCTTCAGCAGCATCTCAGCGGTGAAGTTGTCGCTCTCGAGGTTCATCCAGCGGACGATCGACTGCAGCGCGGCGGATTCGACCGAGGCGAGCGTGACCGCGTCCTCGCCGGCGACGCCGATCGTCGCGCGGCCGGGCACCGCGACGCCCGCCTTGCGCAGCGCCGCCCGGAACGCGAGCGCCGCGGCCAGCGCGGGCTGGCGCGAGATCGTCCGGCCGTAGCGGGCGCGGTCGACGACGAGTGCAGAGAGCGGCGGCGACTCGTCGATGAAGTACGACGCCTTCCAGCCCGGCGCCGTGCGGCGCGTGTCGAACCAGGTCTCGTCGCCGACAACGGCTCCGGTGACGCGCGCGATCCCGGCGGCGCGCAGCTGCCGGGCGAGGGCGCCCAGGTCGGCCGAGGACAGGGTCGGATCGCCGTAGCCCTTCAGGACGATGTCGCCGTGCCAGACGGCACCCTCCTGCGACCCGAGGCCGAGCACGTCCGTCTGGAACCGGAACGAGGAGCCCAGTCCGGACAGCGCCGCGAAAGCGACCGGCAGCTTCTCGTTCGACGCGGGCGCGAGCGAGACGTCGCCGTTCCGGACGAAGAGGGGACGGCCGCTCGCGAGGTCGATGACGACGGCGCTCGACTGCGCGAGCCCGATGTGCGGAACGACGAGCGCCTTCGCGAGCCGCGCTTCGAGCGGCGATTGCGCCCACGCCGGTCCGGCGAGGGCGAGCGCGACGACCAGCGTCGGGAGCAAGCGGCGGAGGATCGGCACGCCGCGCCATTGTCCGGTCCGCTCCGGACGGAGTCAAGCGATTTGGGACTCCGCATTGCCAAAGATGGGCCGCTCGGCCCATGCCGTCCGGGTTGGCGACCCGGATAATCCGGGACGCTCGGGGTCCCGCCCTAGATGACTCACGATTCGGCCCACTTGTTCGAAGAGATCACCAAGCTGCTCGCCGCACCCCGGTCGGGGGCCGAGGCTCCGCCGCTGGCCCGCGTCGAGGACACGCTGACGGCCGGCTACGCGCGGGCGCTCGCGCTCGAGGCCGAGCGCTGGCGGATCGAGCGCAAGCTCGGCGAGGTCGCCGGGCAGCTCCGCAACGACCGGAGCGAGCTGCGGACGGACGAGATCGCGACGCTGGCCGAGCGCCTCTCCGACGCCGACGGCGAGCTGTCGCGCCTCCGCGGCATGCTCGCGACGCTGCGGATGCGCGCGTCCGACCTGCGCCTCGCGCAGGCGAACGCCTAGACGATCCCGCTGCGCACCGCGTAAACCGCAGCCTGGATGCGGTTCTGCCGTCGAAAGTGCTGCGCACTTTCGACGGGTGGGCAGGGGCTCCTAGACGATCCCGCTGCGTACCGCGTAAACCGCAGCCTGGATGCGGTTGTCGATCTGTAGCTTCATCAGGATGTTCGAGATGTGATTCTTGACCGTCTTCGGGCTGATGTGCAGCTCGGCGGCGATCACGGCGTTGTCCTTGCCGTTCGCGATCAGCTTCAGCACCTCGATCTCGCGGTCGGAGAGCTCGGCGCGGATCGTATTCGCGATCTCCGGCTGCGTGCTCGTGGCCCGCACCCGCTGCAGTACCTTCGCAGCGATGTTCGGGGAGATCAGCGACTCGCCGCGCGCGGCGGACTCGATCCCCGCGATCAGCTCCTGAATGGACGAGTCCTTCAGCAGGTAGCCGCAGGCGCCGGCGAGGATCGCGTCCATCACGTCGCTGTCCTGGTCGGAGATCGTCAGCATCACGACCCGCGTGAGCGGAGCGATCGACGTGATGTGCCGCGTCGCGTCGACGCCGCCGATGCCGGGCATGTTCAGGTCCATCACGACGACGTCCGGGGCGAGCTCGCGGACGATGCGGATCGCGTTCTCGCCGGTCGCCGCCTCGCCGACGATCTGGACGCCCTGCTCCTCGAGGAGGTTGCGCAGGCCCGTCCGAAACAGATCGTGGTCGTCCACGATCAGGACCCGAAGCGCATCGACCTGGCGATCGGGGGCTGTCTCGACCGGCTCGCTCACCTGGCGGGCGAAGTCTAGTTAGTGCAGCGTGACCGTGACGGTGCGCCGGCCCCACGCGCGTGCCTGCGCCAGGGACGGGAACCAGAGGTCGATCGAGGCGCCGCGGACGGCGCTGCCCGTGTCCGCCGCGACCGCCTCCCCGTAGCCCGGGATCGTCATGTGCGTGCCGAGCGGGATTACCGACGGATCCACGGCGACGATGCCCCAGCCGACCGGGAGGCCGGTCGCTGTCGTGCCGGGCAGCGAATAGCCGGTCGAGCTGACCGTGATGTCATGGCCGCCGGACGCGGGCACGAGCGCGGGAGTCGGCGCAGCCGCGACTGCCGCAGCCGCATCCGTTGCAGGCGCCGCCGTCGTCGTGGCGTCGGCGCTGGCCGGGGAGGAGACCCTCGTGAGCGCGGCGGACTTTGCCTGTGCGGCCTGCGCCGTCGCCTCGAGCGAGGCGAGAGCGATGCGGTTCATCTCCGCCCGCTTCCGCAGCGACACGAGGAAGCGCGTGCGCTCCGAGCGGGTGCGCTCAAGCGCCGCCGCCGACGCGGCGGCCTGCTGCTGCAGCGCCAAGAGCTCGTTCCTGCGCGCCTGGAGCTTCGCCGAGAGTCTGTCGAGCGCGCGCCGCGTCGACGTCGTCTGCTCGATCACGCTCTGGCTCTGTCGCGCGCTGCGGTTGATGTCCTCGAGATGGTTGATCGCGTCGTCGAGCGACGTCGCGCCGAGGATCACGGCGATCGAGTCGGGCTGGCCCTGCTCGTAGAGGAGCTTCAGCCTCGCTGCGAGCGTCCGTTGAGAGACGGTGAGCGCGTGCTGCGCGATGCCGACCTGGCGGCGGGCGAGCGCCTGCTCGGCGCGCACCCGGCCGGCCTGCACCTGGAGGCCGCCGAGGCGGCTGCGGGCGTCCGCCAGCTGCGTCTCGAGGGAGTACAGATCGAGGAGCGCCCGTTGCGCGCGACTCTCGATCGCGGTGCCCTGCCGCTGCAGCTCCGAGGCCCCGGTCGTCGGGTCGGCGCCGCTACCGGCCGGTACGGAGAGAAGTAGGCCGGCGGCCAGCGAGACGGCCGCAACGCGCCCGCGGAAGCCAGGCGTGACGCCGCGCACGGGGGTTGTGCGTCGTAATATTCGACAACTTTGTCCCGTTTGTGGCTTGATCTTCGGTTGCGACCGTCCGATACCCCTGCTAGCCTCCCGAACTTGTGACGTACCGGGCCCCCTCCGGTGCGCCTGCTGCGAGCGACCTCGGAGACCCCAGATCAGGTCCCTGAAGCGACAGGCGCCAGCGTTCGTTCTCGCGGCCAGCGCGGCTCTCCTGACCGCCGGCGCGGCGACCGCGACCCCCGGAGTGGCGGCCAAGCAGGCCCAGGCGAAACAGGTTCTCGGCGAGATCCAGCAGATCGACAGCAGCATGGAGCGGGCCGTCGAGGCGTGGAATCGGGCGACCGCACGGCTCGCCGGGACGAAGCGCGAGCTGCGGTTCAACCGCGAGGCGCTGCACGTCGCGCGCACGAACCTCGCTCATGCCCAGAAGGCGCTCGCGGCGCGGATGGTTGCCGTCTACACGAGCAACGAGGACCAGTCGACGCTCAGCGTCCTCCTCGGCGCGACGAGCCTGAACGACATGATCAACCGGCTCGAGACCGTCCACACGATCAGCCGACAGGACACGCACGTGATTCTCGAGGTGAAGACCGCGAAGGTGCAGATCGCGCGCCACGAGCGGCAGCTCGAGCATGCACGGGCCGTCCAGACTCAAGCGGTCGCCACGCGCGCGGCCGAGAAGGCGCGGATCGTGCGGCAGCTCGCCGAGCGCAAGGCCCTACTCGCGACGATCAAGGACCAGATCGCGCACCTCTACGCGATGGAGCACGCTCGGCAGCTGGCCCTCGCCGCCCAGGCCCGGAACCGCCTCGCGACGGAGCCGGCGGCGCAGCAGCCGATCGACGGCGTCGGGGTCTCCGCGGCGACACCCGACGGCTCGGTCGCGCCGCCGTCGCAGTACGGCGGTGTCGTCGGGATCGCGATGAAGTATCTCGGCACGCCCTACGTCTGGGGCGGCTCGAGCCCGTCGGGCTTCGACTGCTCCGGCCTCGTCGCGTACGTGTACGGGCAGATGGGCGTCAGCCTTCCGCACTACACGGGCGCGCAGTGGAGCGTCGGCGTCCCCGTCTCGTCCAGCGACCTGCAGCCCGGCGACCTCGTCTTCTTCAACGGGCTCGGGCACGTGGGGATCTACATCGGCGGCGGCCAGTTCATCCACGCGCCGCATACCGGCGACGTCGTCAAGATCTCCAGCCTGTCGGAGAGCTGGTACGCGTCCACGTATATGGGCGCCCGCCGGGTCACCGGCTAGGACCCCGTGCCTTCCGGGCCCGTGCTTCGGCACTGTGCCCTCCGGCCCGGGGGCCGCAGCGACGCGTCAGGAACGTCCCAGCTGCGCTGCGTTTCGCGCCACAGCGACGCATAGAGCACCGCCGCGACGGCCAGCGGGAGGAACCACCAAGCAGGGACGCCGGCCGCGACGAGCGCGGCCGCGATGCCGATCGCGATCGCGATGCCCGCGGCGACGCGCCAGTCGTCGCCGACGATGAAGTCCCACCAGAACCGAAAGAACCTCATGTCCCTCGCCGCCTTTCGCTCCCGCCCCGCGGGGCGGCGCTCCGCGAAAGCACGACGCGCCGCCCCAGGAACGTGAGCAATCTCATGCGAGCGCGAGCTTCCTGCGGCGCAGCAGCGAAACGAAGAGCGCCGACGTCGCCGCGACGAAGACGATGACCACGGGCAGGGCAGCGTCGTCGCCGGGCCAGTGGCCGCCCACGCCCTCGATCGTCCAGAAGATCCCGAACGACGTCAGCATGATCCCGACGGCGAACTTGAGCGTGTTCTCCGGGACGCGCGACAGCGGTGCGCGGACGGCCACGCCTACGGCGCCGACGAGGACGAGCGCGCCGCCCGCTCCGGCCGCCGCGAGGGGGATGCTGCCCTGCGCGCTGCCGAACGTGAGGACGATGAACGCGACCTCGAGTCCCTCGAGGAAGACGCCTTTGAACGAGAGCGTGAACGCGTACCAGTCGAGGCCCGCCCGCTCCTCGCGGCCGGCAGCCCGCGCCTCCGCGAGCTCCCGCGCGTAGGCCTCGTCCTCGTCGTGAAGCGCCTTGTAGCCGCTGGCGCGAAGGATCGCCTTGCGCAGCCATTGCAGGCCGAAGACGAGCAGCAGCGCGCCGACCACGAGGCGTAGCGCATCGATCGGCACGAGCGTCAGCGCCGGGCCGAGCGCGGCCACGACCGCCCCGAGCGCGAGCGTCGCCGCGCCCACGCCGATGAGGGCGGAGCGCCAGTCGCGCGTGACGCCGACCGCGAGCACGATCGTCAGCGCCTCGACCATCTCGACGGCGCTCGCGAGGAAGGCCGAGAGAACGAGGAAGACGGCGCTCATCGCCGCCAACGCTAGCGGTAGAGCGCTTCGATCTCCTCCGCGAAGTGCTCCTCGACGACGCGGCGCTTCAGCTTCAGTGTCGGCGTCACCTCGCCCTCCTCCTGCAGGAAGTCGCGGGGAACGATCGCGAACCGCTTGATCTGCTCGACCCGCGCACGGTCGCGATTGACGTCGTCGACGACTTCCTGGACGAGCTCCTGCGGGTCGCGCCCGGACGCCTCAACCTCGACCGGGTCGAGTGTGACGAGCGCGGTGACGTACGGGCGGCGGTCGCCGACCACGAGCGCCTGCGATACGAACCGCGACGTCTTCAGCGCGTTCTCGAGGTTCTGCGGCGAGATGTTCTTGCCGCCGGCCGTGATGATCAGGTCCTTCTTGCGGTCGGTGATCGTCAGGAAGCCGTCGGCGTCGATCTCGCCGACGTCGCCCGTGCGCAGCCATCCGTCGTCGGTCAGCGCAGTGCGGGTCGCCTCCGGATCCTTGAAGTACCCCGCGAAGATCGTGGGGCTGCGGAGGAGGATCTCGCCGTCGTTCGCGAGCTTCAGCTCGCAGCCGTCGACCGGCGGGCCGACGGTGCCGAAGCGGAAGTCCTCGGGGTTGTTCACGGTCGCCGAGCTCGCCGTCTCGGTCATGCCGTAGCCTTCGACGACGAGGATCCCGAGCGCGTGGAAGAACTCGAGCACATCGATCGAGAGCGGCGCCGCGCCCGAGATCCCGAGGCGGAGCCGGCCGCCGAGCTTCTCCCTCACCTTTGCGAACACGAGCCGGTCGGCGAGCCGCCCCTTCACGCGCAGGAGCGGCGGGATCCTGCGTCCGGCGCGCCGGCGCCGCGAGACGTCGACGCCGACGCCGAGCGCCCAGCGGCCGATCGCGGCCTTCGCACCGCCGGCCTGCTCGAGCTGCGACAGCACGCCCGCGTGGATCTTCTCGTACACGCGTGGAACGGCCGGGATGACCGTCGGCCGCACGGCCGGCAGCGCCTCGGCGGCGCGCGTCGGATCGGCGAGCAGCGCGGTGGTGAACCCGTGGAAGGCGGACGACTCGTGCACGAGGCGCCCGTAGCTGTGGGCCAGGGGGAGGAAGAGGAGGATCACGTCGTCCGGATGCGTCACACCGCGGTCGACGTGGGCCGCCGCCGCGACGAGGTTCCGATGCGTGAGCATGCAGCCCTTCGGCGGCCCCGTCGTCCCAGAGGTGTAGATCAGCGTCGCCAGATCGTCCTCCGAGACCGGCGGGTACGCCGCGTTCGCGTTCGCGCGCCCTTCCTCCTCGAGCCGGTCGAGGTCGCGGAACAGGACGACCTCGCGCAGCCTCGCGCCGCGCAGCTTGGCCGCCTGCTCGTCGCTGTCGGCGAAGGCGATCACGGCCTCGGAGTGGTCGAGGATGTACTCGCACTCCTTGGCCGAGTTCGTCGGGTAGAGACCGACGACGACGGCGCCGATCGACATCGCTGCCCAGTCGAGCAGTACCCACTCGAGCGAGGTCGCGGCGAGAATCGCCAAGGCGTCGCCGTGCCCGACGCCGCGGGAGAGGAGGCCCCGCGCCAACGCGTCGACGCGCCGGCCGGCCTCCTCCCAGCTCACCTCGCGCCAGCCGTCCGCCGACTCGGCGAGGTAGGCGGGCCGCGTCCACTGCTCGGCGAGGGCGTAGCGCCAGAGCGCCGGCGCTGTCCGCTCGCTCACACCTGGGGCCGCAGGCCGCGGGGAGAGGGAGGCCGACGTCATCTCTTGTCAATCGTAACCGGGAGGGATTCCCTGTCGAGGAGAGAAAACGCGCGGTCCGACTACAATTGGGGAGCGGCCCCTATGCGCACGATCTGGAACGGATCCATCAGCTTCGGCCTGGTCAACATCCCCATTGGATTGGCCCTGGCCACGCAGCGGTCCGACGTTGCATTCCGGACGCTCCACCGGGAGTGCGGCACGCCGATCAAGCAGAAGCGGTGGTG
Source organism: Actinomycetota bacterium (assembly GCA_005884575.1). Lineage (GTDB taxonomy): Bacteria > Actinomycetota > Thermoleophilia > Gaiellales > Gaiellaceae > AC-16. The sequence continues at coordinate 12,537 of VAWW01000017.1, forward strand.
CCCCTTCCACGAGCGGGACGTCGAGGCCGACGAGCTCGTCAAGGGCTGGGAGGTCTCGAAGGGCGAGTTCGTGATCGTCGAGGAGTCCGACCTCGAGTCGGTCGCGCTCCAGCGCTCGCAGTCGATCGAGATCCTCCGCTTCGTGCAGCTCGAGGACGTCGACCCGCCGGGCGGCGCGGCGGCGCAGCGCAAGCCGTACGTCCTGCTGCTGCGCGCGATGGAGCAGACCGGGATGGCGGCCGTCGGTAAGTTCGTGCTCTGGGGCAAGGAGAACCTCTGCCTCATCCGCGCGCAGGGCGACTCGCTCGTGCTGCAGACGCTCTTCTACGCGGAGGACGTCCGCTCGAAGGCCGAGATCGAGGAGGCCGTCGCCGAGACGGATCTCCAGGAGGCCGAGCTCGGACTCGCCGAGCAGCTGATCAGCGGGCTCGTCGGCGAGTGGGATCCGGCCGAGTTCGAGAACGAGTACCGCGGCGAGCTGAGGGCGATGCTCGAGGCGAAGCTGCAGGGCCAGGAGATCAAGCGGCCCGAGCCGGTCGCCGAGACCCCGGTCGTCGACCTGATGGAGGCGCTGCGCAAGAGCGTCGCCGAGGCGCAGGGGCGGCGCGCGCCCGCGTCGGATTCACGGAAGACGAAAGCCGCCCCGAAGAGCGGCTCTCGTTCCAAGCGTACGCCTGCGCGAAAATCGGCCTGAGCGTTTTCCCGTTGGTTCTAGTGCGGCTGCGGCAGGGCGCCGATCGCCTCGAGCTGCGCCTGGAACAGGTACTTGTCGATCTTCCCCTGGTAGATCGGGACGCCTTCTTCGAGGCAGACCCGGATCACTTCCTGCCGATCGATACCCAGTTCCTTCGACAGCTCTTCGGGCGTGAGGTGGTTCGGCATGCCGTTCCTCCTACGAGGCAACAAAAAGCCCGCTCGGCGCGTTGCGCTCGGCGGGCTAGACCGTTCCCTCGTTTGTCGTGTCGACGGGCATCACTCGGCCCGTCCTTCCAGAGCATTCATCTTCCACAGGATATCTCCGGCGGATGACGGACGCAAAACTTCGGTTCGAGGCGCTTTCGGTTTGAGGTGGAGCGGGTCGACCGGTCATTTCAGACGGCTCCGCGGGCAGAGCCCGCGGAGCGTGGCAGCGGCACCGCAAGCGCCGCCGCTGGGTAGCTTTGAAGAGCGATTCGCCGAGGTGGGGGGCAGGCGGGTTCGCTACCTCGTCGGCGGGGCGGGACCGCCGCTCGTCCTCGTCCACGGCTGGGGCGGGTCTGCCTCGAACTGGGCTGTACTGGCGCCGGACCTGGCCCGCAGGCGCCGGGTGATCGTGCCGGAGCTCCCCGGGCACGGCGGCTCGGAACGGGTGCCGCGCGCATCGACGCTCGCGCCGTATGCCGAGACCGTCGCCGCCGCCGTCGAGCAGGAGGACGCGTCGCCCGCTCCCGTCGTCGGGCACTCGCTCGGCGGCGTGGTCTCGCTCCGGCTCGCCCTCCTCCGCCGCGGCGCGGTCTCCGGTCTCGTGATGGCATCGGCCGCCGGCATCTCCTCGTCGACGCCGCAGGCGCTTCGCCTGATGACGCTGGCCGGGTTTCTGAAAGGCGGACGGAAGGTCGCCCCGTTCCGCCACCGGATCGCGCGCAGCGACAGGCTGAAGAAGGCCGCGTTCGGCTACTGGTTCGCCGCCGACCCGCCGGCGCTCTCGGCGCGCGCGGTCCACGGGTTCCTGGAGGGTCATACGCGTCACACCGACACCGACACCGCGTGGCGGGCGCTGGTCAAGGACGACCCGCGCTCGGACCTGCACGGCATCGGCTGCCCCGCGCTGGTGCTCTGGGGCGCGCGTGACAACCAGCTGCCGCTCGACGACGCGTTTGACTATGCGCGCCGCCTCCGTGCGCCGCTGCGCATCATCCCCGACTGCGGCCATCTGCTGATCGGCGAGCGTCCCGACGCATGCCTCGATGCGATCGAGGGCTTCCTCGAGATGCACGACCTCTAACTTGTCTCAGCCCGCTACTGCGAACGGCACCACCTCCGCGAGCTCGGCGGCGGGCGGGGACGAGAGGAACTCGACGCGGTTCGCCACGACCTCGATCGCATCCCGGCGCTTGCCGTCTTCCTCCCACGTCCGGCTCTTGAGGCGGCCGTCGAGAGCGATGCGCTTCCCCTTCGACAGCCATTCCGCGCAGAGCTCCGCCTGCCGGTCCCACGCCGAGACCCAGACGAAGTCCGCCTGCGACTCTTTCGTCGGGCGATTCACGGCGAGCAGGAAGCTCGCCACCTTCTTCTCGCCGAGCTCCTTGAGCTGCACCTCGGTCGCCAGATTTCCGATCAGCGTCACGACGTTCATCGCGCCTCCATTCGTTGCCCTGTACGACAACGTAGCGGCGAATCTGTGACGTCTCTGCGCCGAAAGTGTCACGACTTCGCGCACGCGTCCCGGAGCCGCTAACCTGTGGCCGCTCGGGGTGTGGCGCAGCCTGGTAGCGCGCTCCGTTCGGGTCGGAGAGGTCCCCAGTTCAAATCTGGGCACCCCGATGGTGAGGGGCGGCGGAAGCCGCCCTTCGTCTACGAGGCGCGCGTCGAGAGCCGCCGCCGCACGACGGGGCGCTGCACCCGTGCCGGTGGGCCGACCGGGCGCCTGCCGGATGATCCCGGCTCCTAGGAGCGCGGGTCGCGATTCCAACGTGTCGACCGGTCGTTTCAGACGCATGCGCGGGCAAACCCGCCCATGCTGAGGTCGGCATCGCAAGCGACGCCTAGGCGGGCGCGTGCTCGAGCCGCTCGCGCCGGCGTCCGAGCGTCACCGTCAGCCCGCCGAGCACGAGCGACGCACCCAGCACACCGACCCCCCACCAGAGGCCGCTGAGGTTGTCGTCCCAGTGCAGCGCGCGGTCGGCCGAGAAGCGGCCGGGGCCGGTCGCTGCGACGGCCACGGCGACGGTGTAGAGCGTCAGGTTGTACTCGTAGCCGCCGTTGCTGACGAAGAAGCCCTTGGAGATGTGCACGGTGAGGATCGCGACGACCATCACGACGCAGATCCCGAGCGAGGCGAGCGGCGTGAGGAAGCCGGCCGCGAAGAACGCGCCAGAGGACTCCGAGAGTCCCGCGAGCACGGCCATTGCAAGCGGCGCGCGGAAGCCGAGCGCGCCGAAGAAGTCCGCCGTCCCGCGCGGCCCGCCGCCGCCGAACCAGCCGAAGAGCTTCTGCGCACCGTGCGTGAACATCGTCCCGCCGACCACGACTCGTAGAAGCAGCAATCCGTAAGCCATGACCTTCCCCCTTCAACGAAGCTCGCGCCGGTGGACGACGAGCGTACAAGCGTCTTCCACGTAATCCATCCCTGAATCACGCGCGACGATGCGCGCCTCCGGCGAGACGATCCCGAGCTGGAGCCAGAGCGCCTTCGCGCCGACCGCGGCCGCCTCGCGCGCGACGTCCGCGCAGAACTCCGCGCGCCGGAACACGTCGACGAGGTCGATCGGCTCCTCGATCTCCGCGAGCGAGGCGACGCACGGAACGCCGAGCACCTCGTTGCAGTCTGGCCGCTGCGCTCGCGGATCCATGCGCCCCGGGTCAGCGGCGCCGACGGACGCGGGAGCAAAGCTCCCGCGTCCCGAAGCCGACGTCGCAAGCGACGCCGGGGGCCTTACGGGGATGCAGCGGTAACCGGCTCGGGCGATTCGGGTTCGGGGACGCGCCGACGACCGCGATCGTCTTCGTGTCGCGGAGGATCTCGGCGGGCATGCGGCCCATCGCGATCAGGCTATCCTCCGGCGATGCGCGTCCGGGAGCTCGTCGACGAGTGTCGCGAGCAGTGGGGACTGCGGCTCGGCGAGCCGTACGCGCCCGGGGCCGTGGGATTCGCGGTGCGCGCCGAGCTTGGAGACGGGACGCCGGTGGTGCTGAAGTTGACTCCGCCGGATCGCGAATCGGAGCATGAGGCGGATGCGCTCGAGCTCTGGGACGGCGACGGCGCGGTCCGGCTGCTCGCGCGCGACGACGAGCGGGGCGCGCTGCTGCTCGAGCGGTGCGAGCCCGGGACGTCGCTCACGGCGGCGGGGCAGGAGGCGGCGCTCGACGTCCTCGTCTCGCTGCTGCCGCGGCTTTGGAAGCCGGCCGGTGCGCCGTTCCACACGCTCGAGGACGAGGCCGCGTACTGGATCGAGCTGCTCCGGGCGCGCGGCGGCGAGCTCGACGCGGTCGCGGCGCGGCTGCTCGAGGAGCTCGCGCCGACGCAGGGCGAGCACGTGCTCGTGCACCAGGACCTCCATGCCGCGAACGTGCTCGCGGCGCAGCGGGAGCCGTGGCTCGCGATCGACCCGAAGCCGCTCGTCGGCGAGCGCGAGTTCGCCGCCGCGCCGATCGTCCGCTCCTTCGAACTCGGCCACGGCCGGCGCGACGTGATCCACCGGCTCGACCGGCTCAGCTCGGAGCTCGGCCTCGACCGGGAGCGGGTACGGGGCTGGACGATCGGCCAGACGGTTACGTGGTCGTCCGGCAGCTACTACGTCGCGGCGCACATCGAGACGGTGCAGTGGTTGCTCGAGGCGTCGTGACGATGCTGCGCGCCGTCCTCTTCGACGTCGACTTCACGCTCGTGCGGCCGGGGCCGGAGCTCGGGCCCGAAGGCTACGTGCGCGTCGGCGAGCGGCACGGCCTGCGGCTCGAGCTCGGCCGCTACGAGCAGGCGCGCGAGGCGGCGCTCGTCCATCTTCAGCGCCATCCCGAGCTCGATCACGACGAGGAGATCTGGATCAGGTTCACCGAGCGGATCATCCGAGGCATGGGCGGCGACGTCGACGAGGCGTATGCGTGCGCGACCGAGATCACGGAGGGCTGGACGCGGCACGAGAACTTCGAGCTGTACGAGGACACGATTCCGGTGCTCGAGGAGCTGCGGCGCGCGGGCCTGAAGCTCGGACTCGTCTCGAACTCCGCGCGCGACGTACAGGAGTTCGCGCGGCATCACGCGCTCGACGTCGACGTCGGCATCAGCTCGTTCCACCACGGGAAGACGAAGCCGCACGCGTCGATCTTCCGCGCGGCGCTCGAGCTGCTCGAGGTCGAGCCCGCCGAGGCGGCGATGGTCGGCGACACGGTCGAGGACGACGTCGAGGGCGCAAGGGCCGTCGGCATCCGCGCGATCCTCATCGACCGGCTCGGCCGCTATCCGGAGTTCGTGCCGCGGCTCGAAGACCTCTACGGGCTGCCGGCTGCGCTCGGGCTGCCGCGCGCCTAGCAGCGCTCGCGCAGGCACACGCGCACAGGTGCGACGCGCGGCGGGCTCCCGCGGCCGTTCGGCCAACTGATCCGCATGAGCAACGAGGCGGTGTCGTTCGCGTAGTTCGGCTCGCGCAGGCCGAAGTCGCTGTTCGCGCGGTGGACGAGCCAGTAGAGGCCCGGCGGCACGCCCGTGACGTCGAGGTTCTGGCCGTGGAAGTTCGCCGGGTAGCGGTCGGTGTAGCCGACTGACGAGCCCTCCTCGACTGAGCGCAGGCCGCGCTCGAACTGGCCGCAGTTGCCAAGGAAGTGCGGCGGCCCGTGCGGGACGCCGAGCGCGATCCCGTAGTGGTCGGCGATGCAGAAGCCGCTCTTGCGGTCGCGCAGGAGCAGCTTGAAGTCGGAGGCGCGCCGCAGTTCGTAGCGCTGGAAGCCGAGCAGGTGCCAGTGGTAGTGCGGCGGCGCGACGACGTAGCGGAGCAGGCCGGCGCCGCCGACGACGCGCGTCCTGCCGCCCTCGATCGTGACGACCTGCATTGCCTCCATCGTCGGCGACCCGGGCGGCCGCACGGCGCGGATGTGCAGCACGCCTGGGCCGCGGTTGTCGACCATCGATGTGAAGCCGAGCAGGAAGCGCCCGCGGACCGACTCGGTGACGACGACCCCGCTCGGCGGCCGCTGGAAGAGGTCGGGGAACTCCGGTGTCCCGAGCGGCACAGGTTGCCAGTCGAGCGGCCCGCCGGCTCCGACGTCGCGGACGCCGCTGCCGTCCGCATTCATGATCCGCAACGCGCGCGTGGCGTCCGGCTGCGGCGCGTCGAATGCGAGCCGCATCCCGTCCGGCGACCAGACGGGACGCTCGGCGTCCTGCGTCACCACCGGAGCGACGCGGTCGTCCACCACGAGGCTCGTTCCGGTCGAGTCGGTGCGCGTGTACGCGAGGCGCGCGCCGTCGGGCGACCATGCGACGTCGTCGAGGTTCTCCGGCGGCTCGGCCGGGGGCGGCTCGAAGGCCGCCGCGTTGGTGCCGTCTGCGCGCGACACGTAGACCGCAGGCGAGCCGTCGCGAGTCGTGACGAACGCGAGCCGGCGGCCGTCGGCGGTGAAGGCCGGGCTCCATTCCTCGGCGCCGCTCGACGCGAGCCGGCGCGAGCATCCGCCGCGTGCGCCGACGGCCCGGATCTGCCGCGCTCCCCCGATCGTCGCCGTGTAGGCGATCGTCCTTCTGTCCGGCGACCACGCGGGCTGCGACTCCTCCACGTTCGGCGTGCGCAGTAGCTCACGCTTCCCGCTGCCGTCCGCGTTCGCGAGCCAGAGGTCGCCGTCGCGCACGAACACGAGGAGCGTGCCGTCGGGCGACCACTCGGCGTCGTCGCCGCCGAGCAACGGGCGCGATCCCGTGCCGGCCGGATCGATCCGCACGATCGCGCCGCCGCGCGCGGCGAGCAGTCGCGGCTGGACGGGCTCGGCGGCGGCCACGCTCGCGGCGGCCACGAGGGTGGCGATCAGAGCCCGAGCTCCTCGCGCCAGGCCGCGGTGTGGGCGCCCAACTCGGCGGCGGGCGCAGCGGGCCTGGAGCCGAACTCGGCCGCGGCCTCCTCGTGCCTGGCGACGGGCCCTGCGCAGACGTCCTCGCCGTCGAAGAGCTCGAGCCACTCGGCGAGCGGCCGGGAGCCGAGCGTGCGCTCGAACTCCGGGAGGCGCGGCTCGAACTGACGCGCGGCGAGCTCGGGGAGGCCGACGAGCTCGCAGAGCCGCTGCCAGAACTTCGGCTCGAGCGCGGCGACCGTCAGCAGCCGCCCGTCCGACGTCTCGTAGATCCGGTAGCACGCGACGGTTCCGCGCAACAACGGCGGCACGGCGAGCTCGTGCGACTCGTGCGTCATCGACACCTCGACGCGGACGCCGGCGCCGTTCCGCTCGCGCTCGATCAGCCCGGCCAGCGTCTCGCGGACGGCGGCGTATGCGCCCGCATAGTCGGCGACCGTGACGGGCGGGACGGCGTCGTCGAGCACCCCCGCCCAGCCGAGGTAGTTGAGGTCGTGGCCGGCGCGCCGGGCGTGGCGACCCTCCGAGCCGAAGCCGGTGAGCGAGCACCAGACGGTCCGGGGCCCGGGCGCGAGGCCGAGCCGCTCGGACACTCCGGGGCGGAAGCTCTCGAGCACGACGTCGGCAGCGTTGCAGAGAGCCCGGCCGAGAGCCGGATCGACCTTCAGGTCGCAGGCGACCGATTCCTTGCCGCCGTTCAGCTCGCCGTGCCAGGCGGGCTGGAGATGTCGAAGCGGATCGCCGTCCGGCGGCTCGAGCCGGACGACGCGTGCGCCCAGGCGCAACAGCGCGCGCGAGGCGAATGCGCCCGGCAGCAGGCGACTCAGGTCGACGACAAGCTGGCCTCGAAGCGGGTCCACGGCGGAAGTATCCTGTGCGGCGTTGACTGACCGGTCAATCGCCACGGGGGAGAAGCGGCGCCTGATCCTCGACGCCGCGGTCCGCGTCTTCGCGCGCAGAGGGTTCCACACGTCCCGCGTCGGTGACATCGCCGAGGAGGCCGGCGTCTCGCACGGGCTCCTCTACCACTACTTCTCGTCGAAGGACGAGCTGCTCGAGACGATCTTCCGCGAGACGTGGGACGAGGTGCTGACGGCGATCGCCGCGGTCGAGGCGTCGGGCGAGCCGGCGCGCGAGCAGCTGCGGCAGGTCGCGAAGATCCTGCTGCGCGGCTGGCAGACGCAGCCGGCGCGGACGACGGTGATCATGCGCGAGATCGCGCGCACGCCCGAGCTGCAGCGGTTGATCGCCGACCTGACGAAGCCGCGCGAGGCGGTCGAGCGGATCATCCGCCGCGGACAGGAGACCGGCGAGTTCCGCGAGGACGTCGACGCGCGGCTCGCGTCGACGGTTTTCTACGGGGGGATCGACGACATCCTCACCGGCTGGGTGCTCGGCCTCCTTCCGGACGGCGACGAGGATGTCGCGCGGGCGGAGCTGACCGTCGTCGACGTCGTGTCGGTCGGGCTCGCGCGCTAGCGGCAGATCGCGGCGCCCGGGCGCAGCAGCCCGAAGCCCCAGAGCTTCGCGTCGACGACGTAGTAGACGGTGACGGCGGACGGCGTGCGCGCGACGAGCGCCTTGTAGCTGCGGCAGCTCGTCATGCGGAGCGGCGGCAGCGTCGTCGCCGGCGCGCCGAGGTCGAGGCCGCCGGCCGTGGTCCAACCCTCCGGTGACGCGAGGGTGTAGATCGCGTCGACGCGTCCCTTTTGGAACTCGACGGCGAGGCCCTGCTCCTCGAACTGCTTGTACGTGAAGTACCACGTCTTCGCCGGACAGCCGTGGCAGATGCCGTAGAAGCGGCCGAGCTTCCGCTGGACCTGCGCGGGCGTCTCCCCGAGCCGCACGCCTCCGAGTGCGCGGCCGGGTACGAGGATCCCGTGCTGCGGAAGTGCGGCTGCGAGCGCGACGGCTGCGAGCGCGAGCATATGCTCGGAAGTATGGCGTCGTTCGAACGGATCGCCGGCCTCCAGCTCGAGGTCGACGGATACGACGTCGAGCGGCGCGAGGTCGCGGTCTCGCCCGAGTTCTCGCGCGTCACGACGACGGTCGTCCTGCACGGCCGCGGCGAGCGCGGCGAAGGGGAGGACGTCACCTACACGCCGGCCGACCATGACGGCTTCTCCGCGGACCTGCCGCTCGCCGGCCCGTGGACGCTCGCGGACTTCTCGGCGCAACTCGACGGGCAGCAGCTCTTCGCACGCGACCCCGAGCACGACGCGTACTCCGCCTACCGCCGCTGGGCGTTCGAGAGTGCCGCGCTCGACCTCGCGCTGCGGCAGGCGGGACTCACGCTGGGCCACGCGCTCGGACGCGAGTACCGTCCGGTGCGGTTCGTCGTCTCGACGCGCCGCGACGCCTTCGAGTGGCTGCAGCACGACCCGACGCTCGAGCTCAAGCTCGACCCGGAGCCCGGCTGGACCCGCGAGTTCATGGAGCGTCTCGCCGCGACCGGCCGCGTCCGCGTACTCGACTTCAAGGCGTACTACACGGGAACACCGGTGGACGTCGAGCCGGATCCGCGTCTGTACCGCACCGCCGTCGAGCTCTTCCCTGACGCCGTGCTCGAGGACGCCTCGCTCGACGGCGAATGCCGGGAGGCGCTGCGGGGCGCCGAGGACAGGCTCAGCTTCGACGCTCCGATCCACTCGCTCGCGGATCTCGACGCGCTTCCCGTCGAGCCGCGCTGGCTGAACGTGAAGCCGTCGCGCTTCGGCACGCTCGAGCGGCTGCTCGAGTGCGTGGACGCGTGCGATGACCGCGGGATCCGGATGTACGGCGGCGGCCAGTTCGAGCTTGGGCCCGGGCGCCGCCAGATCCAGGTGCTCGCGAGCCTGCGCTACCCGGACACGCCGAGCGACGTCGCGCCGGCGGAGTACAACCTCGGCGAGCCGCGTCCCGGCCTGCCGCGCAGCCCGCTCCCGCCGCCCGAGCGCGTCGGGTTCTGACGGATCCGGACGCGGGTACTTCGCATGCGTGAGGACTCTCGTCGTCTTCGTGCTCGCGGCCGTGCTCGCTGCCCCGGCAGCTGGGATGAGCGGACCCGGCGTCGTCAACTTCCCGGTCATCGAGGTCGCGGCCGTCGCCGACGCGGCCGCACGCGGAACCGTCGCGCCTGCGATCGGCACGAACGGCGCGCCGAGCTTCTGCTGGGAGCTCTCGCTGTTCACGAGCTCGCAACCGCTCTTCGTATACCTGCGGCGCGCCGCGAGCGGACGCGTCGTCACGCGCATCGACACACGCGACAACCACGTCCCGACGCAGCCGTGGGTGGGAAGCGGCAGCTGGAGCGGCTGCGCCGCGATCCCACGCGCCGACGCGCGAGCGTTCCTGCGACGGCCCTCGCTCTACTACCTCGACGTGCGTACGCGGACCGCGCTGCACGCGGCGCGTGCCGTCCCGCACGGGCCGCGGCTGTAGAGTCGTTCGGCGTGGCGGGCGCGAACGTCTATCGACTGGACCTCGACGAGCACGGCGAGCTGAACGTCCGGGAGGCGATCGGCGCGGAGAGGATCGGCGCGACGGTCTACGAGCTCGCGCCGGGGAAACGCATCTGCCCGTATCACTGGCACGTCGCGGAGGAGGAATGGCTGTACGTCATCCGCGGCACGCCGACGCTGCGCACGCCCGACGGCGAGCGCGTGTTGCGCGAAGGCGACGTGGTCGTGTTCCCCGTCGGCCCCGACGGAGCGCACGCCGTGACGAACGCGACCGACGAGCCGGTACGCGTGATGATGATCTCGAACCGCGCCGAGTTCGAGATGTGCGTGTATCCCGACAGCGGCAAGGTCGGCGTCTGGAGCCCGGGCGTCACGCTGATGAACCGCATCGAGAACAACCTCGACTACTGGGACGGCGAGGAACGGTGACCGAGCCCTTCAACGTCTACGGCGACGACTGGGAGAGCGAGGAGCAGCGGCCCGGCTACCGCCGCCGGGGCACCGCGATCGGCCCGCGCTTCGGCGCCCAGAAGCTCGGCATGAGCCTCTACGAGCTGCCGCCCGGCGAGAAGAGCTTCCCGTACCACTACGAGATCGGCTGCGAGGAATGGCTGATCGTCGTCGCGGGCCGGCCGACGCTGCGCGACCCGAGCGGCGAGCGCGCGCTCGAGGCCGGCGAGCTCGTCTGTTTCCCGGATGGACCCGCAGGCGCGCACCAGGTGCGCAACGACACGGCGGAGCCGGTGCGCGTCCTGATCCTCTCGAACAAGCCGCCGGTCGCGCTCGCCCGCTATCCCGACAGCAAGAAGGTCATGCTCTGGACGCAGGCCGAGGGCCCATCGGTCGTCAAGGACGAGCCGGTCGACTACTGGCTCGACGAGTAGTCGCGCGCGCGTCGACATCGCGGCCGTCGCCGTCTGGTGGGAAGCGGGCGTCGCAACGCCCGCTTCCCTGTGACACGTCCGCTGGTCCTAGGTGACGACGATGCCGAACGGCGCCGAGCCTGCGGGGAGTGCTGTCGGCGATGACGGCAGCTCGGTCAGGTCGCCGCCGTCGACCGCGAAGGCACTGACCGCGTGCGTGCCGGTGTCTACGACCCAGAGCGTCCCGCCGTTGGGCCCGAGCCGAGCGTCCTCGGCACCGACGCCCGCCGCACCGAGAGAGGTGCTGCCGAGCAGGCTGAGGGAGACGTCGGCCGCGATCGCGTAGCGAGAGATGCTGTGGCTCGCGGTGTTCACGGTGAAGAGGAATTGTCCGTCGTGGCTGATCTCGACCCAGCAGGGCGCGGTCTGGAAGTCCGGGAAGGGAGATGCGCCGATCGACGTCAGCGTGCCGTCGCTCCCGTCGCTGAAGGCCGAGACCGTCCCGTTGCCGGCCCCACCGTGGGCGTTGGAGACGAAGAGCTGGGTCGCGTCGGTCGGACGGAACTCGCTCCCGAACGGACCGGGACCCTGGGCGGCAAACGGGGAAGCCGGCGCCGCCGTCAGCAGGCCGTCGCCGCCGACGGTGAAGCTGTCGATCAGCGAGGTGCCGACCCTCGTTCCGACGAGCCTGGTTCCGTCGCCGTTGAACAGGACGTCGCCGGGCGAAGAGCCCGCAGGCAGGGGAACGGTCGAGCCCGCAAGCGGCCGAAGGTGGCCTCCGGAGTTGAGCGTGAAGCCCGTGTAGTTGCTGCCGTCGTCGCCCGCGTTCGCGACGTAGACGAGGCTTCCGTGGACGGCGATGCTGACGGGCTCGACGCCGCCCGAGGACACCGGGCCGCCTCCGACCGGGCGCAGTCCGCCGTCGGAGTCGATGCGCAGCACCGAGACCTGATTGCTGCCGGCGTCGACGGCCAGCAGGTACTTGCCGCCGCTCGTGATCTGCAGGGCGCCCTGCGAACCGATGCCGGTTCCCGTTCCCGCGCCACCCGCCACGAACGGCGATCCGTGCAACGGCGTCAGCGTACCGTCGGCGTGCCGGTCGAAGGCGGCGATCGTGTTCGTTCCCGCGGTGTTGTCGTCGACGTATAGATGTCCGACCACGTCGGATGCGGCCGACGCGCCGCCCGCCGCAAGCGTGGCGCCCGCTGCGGCGAGCGCGAGCACGCTCATCGTCCTGATGGCACGTGTGAACAAGCGCATGCGTTGCTCCCTTCTCGAGGATTTGCCTTCCGCTCTCTAGAGTCGCGGCAAGACCTTGCCGTTCTCTTGCTCGTTCCTGAACAGTTCGTGAAATGAGCGAAAGCGCGGCTACCCGTACGGAAACGCGATCCTCTCGGCCGCGACGATTGGGCGGCTGCACTTGTGCGCGCGACGACGGATCGTCAGCCGTGGCAAGCTCGACTCTCCCTGGGCGGTGACGCTCGCGCTGCCGACCTTCGGCGTCTTCGGCGGCGACATCCTGGTCGGCAACTTCGGCAACGGGCGGATCGACGCCTACGACCCGACGAGCGGCCAGGGGCGAGCTCAGCGGGCCGGGCGGCGGTCCGATCGCGTGAGGCGCCTCGTGCGCCTCGCCCCTACCGGTCTAACGGAACGCGTTCTCGCCCGTCAGCGCTTCGCCGACGACGAGCGTGTGCACCTCGTGCGTGCCCTCGTACGTGAGCACCGACTCGAGGTTGTTCATGTGGCGGATGACCGGATACTCGAGCGTGATCCCGTTGCCGCCGAGGATCGTGCGGGCGGTGCGGCAGACCTCGATCGCACCGCGGACGTTCCCCATCTTCCCCATGCTCACCTGCTCGGGCAGCAGCGTGCCGTCGTCCTTCTTGCGCCCGAGATGGAGGGCGACCAGCGTCCCGCGGTTGATCTCGAGCGCCATCTCCGCGAGCTTCTGCTGCGTCAGCTGGTAGCCGGCGATCGGCTTGCCAAAGACGATCCGCTCCTTCGCGTACTCGAGCGCCGACTCGAAGCACGCCCGGGCCGCGCCCTCCGCGCCCCAGACGATCCCGTAGCGCGCCTCGTTCAGGCACGAGAGCGGACCGCGCAGCGACGAGATCTCCGGGAAGCGGTTCTCCTCGGGCACGCGCACGTCCTTCAGCACGAGCTCGGACGTGACCGACGCGCGCAGCGAGAGCTTGTGCTTCATCTCCGGCGCGCTGAAGCCGGGCATTCCCTTCTCGACGATGAAGCCGTTGATCTTCCCGTCCTCGGTGCGCGCCCACACGACCGCGAGGTCGGCAATCGAGCCGTTCGTGATCCACATCTTGGTGCCGTTGAGGATCCAATCGGCGCCGTCGCGTCGCGCCGTCGTGCGCATCGAGCCCGGATCGGAGCCGGCATCCGGCTCGGTCAGCCCGAAGCAGCCGATCGCTTCGCCCTCGTGCATCGCGGGCAGCCAGCGCTGCTTCTGCTCCTCCGACCCCCAGCGCCAGATCGCGAACATCGCGAGCGAGCCCTGCACCGAGACGAGGCTGCGGACGCCCGAGTCACCGGCCTCGAGCTCCATGCACGTCAGCCCGTAGGCGACCGAGCTCGCGCCGGGGAGCCCGTAGCCCTCGAGGTGCATCCCGAACAGCCCTAGCCCCGCGAGCTCCTGCGTCAGCTCGCGCGGCACCTCGCCTCGTTCGAACCACTCGCCCACGTTCGGGACGACGCGCTCGCGGACGAACCGACGGACGGTGTCGCGGATCGCCTTCTCCTCGTCGTCGAGGAGCGCGTCGATCGCGAGGAAGTCGCGCGGGTCGAGCTCCGTCGGCTTCGCGGTGGTCGCCACGCGGGCAGTCTAGCCCCGCGGCTTCGCGACGTGATCCAGCGCGAGGGCCAGCCACGCCGGGGCGTGCTTCGCCCAGACCGCCTGCTCGTGGCCGCCGGGATAGAGTCGGAACACGTGCGGGACGCCGGCGCTCGTGAGCTCGCGGTCGAACTGCAGGTTCTCGTCGCGGAACCGGCCGTCGCCAGAGCCGACGTAGAAGCCGATGAAGGTCGGCTGCGCGGCGACCGCCTTCTTCAACCCCGGCACGAACGTGTGCGCGCTCGCCCGTGCGTTCGCGGCGGCGGAACCGAGATCGAGCGCCCCCGTCCCGTCCGGGATCGTGGGATGGAAGTACCCGCTCCACGACTCGACGACGGCGAACGAGCCGAGGTTGTGCAGCGCCAGCAGCATCGCACCGTAGCCGCCGGCTGAGATCCCGACGAGCGCGCGGCCAGAGCGGTCGCGGATCGTCCGGAAGCGCGAGTCGACGACCCGCGGGAGCTCCTTTGCGATCGCCTTCTCCCAGGCGCCGAGGTACTCCGGATCGGAGTTCGGCCTGCGCGAGCCCTGCGGCGCGACGACGATCGCCGGCCGGCCGAGCCGGTCGAGCGCGTCCGCGAGGAAGCCCGCGCTCCGGTAGCCGTCGGGGCCCGACGGAAGCCCATGGAGGAAGTAGATCACCGGGTAGCGAGTCGACCCGGACTCGTACTCCTTCGGGAGGTAGGCGGCGAACTTCAGTTCCCCGCCGAGGGCCTGCGAGCGCAAGTCGGCGTCGAGCTCGCGCCCCCGCGTCGAAGACGCCGTCGCCGCGATCGAACCGCCGGCTGCGACTGCGAGCGAGAGGAGGACGAACAAGCGCTTCATCGAGGCTACCGGTGCTTAACACGCACGCAATCGAGCCTGAACGGCACCGGGATACAACCAGGCTAGCGATGGAGGGGATAGGCACGCTCCGGCTGGCGGCAGTCGGTACGGCCGCAGCGCTCACTGCGTTTCTGGCGGTGGGCGCTGTCGGCGTGCGCAACTACGGGCTGAACTACTGGTACTACCGCGGCTTCTCCGCGCCCCGCGATCCGGTCTGGGTGACCCGGCCGGGCACACAGGAGCGGTTCTCGGTCACGAGCCTCGCGCTCGGCGGGCGCAGCCAGCCGGTCTACGCGTATCTGCCGCCGGGGTACGCGACGTCCCGCCGCCGCTACCCCGTGATCTACCTCCTGCACGGCTTCCCGGGGCGGCCGCTCGCGTTCCTCGAGACGTTGCGGATGGGCGTCGTCGTCGACGAGCTCGCGACCCGGGACCCGGCGCGCGCCGCGATCCTCGTCATGCCGTACGGCTCGACCGGCACCTTCACGGACAAGGAGTGGGCGGACGGCGTCGGCGGCGGCGCGGGCTGGGCGACGTTCGTCTCGCACGACCTGGTCCGCGCGGTCGACGCGCGCTACCGCACGATTCCGTCCGCGCAGGGGCGCGTGATCGCCGGTCTGTCGGAGGGCGGCTACGGCGCCATCAACATCGCACTCCACAACCCGCGGGAGTTCGGCGTCGTCGAGAGCTGGTCGGGTTACGAGCGTCCGGACCGGATCCGCTCGATCTTCGGTCAGCAGCTCGGAACGCTGTCGGCGAACGACCCGACGCTGTTGCTCCCCGACGTCGCGCGGGAACTCCGGCGGGAGCACACGTTCTTCTGGTTCTACTCCGGCAGCGACGACCGCGTCCGGAAGGAGAACCGCGCGTTCGCGCTGCAGCTTTCCCAGCTGCGGATCCCGCACCACTACTTCGAGGCGTTCGGCGGACACAACTGGGGCCTGTGGCGCAGGAACGCGCTCGCCGCCTACCTCGCCGCGATCGCACGCGTGAGTCATGCCTAGGGTGTTGCGCTCGCTCGGCGCGACCGTGCTGTCGCTCGGGATCGTCGTCGCAGCGACCGGCTGGTTCTACGTCGCGCAGCCGCACGTCGCGCTGCCCGGGCCGAGCATGCGGGACGCGCTGCCGCTCGACGAAGCCGCGCACCGGAGCGGTGTCCCGCTGCTGCTCTTCGTCGCCGTCTGGGCCGTTGCGGCGACACTGCTTGGAGCCGTCGCACGCTGGGCACGCACCGAGCGGCTCACCGCCGGCCTGCTGCTCGCAATCGGCGTCGGCGCGTGGACCTACGCCGCGGACGGCTTCTCGATCTTCGTCGTCCGGCAGATCCCGGTGCACGAGGCGTTCCACGCGGCCGCGGTGCTCCAGGCCGTGTACGTGCCTGCGGCCCTTGCGGGCATCGGCGGCGCGCTGCTCGGATCTACCCGAGTGTCGGCGCGCCCCCGCGCGCCGCTCGTGATCGCCTGGCTCGTCGCCGCGGTCGGCCTTGCCGGGATCGTCGACGCGGTCTTCCCCCAGGATCGCGGCACGCTCATCGACGCGCTCGGCCCGTCGCACGTCCACGGGCTGTCCACCGCTCTCGTCGCGCCGATCGGGTTCGCGCTCCTGGTCACGGCCCGCGGCCTCGCGCGTCGACAGCGTCGCGCGTGGCTCATCGCGCTGTCGTTGATGGCCGTGCTGACCGCGCTGCACATCGAGCGGCGGTTCGACCAAGGCGCGATCCTGACCGGCCTCGCGATGCTCGCGCTGCTCGCGCGGCGCGCGGACTTCCGGCTCCGCGGTGACCCGTCGGCGCAGCCGCGGGTCGCGGTCCACGCGCTCGTCGCCGCCGGCGGGATCCTCGCCTACGGGCTGACGACGCTGTACGTCAACCGGCTGATGGTCGACCAGCCGTACACGCTCGCGTTCTCGTTGCGGGAGATCGGACGGTCGTTGCTCGGCCTCAACCTCGGACGCGACCCGCACCTGAGCGGCTCCGTCAGCGAGTGGTTCCCGATCACCGTCTTCCTGCTCGGGGTCGGGGCGCTTGCCGTGCTGCTGGCGGAGTGGCTCGCGCCGTGGCGCTATCGAGTTCGCCAGGAGGCGAGGGAGCGCGAGCTTGTCCGGTCGCTCGTCGCCGCCTGGGGCGAGGACACGCTCGCGCCGTTCGTCCTCCGCGCGGACAAGTCGTACTTCTTCTCGGAGTCCGAGCGCGCCTTTCTCGCGTATCGCGTCGTCGGCGGCGTCGCGATCGTGTCGGGTGACCCGATCGGTCCGGCCGACGAACGCTGTGGCCTCGTCGGCCGGTTTCTTTCCTTCGCGCACGAGCGCGGCTGGCGCGTCGCAGTGCTCGGCGTGTCGGAGGGTGCGCTCGGCATCTACCGTGAGCACGGACTCCACGCGCTCTACCACGGGGACGAGGCGGTCATCGACGCCGAGTCGTTCTCGCTCGAAGGGCGGGCGATCCGCAAGGTGCGTCAGTCGGTGCACCGGCTCGAGCATGCCGGCTACCGCGCCGCGGTCCTGCGTCCGGGCGAGATCGGCCCCGGTCTCCGGACAGAGCTCGAGGCGATCGCGCGCACCTGGCGCGGCGAGGCGCCCGAGCGCGGCTTGGCGATGGCGCTCGACGCGCTGTTTCGGCTCGGCGACTCCGAGGCGCTCTTCGTGATCGGCTTCGACGAGTGCGATCGGCCGCACGGCTTCCTCCACTTCGCGCTGTGCCCGACCGCCTCGGCTCTCTCGCTCTCCTCGATGCCGCGGTTGCGCTCGTCGCCGAACGGGTTCAACGAGTGGCTGATCTGCGAGACCGTCGCATGGGCACGCGAGAACGGGATGGCGCGCGTGTCGCTTAACTTCTCTCCCTTCGCCGCACTGCTCGCCCCCGAGGCGGAGCTGACCGGCGTGCAGCGCGTGCAGGCGGCCGCGCTGCGATCGCTCAAGGGGCACTTCCAACTCGACAATCTGCTGCTCTTCAACCGGAAGTTCTTCCCTCTCTGGCAGCCGCGCTTCGTCGTGTACGAGCGCCGCCTCGACCTGCCGCGCGTGGGGATCGCAGCCCTGGCGGCCGAGGCGTACCTCCCGTTCCAGTGATCGCTCTCGGCCTCGTGCTGGCCGCCGCCTCCGCGGTCGCGATCAACGGCGGCTACGCGCTGCAGCACCGGCACGCCTCGGCGCTGCCGCCGCTGTCGCTCCGCCGGCCGCTGCACTCGCTGTTGCAGCTGTTCCGCAATCACTCCTGGCTGGCCGGATTTCTCGCCGGGATCGGCGGCTGGGGGCTCTACGTCGCTGCGCTCGCCCTCGCACCGCTCTCGCTCGTCCAGGCATGCGCCGCCGGAGGGATCGGCGTGCTCGCCGTCGGCGCCGGTCGGCTGACCGGCGCGGAGCGGGTCGGCGTGGCAGCCGCGTTCGCCGGGCTCGCGCTGCTCGGGCTCTCGCTCGGCTCGCACACCGGCGGCACGCGGGCTCGCTCGTCGCGGCGGCGTTCGTCGCGCGGATGCTGCCGCGCGGCCCGGGACTCGGCGTCGCCGCGGGCATCCTCTACGCCGCCGGCGACGTCGGGACGAAGGCCGCCGTCGGCGGCGGCGGCCGGCTCCTGTTCGTTCCCGTGCTGCTCGCGTGCCACGGATTGGCCTTCGTCTGCATGCAGCTCGCATTCCAACGCGGCGGGCGGCTTGCGACGGCGGGGCTGGCGGTTCTGTGGACGAACGCGCTGCCGATCCTCGCGGGGACGGTCCTATTCGCCGAGTCGATTCCCAGCGGCTGGCGGGGCACGGCCCGCGTCACGGCGTTCGCACTCGTCCTCGCGGGCGCCGTCGCGCTCAGCCGCCAGGTGGAGAGTCCGGAGCTCGTGACGGCCTAGTCTGCCCGCGTGGACACGCCCGTCCCGCGGCCGAGCGTCTGGGCGCCCGAGTGGCGCACGCTGACGATCGGGCTCGTCGTGACGATCACGCTCGCCGCCTCGGAGGCGCTCGCCGTCGCGACCGTGCTGCCGCTCGTCGCGCGCGACCTGCACGGGATCTCGCTCTACGGCTGGGTGACGAGCGCGTTCTTCCTCGGAACGCTCGTCGGGCTCGTCGTCGCGGGCGAGCAGGTCGACCGGCACGGGCCCGCCGGGCCGTTCGCCGCCGGGATCGTCGTCTTCGCCGCCGGACTGCTCGTCTCGGGACTCGCGCCGGCGATGTGGGTCGTCGTCGTCGGCCGCGCGCTCCAGGGGCTCGGCGCGGGCGCGATCCCGGCGGTCGCGTACGCGAGCATCGGGCGCCGGATCCCGAACGAGCTGCGGCCGCGCGTGTTCGCGCTGCTCTCAACGGCGTGGGTTGTGCCGGGACTCGTCGGGCCGGCGGTTGCGGCAGGTGTCGCTGCAGCTGCCGGCTGGCGTGCCGTCTTCCTCGGACTCGTCCCGCTCGTCGCGGTTGCGGGAGCACTGTCGTTCCGCGCGCTGCGGACGATCGGACCGCCCGAGGAGCCGTTGGTCGCGGCAAGCCGGCTCGTCCCCGCGCTGCTCGTCGCCGCCGGCGCCGGGCTCGGGCTCGCGGCGCTGGCGGAGCGCTCCTGGCTCGCGGTGCCGCTCGGCGTCGCGGCGATCCTCGTCGCCGCGCGGCCGCTGACGCGCCTCGTGCCCGCCGGGACGTTGACGGCGAAGCCGGGGCTGCCGGCGACGATCCTCGCCCGCGGCCTGCTGACGTTCGCCTTCTTCGGCGCCGACACGTTCGTGCCGCTCGCCGTCGTCTCCGTCCGGCACCGGTCGACCGCGGTCGCCGGGATCGCGCTGACGGCGGCGACGGTCTCGTGGACGGCGGCGTCGTGGGTGCAGGAGCGCATCGTGCGCAGGACGAACGCACGGCAGCTCGTCGGCGGCGGGCTCGTGATCGTCGCCGCGGGGATCGCCGGCTCGGCACTCGTCCTCGACAGTCGAATGCCGATCGCCGTGGCCGCGATCGCCTGGGCGGTCGGCGGCTTCGGGATCGGCCTCGCCTACTCGACGCTCTCGCTCGTCGTCCTGCGCGAGGCGCCGCCGGGGCAGGAAGGCACGGCGACGTCGGCGCTCCAGCTCCTCGACAACCTCGGCGTCGCGGTCGGCGCGGGCATCGGCGGCGCCGCGGTCGCGATCGCGGTGTCGCACGGGCACGAGGCACTCGGGATCCGAATCGCGTATGCGGTCTCGGCGGCGGTCGCACTCCTCGGCGTCGTCGTTGCGCGACGCCTGCCGGGATATCCACTCTCCTAGCGCGCAGCTGCGTGCTGGTCGTGCGCCCACGCGCCGAGCAGCCCGCGGTGCCTCGCGACCATCTCCTCGTGCTCATGCTGGGGGAAGGTCGAGCGGACGATGTCGACCAGCAATGAATCGAACTCGGGACTCTCGAAGTACTCGACAGCGATCTCGTGCAGCGGCTCGAGCGCGGCGGCGCAGAACTGCTCGTACTTCTCTACCTGGAAGTAGTCGTCGACGAGCCGCCGGTACTCGCGCAGCTTGTCCTCGTAGGAGAGATCGTCGCGGTCGCCGAACGCGAAGTAGCGGCGCATGTCCTGGTCGATCGCCATCAGGCGGCCCGTGACTGTGCAGAAGACGCACCACTTGACCAGCGCCTCCATCGCCCACGGGAAGTAGTAGTGGAGGCTCGTCAGAGCGACGTCCGGCGACGCGTTCGCGTAGTCGATCGGATGAACCTCCGATCCGCGCACGAGCGACTCGCACGAGTTGAAGTCCCACCGGAAGAACGCGTTGACGAGCCGCGAGATCGTGACGATCTCCCGGCCCAGGTCCGGCGTCAGGAAGTCGTGCTCGACCCGGTAGCGCTCGTGCATCGGCGCGTCGGGGTCGAAGTTCATCACCATCGTCTCGGCGCCGATCGACAGGGAGCGGACGAAGACGTCGAAGTTCTCGACCGACGCCTGCAGGTGCATCAGCCGCTCGCCCGACGCGTCGTAGACTGCGTGCAGCTCGCGATCGTCGCGGATGCGCGTGACGCCGACCCACTGGCCGCCGTCGAACGGCTTCATGTAGAGCGGATAGCCGACCTCCTCGGCGACGCGGTCGAGCTCGAAGGCGACGTTGTACTTCGACGCCATGTGCTCGAACTTCTCGATCATGTACTCGCGGCGGTGGATCGTCGTCGGCGTCTTGTGCGGAACCATCCACGTCGCCGGAACCTTGATCCCGAGCCGCATCATCGCGCAGTAGGCCGAGTGCTTCTCCATCGCCTGGAACGTGAACGGATTGTTGAGCAGGTAGACGTCGTCCATCAGCGCGGCCTTCTTGATCCACTCGCGCGCGAGGTCGTACCACCAGCCGAGCCGGTCGATCACGAGCTCGTAGCGTGGCTTCGCGCGCAGGTCGAACGGCTCGTTGACGATGCGCTCGGTCCGGAACGTGTGCGTCTCGCCGCCGTGCTCGATCGCGGGCATCCGCTCGACCAGCGCCTCGAACGCGGTCGGCCAGTCCTCTTCCGTACCGAGCAGGAGCCCTATCAGGTGTTCAGACAAATCTCGGGAGATGATGAGCGATCTGGGCGCGCCACGCGGGCCAGTCGTGCGGGACGTCGTGTCCCCACACGTCCAGCTCGTGCCGAATCCCCTTCCCCGCGAGCAGCTCCGCGAAGCGCAGGGTCGACTCGCGCGCGCCGGTCGAGTCCTCCCACGCGCCCTGGCCGACGACGAGCAGCAGGCTCACCCGGCCGCGCAGCCAGTCGAGATGGTCGCCGCCGAGGTGCGCGACGTAGTCCATCGGATTGTTGAAGTACGTGGCGTCGCCGCGCTCGCCCCAGCCGCGGGCGAGAGCGACGTCGTAGACGCCGCTCAGGCAGAGCGCCAGCGGGAAGAGATCGGCGCGCTTGAGGGCGAAGTTCGCAGCGTGGAACGCGCCCATGCTGCTGCCGGTGAGCAGGATCTCGGCGCCGTCGCTCTCGGCGTGGACGAGCGGGACGACGTGCTCGAGGATCCAGTGCTCGTAGGCGCCGTGGCGGCGCGCGCGCTCCTCGAGCGGGACGCCGTCGTTCGCCCAGCTCCACTCGTCGAAGCTGTCGACGGCGTAGACCTTGACGCGGCCCGCCTCGATCAACCCGGCGATCGCGCCGATCATCCCGTTCTCCTCCCAGTCCCAGGGGTGGCCGCGCTCGGCCGGGAAGACGATCAGCGGCCGGCCCCAGTGCCCGTAGGCGAGCACGGGTCGGTCACCGGCCTGCAGCTCGCGGCGCCCTACGTCCACGCGCGGAGGAGGAGTTCGGCGAGATGCGGATGGAGCGCGTCGCGCCACGAGATCCAGTTGTGCGCGTCGGGATGCTCGACGAGGCGGACGTCCCAACCCTGGCTGTCGAGCGCTTCGGCGAGCGCGCGGTTGTTCTGCAGGTTCTCCTCGGCGCTCCCGCACGTGATCGTCGTCGGCACGCGTGCCGGGAACCCGGCGCCGCGATGGGCGCCGCCGACGAAGCGCGTGATCCGGCCGAAGCGCTCGAAGCCTGATTCCTGGGGATCGAAGCGCTGCCGGAAGAAGCTGCCCGACTGCAGGAACAGGCCGCCCGCGAGCCCCGGGTTCTGCCAGTGCGCGTGCAGCGCGGCGAGTCCGCCGAGGCTCGCGCCCATCAGCACCGGCGCCCGCAGGCTCGGCGCCCACGTGGTGAGCGCGGGGAGGAGATCGGCGGCGAGTGCGTTCGCGTACCGCGCGCCGGCCGAGTACGTCTCGTTCCGGTCGGGCGGCGGCGGAAGCAGCGCGGCGCGCATCGGCGAGACCTCTCCGAACGACACGAGGTGGTCGAGCAGACGCAGCAGCGACGAGTACTCCGCGTACTCCGGACCGTCATGGACGACGAGCAGCGGCAACGGCTCGGTCGGGTCGGTATCGGCGGCCGACCAGAGGAAGCCGGGGATCGTCGCGTGCAGCCGCCGGCTCTCGAGCGCGAGCTCGTGGAGGTCGCCGGTCGGCGCATCCTCGTCCGCGAGCCACTCCGGCGCGGCGTAGCCCGGAAACTCGACGACGGACTTGTCGCCGAACGGTCCCGGCGCGCGGCGCGGATTCGTCGGATCCGGGACGACCTCGGCCCGGCCGTCCCGGTGCTCGAGCTCGAGCAGGTACTCCATCCGGTCGGCGGGCGGACGCGGCAGGGCGAGCTCCCAGCGGCGGCCGGCGCGCTCGAAGTCGATCCGCCGTGGCTGGAGGAGCTCGTGCGCGAGGGTGACACGCGTGTAGGCGCGGCGGGCGTCGGGGAGCGAGAAGCGTGCCTCGGTCTCGGTCGCGAGCGGGCCGCGTGTCGCCGTCGCGCTCATGGCGCGGCAGGATACGCGGCCGTGGCCGCGCTCCCGCCAATGACGCCGTACGAGAAAGCGGCGCTCGTCGTCGTCTCCGGGCTGCCGGCGCCGCCGGGAGTCGGCGGCGTGATCGTCCGGAGCTGGGACCGCAACGTGTCGCGGCCGCGCGGCGCACTCGTCTTCGCCGACCAGGAGGGCGGCACCGTCAGGACGTTCCCGTCGGCGCCGCCCTGGCCGCCCGCTTCCGCCTGGACGAGCGCCGCGGACGCTCGCGCGGCGGGCCGGGCGACCGCCGCCGCGCTACGCGACAACGGCGTGGACGTCGACCTCGCGCCGGTGCTCGATGCGCCGGACGGGCCGCTCGGGTCACGCCAGTTCGCGTCGCCCGCATACGGCGTCGCGTTCGCCGACGGCCTCGGCGGCGCGGCGTGCGTGAAGCATTTCCCCGGCCTCGGCTCCGCCGCCGTCTCGACCGACGAGTCGCCGCACGTCTCGGCGGTTCTCCGCGCCAAGGATCTGCGCCCGTTCCGCGCGGCGATCCGGGCCGGCGTCCGCTGCGTGATGGTGGGTCACGCGTTCTATGCGCAGTTCGGCCGCCTGCGCGCGTCGCTGGAGCCCGGGACGTATCGGCTCCTGCGCTCGCTCGGGTTCCGCGGCCTTGCGATCACGGACTCGCTCTCGCTCGTCCACGACGCGCCGGTCGAGCGCTGGGCCCCGCAGGCGATTCGCGCAGGCGCCGATCTCGTGCTGTTCACGAGCCCGGCCCACGCTCGCCGCGCGATCCGCGCCCTGCTGCCGCTCGCGCGGCGCGGCGAGCTCGACGTCCACGTCAGCCGGGTGCTGGCGGCTCGGGCTCAGGCGCGGGCGCGGGCGGCACCGCGACGCTGACGCTGATCGACGAGGTCGCGCCGACCTTGCCGTCCGGACGGATCGCCCGCAGCGTCAGCCGGTGCGGCCCGGGCACCTCGGCGGCCGTGTCCCAGTCGAACCCGAACGGCGGCTCGAATTCGCTGTCGACGAGCAGCCCGTCCACGAGGAAGTCGACGCGCGCGACGCGTCCCGTCACCGCTGCGTCCCAGCGCACGACCCCGCTGACCTCCTGCCAATCGAGCAGGGCGGCGAAGGAGACGGTCGGCGGCTGCGGCGGGTTCGAGACGATGACGACGACCGAGGCGTCCGCAGTCCGCCCGTCGGCGGCGACGGCGTGCGCGGTGACGACGTGCCGGCCGGGCGTCTCGAGCGTCGTGTCCCAGGCGAGGTCGAACGGCTCGTCGGTCAGCTGCTCGCGCAGCTGCCCGTCGACGAGCACATCGATCCGGACCGGCGCCTCCCCCGAGGTGAGGGGCGTCACGTCCATCGTCCCCGTCGCCACGCCGCCCATCGCCAGGTCCGGCAGCGTCACGTCGAACGCGAGCGCGGGCGGCGGACTCCCAGTGAGGTATGCCCGCACGTAGGCGAGATAGCGCGTCCAGTCCCAGTAGCGCCCGGGATCGGTGTGGTGCGCGAAGCCCCCCTTCAGCCACGGGCGATTCGGGTCCGGCACCTGGTCGTGCCCGATCACGTGGCTGCGGTCGAGCGGGATCCGATAGCGGCGGACGAGCTGCGCGAGCAGACGCGCCGAGCCGCGGTACTCCGCATCCGTCACGGTGTAGCGAACGTTCGTGAAGCCCTCGTGCTCGATCCCGAGGGAGTGCGCATTGACGTAGCCGTTGCCCGCGTGCCACGCGACGGCCCAGGTCGGGACCATCTGCGTCACCTCGCCGTCCCGCGAGACGACGAAGTTGGCCGAGGCACGCGCCCGGGGATTGCGGAACCAGGAGATCGCGCCGCCGTACGAGCCCTCGATCGTATGGACGACGAGGATCCGGATCGCCGCCGCGGAGCGATGCGTATGCGCGTAGTTGTGGGGGCTCGCCGGGACGAACGGCACGCCGGGGAGGCCGAGGGCTGCGGCGGCGGCTACGGCGGCGCGGCGCACCGTTGGGTTCTACACCCGACTTGTTGACGGTCTGTAAGTCCGGCACCTAGACTTTGACTGACTGGTCAATCGAAGCGGAACGGAGCAGCATGACGACGATCGAGCACGGGGTCGCAGGGGGCATCTCCTTTGCACTGACCGACGAGCAGAAGAGTCTCCGCGAGCTCGCGCGCGAGTTCGCCGAGAAGGAGATCCGGCCGCGGGCGGCCTCCTACGACGAGACGTCGCAGCATCCGGCTGACGTGATCGCGAAGGCGCACGAGCTCGGCCTGATGAACGTCCACGTGCCGGAGGAGTACGGCGGGCTCGGGCTCCCCTGCTTCGACGGCATGCTGATCGGCGAGGAGCTGAACTGGGGCTGCTCCGGGATCGGCACGTCGCTCGTCGCGAACGGCCTCGGCTCGGCGCCCGTGATCATCGCCGGCTCGGACGACCAGAAGCGGCGATGGCTCCCGCAGCTGATCGAGGAGCCGATCCTCTGCTCGTTCGGTCTGACCGAGCCGGGCGCGGGCTCGGACGTCGCGTCGATGAAGTCGACCGCCGTGCGCAACGGCGACGAGTACGTCCTCAACGGCTCGAAGACGTTCATCACGAACGCCGGTCACGCCGCGTGGACGGTCGTCTTCGCGAAGACCGATCCGTCGAAGGGGCACAAGGGAATCTCGGCCTTCGTCGTTCCGATGGAAACGGACGGCGTGACGATCG
>VAWW01000018.1:0-13838 GCA_005884575.1 Actinomycetota bacterium
TCGGCGTCGATCCTGTCGCCTGTGAGCTGGAACGCTATCCGCTCCAGCGGCTCCACGGTGAGCACGAGCAGCATTCCCGTCGCGTTGGGGCGGCGGAGAAGGCTCGCGGTGTTCGGCGCTGTCACCTGCCAGCGCGCTCCCGGCGCCAGGCCGCGTCGGTCCGGCTGCACGCCCGCGATTCCGGGCCACCAGTCCGCGAGGTTGTATGGCTCGGAGAGGAACTCCCACGTGTCGCTGCGCGAGGCGAGGAGCGTGCGCGACGCGGTGTACGTCGGCATTAGTGCTCCACCCGCCGCACCGATCAGCGAACCGTCGCGAGGAACTCCTGGCCGCCGAGCATCCGTTCGATCTCGGCGCGACGCTCGTCCTCGCCGAGCGGCTCGATCTGCGTGTGCGTCGGATCGCCCGGCACCTTCTCGACGCGGAAGTGGCGGTCGGCGAGCGTCGCGATCTGCGGCAGGTGCGTGATCGTGATCACCTGTGCCCGCTCGGCGAGCCGGCGGAGCGCGCGGCCGACGGCGTTCGCCGTCTCGCCGCCGATGCCCGCGTCGATCTCGTCGAAGACGAGCGTCTCCCCGCCGGCGACCGCGGCGATCGCGAGCGCGACGCGCGAGAGCTCCCCGCCGGACGCGGTCTCCGCCACCGGCGCGAACGGCATCCCGCTGTTCGGCCGGATCAGGAACGCGGCGTCGTCGGCGCCGGTCGGTCCCGGCTCGCGCGCTCGAAGCTCGACGCGGAATTCGCCGTCGCCCATCCCGATGTCGTGCAGCTCGGACGCGACCGCAGCGGCGAACGGCTCGGCGGCGGCAGCGCGTGCGGCGCCGAGCTCAGAGGCGAGGCGGTCGACCTCGCGCTGCGCGGCCGCGAGCGCCTCGGCCGCCGCGGCGGCCGGATCGACGCCGCCGGCGAGCGCGTCGAGCTCGGCCTCGGCCTCGGCGGCCCGGGCGAGCAGCTCGGAGTAGTCGGTGCAGCGGAAGCGGCGCTTCGTCTCGGCGATCCGGTCGAGTTCCGCCTCGACCTGCTCGAGCCGGCCGGGCTCGGCGTCGAGGCCGGCGAGGAATGAGCGGAGCTCGGCGGCGGTCTCGCGGAGGCGCAGCTCGGCGTCGCGCAACTCGTCGCCGGCACGGGCGAGCTCGGGCGCGAGCCGTTCCAGCGGCGCGATGGCGCGCTCCGCGATCGCGACGAGGCCGCTCGCACCGTCGCCGTCGTCCGGCGCGAGCGTCTCGACGGCCATGGCCGCACCCTGGGCGAGCTCGGTGACGTGGCGGAGCAGCTCCCGCTGCGCGCGGAGGTCGTCCTCGGTCGTCGCCTCCAGGCCCAGCGTGTCCTCGACGAGCGCGCGGAGCTCGGCAAACCGCGCCTCCGCAGCAGCGGCGTTCTCGACGAGCGCGTCGTACCGCCGCTGCGCGGCCTGCAGCTCGCGCCACGCGGTGCGCAGCTCGGCCCGGCGGCGCAGCTGCTCATCGCCAGCGAAGCGGTCGAGCACCTCGAGCTGGTACGAGGGCCGGGCGAGACGGCGCTGCTCGAACTGGCCGGACATCGCGATCAGCCGCTCGCCCGCGGCGGCGAGATCCTCGCGTGCGGCGGCGCGCCCCCACGCGTACGCCCGTGTACGCCCGTCCGCGAAGACGCGTCGCGCGAGGACGAGCCCCTCCTCGTCGTGCGGACGGAGATCGGCCAGGGACTCGAGGCCGTCCTCGTCGAGCAGTCCCGGCGGGAGCTCGAGTTCGGCCTCGACGTAGGCCTCGTCCGCGGCCGGGCCCAGGAAGGCCGGATCGCCCTTCGCGCCGAGCAGGAGCCCGACCGCCTGGGCGAGGATCGTCTTGCCGGCGCCCGTCTCGCCGGTGATCGCGTTCAGCCCGGACGCGAGCTCGAGCTCGGCCTCGCGGATGAGCACGAGGTTTTCGATGCGGAGCCGGCGCAGCACGGAAGCAATCGTAGAGAGGGCACCCGACGCCCACCATCCGCGGATCGGGACACGGCTACGAGGGCGGCCGCTTTTGCGCCCGGAGCAGCTTCGCGACCGCGCGCGCCGCGTCGGCGACCGCCGACTCGAAGACCTCGGCGTCGACGCGCGCCGAGTATCCGAGCCGTTTCTGCGACGCGAGCGACTGCTTCATGTACATCCGTGCGTGGTCGCGTGCCGTCATCTCGTCAGATCTTGCCAGAGCCGGTCGAGGATGTACTCGCCGAAGTATGTCCGCCAGTACTTCTGCGTCAGCCGGTTGTCGTCGAGGAAGCTCCTGAACTCCTTCGAAAGGACGAGCGCCGGCACAAGCAGCTCGAGCACGTCGTCTGGTCGCACAGGCTCGCCCGTCGGCCCGACGAGCGCCTCCGCGTACGCGTACGCCTCGCGCGCCTTCGCCTCCCAGAGACCGCCGTGCTCGTCGAAGAGACGGAGGAACCCCCTGTCCTCGAGGTCCCTGACCTTGGCGGCGGTGAGCGCCATCTACCTCAGGAGGACTTGCGAGGTCGAGTACACCGCGACCGCGACGACGGCCGCCAGCTCCGCGAAGAAGAGGACGAGCGTCGCCACGTAGAAAGTCTTGCCGCCGCCCGCCACCAGCCACGTGGTGCTGAGGACGACGCTCGCGAGGCCGAGCAGCGTCACGACGAGCGAGATCCAGCCGGCCGTCCTGACCTGCGCGAGCGTCCCGGTCGCGATCCTGCCGAGCAGCGACTGGTACGTCGTGATCAGGATCCCGAGGAAGACGAGCGCGAATCCGACCAGCGCAGCGGCAGCGCCGATCTCGGCGATGACGACGTCCTTCCGCATCGCACGCCGACGCTACCTCCGGACCCGGACGGCGGTCAGGAGCCGAACCACTCGGCGAGGGGCAGCCTCGCCGCGAGCGGCGAGAAGTCGCCGTCGCGAACAGCCCGCGCGGCGTCGGCCATCGCGCTCGCGGCGACCCAGGTCAGGCCGCCGCCGACGCTGATCCGCTGCGCGCCCGCCGCAACGACCTCCGCGAGCGACAGATCCGGCAGGGCGAGCACGTTGACGGGGCTGGTGACCGCCTCGCAAACCGCGCGGATCTCCTCGCCGGTGCGCAGCCCCGGCGCGTAGAGAACGTCGGCGCCGGCTTCCTCGAAGGCGCGCAGGCGGACGACCGTGTCGACGAGATCCGGGTTGCCCCGGATGTGGTTCTCGGCACGCGCGGTCAGCGTGAACGGGAACGGGAGCGCGCGAGCGGCTTCGAGCGCCGCGGCGACGCGCTCTACCGCTTGAGGAAGTGGATAGATGAACCCACTCGGGTCGTAGTCCTCGATCGACCCGCCGACGGCGCCGGCGTCGGCGACGCGGGCGATCGCCTCGGCCACGCCGGCCGGCCGTGCGTCGTAGCCGTTCTCGAGATCGACCGACACCGGGAGATCCGTCGCGTCGACGAGCCGCCCGACATGCTCGACTGTCTCCGCGAGCGTGACGCCGCCGTCGAGACGGCCGAGCGTGAAGGCGAAGCCGGAACTCGTCGTCGCGAGCGCCTCGAAGCCGAGCGCGCCGAGGACGCGGGCCGACCCGGCGTCCCAGGGGTTCGGAAGCACGAACGGCGGGCCGTCGTGAAGGCTGGCGAACCGCGCCGCGCGTGTGGCCTGATCCGTCACGGCGAGGGCACTAAGAGCCGAACGTCTCGCGGTAGCGGCGGAAGAACGTCGTCTCCGGTAGCGTCGCGAGCAGGCTGCGCTGCTCGCCGAGCCGCACGATCATCCGGTTCGATGGCGCGATCGTCGCAGATGCGTGGCCGTCGACGAGCATCGTCACGTCGACGTCCAGCGTCCGGTTCCAGACGATCAGGTCGAGGCCTCGCGCGACGACGAGCGGACGCGCGTGGAGCGAATGCGGGGCGACGAACGTGACGACCATCGCCTCGAGGCCGCGGACGAGCACCGGGCCGCCGTTGGAGAGGTTGTACGCGGTCGACCCGGACGGCGTCGCGCAGATGATCCCGTCGCACGCGACGCGCCCGAGATCCTCGCCGCCGACCGCCCACTGCAGCTCGACCATCCGGCCGAGGATCGAGCTCGTCGCAACGACGTCGTTGACGGCGACGAACGTCTTCCCCTCCACCTCCGCCTCGAGGGTCGGCAGCTCGACGACGACGTAGTCGCCCTCGAAGACGCGTGCGAGCCGGCTCTCGAGCTGGTCCGGCTGGATGGATGCGAGGAACCCGACGCGGCCGAAGTTGACGCCGATCACCGGCACGTCCGTTCCGAGGAACGTGTGGAGCGCGCGCAGCATCGTCCCGTCGCCGCCGAGGACGACCGCGATGTCGGCGCCGCGTGGGTCCGCGCCGCCGTTCTCCAGCCCGTGCTTCTCCCGCTCCTCCTGCGGGAAGATCAGCTTGACGCCGTGCTCGCGGGCGACGCGCTCGACACGCGCGAGCGCGGGACCGATCGTCGGCGCCTTCCCGTGCGTAACGATCGTCGCGCGCTTAATCGAGCGCGGCGAGTGCTTCTTCGATTCGAGCGTCGAGGTCATCGGGCAGCGTCGGTCGGTCGCTCTGGCGCAGGTGGAGCAGGAATTCCCGGTTTCCCTTCGGCCCGGGCAGTCCTGAGTCTACGACGCCGACGACATCCGCCCCCCACCCGAGCGCGGCCTCGGCGACCTCGCGCAGAACGCGCCGCCGCACCTCGGGGTCCCGCACGACGCCGCCCTTCCCGACCTCCGCGCGACCCGCCTCGAACTGCGGCTTCACGAGCACGACCGCCTGCCAGCCGGGCACCGCGAGCCGGAGCGCCGGCGGCAGCGCCGTGCGCACCGAGATGAAAGAGACGTCGCACACGACGAGCTCGGGCGCGAACGGAAGCTCGGTCAGCTCGCGCGCGTTCGTCCGCTCGAGGACGACGACACGCGGGTCCTCGCGAAGCCGTGGATGGAGCTGGCCGTAGCCGACGTCGACGGCGATTACGCGCCGCGCACCGCGCTGCAGCAAGACGTCCGTGAACCCTCCTGTCGACGCGCCGACGTCGAGACAGTCGAGGCCGGCGGGGTCGATGCCGAGCACCCCGAGGCCGTGCGCGAGCTTCTCGCCGCCGCGCGAGACGAACTGCGGCCCGCGCGCGACACTGAGCTCCACCGTCTCGTCCACCTGCGTACCCGGCTTGTCGTAGCCCGGCACGAGCCCCGCCAGCACGAGCGCCTGAGCCTGCGCGCGCGACTCGGCGAGTCCGCGCTCGACGAGCAGGACGTCGACGCGCTTCTTCACGAGACGGCGATCCCCCACGTCGCGTCGAAGACGCCGCCGGGCTCGAGCCGGATCAGGGACTCGCCGGTGCGGAACGCGTTCGGCGGGCACGTCATCGGCTCGACGGCCAGGCTGCGGCGCGCCACGTCCGGCAGCGGATCGCCCGTGAAGAGCTGCACGTACGGCCACTTCTCGTCCGCCCAGACGGTGAGGTCGTCGATCCGCAGCCGCCACGGAGCCTCTCTCGCGCGCGTGTCGTCGAGCACCGCGGAGCCGATCGGCTCGCCGTCCAGCACGACGTCGTCCACGCGGCGCGTCGGAGCGGCGAAGTACGGATGGTGTCCTGCGCCGAACGGGCACGCCGTCAGGCCGACGTTTTCGGCAGTCGTCCGCACGGTCAAGCCGTCCGCAGCGAGCCGGTACTCGACGCGCACGAGCAGCGTGAACGGATAGCCCGGCTGCGGGTGGAGCAGGTGCTCCATCACGACCCGGTCGTCGTCGCGCTCCGCCGCGCGCCAGCTCGACCAGCGGACGAACCCGTGGATCGCCGTCCCGCGCTCGGGCTCGGTCAGCGGCAGTTGATAGTTGTGCCCGTCGAACTCGTACCGCCCCTCCGCGATTCGGTTCGGCCACGGGATCAGCACCTGGCCGCGCGCCGAGCGGCACATCTCGTCCACCGCGTAGCCGTCGAGCAGCTCGCGGCCGCCGACGGAGTACGTGCGCAACCCGCCGCCGACCTCGACGACGACGGCCCGCTGGTCCCCGTGGCCGAGCTCGTGCTGCTCGCCCGACGGCGGGATCACGCCGTCCGGACGGCGAGACCGTCGACGATCTCGCGCAGCACGGATATGTCGGCGTCGATCCCGTCGAGCCGCGCTCGTGTGCGCTCGGCCGCCTCGTCGGCCAGCCGCCGCGCGCCGTCGGCGCCGTGCGAGACGACATATCCGTCGCCGTCGAGGATGTCGTCGACGATCTGGAAGAGCAGGCCGAGCTCGCCACCGAACTCGCGCCACGCGCGCTGTTGCGGCTCGGGGATCTCCGCGACCCAGAGCGCGAGTCCGACCGACGCCGCGAAGAGCGCCCCCGTCTTCAGACGGTGCAGCGTCGCCTCGTCGGGCGCGGAGCCGGTGATGTCGAGATACTGGCCGCCGATCATCCCGAGCGTGGCCTGCGCGAGCTCGCGGCCGACGTGCGGCGTCGGGTACGAGAGCGCGAGCCGGAATGCCTCCGCGAGCAGCGCGTCGCCGGCCAACACGGCGATCCCTTCACCGAACCTCGCCCACGTCGACGGCTGGCCGCGGCGCTCGGCGTCGTTGTCGAGCGGCGGCAGGTCGTCGTGGACGAGGGAGAAGCAGTGGACGAGCTCGAGCGCGGCGCCGGCGGGCAGAGCGGCCTCCGGTTCCAGCCCCGCGGCCTCCGCGGTCGCGAGGCAGATCACGGGCCGTACACGCTTGCCCGGACTCTCGATCGCGTAGCGGACCGACTCCGCCTGGCCGTGCAGCTCCGGCGTGAGCGCGAGCTCGCCGAGGTACGCCTCGACGAGTGCCCGCAGCTCGTCAGGCGTTCGCATCCGCTTCCCCGGCGCGTCGAGCCTTCTCGAGCTCTTCCTCTACTTCCTTCGCGAGCTCGGAGAGCTCGCCCAGCACCTCGAGCGCTTTGTCCGCGTCGTTCGCCTCGGCAAGCCGCTCGAGCTCGCCGCGCGTCGCCTCGAGCCGCGCGAGCAGCTCCTCCGCCCTGCTCAGACTGTCCTCAGCGCTCAAGCGGCCTCCTTGTCCCGGATGATCCGTCCCAGTATCCCGTTCACGAGCCTCCCAGCCTCGTCCGAAGCGCCGTACCGCTTCGCGAGTCCGACCGCCTCGTCGATCGCGACCTCCTTCGGCACCTCGCCGGCGTCGAGCTCGTGGATCGCGACGCGCAGGACGTTCCGCTCGACGGCGCCGAGCCGGTCGGCCGTCCAGCCTTCCGCGGCGGCGGTGATCCGCTCGTCGAGCGCGGGCGCGTCGGCGGCGACGCCCTCGGCGATCTGCCGGGTCCACTCGTCCGGCTCGCCCTCGTACAGCGTGCCGAGCGGCTGGCCGGTGACATCCCACTGGAAGAGCATGAAGACGGCGGCCCGTCTCGCTTCGCGGCGCGACATCGCCATCAGTCGAGCTCCTCGACCGTGACGTCGACCGCCTCGACGGCGACCCCGCACATCGCCGCGAGCGCGCCTGCAACCCGTTCCTGCACCTCGCGCGCGACCTCGGGGATGATCGCTCCCAGCCGTACCGCGAGCTCGAGATCGACGCGGGCGCGGCCGTCGCCGAGAGCGATGTCGAGATGGCGTCGCGCCCTTCGCACGCGCGCGCCGTCGACGCTCTCCGCCGCCTGCACCACGATCTGCGAGAGCGCGGCGGACGAGATGCTCACCGTTCCCGTCTCTCCGGTGACGAGGTTCATGCGCCGGCCAGGGCGGGCAGCCGCGCGCCCGCCCCCTCGATGAACCCGGTCGAGTACTCGCCGCTGCGGAACTCGGGCGACGAGAGGATGTCGATCGCGGCGTCGCGCGTCGTCGGCACGCCGCGCACCTCGAGCTCGCGCAACGCCCGCAGCGCGCGCTCGATCGCGGCCGGGCGGCTCTCGTCCCAGACGACGAGCTTCGCGAGCAGCGAGTCGTAGTGCGGCGAGATGCGCCACCCCTCCTCGACGAACGTGTCGACGCGCACACCCGGACCGAGCGGCGGCCGCCAGTGTTCGATCAGCCCCGGCGATGGTGCAAAGCCGCGCGTCGGATCCTCGGCGTTGATCCGGATCTCGATCGCGTGCCCGGACCGCGGTGCGCGGCCGACGAGCGGCAGCGCGTCGCCGCTCGCCACGCGCAACTGCTGCCGGACGAGATCGATCTGCGTCACGAGCTCGGTCACCGGGTGCTCGACCTGGAGCCGGGCGTTGAGCTCGATGAAGTAGAACGACCCGCTCGGATCGACGAGAAACTCGAAGGTTCCCGCGTTTCGATAGCCGAGCGCGCCGCAGGCGCGCTCGGCCGTCGCCTCCATCTCCTCGCGCGTCGCGGGGTCGAGCGCCGGCGACGGCGATTCCTCGATCAGCTTCTGGTGCCGCCGCTGGATCGAGCACTCGCGCTCGCCGAGCGTCAGCACGCCGTGCGCGTCGCACAGCACCTGGATCTCGACGTGCCGCGCAGGCGAAACCGCCTTCTCGACGTAGAGCGAGCCGTCGCCGAACGCCGCCTGCGCCTCCGACGCGGCCTGCGCGTACGCGTCGGAGAGCTCGTCCGGCGACTCGACGAGCCGCATCCCGCGCCCGCCGCCCCCCGCCGCCGCCTTGAGCAGGACGGGAAAGCCGAGCTGCGCCGAGACGGCCAGCGCATCCTCGTAGCTCACCGGGCCGGCGCTGCCCGGTACGAGCGGGACACCCGCGGCCCGCATCTCCGCCTTCGCCTGAGCCTTGTCGCCCATGCGCGCCATCACGTCCGCGCCGGGGCCGACGAACGCGAGGCCGTTCTCCTCGCACGCGTGCACGAACGCGGGGTTCTCCGCGAGGAAGCCGTAGCCTGGATGGACGGCGTCGCAGCCGGTCGTCGTCGCAGCCGCGATGATCGACGGGATGCTGAGGTAGCTCTGGCGCGCGGGCGGCGGCCCGACGCGCACGGCGCGATCCGCGAGGCGCGTATGGAGCGCGCCCTCGTCCGCGGTCGAGTAGACGGCGACCGCCTCGAGGCCGAGCTCGTGGGCGGCACGGATCACGCGCACGGCGATCTCGCCGCGGTTGGCGACCAGGACTCTCTCCATCAGATGGCGTCGAGCGGTCGCGTGAGGATCGGCTCGAGCTCGAACAGCAATTGCCCGAACTCGACCGGCTCCGCGTTGCCGACGTGGATGCGGCGGACGATCCCGTCGCGGTCCGACTTGACCTCGTTCATCAGCTTCATCGCCTCGAGGATGCAGAGCGTCTGCCCCGCCGCGACCGCGTCGCCCTCCTCGACGAACGGCGGCGCGCCGGGCTGCGAGGCGCGGTAGAACGTTCCGACCATCGGCGACTCGACGCGGACGAGGCCGTTCGACGGAGCCGATGTGGCGGCTGCGGCGGGCTCGACGTGCGCGAGCGGTGCCGCACCCGCAGGCTCGGCCGTGTCGATCGCCTTGCGCACGGAGACGCGCATTCCCTTTTCCTCGATCGTCAGCTCGCCGATCCCGGACTCCTGGACAATCCGCACGACCTCGCGAATCCGCTCGGCGCGCTCCTTGTCGACCTTCGAGAGTCCGTCGCCGTCCTCCTTGCCCGCGCGGCCCCGGATCGACCGCAACAGCGGCTCCGCTTCCGCGCCGAAGAGGCCGAGCAGCAGCAGCTCCTCCTCGCTCGAGGCGAGTCCCTCCGCCTGCGCGCGCACCTCGTGCAGCGGCGGCGCCGTCACGTTCTCTTCGGTTTCGGAGTCCGCGGTCAGCGCGACCGCCCGGCGCGCGTCGGGATCGATCCGGCCGGGCGGCGTGCCGAAGCGACCTTCGAACAGCGAACGCAGCTCGTCGACGACGGTGAGGTAGCGACTCGCGGAGAGGACGTTGAGGAGTGCCTGCGAGCCGAGGATCTGGCCGATCGGCGGCGCGAGCGGCGGCGAGCCGGCCTCGGCGCGGATCCGCTCCAGCTCCTCCAGGACCTCATCGAGGCGGTCGCCGGCGGCGTGCGCGCGGAGGTTCTGGTCGAGCGCCGCGACGAGACCCGTCGGCAGGTCGTGCTGCGCGCCCCGGACTGCGATCCTCGGCGCGACCGGCGTCACCGGCTCGTCGCCGATGTGCTCGTCGATCACGTCGGCCGCCGCCCAGAGGCACGAGACGTCGACGCCGGGATCGAGGCCGCTGCCCGCGAGTGCCTCCGCGAGCGCCTCGCCGGAGACGCGATGCACCGTCAGCGCGAGCGGATAGACGGCACACGCGATCACCTGCGCACCGGCCTGCGCCGCGGCGAGCGCGGATGCAAGGCCGCTGCCTCCGGCGCCCTGGATGTAGACGCCGACCGGGAGCCCGCTCGCCTCGGCGAGCGCGTTGACGAGGTGGCCCGCGACGTGCGGCTGCAGCGAGCCGGTCGGATCGTGCAGCAGGACGCGCACCGCGCCGAGCCCGGGCAGCGCCTTTGCGCGCTCGATCAGCACGTTCGTCTCGCCGGTTCGGCCCGGGCTGTAGACGAGGCCGGCCTCGAAGTCGCGCTCTGCGGCGACAACGGCTTCGCCGGCCTCGCGCAGGTTCGAGACGTCGTTGAGCGGATCGTGGAGCCGGAAGACGTCGATGCCGCTCTCCGCGGCAGAGGCGACGAAGCGGCGGATGAAGTCGGCGTCGACGGGTCGCGAGCCGACGAGGAAGCGGCCGCGGAGCGCGAGGCCGAGCGGTGTCCGCGTCCGCGCCTTCAGTGCGCGGATGCGCTCCCACGGGCTCTCGAGCCCGCGCCGCACAGCGGCGTCGAAGCAGCCGCCGCCGGAGACCTCGAGGTAGGCGAAGCCGGCGGCGTCGAGAATCTCGGCGATCCGCAGCTGCTCTGCCGTCGGCACCCGGCCTGCGAGGGGCTCCTGGCCGAGGAGCCTGATCGTCGTGTCGACCAGGGTCGGCATCCTGGGGTAGGACCTTAGCGTGGCGCTTTCGGTTGCGGAGCCGCGAGACTGTCGCGATGCAGCGCTGCGCCTGGGTGCCGCTCGGGGATCCGCTCTACGTCGCCTATCACGACGACGAGTGGGGAACGCCCGAGCACGACAACCGCCGGCTCTTCGAGCTGCTGACGCTCGAGGGTGCGCAGGCAGGGCTCTCGTGGTCGACGATCCTGCACAAGCGCGAGAGCTACCGGCGCGCGTTCGCCGGCTTCGATCCGAAGAAGGTCGCGCGTCTCGACGCGGAGAAGCTGCTGCAGGACGCGGGCATCGTCCGCAACCGGCTGAAGGTCGAGTCGGCGATCTCGAACGCTGCGCGTGTGCTCGAGCTCGACAGCCTCGATGAGTATCTCTGGTCGTTCGTCGGCGGCGAACCGCTCGTCAACCGTCCGCGCACGCTCGCCGAGATTCCCGCCGAGACCGCGGAGTCTCGGGCGATGAGCAAGGACCTGAAGAAGCGCGGCTTCCGCTTCGTCGGCCCGACCGTCTGCTACGCGTTCATGCAGGCGGCCGGGCTCGTCGACGACCACACCGTCGACTGCTTCCGCGCGACCGGATGACGGCGGTTCCCGCCGATCTCCCGCCGAACTCGGTCGCGTTCCGCGACGTGCACCACGGCGCGCTCGCGTCCGGCGACACGCGCGGCGGGGCGATCTCGCTGACCGGCGATGGCGGCCGCACCTGGCGCGTCGTCCTCCGCACAAAGCGTCCCGTCGCCTCGGTCGCGTACGCCGGCGTGCGGATCGTCTGGGCCGGATTCGACCGCGGCCGGAGCCTTCGGAGCGGTGACGGCGGCCTCACGTGGCACCCGGCGACGGCACGGTTCGTAGCGAGAGCGAGCTTCCCGGACGAGCGGCGGGGGCTCGCCGTCGCCGGGCCGTTCGGAGGCGGCTCGGGCCCGCTTCGGATCGCCATCACGGAGGACGGCGGCCGCACGTGGCACGTGCGGGCCGGCCCGTGCCCGCTGCCGCTTTCGTTCAATGCGTTCGTCTCACGGCCGACGGCGAGCCTCGCCTGGCTGCTCTGCGTCGGGCAGGGCGGCGCGGGCAACGAGGGGAAGGCCGTGTATCGCTCGCGCGACGGCGGCCGCACCTGGCACGCCCTCGGGCAGAACGGCCTGAGCAGCTATGGCTACCCGGTCGGGGTCTCCATCGCGGCCGACGGATTCGGCCTCGTCTGGGAGACCCGCGGCACCCTCTTCGTGACGCGCGACGGCGGCCGGACGTGGCGCGGCCAGGCGTCGATCGTGCGGCCCGAGATCGACTTCGGCCGCTCAGCGGTCACGCTGCCGGGCGGGGTCGGCTACGAGCTCGACGGACGCGGCAATTCCCGCATTCGCTTGCTCGCGACACGCGACGCCGGCCGAACCTGGCACGTGGTTCACCGCTGGCCGTAGTACCCGTCAGGCGCGGCTGATGTAACGCTTCTCGCGCGGGTCGACCTTGAGCTTGTCGCCCACGTTGACGAAGAGCGGCACCTGGACGACCGCGCCCGTCTCCAGCGTCGCGGGCTTCGTCACGTTCGAGACCGTATCGCCCTTCACACCGGGCTCCGTGTCGGTGACCTTTAGTTCGACCGACGACGGCAGCTGCACACCCGAGGGCTCGCCGTTCACGGTCATCACCTGCACCGAGCTAGACGGTTCCATGAACGGAAGCTCGTCCTCGAGCGACGCGTGCGGCAGCGAGAACTGCTCGTACGTCTGTTCGTCCATGAAATGCACCTGGTCGCCGTCGTCGTAGAGGTACTGCACCTGCTTGACCTCGGTGTGGACGCGAGCGAACTTCTCGCCGGCGCGGAACGTCTTGTCGACGACCGAGCCGGTGTCGAGGTTCTTCAGCTTCGTCCGGACGAACGC
Source organism: Actinomycetota bacterium (assembly GCA_005884575.1). GTDB lineage: Bacteria > Actinomycetota > Thermoleophilia > Gaiellales > Gaiellaceae > AC-16. Next base: position 12,671 of record VAWW01000018.1, read on the forward strand.
GCCGCCCTTGCCGGGCTTGACGTGCTGGAACTCGACGATCCGCCACGGGGAGCCGTCGATCTCGATGTGCATCCCATTCTTGAACTGGTTCGTGTTGATCGTCTCGGCCATCGGCGGGGGAGTGTAGCTAGCTCACCTCGATGAGCTCTTTCGTGAAGCTGCTGAGATTCTCGACGCCGCCGTTCGCGATCACGACGTCGTCCTCGATGCGGATCCCGCCGCGGCCTTCGAGGTAGATCCCCGGCTCGACGGTGACGACGTTGCCGGCCACGAGCGTGTCGGACGACTCGGACGAGAGCCGCGGTGCCTCGTGCACCTCGAGCCCGAGGCCGTGGCCGAGCCCGTGGCCGAAGGTGCCTGCGAAGCGGCTGCGCTCGACGACCTCGCGGGCGAGCGCATCTCCCTCGACTCCGGTCATCCCCGCATGCAGCCCCGCGAGCGCGGCCTGCTGCGCCTCCAGGCAGACCGCGTACGCCTCCTCGAAGGTGTACCCCTCGAACACGCCGCCCGCGTCGACGACGACGGTCTCTCCCGCCTCGATCCGGCGCTTCGACGCGGTCGCATGGGGTTTCGACGCGTTCGCCCCGGCCGCGACGATGATGTCGAACGCGGCGCGGTCGGCGCCCTCCTCGTGGAAGAGCTCCTCGACGCGCCACGCGAGCTCGGCCTCGGAGCGGCCGATGAACCTCACCTCGGCGAGATGCGCGTAGACCCGATCGGTGATCGCGCAGGCGCGGCGCAACGACGCGAGCTCGGACTCGTCCTTGACCGCGCGCAGGCTCTCGACCAGCCGGCTGCGCGGGACGAGCTCGAGCCGGCCGCCCTCGGCCAGCGTCTGGTATTCCGCGTACGGGAGCGTGTCCGCCTCGAAGCCGATCCTGCCCTCGAGCCGCTCCGCGAGCTCCTTCAGCAGTCCACGCTTCGTCTCGAAGAACTGCACGTCCTCGACGGCGCGCGCCGCCTGCGCGTAGCGGAAGTCGCTGAAGAGACGCGCACTCCCGTCCGGGTCGACGACGAGCGCGGGGTTCGAGCTGTCGAACCCGATCAGGTAGCGGACGTTGACCGGATTCGTGACGAGCAGCGGCTCCTCGAGCGTCGCGCCGAGGCGCCTGAGGCGTTCGATCACTGCGTTCGCTCCTTCAGGAACTCGAGCGCCTCGCGGTAGCCG
>VAWW01000018.1:13863-28312 GCA_005884575.1 Actinomycetota bacterium
CGCTCGTCGACGTTCGAGAGATGAACCTCGACGATCGGGCTGCCGACGAGCTCGAGGGCGTCGCGGATCGCGTACGAGTAGTGGGTCCACGCGCCCGGGTTGACGACGAGCCCGTGTGCGCCGTTGGCGGCGTCGTGGCACCACTTCACGAACTCGCCTTCGTGGTTCGTCTGCCGGCACTGGGCGCTCAGTCCGAGCTCGCGCGCCCACTGGTAGATCCGGCTCTCGAGCTCCTCGAGCGTGACGCCGCCGTACAGCGCGGGATCGCGCCGGCCGAGCATGTCGAGGTTGACGCCGTTGAGGACGGTGACGCGCACGGAGGCCGGACTTTAACGGGCGATCAGCTCGTCGAGGGCCGCACGAACGTCGGCTTCGGGAACCTGCACGTCCCAGCGCGGGCCGTCGTCGCCGAGGAGGACGAGACCCGTCTTCTTGTCGCGCCGGAGCGCGGCCCACGCGCGGTCGCGGTCGACACGGACGGGCTTCGGCGCGAGCACTCCCTCGACGACATCGGTGGATCGGCCCGAGAGGCGCAACGCGGCGAGCAGCCCGAGAGCGACCGCCCGACCGTGGGAGACCTCTTCGTATCCGGCCGCGGCCTCGAGCGCGTGCGCGAACGTGTGCCCGAGGTTGAGCATCGCGCGCTCGCCCTGCTCGAGCGGGTCGCGCAGAACGACCGCGGCCTTGAAGGCGGCGCAGCGACGGACGAGCTCGTCGTCGGGCAGCTCCCAGAGCGCGTCACCGGCGAGCAGCCCGGTCTTGACGACCTCGGCCATCCCCTCGCGACGCTGCTCCGCGGGCAGCGTTTCGAGCAGCGCGGGATCGATCACGACTCGCGCGGGCCAGTGGAACGCGCCGACGAGGTTCTTGCCGGCCGGGAGGTCGATCGCGGTCTTGCCGCCGATCGCCGCATCGACCTGGCCGACGAGCGAGCTCGGCACGGGCACCCACGGGACGCCGCGGAGGTAGGTCGCGGCGACGAAGCCCCCCGCGTCGGTCGTGCAGCCGCCGCCGAGCGCGACGAGCGTTCCACGGCGCGGCAACGTCAGCTCGTTCCACAGCCGCTCGACGGCGACGACCGTCTTCGCATCCTCGCCGCGCGGCAGCTCGTGCGTCGATGCGAGCCGGGAGCCGAGCGAGAGCTGCGCGTCCGCCCCGTGGATCCCGGCAACCTTCGCGTCCGAAACGAGCGCGGCCGGCCCGTCGCCGGGGACGAGCGCGCCGAGCCGCTGCAGCGCGCCACGCTCGACGTGCACGCCTGCGGCGGCGAGGACGACGTCGTCGACGTCACGGGCGCGCGCGTCCGCGACCTCGTCGTAGACCGGCTGCCGCTCTGCGTAGAGCGCGAAGAACCGGGCCCGGTCCTGGGTGAGGGGCCGCCCGGCGCCCTCGACGCGCGACCACGCCCGGCCCGGGTCGACGTCGACGAGCACGGTGATCGCGCGCTCGGCAAGCATCGCGCGCGTCGCGGGCGAGAGGACGGCGCCGCCGCCGAGCGCGAGCACCGAGGGGACCGGGGTCTGCAGGACGTCGGCGGCGATCTCCTCCTCGATGGAACGGAACCCGGCCTCGCCGTTCGCGAACAGGTCGACGATCGTCGAGCCGGTGCGCCGCTCGATCTCCGTGTCGAGGTCGACGAACGGCCGCCGGAGCCGGCGCGCGGCCTTCTCGCCGAGCGTGGTCTTCCCGGCGCCCATGAAGCCGACGATTGCGAGGTGGCGGTCCATCGCCCGACGGTTAGCGGCCGATGCGCTCGCGGTAGGCGCGCCACGCGCCGACGAAGTCGCCGAGCGCATCGCCGCCGAACTTCTCGCGCGCGGCGCGCGCGAGCTCGAACGCGACCGCGGCCTCGGCGACGACGGCGAGCGCCTCCACCGCGGCGACGTCGCTGCGCTCGACCAGCGCGTTCGCGGGCTCGCCGGTGTCGAGGTCGACCGAGGCGAGCGGCTTCATCAGCGTCGGCAACGGCTTCATCGCTGCGCGGACGACGATCTCCTCGCCGTTCGACATCCCGCCCTCGATCCCGCCTGCACGGTTCGTCGTGCGCCGTCGTCCCGGCTGAATCTCGTCGTGCGCCTGCGACCCACGCAGCTCCGCGAGCGCGAAGCCCTCGCCGATCTCGACGCCTTTCACGGCCTGGATGCCCATCAGCGCCGCGGCGAGCCGCGCGTCGAGGCGATCCTCCTTCGTCGCGTAGGAGCCGAGACCCGGCGGCACGCCGCGTGCGGTGACCTGGACGACGCCGCCGACCGTGTCGCGCTCGGCCCGCGCCTCGTCGATCCGCTTCTCGAGGTCGGGCGTGACGACGCTGCCCGCGACCTCGATCTCGATCGTTCGCAGGAGCTCCTTCGCGACGGCGCCGGCGGCGACGGCCACGGCGGTGTGCCGCGCGCTCGCGCGCTCGAGCGCGTCGCGCACGTCCGCGAGGCCGTACTTCTCCACGCCGGCGAGATCGGCGTGGCCCGGGCGCGGCAGCGTCACGGGCTTCGTGCCCTTCCCCTGCGGCTCTCCCTCGGGCGGCCACGGGCTCATCCCCCACGTCCAGTTCTTGTGGTCGCGGTTGCGGACGACGAGGGCGAGCGGCGTTCCGAGCGTGCGCCCGTGGCGGAGCCCGGCGAGCACCTCGACCTCGTCTGTCTCGATCTGCTGCCGCGGGCTGCGCCCGTAGCCCTGCTGACGGCGGCGGAGATCGGCGTCGATCGCGTCCTTGTCCAGGATCAGGCCTGCGGGGAGACCGATCAGAACCGCGACGAGCGCGGGTCCGTGCGACTCGCCGGCCGTGACGAGAGCGAGGGTCACGGCGGAAGACTCTAGAGAAGCTCGAGCAGGCCCTGACGGTAGCCCGACGCGAGCGCCTGCGTCCGGTTGTGCACGCCGAACTTCTCGTAGATGTGGCCGACGTGCGTCTGGACCGTCTTTTGGCTGATCACGAGGTCGGACGCGATGTCGGCGATGCGCTTCCCGTCGGCGAGCAGCCGCAGGACCTCGAGTTCCCGCTCCGTGAGCGACGATCGCGCCTCGGCGCCTCTCGGGAGCAGTCGGCGGACGAGCGAGTAGATCCGCGCGAGAAGCTCGTCCGCCGCGAACGGCTTCGGGAGGTAATCGTCGGCGCCGAGAAGCAGGCCCGCGACCCGGTCGGCGCTCTCCCCCCGCTCGCCCGAAACGAACATGATCGGCAGCGACGGTCCGTAGAGCCCGCGCAGCTGCCGGCAGACCTCGTAGCCGGAGAGGTCGGGCATCAGCACGTCGAGCACCACGAGGGACGGCCGCTCCCGCCGTGCGAGCTCAAGCGCCTGCTGCCCGGAAGCTGCCCCGGACGCGGCGTACCCGGCTTGCTCGAGCAGGTCGATCACATATGTCCGTAAGAGGTCGTCGTCGTCGGTGACCAGGATCGGGCCGCAGTGTGCGTTGTCACGCATCAGGCCCTCCCGCTCGGCAAAGTGGCTTGAGCGCCACTTCTACAGGACGAGTCGAACCGGCACAACCTTCCCTAGGGCAATTTGCGGGTGTGGAACCGGGCGTTCACCGGATATTCACGCCGAGTTGCCGCTCCTAGCGTTCATGGCCAATGGGGTTCATGGAGAACCGGGAGGGATCTCGAATGAGCAATTTCAAACGCCGCTGGGTCGGCCTCACCGCCGGCCTCGGGGCGCTGGCGCTCACCGTCGTGGGGGTGGCGCTCGCGGCGGGCGTCGACCCGTCGTCGGTGAGCACGACGCTCGCCTCGGGTGCGAGCACGACGATCACGAAGACCGTCCATACGCCGGCCGTGCCGCCGAAGGTCGACATCGTCTTCCTCGCCGACACGACGGGCTCGATGGGCAGCGCCATCGCCAACGTCCAATCGAACGCCGCCGCGATTCTTGGCGCCGTGCGGACGGCGCAGCCCGACTCGCAGTTCGGCGTCGCAAGCTACAAGGACGTCACCGACTCGGTCCCGTTCAGCCTCGACCAGTCGATCACCGCCGACACGACGGCCGTCCAGAACGCGATCAACACCTGGTCGGCGGGCGGTGGCGGCGACATACCCGAGGCGCAGCTGAACGCGCTCTTCCAGTTGGGGAACAACGCAGCCGGCTTCCGGGCCGACTCGACACGCGTGATTGCGTGGTTCGGCGACTCCTCCGGCCACGATCCGTCGAACGGTCACACGCTCGCCGAGGCGATCGCGGCGCTCACCGGGGCGCACGTCACCGTGCTCGCGATCCCCGTGACCACCGGCTCCGGCGACGGTCTCGACGCGAGCTCGCAGGCGACTGCAATCGCGTCCGCCACGGGCGGCCAGGTACTTCCGTCGGCGACGCCCGATCAGGTCTCCGCAGCGATCCTGTCGGGGCTCTCGAACCTGCCGACGACCGTGACGCCGTCGCCGGTCTGCGACTCGGGCCTGACCGCGACCTACGACAACGCGAGCCAGACCGTCACGAGCGGTCAGGACGCGGTCTTCCAGGAGACGCTGACCGTGGCGCCGAATGCGCCCGATGGCGGTACTCTTACCTGCAAGGTGGACTTCCTGCTCAACGGGAACCACGTCGACGGCTTCCAGCAGTCGGTCGCGATCGACGTACCGTTGCGGCCGACGGATCTCGCGCTGGCGAAGTCGGCGACGCCGGCGCTCGTCACCGAGGGGAACAACGTGACGTACCAGCTGACGGCGACGAACAACGGCGACGATCCAGACGCCAACGTCACGTCGACCGACACGCTGCCGGCCGGCGAGAGCTTCGTCTCCGGCGATCCGGGCTGTTCCGCGGTCGCGAACGTCGTGACCTGCGACTTCGGCACGCTCGCTGCGCATGCGACGGCGAGCAAGTCGATCGTCGTGAACGTTGCGAACGGAGCGGCATCATCTCTGACAAACACCGCGAGCGTCACCGGGCAGAGGCCTGAGTCGAACCCCGGCGACAACTCGGCCACCTCGACAATCACGGTGAATCACAACCCCGTCTGCACCGCGTTGACGGCCGGGCCCAACCTCTGGCCGCCGAATCACGCGTTGAAGACGGTTACGGCGACGGGGGCAACGGACTCCGACGGTGACACGCTCACGACTGCGATCACAGGCGTGACGCAGGACGAGGCCCTGAACGGGCTCGGCGACGGCGACACCTCGCCCGACGCGGCGTTGGTCGCTGGACACGCTGACCAGGTCCAGGTCCGCTCCGAGCGAAGCGGCACCGCGGACGGACGGGTCTATCGGCTCGCTGTCTCGGTCACGGACGGTCGCGGAGGGTCGTGCGGCGGCACGATCACCGTGGGCGTCCCGCACGACCAGGGCAAGGGCTCGACTCCAATCGACTCGGGCCTCGTCGTGAACTCGTTCGGTCCCTAACCCGGAGCGAACTCCGGAGGACCCGCCACGGCGGCGGGTCCTCCGGAGACTGCGGCGCGCATCACCTCGACGGGAGCGGTGACGCCGGTCCAGCGTTGGAAGCTCGCCGCCCCCTGGCGGACGAGTGCCTCCCGCCCGTCGATCACGGTGCTGCCCGCCGCCCGCGCGGCCGCGACGAGGGCGGTGTCGCCTTCGTCGGCGGCATACGCCAGGTCGACGATGGTCTGCCCGGTGCGCGGCTGGACGAGCAGCTCATCGCGTACCGGCGTTGCGTTGACGATCAGGTCACATCCCTCAGCGTCCGGCGGCCACTCGCCCGACCGGGAGAAGGTCCGCACCTCGCCGTCGAACGCCGACAGGAGCGCACGCGCCGCACCCCCCGCGCCGATCAGGCAGACGCTCCGCGCCTCGATCCCGGAGACGATCTCGCGATCCGTGTTGAAGCCGAGCACCCGCCCGTCGCGGAAGACGAGTGTGTTGACCGAGTCGCCGTCGGCCTCGTCGCAGAGCGCGACCACCGCCTGCTTGTGCGGAATCGTCAGGTTCGCGCCGGCGACGTCGAGCGCGACGAGCCCGCGCACAGCGTCGGCGAGCCGCTCCGGCAGGACGTCGCACGCGACGTACGTCCAGTCGAGCCCGCGCGCGGCGAAGGCCGCGTTCTGCATCCGGGGCGAGAGCGAGTGCGAGACCGGATGGCCCAGCAGCGCGACCAGCTTAGTAGCCGTGGGCCCGCTCGTAATTCGTGAAGTCGCGGAAGCTCGACGTGAAGAAGTGGTGCACCTTGTCGGGCTTGCGGACGAAATAGAGGTAGTCGACCTTCGCCGGGTGTGCGGCAGCCTGCAGCGACGCGAGCCCGGGATTCGCGATCGGCGTCGGCGGCAGCCCGGCGAACTTGCGCGTATTGTAGGGGTTGTCGCTCTGCAGCTGCGACGCGCGAATCGACTTCGTCGGCGGGATGTTCAGGCCGTAGCGAATCGTCGCGTCGATGCCGAGCGGCATGCGCGCGCGGAGCCGGTTGTAGATCACGGCGGCGACCTTCCGGCGCTCGTCGGGCGCGAGCGTCTCCTTCTCCACCATCGAAGCGATGATCAGCACGTCGTAGGGCGTCAGGTGCTTGCTCCGCGCGTAGCGAAGGTCGAGCTGCGACCAGTTCTCCTGGAACGCCTTCAGCTGGTTGGCGACGAGCTGCCGCGAGGTCGTCTGCGCGGTGAAGTCGTACGTCGCCGGGAAGAGGAAACCCTCGAGCGGGCGCGCCTTCTTGCCGAAGCCGGGGATCGCGCGCCCGCCCGTGACGGCGAGGTACGTCTTCGCCGAGATCCGGGGCGGCACGCCGCGCTTGTGCTCGGCGATCGCCGCGACGGCCGTGACCCGCTGCGCCATCTCCCGGCGCGTGAAGCCCTCCGGGAAGATGATCCGGAACGGCCTCGGCGCCGCGACCGAGGTGACCTGCGCTGGCGCGTTCGAGCCCGACCCCCGCGTCGCGGCGTACGCGAGCCACGCGCCGAAGCCGACCATCGCCACGATCACGAGGACCGCGACCCCGCGGCGGAAGAGGATCCGCTCGCGCGGCACCCGCCGCGGCGGCGGCCCCGGCTTCGGCGGGATCACGCCCGGGCGGCGCTGGACCACTCGAGGTAGCTGGAGAGGAGATGGGCGGCGGCGCGTGCGTCCTCGGGCGCCTTCGACGGCGTCTGCTGGGCGAGGCCCGTGGTGAAGCGCTCGTCGTACGTCTCGATCGGTACGTCGACCTCGGCGGCGAGGCGTGCGACGAAGTCCTCGGTCGCCCGCGCCTGCTCGCCACGCTCGCCGCGGAGGGTCAACGGCATGCCGACTACGATTCGCTCCGGCTGCTCAGACCTGATCAGACTCATGAGCTTGGTCTGACCAGGTCTGCTCAAGACGTCTTCGACCACGTCGAGCGGCCGCGCGAGGGTACCGGTCGGGTCCGACACGGCCACGCCCGTGCGTGCGGAACCGAAGTCGAGCGCCATCACCTTCACGAAAGGCTCGCCTTGATCCATTCCCAGGCCGATTCGAGCGCCTCGGGCAGCTTTTCGGGATCCTTGCCTCCCGCGCGGGCCATCGTCGGCCGGCCGCCGCCGCCGCCGCCGACCGGGACCGCCGCGGCCTTGACCCAGTCGACGGCATTCAGCCGAGACTCGAGCGACGGATCGATCATCGCGACGAGGCTGACCTTGCCGTTCGCCGCGGCGAGCAGGACGGCCGCCGGCTGCTTCTGCTGCTTGAGCCGGTCGGCTGCGTCGAGCAGGACGTTCGGATCGTCCGTGCTCACGCGCCCGATCGCGACGTTGACACCGTCGACGGCCTCGTCGTAGCGGAGGTCGTACGACACGGCCTCCTGCTTCGCCGGCCCTTTCTTCGCTTCCTTCCGAACGCGGTCGAGCTCGACGCGCAGCTCGTCCGCCTCCTGTGCACGCTCCCGGAGCCACACGTAAGCCTCGCCGGCCGTCACCGCCTCGATCCGGCGCGCCCCGGACCCGACCGAGCTCTCGGAGAGGATCGCGAACGGACCGACCTCGCCCGTCGAGCGAACGTGCGTGCCCCCGCACAGCTCGCGCGACCAGTCGCCGTCGATCTCGACCACGCGCACGACGTCACCGTACTTCTCGCCGAAGAGCATCATGGCCCCGAGTCGCCGGGCCTCTTCGATCGGCGTCTCGTAGATCGTCACCGGCAGGTTCGCGAAGACCTTCTCGTTGATGCGGCGCTCGACCTCGGCGCGCTCTTCCGGGGAAAGGGCCGCGGGGTGCGTGAAGTCGAAGCGGAGCTTGTCCGGCCGTACCGCCGAGCCGGCCTGGCGCACGTGGTCGCCGAGCACTTCCCGCAGCGCCTTGTGCAGCAGGTGCGTCCCCGTGTGGTTCGCCATCGTCGGGAATCGCACCGACCACGGCACGACCGCTCGCACGCGGTCGCCCGCCTCGAGCCGGTCGCCCTCGAGCAGCAAGACTTGGTCGTGCTCGAACCGGAACGCCTCGCGCACCTCGGCGCGGCGGCCGTCCTCGGCCTCGACGACGCCCACGTCGCTGACCTGACCGCCACCGGCGGGATAGAACGGCGACTCGCGCAGCTTGACGAGGAAGAGCCCGGCCTCGACCTCCTCGAGCGCCCCGACCTGCGTCCGCACGTCGGTCTTCTCGTAGCCGACGAACTCGGCGCGGAAGCCGGCGGTCTTCGCGAACTCGGCCGCACGCTGCTCGTAGCTCTCTCCCACTGCGCGCGACCGCTCGCGCTGCTCGGCCATGAGGCGCGTGAACTCCTCTTCGTTGATGCCGAGGCCGCGCTCCTCGGCGAGCTCGCGCGTCAGCTCGAGCGGGAAGCCGTACGTATCGTGCAGCCGGAACGCGTCCTCGCCGGAGATGACGTCGCCCTTGGCCGCGATCTCCTCGAACAGCCGCATCCCGCGCTGCAGCGTGACGGAGAAGCGCTCCTCCTCCGCCGTGAGCACGCGGTGGATCTCGTCGCGATGCTCGGCGAGCTCCGGATACGGCTCGCGCATCTGCTCGATCACGACGTCGGAGAGGCGGGCTACGAACGGCGACTCGAGTCCGATGCGCGCCCCGTGCTGGACGGCGCGGCGGATGATGCGACGGAGGACGTAGCCGCGCCCCTCGTTCGCCGGTGCGATCCCGTCGGCGGCGAGGAACGTCATCGCGCGGCCGTGGTCGGCGAGCACGCGGTGCGCCTTCGTCGCCTCCTCGGACGAGCCGTAGGCGACGCCGCTCTCCTTCTCCACCCATTCCATGATCAGCTGGTAGCCGTCGGTGTCGAAGATCGACTCGACGCCCTGCAGCAGCATCGCGCCGCGCTCGAGCCCGAGGCCGGTATCGATGTTCTGCTTCGGCAGCGCGGTCAGCGAGCCGTCCGCCCCGAGGTCGAACTCCATGAAGACGAGGTTCCAGAACTCGAGGAAGCGCTCGCACTCGCAGCCGGGGGCGCAGTCCGGCCGGCCGCAGCCGCGCTCCTCGCCGCGGTCGAGGTAGAGCTCCGAGCACGGGCCGCAGGGCCCGGTCTCGGCGGCCTGCCAGAAGTTCTCGGCACGCGGAAGGCCGACGATCCGCTCGCGCGGTATGCCGACGCGCTCCCAGCCGGCGATCGCGACCTCGTCGGGTCCGAGCCGGAGCTCCGGATCGCCGGCGAAGACGGTCGACCAGAGCCGCTCGGAGTCGAATTTCATGCGCTCGGTGACGAACTCCCAGGCGAAGTCGATGGCACCGTCCTTGAAGTAGTCGCCGAACGAGAAGTTGCCGAGCATCTCGAAGAACGACGCATGGCGCTCGGTGCGGCCGACGTCGTCCAGGTCGTTGTGCTTGCCGCCGGCACGCATCACCTTCTGCGCGGTCGTGACGCGGGGTGCGGGCGGCTCCCGCAGGCCGAGGAAATACGGGCGCAGCGGCTGCATGCCCGCCACCGTGAAGAGCGTCGACCGGTCGTCCGGCGGCGGAATCAGCGAGCCCGACGACAGCCGCTCGTGGCCCTTCGACTCGAAGTAGGCGAGGAAGCCCTCCCGGAGGTCGGCGGTCGTGCGCACTCCGGAATTGTACGAAGGCTGCGGAGGCGTCCGGTGATCGGCGTCGTATGCTCACTCCGATGGCGCTTCCGGTGCTGGAGCGGGTCGAGCGGACGCATGTTCGGCGGCGGCAGGTGCGTCGCCGGCGCGCGACGGCGCTGCTCGTCGTCGTCACGCTCGGCGCGGGCGCCGGCTGGCTGGTCTCTCCGCACGGCGGCGATGCGCGGCCGGTGAAGGCGGCGCCGCGCCCGGCCGTCAGGGAGCCGGAGCCGATCCTCGCAGCGCGGCCGGCGCCGCTCCTGAGCGGCCCGCCGCAACTCCAGTCCCACCGCTTCACGCCGCCGCTCACGTCGCGCTCGGCGATTCTCGTCGACGTGCAGAGCGGCCGCGTCCTGTACGAGCTGCGGACGCGGGTCAGGCGGCCCATCGCCTCGACGACGAAGATCATGACCGCGCTCGTCGCGTTGAAGCGGGTGTCCCCGGCCGAGCTGATCACCGTCGATCGGACCGTGCCGCGTGTCCCGCTCGTGAAGGAAGGCCTGCGCAGCGGCGAGCGGGTGAGGGCATGGAAGCTCTTCTACGGCATGCTCCTCTACTCGGGAAACGACGACGCGCTGGCGCTGGCGATCGCTGCGGCGGGCTCCCGGCCGACCTTCGTCTCGCTGATGAACGACGAGGCGCGCCGGCTCGGCCTGCACCACAGCCACTTCGCGAGCCCGAGCGGCGTCGTCGACCGCGACAACTACTCGACGGCGTGGGATCTCGCGGCGCTCACGCGGGTGGCGCTGCGCAACGAACGGTTCCGCACGATCGTCGCGACGAAGCGGCGGAGCGTCGCGTGGAGCCCGCCGACGTTCGCGAAGGTATACGTGAACAAGAATTTGCTCCTCGGCAGCTACCGGGGCGCCAACGGCGTCAAGACCGGTTACACGGCGAAGGCCGGCCGCTGCCTCGTCGCGTCGGCGACACGCGGTGGGCGGACGCTCGTCGCCGTCGTCCTCCACGCGCGCGACCCCTATGCGGATGCGCGCCGGCTGCTGAACCTCGGCTTCCGCTCGATGCAGTCGTGAGCACCTTCGGCCATCGCCTGCTGCGCCGTTAAGAGATACACGCGTCTAACGCGGGACCCGACCCCTCCCCCCTTACCCACTTCGAGCGTAAAAAAGCGCACGTGTGTGTAACAGAAGGCGCCTAGCCAGCCGGAAGTGTGACTACCGCGTCGAGCTCGCTTCCGTCTCCTCCTCCGCGATCGCCTCGCGGATCTTCTCGAGCGACCGTCGGATCAGCCGCGACACGTGCATCTGCGAGATCCCGACCTGCTGCGCGATCTGGGATTGCGTCAGGCCCTCGAAGAAGCGAAGCTGCAGGATCTTCCGCTCGCGCTCGTCGAGCGCCTTGAAGCCGGGTGCGAGGACCGCACGATCCTCCGAGACCTCGTACTGGTGCTCCTCCGTGCCGATCGATTCGAGCGGATCGAGATCGTCCTCGCCGTCGCCGCCGGAGCCGGACGACAGCGAGAGCGACGAATACGCGCGTCCAGACTCGAGCGCCTCCAGCACCTCTTCCTCCTCGGTGCCCGCCGCCTTCGCGAGCTCGCTGATCGTCGGCGACCGGCCCAGCTGCACGGTGAGCTGCTCGACCAGCCGCGAAAGCTGCACGTTCAGCTCCTGCAGCCCGCGCGGCACACGCACCGACCAGCCCTTGTCGCGGAAGTGCCGCTTGATCTCGCCGATGATGTTCGGCGTCGCGTACGTCGTCAGCTCGACGCCGCGATCGAGGTCGAAGCGATCGATCGCCTTGATCAGACCGATTGCGCCGATCTGGACGAGATCCTCCAGTTGCTCGCCGCGGTACGAGTAGCGCCTCGCCAGCGACCGGACGAGCGACATGTACTGCTCGATGAGCTGCTCGCGCGCCGCGAGGTCACCCTGCTCGTGGTAGCGGCGCAGCAGAACCTTGTCGTTCTTCTCGGCCACTATGCCGTTGCCTTCGTCAGTAGCACCCACTTCGCGCCGTCGCGCTGCTCGACCTCGAAGCTGTCGACGACCGTCTCGAGAACGCGGCGCAGGCCGAACGCGGAGTCGTCGCGCTCGAGGTCCTCCAGAGCGGCGCCCTCGAACGGCCCGATGGACGTCCGCAGCTTCCTCTCGTCGACGCTGACGGAGACCGTCACCGGCTTGTCGCCGCGACGCTCGAGCAGGCCGTCGAGCGCGAGCTGCATGTCCTCGAGGTGCTCGAACGTCAGGTCGAGCCGGACGGCGAGCCCGCCGATGACGAGATGTGCGATCGGCTGGAACTCCTCCTCGACCGGCAGGGTGAGCGTGATCTGGTCGGCCATCAATGCACGCTCCGCTCGGCGTCGCGAAGCTCCTCGGCCAGCTCCTGCTCGCGGCGCGCGGCGGCCTCCTTCCCGGCCTGGACCGCGCTGCGCCAGTCGCGGCGCGCCTTGAACTCGGCGGCGCCGTAGCTGACTCCTGCCGCGAACCCCGTGATCTTCTGGATCGGCCGCGTGATCGCCATGCTCACCGCGCGGATCGCCGTGTCGACGCTCTCGACGGCGTCGACCGCGGAGTCCGTGATCTGATCGACCTTGTCGAGTTGGCCGTTCACTCGGTCCACGCTGCCCCCAACCTTGGAGATGACCGGGAGAACTTCGCGTTCCACCCCTTTGACCAACGAGGAAAGACGGCCGACGGTTTCGCCGAGCCGGATGAACAGGTACGCGAGCGAGAGCCCGACGGCCAGGAGGAAGACGGCGAGCGCGAGCCGCCACAGGTCCCCCCAGCTGAAAGCTGCGACGAGCAACGCGAACCCGATCCTATTCGTCCCCGGCGGACGACACCAATCCGCAGCCGACGACGGCGTCGCCCTCGTAGAGAACGGCGGCCTGCCCGGCGGCGACGCCGTAAGCGGGACGATCGAGCTCGAGCGCGAAGCCGTCCACACGCCTCTCCACGCGCGCCGGAACCGCGGGCGAGCGGTACCGAAGCTTCGCCTCGGCGCGCGCGATTGTTGCGTAGAGACGGCCGCTCGCCGCGAGGCGGGTGCGCGCGAGCGACTCGCGCGGCCCGACGACGACCGTGTTCGTCGCCGGCTCGGCGCGCAGCGCATACAGCGGCGCGCCCGTGGAGACGCCGAGACCCTTCCGCTGGCCGGGCGTGAAGCGCCAGTACCCGTCGTGGCGACCGAGCTCGCGGCCGGCTTCGTCGACGATCGCTCCCGCGCGAGGCGTGAGCCCGTTCCGCGCCAGGAACGCACGGTAGTCGTCACCGGCGAGAAAGCACGCCTCCTGGCTCTCGGCGCGACGCGCGACGGCCAGCCCCGCGGCGGCGGCCTCTGCGCGCGTCTCGTCCTTGCTCTGGTCGCCGAGCGGGAACCAGATGCGGTCGAGATGCCGCGGATCGAGCTGCGCAAGCATGTACGACTGGTCTTTCGCGGGATCGGCGGCGCGCGCGAGCAGAAGCCGGCCCCGGTGCTGCGCAGCTCGTGCGTAATGCCCCGTCGCAAGCCGGTCCGCGCCGGCGCGGCGGGCGAACGCGAGCAGCTCGGCGAAGCGGAAGGTGCCGTTGCAACGGATGCACGGATTTGGCGTCTCTCCGCACTCGAAGCCGCGCACGAACGCGTCGACGACCGCGTGCCGGAATTCCTCGCGCAGGTCGAGCGTGACGTGCGGCACGCCGAGCGCGTGGCACGTCTCGCGCGCCGCGATCACCGCCTCCGGCGAGCAACACGCCCGCTCTGCATCCGGACCCAAGGGATCGAGCCACAGACGGAGCGTGACGCCGACGGCATTCGGTAACGCCCGCAGGAGCGCAACGGCGCTGTCGACGCCGCCGCTCATCGCCACAGCTGTCCGGCCGGCGCGCGGCTCGGCACGGAAGATCGGCCCGAGGGCGTTCGCGAGGGCGTCGGCGGCGAGCGTCTCGCCCGGCACGGCCGCGGCCTCGAGCAGCGTCAGACCTGTGAGCGGCCGCGTGAGACCGTCCGCGTCCGCCTCGACGATCCGATCGCCCTCGACCAGGAGCCTGACCGCGGCCCATTCGCCGTCGCGCGTCGCGTCTCCGAACGTCTCGACCATTCGAACCAGGGTACGCGAAAGGGAGCCGAGGCTCCCCTTCCCGTGCTCCACCCTGCCGGTCTCGCGGACCTATGTGAACCTGGCGAACCAGGTGGGTGCGGCCCCGGTGTTCGGCACTGCCTTGACCGGAAGCACTGCTCCCTCGATGTAGGCGTTGGTTCTACATTGAGGGCCCGCTTGTCGCACAGGGTCGAGCACCCGGAGTCTAGCGGCGCGCGACGTTACTTGGCGAAGCGCCAGTTGATCGAACGTGTGCCGGAGAGGCCGATCGTCTTCGCGAGGGCGCGCGTGATGTCGAATTCCCGGCCGGGCACGTCGGGCCCCCGGTCGATCACCTGGGTCAGCACCTGCTTGCCCCCGTACTCGATGTAGATCTTCACGCCACACGGGAGCACGGGATTGGCGACGCCCATCGTCCGCGGACCGATGACGACGCCGCACGCGCCGCGTTTCGGCCTTGCGGTGGCGACGTACGGCGCCGCGAGCGCGTGGTACCAGTTGCCGGTCGGCG
>VAWW01000058.1:0-12852 GCA_005884575.1 Actinomycetota bacterium
CGCCCGGCCTTCGCCCGCTACCTCCAGGTCCGCTTCCAAGGCCTACGCCGCGACCTCGACGACTACCTCCGCTACTACAACTTCGAGCGCGCCCACACCGGCCGCCTCACCCGCAGCCGCACACCCGCCGACATCGTCTACGGTGCCCACAAGATGGAAGCGAGATCAGCCGCACCTGTCGGCACATCTCGGAGGCTGTCCACTCTAACCCGCCGCCGGACGGCGGCGCCTTTGAGCCATCGCCCGTACGGCGGTGCCTGGGGCCGGGTCTGCCTCGGACATGGGCAGGTGGGGCGCCCGGAGGCGCCCCACGTCGGATCAGATTTTTCCCTGAGCCTTCCACTTGGCCCAGATCTGCTTCATCTGGGCGTTTGTGTCGCGCATCGACTGCTCGGCGGTCTTCTTGCCCTGCGAGACATCCGAGAACATCACCGGGATCAGGTACTTGTTGAACATCTCGTCGATCGCCGCGTTCGAGTAGCCGGGGTACCCGACGTTGTGCGTGTACTTCGCAGCGATCGTCGTCAGCACGGTGTACTTGCCGCGCGGCTTGTGCGTGTCCGCGGCGGCCGCCTTGTAGATCTGCTTCAGCGGGTACGCGCCGGGGAAGCTCGGGAAGTTGTAGAGCTTTGACGCCGTCGTGGCCTGTTTGTAGTTGATGCACAGGTCGGCGAGGAACTTCTGCGCCGCCTCCTTGTTCTTCGCGAACTTCCAGATCGAGTAGACGCCCATGACGTGCTCGAGCCCGATCCGGCCGTGCGGCCCCTTCGGGATCGGGTAGATCCAGAGGTCGTTCACGAATGGAAGGTTGAGGTCCTCGGGCGTGCGGGTGGCGGAGATCGCGTTGAGGATCAGCGAGCCGCGACCCGCGTAGAGGAACTGGTTGTTCGACGCGGGGTTCCAGCCGAAGATCTCGTCGCTCTCGCCGGTCTTGTAGATGTCGGCCATGAACTTCAGGGCCTCGACGGTGTTCTTGCTGTTCAGCGTGAGCTGGTTCTTCTCGTTCTGGATGAACGAGCCGAAGCACATCATGAAGGCCATCAACGCCATGTTCGAGTCGAGATCGCCGCTCGACTGGCCGATTCCGATCGGATGCCCGGCCGCCTTCAGCTTCGGCGCCGCCCTGCGCACGTGGTCCCACGTCGACGGCGTCTCGCCGACGCCGTTCCACAGGTCGTGGCGCCAGACGACCGGATCCGGGACGTAGTTGTCGGAGACGCCGAAGTACTTCTTCGTCTTCGGGTTGTAGGTGCTCTTGAGCGCGAGGTCGCCCATCTTGCCGACCTTGCGCTGGATCTCCTGGACGACCGGAGCGTGATTGATCACCTGGTCCTCGTATGCCGCAGGCGGCGCGAGGAATCCGAAGATGTCGTGGCCGCTCTGCGCTGCGACCTCCGCCGCGGCCCGTGCCGGCAGTTGCGTGTTCGCGATGTGGTCGACGGTCACCTGGACGTCGTTCTTCTGTCCCCACTGCGTGACCCACGTCTTGTCGAACCACGTGTCGTAGTCCGGCACGAAGTGGATCCACTGGATGATGCTGAGGTCGCCCTTCAGCTGCTTGTGCCTGTACCGGTGCGGCCCGGCGAATGCGTACGGCGCCGCCCCGCCGCCGACCCCGACGGCGGCTGCGCCCACCCCCGCGCGCTTGAGCAGCTCCCGCCTGCTCAGGCCCTTGTCGTGGGTTTCGTCCGACATCCCCTCCTCCTTTCTCGGGGGCCCCTAACGGAAGGCCCCGCCTGTGAAGCCGGCGATGAAGCGGTTGAGGAACGCGTTGTAGACGAGTGCGAGCGGAATGCTCGGAATCAGGATCGCCGCCATGATGGACGGCCAGTTGAAGAGGTCGCCGCGGATCAGGTCGGTAGGTACCCCGGCGGACACCGTCCTATGCGCGGAGCTCGAGATGAACGTGATCGCGTAGATGTACTCGTTGACGACGAGCGAGAACGTGAAGATGACGACGGTCAGCACGCCCGGCAGCGAGATCGGGAAGACGACCCGCAGGAGCGCCTGCAGCCGCGAGCAGCCGTCGATCCGCGCCGCGTCCTCCAACTCCACCGGGATCGACTTGAAGAAGCCCATCAGCAGCCAGATCGAGAACGGGACGGTGAAGCTCGGATACACCACCACGAGTGACCAGAGCGAATCCTGCAACCCCAGCTTCGTGATCACGCGGGAGAGCGGCAGGAAGAGCAGCGTCGGGGGCACCAGGTACGTGAGGAAGATCGCGACGCCCATCGACTGCCCGACACGGCCGGCGAGGCGCGCCAGGGCGTAGCCCGCCGGCACCGCGAGCACGAGCGTGATCGCGACGACGATCCCGCCGACCAGCGCCGTGTTCCCGATCCAGGTCAGGTACTTCGTCTGCTGGAACAGAAACTTCCAGCCGTCGAAGGTCGGATCGAAGCTCCACGTCCGCTTCGGATCGAAGATCTGGTCCTGGCGCTTGAACGACGTGACCGCCATCCAGAAGAAGGGGAAGGCGAGGACGATCGTCAGCGGCACGACGATCCCATACGAGAACAGGCTGGACCGCAGGTGGCGGCTCACGTCACCTCGGCTCGTTTCGCGAAGAAGAGCATTCCGATCGCGACCACGGCGAGCACCGGCAGCATGAAGAGCGTCACCGCCGCGCCCTCCCCGGTCGAGCCCGACTCGATCCCGGTCTTGAACGCGAACGTCGTCAGGACGTCGGTACCGGCGTTGCCGTTCGTGAGGATGTAGACGACCGCCATGTCGGTCGCCGTGAACACGATCCCGAACAGCACGGCGACGATCGCGATCGGCAGCTGCAGCGGCAGCGAGACGTACCAGAACTTCCGCAGCCCGGTCGCGCCGTCGATCGCCGCCGCGTCGTCGACCTCCGCAGGGATCGACGAGATCCCGGCGAGGAAGATGACGGTCGCGAACGGGATGATCCGCCACGCGTGGACGGTGATGATCGACGCCATCGCGTCCGTGTGCGTCCCGATCCAGTTCGGCTTCGTCGCCTCGCTGACGATTCCGAGATGGATCAGGAACCAGTTGAAGATGCTGGCCAGCGGGTCGAAGAACCAGAGGAAGCCCGTCGTCGTGAGCGCGACCGGCGCCGCCCACGGCAGCAGTACGAGGAAGCGGAAGCCCCAGCGGCCGCGGAAGCTGCGGACGAGCGCGTGCGCGAGTACGCCCGCGACGAGCAGCACGACGAGCTGCGAGATCACGGTGAAGATGAACGTGTTCCAGACCGCCTGTCGGAAGAGCGTGTTGTGGATCAGGTTCGTGAAGTTCGAGAAGCCGGCGCTCTTGCCCGAGAGGGAGCCCGCGGTGGCGTGCGTGAAGCTGAGGTAGATCGCGAGGACGAGCGGGCCGCCGACGAGCAGTCCGATGAAGAGGACCGCGGGCGAGATCAGGAAGGAGGCGAGAAAGCCGCGGCGCTCCGTGACGTATCGAAGACGCCTCCCCCGGGCCGCCCCTGCAGCGACCGTCGCCATCGCGGCACTGTAGACGGACTGCGATATGCGTTGCAACAAAGGTGACGTGCGGGCTAGATTCCGCGCGTGGCGGCAATCAGCCTCGACCATTTGACGAAGGTCTACCCCGACGGCACGCGTGCCGTCGCCGAGCTCGACCTCGAGATCGCGGACGGCGAGCTCGTCGTGTTCGTCGGCCCGAGCGGCTGCGGCAAGACGAGCGCGCTGCGGATGATCGCGGGGCTCGAGGAGATTACGGGCGGTACGGTCCGTGTCGGCGACGAGGTCGTCAACGACCTGCCCCCGAAGGCGCGCGACATGGCGATGGTCTTCCAGAACTACGCGCTCTACCCGCACATGAACGTCTACGACAACATGGGCTTCGGCCTGAAGATGCGGGGCTTGCCCAAGTCGGAGATCAAGCGGCGCGTCACCGACGCCGCCGCCATCCTGGGCCTGACGGAGGTGCTGGCCAAGCGGCCGCGTCACCTCTCCGGCGGCCAGCGGCAGCGCGTCGCAATGGGCCGCGCGATCGTCCGCGAGCCGAAAGCATTCCTGATGGACGAGCCGCTCTCGAACCTCGACGCGAAGCTGCGCGTCCAGATGCGGGCCGAGATCGCCCGCATCCAGCGCGACCTCGGAGTGACGACGATCTACGTCACGCACGACCAGAGCGAGGCGATGACGCTCGGCGACCGAGTCTGCGTGATGAGGCACGGCTTCCTCCAGCAGGTCGACCGGCCGCAGGTGCTCTACGACCGGCCGGCGAATCTGTTCGTTGCCAGCTTCATCGGCTCGCCCGCGATGAATCTCGTCGAGGCGGAGGTCGGCGACGGCGTCGTCACCTTCGGTCCGCACACGATCCGCGTCGACGAGTCGGTGCTCGGCGCACGGCCGGGCCTGAGCCGGTATGCGGGCCGGACGGTCGCGCTCGGGATCCGCCCCGAGGACCTCGAGGACACGGCCTTCGCGCCTGACGCCTCATCCGACTCGCGGCTGACCGTCACCGTCGACATCAAGGAGGACATGGGCTCCGAGGTGATCCTCCACTTCGCCGTCGACGCGATCCCGGTGAAGACGGAGGCCGTGGCCGAGGTCGTCACGGCGGAGGCGATCGAAGCCGGCGTGGCGCAGACGCACCAGCGCGGAACGCCGTTCGTGGCCCGGGTCGAGCGCGGGACGCAGGCGCGCGAGGGCGGCCGGGTCGAGCTCGTCGTGGACACGCGACGGCTCCACTTCTTCGACCTCGAATCGGGCGAGGGGATCTACGGCGAGGTCGCCGCTCCGGCGCCCGTCGCCGCGTAGATCAGCGCCGAGGGCAGCGTCGCCTGCCAGAAGTGGCCGCGCTGCGGGGCGGGGAGGAGCCACAGCCGGTGTGGCAGCTTCAAGCCGGTGAGGTCGCCGGCGAAGTCGAGCGTCCACTTGCGCAGGATCTGCGCATGGTTGCCGCCGGCGGAGACGTAGAAGCGGACGCCAGCCCGCCGCAGTGACGCCGCCTGCCGCTGGACGAGCAATGTGGGTCGTGCGCCGCGAGGGTGGCGGGGGTCGCGTGGACGAACGGGCCGTCGTGGAACACCGGCGCGAAGTAGCCCTCCCAGGATTCGAGCGTCCCGAAGAGCCCGGGATGGCGGAGACCGATGTCGACGGCGCCGTAGCCGCCGGCGCAGAGCCCGGCGAGCGTCCGGCCGGCGGCGTTCGGCTCGGTTGGCAGGTGGGCGTCGATCCACGGCACGACGTCGTGGACGACGTAGGTCTCCCAGGCGCCCGCCCACTCGTCCCCGTCGGGATCGACGACCCGGCCGCCGACGGGCATCACGGCGATGAACGGCCGAGTCCGGTGCGACGAGATCAGCCGGTCGGCGACGTCGGCGAGGTGGAGGCCGTCGTAGTAGGAGGACGGGCTCCCGCGCAGGCCGTGCAGGAGGTAGATCACCGGGAACCGCCGATCGGAGCCGTCGCCCGGCGGCAGGTAGACAGCGCTCGCTCGCCTGTCCCACGCGACCTCGCGGTTCGGGATCCGGCCCGACCAAACGGTGCCTCCGGCCGGCCCGTGGGCGACGGCCGTCCACGAGGACGGAAGCCCGAGCGCGGCGGCGGCGACGAGCGCGGAGAGCACCCCTCCATCGAAGCGCGGAGCGGGTTGCGGCCGGGTTAACCGTCGGTTGCGGAGGCGTCGGTACAATTTCGATACCTGATACACCGATTGGAGGATGTACCGTTGAGCAACCTCTTGCTCGTCCCCCTGGAAGACACCGTCGTCTTCCCGAACATGACCGTCACGCTGACCGTCGAGGTCGGCGACGAGGACCAGGTGCTGCTCGTGCCGCGCCATGAGCACGACTACGCCAAGGTCGGGACAGTCGCCGAGGTAATCGACCGGGTGCGCCTGCCCGGCGGCGGCCGCGCCGTCGCCCTCGCGGGCAGCCACCGGGGCGTGATCGGCGCCGCGGCGTCGGATTCCCAGGGCCGGCTGCGCGTCGACGTCGAGGAGCGTCCCGACGACGAGCCCCGCACGGGGCGCGTCAAGGAGCTCGAGCTCGAGTACCGCGCCGTGGTCGAGGAGATCCTCGAGCTGCGTGACGCCGACGAGCGTGTCGGCGCGTTCCTGCGCTCGATCGGCGAGCCCGGCGCGCTGGCGGACACGGCCGGCTATTCCCCCGACCTGACCTTCGAGCAGAAGGTCGAGCTGCTGGAGACGCTCGACGTCGCCGAGCGGCTCGAGCTCGCCGTCCGCCTTCAGCGCGAGCGGCTCGCCGAGCTGCAGGTGCGCCGTCGGATTCGCGACGACGTGGAGTCCGGCGCCCAGAAGCAGCAGCGCGAGTACTTCCTGCGCAAGCAGATGGACTCGATTCGCAAGGAGCTCGGCGAGGACGAGGGCTCCGTGATCGAGGAGTACCGGAAGAAGATCGAAGAGGCCGGGATGCCCGAGGCCGTCCGCGAGCAGGCCGACCGCGAGCTGCGGCGGCTCGAGACGATGGGCGAGGGCAGCGGCGAGTCGTCGATGATCCGCACCTACCTCGACTGGCTCGTGTCGGTGCCGTGGGCGAAGCGCTCCGAGGAGACGCTCGATCCCGTGCACGCGCGCGAGATCCTCGACGCGGACCACGCGGGTCTCGAGGACGTGAAGGAGCGGATCGTCGAGTATCTGGCCGTGCGCAAGCTGCGGCAGGACCGCGGCATCCCGAACGACAAGCGCTCGGGCGCGATCCTGACGCTGATCGGGCCGCCTGGAACCGGCAAGACGTCGATCGGCGAGTCGATCGCAAAGGCGCTCGGTCGCGAGTTCGTGCGGATGTCGCTCGGCGGCGTCCGTGACGAGGCGGAGATCCGCGGTCACCGGCGCACGTACATCGGCGCCCTGCCGGGCCGGCTCGTCCGCGCCCTGCGCGACGCCGGGACGATGAACCCGGTGATCATGCTGGACGAGGTCGACAAGGTCGGCGCCGATTGGCGCGGGGATCCTTCCGCCGCGCTGCTCGAGGTGCTCGACCCGGCGCAGAACCACTCGTTCCGCGACCACTACCTCGACGTCGAGCTCGACCTGTCCGAGGTCGTCTTCATCGCGACCGCGAACGTCGCCGAGACGATCCCCGGGCCGCTGCTCGACCGCATGGAGGTCATCCGCTTCGACGGCTACACCGTCGACGAGAAGCTCGCGATCGCACGCGGCTACCTGTGGCCGCGACAGGTCGAGCGGAACGGCCTGCGGGCGGAGGAGGTCGCCGTGGAGGACGCGACGCTGAAGCTCGTCGTCTCCGAATACACGCGCGAGGCTGGTGTCCGCCAGCTCGAGCGGGAGCTCGGGAAGATCCTGCGCAAGGTCGCGACGCGGGTCGCGTCGGGCGAGGACGGACCGGTCATGGTCGACCTCGCCACCGTGCGAGACGCCCTCGGCCGGCAGCGGTTCTTCCAGGAGGCCGCGGAGCGGACGGCGGTGCCGGGCGTCGCGACGGGTCTCGCAGTGACCGGAACGGGCGGGGACGTCCTGTTCGTCGAGGCGACCTCGATGGACGGCGGCCGCGACCTCGTCCTGACCGGGCAGCTCGGCGACGTGATGAAGGAGTCGGCGCGGATCGCGCTCTCCTACGTCCGCTCGCACTCGGGTGAGCTCGGGATCGACGAGCGCTCGTTCGACGACCGCGCGTTCCACGTGCACGTTCCTGCGGGTGCGATCCCGAAGGACGGGCCGAGCGCGGGGATCACGATGGCGACCGCGCTCGCGTCGCTTCTCTCGGGCCGGCCGGTGAAGCACACTGTCGGCATGACCGGCGAGGTGACCCTGCAGGGCCGCGTGCTGCCGATCGGCGGGCTGAAGCAGAAGGTGCTCGCCGCACATGCCGCGGGCCTGACCGACGTCATCATCCCGGAGCGGAACCGCGCCGACCTCGAGGACGTTCCGGAGGATGTGCGGGAAGAGATGCGCTTCCATCCCGTGATGACACTGGGCGAGGTGCTCGACCTGGCGTTGGAGCCCGCCGTGCAGCTCCATGCGGTGTCGTAGTTGCACGCCGCTGCCCGAGGAGGTCGCCCGCGCGGTCGACCTCCTCGGGCGCCGCTGGTCGCTCGCGATCGTCTTCGCGGCGTCGCAGTCGGGCGCGGTGCGCTTCAACGAGTTCAAGCAGGTGCTCGAGGGGATCCCGCCGCGGACGCTCGCTCAGCGCCTCGCGGAGCTCGAGGACGCCGGCGTGCTGGAGCGGCGCGTCTTCGATGCGCGGCCGCCGCGGGTCGAGTACCGGCTGACACCAAGCGGCAAGCGGCTGACGCACGTCGTACGCGCGCTCGAGCGCTGGGCGTCGTAGTGCGAGTCGAGGACTTCGAGGTTCCGCAGGAAGCGGATCCGTTCTACCCGGAGATGCTGGACGAGGTGGGCGGCCTCGCGAAGCCGAACAACCTCGCGCTCGTCGCCGCCGCGGCGTCGCGTCTCGAGCCGGGCGAGAGTTACGTCGAGATCGGCTCGTTCAAGGGCGCGTCGCTGATCGCCGCCTCACGTGCGTGGGACGGCGACGTCGTCGCGATCGACGACTTCTCGATGGGCGAGGGAAGCCGCGAGCGGCTGGAGCAGAACCTGGCGCGGTTCGGCGGGCATGCCGAGATCCTCGAGGGCGACGCGTTCGAGCTCCTGCGCGGCGGCGCGCTCGAGGGCCGGCGCGTCGGCGTCTACTACTACGACGCCGCGCACGACTACGAGTCGCAGCTCGAGGGGCTGCGGCTGATCGAGCCGTACCTCGCTGAGCGGGCATTACTGATCGTCGACGACAGCGACTGGGAGCGCGTCGACCGCGCAATCGCCGATTACCTCGCGGAACAGCCGCGAGCCCGAGAGCTCGCCCGTCTGGGCGGCAAGGACCGAGGCCACCCCGAGTGGTGGGAAGGCGTGTCCATCATCGCCTGGTCCGGGGGAACCTAGGTTTCCCGCGCCTTTAGGCCGCTGAGCGAAGGCTCTCGAGCTCGCGCTCGGTTGCGAGGCGCGACAGCGCCTGCGTCTCGATCTGCCGCACGCGCTCGCGGGTGATGCCGAGCTCCTTGCCGATCGCCTCGAGCGACATCGGGTCTCGGTCGCCGTCGAGCCCGTAGCGGAGTTTGATCACGGTCCGCTCGCGCTCGGGCAGCATCTCGACTGCACGGTGCAGCGCGTCCTCGCCGAGGCTGACCGTGACCACCTCCTCCACGTTGCCGCGCTCGGTCGCGACGAGGTCGCCGAATGCGGTATCGCCCGCGTCGCCGACCGGCTTGTCGAGCGACGCGACGGCGCGCGCGGCCTCCCGCACCTCCCGCACCTGCTTCAGCGGCAGCTTCGCCTTCTTCGCGATCTCCTCGTCGGTCGGCGGCCGCTCGAGCTTCGCCATCAGCTCGCGCTCGGCCCGCGACATCTTCTGCTCGCGCTCGATGATGTGGACGGGGATGCGGATCGTCCGCGACTTGTTCGCGACACCCCGCTGCACAGCCTGGCGGATCCACCACGTCGCGTACGTCGAGAACTTGTAGCCGCGCCGCCAGTCGAACTTCTCGACGCCGCGGATCAGACCGATGATCCCCTCCTGGATCAGGTCGAGCAGCGAGAGTCCGTGACCCTGGTACTTCTTCGCGATCGACACGACGAGGCGGAGGTTCGAGTTGATCATGATGTCCTTCGCCTCTTTGTCGCCGTGCTCGATCCGCTTCGCGAGCTCGACCTCCTCGGCCGCGGTCAGCAGCGGGTACCGGCCGGCCTCGTTGAGGAAGAGCTGCAGCGAGTCCGTCGTCATCACCGCGAGGTCGCCGTTGACGTACGTCGGCTGCTCGACCCTCGCGTTGGCGCAGTCGTCCGTCAGCTCGATGCCGCGCTCCTCGAGTTGCTCGTAGACCGCGGCGATCGCGTCGTCCTCGAGCTCGAGCTCCTGTACGAGCTCGCTGAAGGCGGAGAGATTGACGCAGCCACGCTCCTCGCCCTGGTCGATCAGCACTTTGAGCTGGTCCGTGCTCATACGATCCGCTACTCCCCGCTCAGTTGAGGAATTAACGTGCCCGCGCGGGATTTCGTTGCGCGCAAGGGCGCTAAACTGGCCTCGTGGCACCCGACTCGATCTGGGAGATCGTGTTCCTGATGGTGATCCTGAAGATCCCCATCGTCTACCTCTGCTGGGTCGTCTGGTGGGCGATCAAGGCGGAGCCGAGGCCCGAGGAGGGCGCGGCGGTGACCGCGGTGCTCGGCGGGGACGACGGCTCCGGCGGCACGCGCCGGCGCAGGACGCCACGCCGGCTGCGCCCCGGCCCGCGCGGAGGACCCGCCCGCACGTACGCGCGGTCCGCGCGCGCCGCCGCCGCAGGGCGGGCTAAGCTCGACCGGTGAGCTCGGAGCCCATCGACCGGCTGGCGCCGCACGAGGCCGTCGCCGGATTCCTGGCCGCCCTGGCGCTCTTCGTCGAGGTGATCGGGATCGCGTGGCACCCGCTCCGCCTGATCCCGATCTCGCTGCTGCTCGGGCTGATCGCGGCGGCGATGGGCGGCCGCTACCAGCGCCTCGCCTACACCGCCGTGCTCGTCGGCGCGGTCTCGTTCTTCCTCGGGATGACGGCGGCCGTCATCTTCAAGCATCCGTTGTGGTAGGGAGGAGTCCGGCGGCTCGAGCCGCATTGCTTCAATACCTGTGATGGAAGTCGACGGCCTCAACGCGGGCTATGCCGCGGTTCTGCTCGAGGAGTACCTCGAGAACCCCGAAGCCGTCCCCGCCGAGTGGCGTGCGCTCTTCGAGAGCGCACCCGAGGAGCTGCTGGACACCTATCCCGGCCTGAAGCGGCTGCTCGAGCGGCTCGGCGGCAACGGCAACGGGCACGCACCGGTCGCCGTTGCGCCGGCGCCTGCTCCGGCCGCCGTCGACGACGAGCTGATCGGCGGTGTCGCCGCCTCGATGGCGCTCGTCAAGGCCTACCGCATGCACGGGCACCTCGCGGCGCATCTCGATCCGCTCGGCTCCGACCCGCCCGGCGATCCGGCGCTCGAGCCCGAGCGGCTCGTGCCGAAGCTGACGCCGCGTCTCCAGGCGCGCATCCCGGCCCGCGTCCTCCGCCTGTACGTCCCGGGCGACACGCTCGCCGAGGCCCTGCCGCACCTCCAGGAGACGTACACCGGGACGATCGCCTACGAGATCGAGCACATCTCCGACCACGAGGAGCGCGTCTGGCTCCGCCAGGCGATCGAGTCCGGCCGCTACCGGCAGCCGCTCTCAGCCGAGGAGAAGACGCGCCTGCTCGCCCGCCTCACGGAGGTCGAGGGGATGGAGCACTACCTGCGCCGCGCGTTCCTCGGCCAGAAGCAGTTCTCGGTCGAAGGGCTCGACGTGATGATTCCGATGCTCGACGAGTCGATCCAGCTCGGCGCCGAAGGCGGTGCGCACGAGGTCGTGATCGGGATGGCGCACCGCGGCCGCCTCAACGTGCTCGCGCACGTCGTCGGGCGCCCGTACGAGGAGATCCTCCGCGAGTTCGAGGGCGAGCGGACGATCGAGGCCGTCGTCTCGAGCGACGAGGGCGGGACGGGCGACGTCAAGTATCACCTCGGCGCGAGAGGCGTGCGGACGACGCCTGTGGGCGACATCACCGTTACGCTCGCGTCGAACCCGAGCCACCTCGAGGCCGTCGACCCGGTCGTCGAGGGCCGCGCGCGGGCGGAGCAGACCGACCGCTCGACGCGCGAGGGTCGCCACGATCCCGCGGTCGCGTTGCCGGTCCTCATCCACGGCGACGCGTCGTTCGCCGGCCAGGGCGAGGTGGCAGAGACGCTCAACCTCGCCGAGCTCGAGGGCTACTCGACCGGCGGCACGCTGCACCTGATCGCGAACAACCAGATCGGCTTCACGACCGATCCGACCGAGGGCCGCTCGACGCGGTACTCGAGCGACCTCGCCAAGGGCTTCGATATCCCGATCATCCACGTCAACGCAGACGATCCCGAGGCCGCGATCGCGTCGATCCGGCTCGCGCTCGCGTATCGCCGCAAGTTCGGCCACGACGTCGTCGTCGACCTCGTCGGCTACCGTCGGCACGGTCACAACGAGCAGGACGAGGCCGCGTACACGCAGCCGCTGATGGCGGCGCTGATCGCGCAGCATCCGACGGTCCGCGAGCAGTTCGCGCAGCGGCTCGCCGAGGAGGGCGTCGTCTCGGCCGAGCAGTCGCAGGAGCTGTACGACCGCTTCCAGCGCCAGCTGAAGGAGGCGCACGAGCATCTGAAGCAGAGCTTCGGCGCGACGGTCTCGCAGCCGGTGCGCGACGGACGCATCCCCGCGTCGACCGAGGAGGAGGTCGTGACCGCGGTCGCGGCCGACCGCCTGCGCGCGCTGAACGAGCAGCTGCTGCGCGTCCCGGAAGGCTTCAAGCCGCATCCGAAGCTGTGGAAGCAGCTCGAGCGCCGGCGCGACCGAGGCGCTCGCGATGGCGTCGCTGCTCGTCGAGGGGATCCCGATCCGGCTCACCGGCCAGGACACGGAGCGCGGCACGTTCTCGCACCGCCACGTCGTCCTGCACGACGTGGAGACGGGAGAACGGTTCACGCCGATGCAGCACCTCGACGACGCGGGTGCATCGTTCGAGATCCACAACTCGCCGCTGTCGGAGTACGGCCCGGTCGGCTTCGAGTACGGCTACTCCGTCGCCGCCGGCGAGGCGCTCGTGCTCTGGGAGGCGCAGTTCGGCGACTTCGTCAACGGCGCGCAGATCATCCTCGATCAGTTCGTCGTCGCCGGGCTCTCGAAATGGGGGGAGACGTCGCGGCTGACGCTGCTCCTTCCCCACGGCTACGAGGGCAACGGGCCCGAGCATTCGAGCGCTCGGCTCGAGCGCTTCCTCCAGCTCGCCGCGCAGGAGAACATCCGGATCGCGAATCCGTCGACCGCCGCGCAGCATTTCCACCTGATGCGGCGGCAGGCGCT
>VAWW01000058.1:12895-91417 GCA_005884575.1 Actinomycetota bacterium
CTGCGGCTGAAACAGGCAGCGTCGACGCTGACCGAGCTCGACTCCGGCAAGTTCCACCCGGTGCTGCCGGAGCCCGTCGTCGACGCGGAGCGCGTGACGCGCCTCGTCCTCGTCTCCGGGAAGGTCTACTACGACATCGCCGGGCACGAGGAGGGCGCGGCGGCGGAGCACGTCGCGGTCGTCCGGATCGAGCAGCTGTATCCGTTCCCGGTCGAGGCGGCGCGCGAGGCGATCGCCGCGTATCCGAACCTGAAGCAGATCGTCTGGGCGCAGGAGGAGCCGCAGAACATGGGCGCGTGGCGCGCGATCCGCCACCGCCTCGAGGAGGCGAAGCCCGACGACGTGCCGCTCCTCTACGTCGGCCGGCCGTGGCGGGCTAGCCCCTCCGAGGGCTACCCGACGGCGCACCTGCGCGAGCAGGACAGGATCGCGCGGTCCGCGCTCGGCGTTTGAATCTCCTGCCGCAGAAGCGGATCATCGACGGATGAGCACGGTCGTCTCGCGACTCGAGGAGTCGGTCTCCGGCTCCGACCGGCGCGCGTGGCTCGCCCGCCGCGCCGTCGGCATCGTCCTCGTCGCCGCCGCGTACTACCTGACGGGGAAAGCCGGCCTGCACCTCAGGTACTTCCATGACACCGTCACGGCGCTGTGGCCGCCCGTCGGCGTCGGGATCGCCGCGCTGCTGATCTGGGGACCCGGGCTCTGGCCGGGGATCGTGATCGCCGACCTGGCCGTCGGCGACTACTCGACACCACTCGGAACGGTACTCGGGCAGACGACCGGGAACACGCTCGAGGTGCTCGTCGCGGCCCTCCTCCTGCGGCGCCTGACGAAGGGGCGCCTCGGGCTCGAGCGCGTCGGCGACGTCCTCTCGCTCGTCGTCGCCGCCACGGCCGGCACCGTGATCAGCGCGACCTTCGGCACTGTCTCGCTCCGCCTGGGAAACGTGATCCCCGGGCACGAGACGTGGGAGGTCTGGCACACGTGGTGGCTCGCGGATCTGTCGGGAGCGCTCGTCGTCGCGCCCGCCATCCTCGTCTGGGCGACCGCCCGCGCGCGCTTCGACCGCCGGTCCGCTGCCGAGGGGATCCTGCTGCTCGCGACGCTGGTCGCACTCGTGGAGCTTCCGACGCAACGCGACGTGCCCTACGTCGTCTTTCCCGCTCTGATCTGGGCGGCGCTGCGATTCGGCACCCGCGGCGCTGCGACGGCCGTGCTCCTGACCTCGTCGCTCATCGTCTGGAACACGGCTCACAACGACGGGCCGTTCGTGCGCGACTCGACCACCGCGAGCCTTCTCTCGACCCAGTTGTTCGTCGCCGTCGCGGCGGTGACGTCGCTCGTGCTCGCCGCAATCACGGCGGAGCGGCTCCTCGCAGTCGGCGCCGAGCGCGAGCTCGCGCACGAGCAGGCAGCGCTGCGGCGGATCGCCACGCTCGTCGCCGCCGAAGTCGATCCGGCCGAGCTCTTCGCCCGTGTAACCGAGGAGGTGAGCGGCGTCCTCGCGGCGCCGAGCGCTGCCGTACTGCGCTTCGAGGACGACGGCCATGCAACGCTCCTCGGCGTCACGCGCACGAACCTCCTCGGGCTTCCTGTCGGCTCGGAGCTTCCGCTCGCCGAGAGCAACGTCCTCGCGCGCGTCCACGGCACGGGCGAGGCACAGCGCCTCGACGACTACGAGGGCGAGACCGGCGGGCTCGTCGAGCGGCTGCGCGCCGCCGGTGCCCGTTCCTCCGTCGCCGCCCCGGTTCACGTCGGCGGCCGGCTCTGGGGTGCGTTGGTGGCGACGTCACTCGATGCGCCGCTCGAGTCGAGTGCCGAGCGCCGGCTGACGGACTTCGCCGACCTCGTCGCGCAGGCGCTCGCGAATGCCGACGCCTACGAGAAGCTCGCCGCGTCGCGTGCGCGCATCGTCGAGGCCGGCGACACCGAGCGCCGTCGCCTCGAGCGGAACCTTCACGACGGGGCGCAGCAGCGGCTCGTCTCGCTCGCGCTGCAGCTGCGGATCGTAGGCGCCAAGCTCGACGCCGATCCGCAGGCGGCGCGAGAGCTCGTCGTGGCCGCGCAGAGCGAGCTCGAGCAGGCGCTCTCGGAGCTCCGCGAGCTCGCACGCGGCATCCATCCGGCCGTCCTCTCGGAGCGCGGACTCGGGCCGGCGCTCGCGGCGCTCGTCGACCGGGCGCCCGTCGAGGTGGCGCTGCACGAGCCGCCGGCGGAGCGGCTTCCCGAGCCGGTCGAGGCGGCGGCTTACTACCTCGTCGCCGAGGCACTGACGAACGTCGCGAAGTACGCGGGCGCGTCCCACGTCGACGTCAGCGTGACCCGCGACGGGCAGCGGGCGGTCGTCGTCGTCTCGGACGACGGCGTCGGCGGCGCGGACGCCTCGTACGGGTCCGGCCTGCGCGGTCTCGCGGACCGCATCGAAGCGCTCGGCGGCCGGTTGCGCGTCGAGAGCCCGTCAGGCGGCGGGACGCGCATCGCGGCCGAGATTCCGGTCTAGCGACGGCGCGTGCGGCCGTAGGCCTTCAGCGCCGACGAGGCGACCTTCGGGCCGTGCTTCCGGGCGAGGTCGAGCACCTGCTTGCGCTGCCTCGGCGGCAGGCGTCGGTAGATGTCGTACGCCGTCAGCGCGAGCCCGAGCGGGCCGGCGCGACGGGTCAGGAACTTGAGCGGCGCCACCGGGTCATCGTAGCCGCAGGCCCCGGCGCCTAGCCGCCGTGACCGCCGCCGCCGTGGCCGTTGCCGTCGTGGCCGTTGCCGTGGTCGTCGCCGTCGTGGTGGTTGCCGTGGTCGTCGCCGTGATCCTTGTCGTCGCCCGAGGGCGCCGGCGGCACCGGCGGAGGCGCGGGCTCGACGGGCGCGGGCTCGACGGGGGCGGGCGCGGCGGGCGCGGGTTGCTCGACCTGGACGGCGAGGACGCGCACCGAGGACTCCGGCTGCGGCGCGGGAGCAGGGGCAGGTGCGGGAGCCGGCGCCGGAGCGGGGGCAGGGGCAGGGGCGGGGGCCGGAGCAGGGGCGGGCGCCGGCGCCGGGGCGGGCGGGGGAGCGACCGGGCGCGGCCGGGTGAGGCGCGCGTGCGGCGCCTGCGGCTTCGCGGCGGGTCGCGGCGCCGCGTGGACGATCACGCGAGAGGCGAGCTGCGGCGACGGCGCGAGCCTGACGGGCTGCCGCCGGGCCGGGAGGGCAACGTGGACGCGCTGGGCCCGCTTCGGGACGGCGCGCGGGAAGATGGGGGCCCTGACGACCGTTCTGGTGGACGATGGCGGCGCCGCGACCTCGATCAGCGTCCCATGCGGGCCCTCGAGGGTACGCGGGATGGAGATTGCGACGGCGACTGCGCCGACGGCGGCAACTGCGGGAAGCACGCGGCGGATACCCCTCATGGTCGGCTCCTCTTTTGCCGAAGACATCACTCGATCGAGGTATCGGCACGGAGCCTTCGGGCCTGAAGACTGAAGAGACACACCATGGCTAGTTTCAAGGTCAAGCTCGTCCTGTACTTCCTCCTGCTCTCGCTGCTGCCGGTGGCCGCTGCGTTCTGGGGGTTTTCGACGGTCGCCTCGCACGGCGAGACGCGTCGCGTCGACGCCCGCCTCCAGGCGGGACTGCGGGCCGGGCTCGCCGCCTACCAGCAGAAGCTCGACGCGGCCCAGGCCGTCGCTTCCGGGCTCGCGCAGAGGCGCGCCTTCCAGCGGAGCCTCGAGCACGAGGACAAGCGCGCGGTCGCGCGGATGCTGCACGGCCGCCGGAACGTCGAGGTCGTGAGCCCGTACGGGTTGCGGGTCGGGCCGTCGCCGCCGCTGCTCTCCGCGCGACGCACGGCCGACGTCTTCACGAGCGAGGGTCTCGCCGGATCGGTGATCGTCTTCGTGCCCTTCGACACGCGGCTCGCCGTCCAGCTCCGCAAGTCGTCCGGTCTCAATCCGGACGACGCGCTCATCATCGTCGACGGCACGCGCGTCGTCGCCTCGTCGCCGCCCGTCTTCGGCTTCGCCAGCCTCAAGCCGGGTACGGCCCGGGTCGTCACGATCGGCGGCGCGCGGTATCGCGCGCTCGGCGCCGGCTCGCTGGACGAGTTCCGCGCGACGCGACTCGCCGTCATCAGTCCTCAGCGCGCGATCGACGCGGCGGCCGCGAAAACGCGCGAGCGGCTGCTCGTGTTCATGCTCGCCGTGCTCGTCCTCGTGGCGATCGTGGCGTACTTCGAGGGACGTTCGATCGTCCGGAATCTCGCCGGCCTCGTCGAGGCGGCTCGCGGGATCGCACGCGGGCGCCTGAACGAGCGCGTGCCTGTCCGTGGGCGCGACGAGTTCGCGCAGCTCGGCCGCGCGTTCAACGAGATGGCCGACCAGCTGCAGGAACGCCTCGCAGAGCTCGAGTCCGAGCGCCAGCGCCTGCGCGAGGCGTTCGCCCGCTTCGCGGACGCGCTCGGCGCGACGCACGATCCGGATCAGCTTCTGCGCGTCGTCCTCGACACGGCCGTCCAGGCGACAAGCGCCGCGGGAGCCGCGATCGTCGGCGACACACGGGCCGAGCTCCTGCACGTCGGCGAGATCGAAGGAGGCGGGGACAGGCTCGAGCTACCGCTCAATGCGGGCCGCTCGAGCTTCGGCACGCTCGTCATCGTCGGCGACTCGTTCGACGAGGAGGCTCGCCTGACGGCGACCTCGCTCGCGGCGCAGGCCGTGGTCGCGCTCGAGAACGCGCGGCTGCACGGGATCGTCGAACGGCAGGCGCTCGCGGACGACCTCACCGACCTCGCCAACCGGCGGCGCTGCGAGGACGCGCTCTCCGCCGAGCTCGCGCGCGCCGAGCGCTTCGGCACCTCGCTGACAGTCGTCTTTGCGGACCTCGACGAGTTCAAGGCCGTCAACGACCGCCACGGCCATCCGTGCGGCGACCTGGTCCTGCGCGAGTTCGCGGCCGTTCTCCGCGCGACGGTCCGCGAGGCCGACGTGGCCGGCCGCTGGGGCGGCGAGGAGTTCCTCCTGCTCCTGCCGGGCACCGACGCCGCCGGCGGCGCCCAGCTCGCCGAGCGAATCCGGACGGAGCTCGAGAGCCGCGTCGTCCTGGCCCCGGACGGCACCCCGATCGGCGTCACGTGCAGCTTCGGCCTGGCCTCGTATCCCGCGCTGGAGGGCGCCGGCGCGCTGCTGGCGGCCGCAGACGAGGCCCTCTACCGGGCCAAGCGGAACGGCAAGAACCGGGTCGAGGTCGCCGACGCGCTCGTGCGGCGTCCGTAGCTTTTCCTAACCTCCCCTCAACAATCCTTCCTGAAAACTGGGTACACTCCCCCGGTTCCGCCCCCAAGCAGGAGGAAAGGCCCTTATGTCGGTTGAGACTCCGTCCCTCTTCGCGCAGGTCATCCAGGATCACCTCGAGCTGAAGCAGCGCAATCAGGAGCTCGAGCCTGCGATGCCGCTCGACCAGTACAAGGTCGAGGACCCGTTCGACAACCACCCGCTTTTCAAGACCGAGGAGCAGGCTCGCATCGAGGAGACCATGGACGGCGTCGAGCCGGACATCGTCACCCACACGGCGGAGCCCGTCCTCGCGTGGCCCGGCGAGGACACCGCCGAGCACAGCGGACCGGAGCTCGAGGACACCGGGCTCTGGAGCCGCTCGCGCGACTTCGACTGGGGCGACTAGCCCCGGCGCGCGGTCTGTCGTGGCCCGAGCGGCCGCGGCGGGCCGGTAGGCGCCCGCCGGAGTTTGTGGCTCTGAGCCACTAGTGCGCTCGCTGCGCTACAGCACTCCCGCGACGATCCGCAGGTCATCGACGAACGCGGCGAGCTCCCGGCGGCGGCTCTCGTCGTCCCGCTGCCGCAGGATCGCCGAGGGATGGATCGTCGCCGTGACGTGCTCGGCGAGTTCGGACTCCACCCACTCGCCGCGATGCTGCGTCACCCGGAACTGCTTGCCGAGGAGCGACTGCGCGGCCGTCGCGCCGAGGCAGACGAGGACGCGAGGCGACACGACCGCGAGCTCGGCGTCGAGCCAGGGGCGACAGGCGGCGAGCTCCGTCCAGTTCGGCTTCGCGTGGATCCGCCGCTTCCCCCGTGCCTCCCACTTGAAGTGCTTCACCGCGTTCGTCACGTATGCGAGCGACCGGTCGATTCCCGCCTCCTCGAGCGCGCGGTCGAGCAGCTTCCCGGCCGGGCCGACGAACGGCCGCCCTTCCTGGTCCTCCTGGTCGCCCGGTTGCTCGCCGACGAACATCACCTGCGCATCCGAGGATCCCTCGCCGAAGACTGTCTGCGTACCGAGCTCCCACAGGTGGCAGGCACGGCACGCGGCCGCCGCCTCTCGCAGCTTCTCCAGCGTCGGCCCGTCGGGGATGTACTCCGCCGCGCTCACCCTTCCGGCATACCCGTTCGGGGCCCATTTCCCTCCGGTGGGGGATGCCAGCGCCCGGCCTCGCTGGCGATGCTGAGACCCGTCAGTCCCACAAGGAGCACTTCTGCGGCCCGTTAATTCACTCCCCCGGCGCGCGCGGTGACGCAGCGCGCATCCACCTTGCGGCTCGTTCCCACGGACCCGGCCGAGTACCGCCGGCTCGCCGACGTGTTCCACGACGTCCTCGCCGAGGAGAGCCTCGACGCCGTCCTCGACCGGATCGCCGGGGCGCTCTCGGAGCTGATCCCGTACGACGCGCTGACGATCTATCAGGCCGACGAGGCGCACCACGACCTCGTGCCTGTGCTCGCGCGGGACAAGTGGGCTCGCGAGATCATGTAGACGAGGGTCGGCTTCGACGAGGGGATCACTGGCTGGGCCGCGTCGCGCCGCGAGCCGGTGCTCGCGAACCAGGCACACCTCGATCCGCGCGTCGGGGTCATCCCCGGCACGCCGCCCGACGAGCCCGAGGCGCTGGTCTCCGTCCCGCTCGTCGCGCGCTCGGCGATCAAGGGCGTCCTCAACGTGTACAGGCTCGGCCAGCACGCCGCGTTCGACGAGCGCGAGTTCGAGCTCGCGAAGCGATTCGGCGACGCCGCCGCACTCGCGCTCGACAACGCGCAGACGCGCGCGCGGCTCGAGCACCAGGCGCAGACCGACTCGCTCACCGGCCTCTTCAACCACAGCGTCTTCCACGAGCGGCTGCGCACGACGCTGCAGCACGCGAGTCGGACGCACGCGCCGGTCGCCGTCCTGATGCTCGACCTCGACGACTTCAAGTGCATCAACGACGTGCACGGGCACGGAGTCGGCGACGAGCTCCTGCGCCTGCTCGCCGATGCCCTGCGCGGGGCCGTCCGGAACGGCGACGTCGTCTGCCGGCTCGGCGGGGAGGAGTTCGGCGTGATCATGGAGCAGGCAAGCCGCGAGCGCGCAATGCGTCTCGCCGAGCGGCTCGTCGACCGGGTCGCGTCCGTCGACTATCCGTCCGTCGGGCGGGTGACGGTCTCGGTCGGGCTCGCGATCGGCCCCGAGCACGCGATGAACCCGCGCGAGCTCGCGGCCTGCGCCGAGGCGGCGATGATGGCGGCGAAGGCGCGCGGGAAGAACGGGATCGTCTTCTACGACAACCAGACCTCCGAGCGCCCGCAGCCGGACGAGTCGCTGCACGCTCGCGACGTCCGCTCGATCGCGCACCTGAAGATGCTGCAGAGCCTCGGCGGCAAGCTCAACCGGCTGAACGACGTACGCGAGCTGGGAACGGTGATCGCGAACGAGCTGCGGTCGCTGATCGACTACCACAACTGCCGAGTGTTCGTCGTCGAGGGAGACGATGTGCTGCCGATCGCATTCCGCGGCGACTTCAGCGAGACGAGCGTCGTGCTGCCGCTCGAGCTGCTGCGCTGCAAGGTCGGACAGGGAATCACCGGCCGCGCGGCCGAGACCGGCGAGTCGCTCGTCATCGGCGACGCCGCGGCCTGCGAGTTCGGCGCCCGAATTCCGGGAACGCGGGACATCGAGGAGTCGCTCCTCGCAGTGCCGCTCCGCCACGGCGCGCGCGTCAACGGCGTGATCGTGATCTCGAAGCTCGGCCTCGACCAGTTCGACGAGGACGACATGCGGTTGCTCGAAGTCCTCGCCGGACACGCAGCCGTCGCGCTGGAGAACGCGCGGCTCTTCGAGTCCGCGCGCCGCGAAGCCGAGAGCGCGACGGCGCTGCTCGCCTTCAGCCGCGAGCTTGCGGGGGCACACGATCTCGACGAGACGCTTGCGAAGGTCGTCGAGCTGTCGGCCGTGATCCTCGGCTCGTCGGGAACGTCGGTCTGGCTCCAGGACGCGTCCGGCGAGCTCGTCGTGCGCGCACACTCCGGCTACGAAGGCGCGCGGAGGGACGCGATCGAGCGCCTCCGCTTCAGGTCAGAGGAGGTGGAAGGAGCGCTGCAGCGACGCGAGCCGTTCGTGATCTCGCCTGCCGACTACGCCGAGGTTCGCCGGCCTCCGATCTTCTCCGACTCGACGTTCGCGGTCGCTCCGCTCGCGCTCGACGGTCGCAGCGGCTGCATCGTCGCCGCGATTCCCGCGATGCTCGAGGAGCACTTCGGCGACCGCGAGCTGCGCCTGCTCGGAGGCCTCGCGCACCAGGCGAAGCTCGCGATCGCCAACGCAGGCAACTTCGAGAACCTCGAGGAGACATTCCTCTCAACCGTCGAGGCGCTCGCGAACGCGCTCGAGGCGAACGACGAGTACACCTCGTCGCACGCACGCTGGATCACGGATCTCTCGCTCAAGGTCGGGAAGGAGCTCGGTCTCGACGCGCGCTCGCTGAAAAGGCTCGAGCTCGGCGCGCTCTTCCACGATATCGGGAAGATCGGGATCCCCGCCAACATTCTCTCCAAGCCGGGGCGCCTGACCGCTGCCGAGCGTGCGGTGATCGAGCGGCACCCGGAGCTCGGCGAACGGATCATCGCGCCGATCGACCGGCTGCAGGACGTGCGGCCGATCGTGCGCCACTGCCATGAGCGCTGGGACGGTGCCGGCTACCCGGACCGGATCGCCGGCGAGGAGATCCCGCTCGAGTCGCGGATCATCTTCGTCTGCGACGCGTTCCACGCGATGACGACCGACCGCCCGTACCGGAAGCGGCTCTCGGCCGCCGAGGCGCGCCGGCGGCTCGAGCAGGCCGCAGGCTCGCAGTTCGACGCGGAAGTCGTCGACGCGTGCCTGCGCGTCCTCGTCGACGGCGCGCGGAATTAGGCGCTACGCCGCGGCGGCGTCGCCCGCCGCACGCGGGTCGACGCGAAGGCCGCGAGTCCCTCGTTGAAGCCGACCGGCGTGAGCGGCGGCGCGAACGCACGGCGCGCCTCCTCCGCCTCCTGCCGCCGCAGCTCGCGCTCGCGGGTGAGCAGCGCGTTGCGCTCGGCGTCCAAGCCCTGCCGGATGAGGGCCAGCTCGCGCTCGCGCGTCTCGATCTTCGCGGCCCGGGCGGTGAGAGCGCGCTCGCGCTGGTCGTCGGCCGCCGCTGCAGCAGCGACGCGTTTCTTGCGCGCTGCGGCGAGCGCCTGCTCGCGCCGCTCGACGTCCGTCAGCCGCTGCGCCAGCGCCTGCTCGCGCTCCGCGAGATCGCTCGTGCGGGCCGCGAGCTCGCGTGCGCGCTCCTCGGCCTCGCCTGCGGTCGCCTCGCGTGCCGCTTTCAGCTCCTCCAGCTCGCGCTCGCGCCGCTCGACCTTTGCGCGTGCAGCATCGAGCGTCTTGCGGTCGCGCGCGAGCTCCTTCGCGCGTGCGTCGAGCTCGTGGCCGCGCGCCTCGAGCTCCTGCTCGCGCGCGGCGAGTGTCCCCTCGCGGTCGTCGGCCGCCGCGCCTCGGTCCGCGAGCATGCGGTCGCGCTCGCGGAGCGCGTTCTCCTGCTTCTCCAGCTGCCGCTCGCGCGCGGCGAGTGCCGACTCCCGCTCGTCCGCCGCCGCCGCGCGCGCGTCGAGCTGCGCCGGGCGCGGATCGCGGTCGAGCTCGCGCTCCCGATGCTCGACGCTCGTCTGCCGCGCGTCGAGCTCGGCGGCACGCGCATCGAGCTCGCGGACGCGGGCCGCGGCCTCCTCGTCGACCTGCTCGTGCCGGCGCCCGAAGCGGGGGCGGGTTGGCGCGTCGCCGAGCTTCCGCTCGCGGACGTCGAGCTCCCGCTCGCGCGCCGCGATCGCGGCGGCACGCTCCGCGAGCTCGTGCGCGCGCGTGTCCGCCACCGCAGGACGCTCGTCGTGCTCGCGGCGCGGTCCGTCGTCGCGGCCCCGGTGCTCGAGCTCGCGCTCACGCTCAGCCAGCTCCCGCTCGTGCGCGCCGATCGCCGCCGCACGCTCCGCGAGCTCGCGCGCCTGCACGTCGACCGTCTGCTCGTCGTGCTCGCGCCGCCGCGAGAAGCGCTGCCGCGGCGCGTCGCCGCGCTCGCGCGCGTCGAGCTCGTGCTCGCGAATGGCCAGCTCGCGCTCGCGCACCGCGATGAGCTCCGCGCGCTCGCGCAGCGCCTGCTTCAGCTGCTCGATCTCGGCACGGGCCTCGGCACGCTCCGCCTGCCGCCGCTCGGCGAGCTCCCGCGCGAGCCGCAGCAGCTGCTCGCGGTCGACTTCCGCGAGCGCGTCCTCGCCGCTCCACGTGTCGAAGCTCTCCTCCCAGCTGTCGGGCACTAGTGCTCCTTCCGGTGATGGAGCCCAGTTTCTCGGTCGCTAGCACCAAGGCAGAGGCCGCACTCGGCCGCCGCGCAGGCTCGCAGCCTGCGCATGGTCGAGGGTGGACTCTGCCGCCGCGTGATAGCGGGCGAGAAGCGGGGCTTCATTGCCGGGAGGGGCACTAGACAGAGCGTAGCGTCCCCGTCGATCCTTAATCTCGTCCCGTGAGGAAGCTCGCCGCCGCCCTCGCGACCGCGGGGGCGCTGCTCGCTGCAGGACCGGCCGTCGCCGCCCACGTCGAGCTGCTCGGCCGCTCGGTCGACGGTCGGCCGATCCGCGCGATCGAGGTCGGCGACCCGTCCGGCACACGTCTCCTCGTCGTCGGCTGCATCCACGGCAACGAGCCCGCGGGGATCGCCGTCACGCAGCGCCTCGCCGGGATGTCCCCGCGCGGGATCGACCTCTGGATCGTCCCCGTCCTCAACCCGGACGGCCGCGCGGCGAACACGCGCGCCAACGCGCACGGCGTCGACCTCAACCGCAACTTCCCGATCCGCTGGCGCCGGATGGGCGGCGTCTACGAGTCGGGCCCGCACCCACTCTCGGAGCCCGAGGCCCGGATCGCGCACCGGCTGATCCTGCGGCTGCAGCCGCACGTCACGATCTGGTTCCACCAGCATCTCGACCTGATTTGGGCCTCCGGCGGCGACCGGCGGCTCGAGCGGCGCTTCGCGTCGATCTCCGGGCTGCCGTACCACCCGCTCCCGGAGCTCCCCGGGAGCGCGATCACCTGGCAGAACAACGCGCTGCCGGGGACGACCGCGTTCGCCGCGGAGCTTCCTGCAGGCTGGCCCGACGCGGCGCACATCGCGCGCTACGTCCGCGCCGTGCTGGCGATGGGCTAGCTCACTCGCCGGCGACGTCGCGCCGCAGGAACACGAGGTACGCGGCGATGAGCGGGATCACGATGTAGAGCGAGCAGACCCACAGGGCGCGCACGACCGGCGCCCAGTCGGCGGGTGTGCGCAGGAAGCCGTGCCACGCCTCGAACTGCGTGCCGAGCAGGTACGCGCGGAAGCTCTCCGTCCCGGGCAGCACGCCGATCAGCTGCATCAGGAGCGCCCACATCAACGTCCCGACGACCGAGGCCGCGCTGTTGCGCGTGATCGTGGAGAGCATGAGGCCGAATGCGGCGATGCCGGCGAGCGGGAGCACGTAGACCGCGAGGCTGGCGGCGAGGAGGCCGATCGAGTGACCGACGGGGACCGTCGTTCCCGACAGCGACGTCAGCGGATGCAGGCCCCAGGCGATCGTCCCCGCGAGCGCGCCGACGAGTCCCATCGCGAACACGAGCACCACCGTGTAGCTGAACGTCGCGAGCAGCTTCCCGGCAAAGATCTCGCCGCGCTCGCGCGAGCGTGTGAGGATCGTCTTCAGCGTCCCGTTGTGGCTCTCCGACGCGACGATGTCCCCTGCGACGAGCGCCGTGATTAGCGGCAACCCCCAGATCGACATGAAGAAGAGGACGACGAACGGCGTCGCGAGGCCGGTGTCGCGGAGATAGCGGCCGAGCGGAACGTCCGTCGGCCCGTTGCCCGACTGGATCACGAGCACGACGACGAAGATGATCGGCACGACCACCGCCGCGCCGAGTCCGAGGTAGGTGCGCTTCTGCGCCAGGAGCTTCGCGATCTCCCAGCGGTAGACCCGCGCGACCGCCGTCAAGCGACGATCGCTTCTCGCGTCGCGCGCGCGGGCTCGTCGTCGTCGGACGTCAGGCCGAGGAAGAGATCCTCGAGGCTCGCGGTCTGGGGGACGAGCGCGGTGACGCCGATGCGTGCCTGGCCGAGGGCGATCGAGAGCGCCGCGACCGCGTCCTCGTCCGCTTGGAAGCACAGCTCGCCCTCGACGACGCGGACATCGTCGACGCCCGCCTGTGCGGAACAGAGCATCCGCGCGCGCTCGAGCTCGGCCGTGCGGATCCGGTAGCCGCCGCCGGCGGTCGCGAGCAGCTCCTCGAGGCGGCCCTCGTAGACGATGCGGCCCCTGCGGATGATCGCGACACGATTGCAGAGCTCCTCGACCTCGGTCAGGAGGTGGCTCGAGAGCAGCACGGTGATTCCCTCCGCCGACAGGCGACGGACGAGGTCGCGCATGTCGCGCATGCCCGAGGGATCGAGTCCGGTCGTCGGCTCGTCGAGCAGCAGCAGCTGCGGGCTGCGGAGCAGCGAGGCGGCGATCCCGAGCCGCTGGCGCATCCCGTGCGAGTACGCGCCGACGTGGTCGTGCTGCCGCTCGCGCAGCTCGACGAGCTCGAGCACCTCGTCGATCTGTGCCCTCGCGTCGCCGCCGTCGTAGTCCGCGAGCAGGCGGAGGTTCTTGTGCGCGGA
The DNA here is from genome assembly GCA_005884575.1 of Actinomycetota bacterium. Classification (GTDB taxonomy): domain Bacteria; phylum Actinomycetota; class Thermoleophilia; order Gaiellales; family Gaiellaceae; genus AC-16. The sequence continues at coordinate 25,836 of VAWW01000058.1, forward strand.
GAGGTACGGATAGAAGCGCGGTCCCTCGACGAAGCCGGCGACGCCGTCGAGCGCCTTCGCCCCGTCGACGACCGGGTCCCGGCCGAAGAGCTGCGCGGAACCCTCGGTCGGGCGGATCAGTCCGAGCAGCATCCGCAGCGATGTCGTCTTCCCGGCGCCGTTCGGTCCGAGGTAGCCGAAGACGTCGCCGCGCTCGACGGTCAGGTCGACGCGGTCGACCGCGACGATCTCGCCGTACCGCTTGACGAGCGCGCGCGCTGCGACGGGAGGTGCGTCGCTCATCCGAGGCTGCGCGCGGCGGCCTCGGCCGCGGCCGGTGGGAGGGATCCGGCGAGCACGAAGTCGACTCCGCCGCGCCGCCATTCGACGACGGTGCCGAGCTGCGTCGCGAGCTCGTGCGCGGTGACGCCGTCGAGCGCGACCGTCGGCAGGCCCGAGAGCATGCCGGTGTTGCCGTGCGCGGCCGTGTCCGAGGCCTTGCTCTCGACCAGCACGATCGCGCCGAGCCCCTGGCCGTAGACGGCGAGCACGGTCTTGCCGCCGACGAGCCGGACGTCCTTGCGCGGCAGGCCGACGAGCGTGTCCGGGGCCGTGACGGGGAAGTCGGTGGCCGCAGTCACCGCGTCGAGCCCGCTGACGGTGCTCGCGTCGTGGCCTGCAACGCCGCCAGAGTGGTCGCCCAGATCGACGACCTTCGCACCGGCCGGCGGCGCGACGTTCACGTCTCCGTCCGCGATCGGGCCGTAGGAGATGTTCGTCGCCTTCAGCTCGAGCACCGGCGACGAGTTCCCCTGCGCGTAGACGGCGACGCGCAACGGGATTCCCTGCGCGGCGTCCCACGCGAGCTGCACCGAGCCGAGCAGGCCGCCGTCGTGCTTCGGCGAGACCTCGACCGTGTACGCGGGCTGCCCCGCGACGTTCGCCGGCTGCGCGCCCGAGACCGTCGCCTTCTCCGCGATCTTCGACAGGAAGTCCGAGATCTCCGCGACCGTCGGAGGGCCGGACGACGTGTCGGGCTTCTTCGCCGGCAGCGTGAAGCGGTACACGGTGTTCGACGAAGCGTCGTAGACGGTCGCCTTCTCCGTGTTCCAGACGACCTGGACGTCGCCGGCGCTCGACTGCAGCTCGAGCCGCCCGCGGCCGTCGTTCGTCGCCCAGAAGCGGCCTGTCGCGCCGGACATCAGCGCCGAGCCGGCCTGGCCGAGCAGGGCGCCGGACGGGAAGAGCTTGTTCGTGAAGACGATGTCGGCACTGATCCCCTGCGGTTTCGGCGCGGCGAGCGAGTCGTGGATCGCCTGGGGCAGCGGCTTTGCGGGCGGCGTGTCGCCGCCGCCGCCGGAAGCGGCGACGGCGAATCCCGCGGCGGCCGCTGCGAGCGCGGCGACCGAGACGAGGAGGACGATCAAACGGCTGGTCGGGAGGGTGCGGAAGAGCTTCAAGGAAATCCTTTCTCGGGTTCGTCGCCGCTCGTTCTAACCGCGGAGCCTGAGAGATCTCTGAGAGCCGGCAGCTCGATCGTGAAGCGGGATCCCCGCACGTAGGCCCGGCCGCCATGCCGCTCGGCCGTGGCGCGGACGATCGCGAGGCCGAGCCCGGAGCCGCCCACGGCGCGGCCGCCGCGCCAGAAGCGCTGGAAGGCGAGCTCCGTCTCCTCGAGCCGCAGGCCCTCGCCCTCGTCGGCGACGGTGAGCCGGGCGACCCCGTCGATCTGCTCGGCGCTGACGGTGATCCGGCCGCCCTCGGGCCCGTGCCGGAGCGCGTTCTGAACGAGGTTCGCCAGCGCGCGCTCGAGCGCGGCCCGGTCGCCCCGGACGCGCACGGGCCCGCTCGCGACGGCGTCCACCCGGCCGCCCGCCGCCTCGAGGGCGAGCTCGTCGAGGCTGACGATCTCCTGCGGCGTCCCGGCCGCCTCTTCGCGGGACAGTGCGAGCAGGTCGTCCGCGAGCGTGGCGAGCCGCTCGGCGTCCTGCTCCAGGTCGGCGAGCACCTCCGGTGTTGCGCCGTGCCGCGCGAGATAGTAGACGTTGCCGCGCAGCGCGGTGAGCGGCGTGCGCAGCTCGTGGGACGCATCGGCGAGGAAGCGGCGCTCCGCGTCGCGCGCCCGTTCGAGGCTCGCGAGCATCGCGTTCAGCGTCGTTCCGAGCCGGCCGACCTCGTCGCCGGTCTCGGTCGCCGGCAGCCGCCGCCGCGGATCGCCGGTGCGCTCGATCTCCGTCGCGGCGGCGGCGAGCCGCGTCAGCGGCCGGAGCGCGCGGCGCATCAGCACGGCGACGGCGATCGCTCCGAGCCCGGCGGCGACGAGACCGGCCAGGAGAACGTAGTCCTGGACGCTGGCGATCGTGTCGTCGATGTCGCGCCTCGACGCCGAGACGACGACCGCGCCGCCGGCGGCGGGCCCGCCGAAGTCCGCGAGCGGCGCTGCGTAGAGCCGCAGCCGATCCGCTCCGAGCGTGCCATCGGCGTAGCCGCCGCGTCCGTCCCGGATTGCGTGCGGCACGAGCTCACCGGCCGGCAGTCTGCGCCCGCCGAGCGAGAGCGAGCGCGCGACGATCCGGCCGTGCCGGTCGATCACCTCGACCGTCATCTGCGTCCCGCCGAGCGGCGAGTCGAGTGCGCCGGGCGTCGTCAGCAGCGCGGGTGCCGACGCGTTCAGCTGCGCGACCTCGACCGCGCGTTCCCGCAGCGTCCGGTCGAGCGAGCGGTGGAGATGCCGCGACGCGAGCACGTCGACCGTTCCGCCGACGACGACGAGCGCGAGCAGGATCGAGATCGCGGCCGCGACGACCGACCGCAGCTGGACCGAGCGCATCATCGGCCGAGGACGAAGCCTGCGCCGCGCACCGTTTCGATCAGCGGCGGGTCGCCGAGCTTGCGCCGCAGGTAGGATACGTAGCGGTCGACCGCGTTGAAGCTTGCGGCGCCCGGGCTGCCCCAGACGCGTTCGAGCGCGACTTCGCGCCGGACGACCTGCCGCGCGTTGAGCAGGAGCAGCTCGAGCAGGTCCGCCTCGCGCGCGCTCAACCCGAGGTCGCGTCCGCCGCGCCGTGCGGTCCGCGTGCGCACGTCGAAGAGGACGTCGCCGAATGCGAGCAGCTCCTCCGGCTCGCGCCCGCGGCGCAGGAGCGCGCGCACGCGCGCGAGTAGCTCCTCCGCCGCGAACGGCTTGACGAGATAGTCGTCCGCGCCGGCGTCCAGACCTGCAACGCGATCCGCGACGGCATCCCGCGCGGTCAGCATGAGGATCGGCACCGCGAGTCCCTTCCCGCGAAGCCGCCGCGAGAGCGCGAGGCCGTCGACGCCCGGCATCGTCACGTCGACGACGACCAGGTCGGGAACGGAGCGCTCGACAGCCGCGAGCGCGGCACCGCCGTCGGCAGCCGCCTCGACGGCGTGGCCCTCGGCCTCGAGCGTCCGCGTGAGCATGCGCCGGATCGGCGCGTCGTCGTCGACGATCAGGATCGCGGCGGGGGCCACGCCCCGCAGGGTACGCCGCGCGCGCTAGCTCAGTCCGTCCACCAGTCCTGCTCGATCTCGGCGTCGCCGGGGCCGGTGCTGGGCGCGCCGATCGCGAGCAGCTCGAGACCGTCGGGCCCGGCCTCGAAGGCGCGCGTCGTGTCCTTCGGCACGCGCACGGCATCCCACTGGCGCAGCTCGACGACCTCGTCCTCGAGCTTGATCCGGCCGCTCCCCGAGACGATGACGTAGACCTCCTCCTGCGTCTTGTGCCGGTGCCCGAAGCCGCGGAAGTCGGGAGCGAGTCGCTGGTAGCTGATCCCCATGTTCTCGAGCTCGAGCGGCTCGCGTGCGAAGCGCGCCTCGAGGTCCGGCGACAGCCCGAACGCCGGCGCGGCGTCGTCGACGTCCTTCAGGTTCTTGAGCGTGTAGTCGGCCATGGCGCGGAGCTTAAACGAGGAGAACCCCGCGTGGCGGCGGGGTTCTCGACCGGAATCATTGGCGGTTGTTCCGGGTGCTTCAGGGGACTTAGGGCACGTCCTTACCTGGATAGACATCAGCCTCGGGCAAAACTTGCGGCGACTTTTCCTCGTGCGTTGCGGCACGATGTAGGCGATGCGGGCGATGGTCCTGGACGCTCCGGGAACGGCGCTGCGCGCGGCCGATCTGCCGCGGCCGGCGCTGCGGTCCGGCCAGGTGCGGATCCGCGTCGACGCCTGCGGGGTCTGCCGGACCGACCTCCACATCCGGGACGGCGAGCTCACGGAGCCGAAGCTCCCGCTCGTCCTGGGGCATCAGATCGTCGGACGAGTCGTCGAGGGCGAGGCGCTGCCGGCGGGCACGCGGGTGGGCGTGCCGTGGCTCGGCTGGACGGACGGCGAGTGCCGGTACTGCAGGAGCGGCCGCGAGAATCTCTGTGATCGCGGGCTGTTCACGGGCTACACCCTCGACGGCGGCTACGCGGAGGAAGCGGTCGCCGACGCTCGCTTCTGCATCGAGCTGCCGTCGGGCCCGGGGGACGTCGAGATCGCGCCGCTCCTGTGTGCCGGGTTGATCGGCTATCGCTCGCTACGCGCAGCGGGCGACGGCGAGCGGCTCGGTCTCTACGGCTTCGGCGCGTCGGCGCACATCGTCGTGCAGATCGCCGAACGGGAGGGGCGGCGTGTGTTCGCGTTCACGCGGGCCGGTGACGACGCCGCGCAGTCGTTCGCGCGCGAGCTGGGAGCCGAGTGGGCAGGCGCCGTGGGCGAGCGGCCGGAGGAGCTCGACGCGGCGATCATCTTCGCACCCGCCGGCGAGCTCGTGCCGGAGGCGCTCGGGTTGCTCGCGAAGGGCGGCACGGTCGTCTGCGCCGGGATCCATATGACCCCGATCTCCTCGTTTCCGTACGAGCTCCTGTGGGGCGAACGGGTCATCCGCTCGGTGGCGAACCTGACGCGCCGCGACGGCGAGGAGCTCTTCCGGCTCGTCCGGGAGGAGCCGATCCGCACGACCGTCGAGGCCTTTCCGCTGGCCGGGGCCGAGCAGGCGCTCGACCGGCTCCGACGCGGCGACGTGCGTGGCGCAGCCGTCCTGTCGGTGACGAACGGCACGTAAAGCGTTTGTAAAAAGGGCTTACCTGCCTTTAAACACGGGTATTTGACGTCGATACGAAGGGAGGTTCGGCATGAAAAGGCGTCCATTCGCCGTCCTCGCCGTTGTGGCGGCCGTCTTCGCGGTTGCGGCGGCGACGGCCGGGGCCGCAACCGTCACCGTCTCACCCGCGAACATGGACGGCTGGGCGACCGTCCACGACACCTGCGGCGCCCCCTCGACCGGGTCGGTCGACTTCGTGAACGGTCCGGCCACCCCGCCGGCCGGCGTTGGCAGCGTCAAGTTCACGCTCGGCACGAACGGCGACTCGTACGAGACGCTGCGGACCGCGACGTACGACGGCGCCAAGCTGAGCGACCTGACGGCGTTCGACTACTGGACGTACGTCAGCCACTCCGGCTCCGGCGGACAGGCGGCGTACATCGACCTCTACATCGATAACAACCACGACGGCGTGAAGGACGATACCCTCACGTTCGAGCCCGTCTACCAGACGAGCCAGGGCACCGTCGCGCTGAACGTGTGGCAGCACTGGGATGCGCTGAGCGGCCTCTGGTGGGCGGAGAGCACGGGCGGCCCGCCGCCGCTGTTCACGCTCTCGAGCTACATCGCATCGCACCCGGACGCGAGAATCCTCAACGGCGGCGGCCGGAACGTCATCCTCGCCACCGGCTGCGGCGGCGCTGCCTGGACGGGCTTCATCGGGAACGCCGACAAGCTGACGATCGGCGTCAAGGGCGACAACACGACCTACGACTTCGAGCCCGCAACCGCCGCGACGGGTAAGAGGCAGTGCAAGAACGGCGGCTGGCGGCGGTCCACGAACCCGACCTTCAAGAACCAGGGTCAGTGCGTCGCGTACGCCAACCACCACAACGGCAAGGGCAAGGACGATCAACGCGCCGGCAAGAAGAAGCACGGCAAGCCGTAACGGAAACGACCAGGACGGAACCGGAGGCCCCGCTCGAGCGGGGCCTCCGCATGCTTCGGGCTCCATCGGCTCGTAGCATCCGGTTGTCTTTGCTCCGCACGCATGCGAGGCTCGCGTCGCTGTCTGCGGCGGACGATCGAAAGGAGCCGAGATGACGACGCGCACGCTTGCGGCCCTCGCCGCAGCGATTCTTCTCGCCGCGGTAGCGGTTCCGGCTGCCGCGGCCGACCCACCGCCGGGGAGCGCCGACTGCGTCGCCCAGTTCGTAACGGACTTCCAGAATCTTTTCCCCGGCTTCACGATCGGCGATGTGCAGGGACACCTTGGTCTGCCGATCCCCGGCTACCTGTTCCCGACCGGCGGGCAGGCGCACTTCCTGCAGCCGTTCGGCGAGCTCCTGAAAGGACAGGCGACCGCGGCGCACAATGCGTGTCCGTTCGACCTGACGCCGTAGACGGGAGCTAGGCCGGGCTAGGTCGCGCCGGGCGGGTCGCCCAGGCGAGGCCGTCGAACGTCCACCGGATGGTGGCGAGGGTGATCGCGCCGAGGACGAGAGCGGTGATGAGCATGCGCTTCTTCATGCGATGAAGCCTGCCGGTGCGAGGCGCTCGTGCCATTGGTGTCTGCCTCCGTGTCGGGGTGTTGCTAACCGGCCGTTCTCGACAAGCTGTGCTTGTCGTCCTACCTTCGACTGGTACAGCGCGCGATTCTCATCGGCCCGGCCGGTACTACCCGCGCGGCGCCTCGACGTCGAGCTCGTCGACGCACGTCTCCGGATACTGGTGCTCCGTGCCGGTATGCCAGGGACCGTCTCGGATGACGACGTCCTCGAGCCCGTCGACGGGGATGCAGCGCCACTCTCCTCCAGGAGGGAGCGAGGAGGAGCTGCCGCCGCCGAACTGGAAGAAGAGCGCCTGCCGACGTCCCTCCTTCGTGCCGAGCACGTGCGGGCAGAGCTCGCGGCGGTGGCCCTTGTAGGTCGCGACGACCTGCCGCCTCGCGAGCGTCGCCGCGCGGATCAGCTCGTAGACGTCTGTCAACAGACGCCATTCTGCCAACCGGGTGTGCGATGGGCGGAACTTGTCAGTGCGCAAACCAGGTCGTCCTAGGTGAGCTGCTCAACCTCGTGTGACGGGTGTCTAGTTGCTCTAGCGCGAGAGCGTTCGCGCAAGAGATAGATCAGGGCGAGTCTTGCGCTCACTTCGCGGGCGGCCGACGTAGGCTGAGCGCCGTGCGTGCGGTTGTTGTCGGTGCGGGGATCGGCGGGCTCGCGACGGCGATCGCGCTCGAGCGGACGGGCGTCGAGCCGATCGTGATCGAGCGCGCGCCGGAGCTCCGTGAAGCGGGATTCGGGCTCGTCGTCTCCGCGAACGCCGTCACCGCACTGCGCTCGCTCGGGCTCAGCGACGCCGTCGCCGCGCGCGGGAGCAGGGTGCGGCGGGCCGAGATTCGCAATCCGCGCGGCGATTTCCTGACGCAGATCGACTACGAGGCGCTCGGGTGGGAGACGTACGGGATCCTGCGTAGTGAGCTGCAGCAGGTGATGCTCGAGGCGGTTCCGGTCGAGCGTCTGCGTCTTGGGACGACCTGCGTCGGCGCGACCGAGGACGGTCGGGCCCTTCTCGACGATGCGGACCTGGTTGTCGGAGACATTGTCGTTGGTGCCGACGGCATCCGTTCGACGGTGCGGAGGTCGCTCTTCGGCGAGGAGCCGCTGCGCTACGGCGGACATCGCGCCTGGCGAGCTGGGACTCGCTTCGACGACGAGCGCGTCCATGACCGCTTCGTCGAGGTGTGGGGCGTCGGCGGCGGCTTCGGGTTCGGCCCCGCCGGGACCGGCCGCGTGTACTGGTACTGCTTCGAGACAGTGCCTGAAGGCGCGCCCGCGCCCGAGCGACCACGAGACGAGTTCCTCCGCCGGTACGGCGCTTGGTTCGATCCCATTCCGGCGCTGATCGAGTCGACGGAACACGACGCCATCGAGCCGACGTTCACGTACGACTGCCCGCCTCGCCGCGCCTGGGGCCGGGGACGTGTGACGCTACTCGGCGACGCCGCGCACCCAATGAAGCCGAACATCGGCCAGGGAGCGGCGCAGGCGCTCGAGGACGCCGTCGTGCTCGGCTCCTGCATCCCGGGAAGGGCCGACCCCGAGGACGCCCTTCGCGCCTACGAGCGCCGGCGCGTGCGGCATGCGAGTACCGTAGTCCGCGCGTCTCGCCAGGCCGGACGTGTCGCAGAGGTCCGCTCTCCGATCGTCGCACGCATGCGCGATGCGGTCATGAAGGCAATGCCCGACCGCCTTACGATTGCGCAGCAGCGGCGGATCGTTGAGTCTCGGCAGTAGCTCTCCGTGGGACCCGACAAAACACGAGCCTGTTCCGGTCAGCGTCGCCGCGCCGAGGTCCGCGCACCGCCGAGTTCAGTGGAGCGTACCGGGATCGAACCGGTGACCTCCGGCTTGCAAAGCCGGCGCTCTCCCAGCTGAGCTAACGCCCCGTGCGGGCGCATCGTAGCCGGGTCAGGCGGCTTCGAGCGGGTGGCCGAGCATCTTCTGCCACCAGTCGCCGTCGTCCCACTTCGTCGCGGCGACGTGCCGCTCGCTCGGTGACGCGAGGACGGGTTGCTTCGCGGCGACCTGCTCCGCCGGAGAGACCGGCGGCGCCGGCCGCGCGGACAGCGGCTCTACCAGGTCGCCTCCGCGTGCCGCCAGCGCCGCCGCTTGTGCCGCAAGCTCGCTCGTCACACGCCCCAGCTCTTCGCGCTCGAGCTCGAGCTCGCGTACCACTGCCTCCACCCTGGACGAGGAGGGGTCTTCGAACGTCGCCTCGCGTGCCACCAGCGCCGCCTCCCGTGCCTCGAGCTCGGCTGCGCGGCGCGCCACCTCTTCGCCTTCGCGCTCGAGCTCGATCTTTCGCGCCTCCAGCTCGGCGCGCGCCTGCCCACGATCGCGCGCCCGCTCACGGCGAGTCTCGTCGTCCTGTGCGCGCTGCGCGGATGCTGCCTTCGCGACCGCCGCCTCGCGCTCGGCCAATGCGGCCTCGCGTGCTTCGAGCTCGGTCGTCCGGCGCACCATCTCTTCGCGCTCGCCTTCGAGCTGCAGCTTCCGCGTCTCGAGTTCGGCCGCGCGCTTCTCCTCGCGATCGCGCGCCTGGTGGTCGCGAACGCCATCCTCCTTCGCGCGCCGCGCCGTCGCCGCCTCTTCGACGGCCTTCTCGCGGGTGGCCAGCGCCGTCTCCCGCGCCTCGAGCTCGGCGGCGCGCCGTGCGATCTGCTCCCGCTCCCGCTCGAGCTCGGCCACCGCGGGCGCCGCTGCGATCTCCGTCTCCCGTGCCGCCAACGCCGCCTCCCGCGCCTCGAGCTCCTCGCTGCGGCGCGCGACGTCCCCGCGCGCCTGCTCGACCTCGCCCGTACGCTCGGCGAGGGCCTGGCGGCGCTCCTCGTACTCCTCGCGAACCTCCACCAGCCGCTGCCGCTGGGCCTCGACCGCCTCGACGCCCTGGTCCAGCGCCCGCTGGCGCCCCGACAGCTGCTCTTCGCGCTTCGCGATCTCCTCCGCCCGGCGGAGGAGCGCACCGTCCCGCTGCGCGATCGCGACCTCGCGCTCGAGCTCGGAGCGGATGTCGGCGGTGAGGTTCGGCACGGCGGCGGTCTCCTAGGGTCGAACGATCGCCGCAGGCGCCGCAGAGCAACCAGAGGATCGACCCGGCGGGCGCCGGCGTCGATCCCCCGGGTGGGGGTTATCCCCCGTCAATCCGGCACCGCAAGCGGAGCCTAGGCCGCCCGCTCGAGGCGCTCTTCGACGCGCGCCCGGGCGACGATCTTGTCGCGATCGCCGAACCGCATGCGCGCGCGGAGCGCGCGGTGCTCGTCCCAGAGGCTGTCGAGCTCCGCGTTGAGGCGCCTCAGCTCGGCCTGCAGCGCAGGGTCGTGACCCTCGGAGAGGCGGTGCCAGATCTCAGCGCGTTGCTCGCTGGCCCGCTCGATCTCCTCGTGGATCTCGTTCAGGACGGTGTTGTTCATGCTCGTTAAAACGCCGTCCCGGAGGCCTTATTCCATCACTCGTACCCGAGCTCCGTCAGCCGGTCCTCGTCGATACCGAAGTAGTGCGCGACCTCGTGGAGGACGGTGATCCGGATCTCCCGCTCGAGCTCCTCGGGGTCGGGAAACGACTCCACAAGCGGTAGCCGGTAGATCGTGATCGTGGCCGGGAGGTACTCCTGCTCCTCGAAGAGGCCGAACAGATCGGGCTCCTCGGGGTTCTCGTCCTCGACGAGGATCGCGAGATTCTCGAGGGTGCGGGCCAGGTCGGGCGGGAGCGTGGCGAGCGCGCGCTCGACGTGCCGCTCGAAGGTCACGAGTATGCGGGCGCGGCCGGCGGCGGAGGTCGCCGCCTGACGAGGAGGGGAGTCGTCGCTACTCCGAAGACGAAGCCGCCGATATGGGCGAAGAACGCGGTGCCCCCCGCCGCGTGCGGGGCGACCAGCGAGAGACCGCCGGACCAGGCCTGCAGCAAGATCCAGATGCCGAGGAACCAGACCGCGGGGATCTCCCAGAAGAAGATGATCCCGAAGAAGACCGCGGTGAGCACGCGCGCCCGCGGCAGCAGCAGGAAGTACGCGCCGAGGACGCCGGCGATCGCGCCGCTCGCACCGATGTTAGGAACCTCCTTCTCGATCGGGCTGCCGAACGCGAGCGTGACGGCCGTCTGCGCCGCCGTCGCGGCAAGCCCGGCCGCGAGGTACCAGAGCAGGAAGCGGACGTGGCCGAGCGCGTCCTCCACGTTGTTCCCGAAGATCCAGAGGAACAGCATGTTGCCGAGGATGTGCTCCCAGCTCGCGTGCATGAACATCGACGTGAAGGCGCCCTCGTACCAGGGCAGATGCGGGCCGACGTGGCACGGCGGGGCGATCGCGCACGGGTAGTAGCCGTCGCGGGCGACGTGGACGTTCACGCCGGGCTTCGTCAGCTCCCAGAACCAGACGATGGAGTTCGCGACGATCAGCCCGACCGTCACGTACGGGAAGGTCTTCGTCGGGACGTTGTCGCGGAGCGGGAGGATTCGGCTTCCTTTACCGCATCACAAGCGCCATAACCGCCTTCTGCGCATGCAGGCGGTTCTCGGCCTGATCCCAGACGGCCGATTGCGGCCCGTGCAGGATCTCCTCGGTGATCTCCTCGCCGTAATGCGCAGGGAGATCGTGCATGACGATCGCGTCGGGAGCGGCGAGCGCGACGAGCTCGTCGCGAATCCCATAGCCGTCGAAATCCCGCAGCCGCTGCTTTCGCTCGGCCTCGTGGCCCATGCTCGTCCAGACGTCGGTGTAGAGGACGTTCGCGCCGGCCGCGGCCTCGCGCGGGTCGTTCGTCACGTTCGCCCCGGCGGCGGCGACCGCGGCGTCCGGCGGCTCGTAGCCAGGCGGCGTCGCGACGGCGAGCGACGCGCCGAGCTTCGCCGACGCGAGCATCAGCGACGTGCAGACGTTGTTGCCGTCGCCGACGTAGGCGACGCGGACGCCGTCGAGGCCGCCGAACCGCTCGCGGATCGTCAGCACGTCGGCGAGCGCCTGGCACGGATGCTCCTCGTCCGTCAGCCCGTTGATCACGGGAACCGCGGCGTAGTCGGCGAGCTCGTCGACCGTCGCCTGCGAGGACGTGCGGATCATGATCCCGTCGGCGTAGCGGGAGAGGACGGCGGCCGCGTCGCGGACGGTCTCGCGCTCGCCGAGCATGATCTCGTCGCGGTCGAGCTGGACGGTCAGGCCGCCGAGCTGGACGATCCCGGCGCCGAAGCTGACCCGCGTTCGCATCGAGGGCTTGTCGAAGATCATCACGAGCGTCCGGTCGAGCAGCAGGCGGTGGCTCTCCCGGATCTGCTGGGCCCGTTTCAGCTCGTCGGCCAGGTCGAGGACGAGGGCTACCTCGTCGGCGCTCCAGTCCGCGATCCGGGTCAGATGGCGGCCCTTGAGCGTCTCCGGAACCTCGTACACGAGGCGCCGATCCTAACCCGGCGCAGACTTGACAGTCTTGAACTAAGGTTTTATCCTGGCCTTGCGATTAAGTCCGTGAAAGGAGGAGAGATGGCCACACTGGTTCGCTGGGAGCCCTTCCGCGAGGTGGCGGCATTCCAGAACGAGATGAGCCGTTTCATGAACGGCCTCCTCGAGGGCAACGGCCAGACGACGCAGAGCTGGGTCCCGACGCTCGACGCGTGGGAGACCGACGACGAGATCGTCTACGCGTTCGATCTCCCCGGAATCCCGGAGGACCAGATCAGCGTCGAGCTCGACGACGGCGCCCTGACCGTGACGGCCGAGCGCGACCGCAGCGACACGCAGAAGTCGGACGACTTCTATCGCTTCGAGCGGCGCTTCGGCACCTTCACCCGCAGCGTCGGCGTGCCCCAGGGCACGACCGAGGGCGACATCAGCGCGTCGTACGAGAACGGCGTGCTCGAGGTGCACGTGAAGAAGCCCGAGCAGCCGAAGCCGCGCAAGATCGAGATCGGCGGCAAGCAGCCGAAGACGATCGAAGGCACCGCCCAGGAGGCCTAGACCTAGACCTAGAGAGAGGGCCCGCGCGGGCCCTCTCTCTTCCTCCTCGCCCCCTAGCGGCAGAGCTGGTTCGCGGGCGTGACGCCGTCCCAGGCGAATCCGTAGGCGGTCACGCTCTTCAGCGTCGTGCGGTAGCAGCCGGACGGCACCTTCGACGACGTCGTCACCGTCAGGCTTCCGTCCGGGCCGGTCGTCCCCGAACCGGACGCGTACAGCCACGAGCTCCGGTAGATCGCGAGCGACACGGCGGCGCCGCCGACGGGCGCCCCGGTCGCCGCGTTCACGACCGACGTCGTGACGGCGAGCCGGCCGTCGGTCAGGCGGTAGGCGATAGACGCGACGCGGAGCGGTGCGACCTTGACCGTGATCGAGGCCGTCGCCGTCGCGCTGCCCGCGGTGGCGGTCACGGTCGCGGTCCCAGCGGTCGAGCCTGCCGTGAAGGTCACCGACGACCCCGTCGTCGCCGAGAGCGTTCCAGGCGCGCCCGCGCTGAGCGACCACGTCGCGCTCGGCGTGACGGGATTCCCGAACGCGTCGTAACCGGTTGCAGTAAGCGTTTGCGTGCCGCCGAAGCCGACCGTGGCGGCAGCGGGCGAGACGCTGACGCTCGCGACCGTCGAAGCCGAGACCGTCGCCGACTGCGTGCCGCTCTGCCGGCCGGAAGCGGTTGCAGTAAGCGTTACCGCTCCCGCCTTCGTGTCGCGGTAGTAAACGGCGTCGCCGGTCGTCGAGCCGACCGGGATCGTCACGTCGATCGTGCTCGTCCAGGGACCGCTCGCGCTCGCCGAGAACCCGCCCTGCGGCGAGCTCGTGGCAAGGGTGACGGTAACCGGATTCGCGTCCGGATCGGCGATGCCCTCCGTCTGCAGCTGCACCGTGATCGGCGCCGATGCGTCGCCGGCGTTGACGGTCACCGGCGCGCTCGAGAAGCCGAGCGCCGGCGGCGACCACGTCGCGAATGTCTTCCAGAGCTCCGTGAACGCGGCGCCGTCGACGGCAGCGGAGCACCAGAGATTCTGGCCGGCGGGACCGCAGGCGAGGTCGGGCGACTCGCCGGAGTCGCGGATTGCCGCGGCCAGCCGGTCGATCACCTGACCGCTCTCGCTCGTGTACTGGGTCGTCCACGCGGTGCCGTCGGTGTTGCGCGGCGCCCACGCGAAGCCGATCCGATCCTCCGCGAGGCCGAGCGGCGCGTCCAGCGAGCGCAGTGCATAGACCTGCGCGGAGACGTAGTCCTGCATCTGTGCGACCGGCACGGACGTGTAGCCGAAGCCACTCGTCCAGATCCACGCCGCGTTCGCGAGCGGCGTCGACGCCGTCGCGATGAACGACTTCGCAGCGGCGTCGAACTCGGGTGCGGCCGTCGCCAGCGCGAGCTGATGGCCGAGGTAGTCGTTCGCGTGGTCGGCGCGATCCTGCGCCGATGCGCCGGCGACGCCGTATTCGCGCACGTCGCCGTACAGCTCCTGCGACCAGTCCGAGACGTACGCGCTCATGTCCTGCCAGTACGCCGTGTCGCCGTACCAGTCCTGGAGGCTGACCTTGTACGGCGCGAGATTGCCGGTCGACTGGGCGATGCCGATGTTGAAAGCGACGCCCTTGACCGACGGCACGGTGCCGTCGCCGGTGTAGAGGCCGCGGAGCAGCTCGCGCGCGTTCTGCCGCGCAACGCCGATGCCGCGCCGCACCGCAGAAGACAGCTCGTTCATCGCCCACGTGTCGCCGCTGGGCACGTCGAAGCCGTTGGCGGCCATGCGCCGCCGCGCTTCGAGCCCGGCCTCGTAGTAGGTCGAGCTGTTCGCCGTCACCCACTGGCTCCAGCCGGTGAAGTTGATCTCCGCGAGCACGTGGAACTGCGGCCCAAGCGCGCGGATCCGCCATGGCTGGTCGTAGCGGAACTTCGTCTTGTCGGCCGCGAGCGGCGGAATCGAGATGTAGTACTGCGCGCACGGCGACGGATTCGCCGCGAGCTTCGTCGCGAGCCGGAGCCAGTCGCTCTCCGTGTAGAAGACGACGCGGACGGGGCGGCAGCCGGCCACGGCTGTCGCACTGAACGTCCGCGGATGACTCACGAGCTGCTTCCACAGCTTCTGCGTCGCCTTCGGCGTGAGCGATGGCACCGGCTCCTGCTGCTTCGGCGCGGCGAGTGCCGTCGGCACGAAGGCGAGACCAACGGCGACGACGACGAGCATGCGCAGGCTGCGCACCCAGCTGACGATCATCTGACCCCCCACGAGTCCTCGGTTCGCGCGGCCCCTGCCGCAGAGCGGCGGCATCCTAGCCGGGATTTTCGGGAGCCGCTAGGCCGCCGCGAGCGCCTCGCGGACGCGGTCCGCGACGGCCTCGAGCTCGATCGTCTGGCCCGAGACCGCCTTCAGCAGCTCGTCGGCGTTGTGCTTCTGCCCTTCCGCCCAGAGCTCGCGAAGGAGCGAGCCGGCGTCGCGGCGCGTGAACCACGTGTTCCCGAACGTCTCGCGGAGGTAGGCGCGCAGCTGCGCCTCGAAGGCCCAGGCCCGTAGGTACTCGGAGGCGTAGAACCCGGAGTCCATGTCGGAGAGGTAGTCCGTGTCGGTGTACTCGACCTTGAGCGCGTCCGAGAGCAGCTCCTTGTAGCGCGACCTCATCGACGTGATGTCGGACGACGTGTGGAACTCGAGCTCGTAGATCAGCTTCGCGCAGTAGCGGCGGACGAGCCAGAGCAGCTGCATCGCGCCCTCGGCTGCGAACTCGTTCGGGCGGGGGAAGTCGAGACGTCGCGTCAGCCAGGCCGGATCGATCGTCAGGTGCTCGAGCAGCATCGCCCAGCCCTCGGTGACCGCGTTGTCGCCCAGCCGGCGCTCCTCCACCGAGAGCGACGGCGACGTGTGCGCGAAGTGCTCCGTATGGCCGGCCTCGTGGAAGAGCGCGCGCCAGTCGTCCGGACCGCCCTGCGGCTTGATCACGAGGACGACGCGCTCCGGCACCTCGATCGGCACGCAGAACGCGCGCGGGCTCTTGTTCGGCCGGTCCTCGAGGTCGAGCTCGACGTTGCGCTGCGAGCGGAGATCGACGCCGAGGTCGCCGAGCGTCGCCTCGAGCGCGGGGACCATGCGGTCGCCAGGGAACGCAGGATCCCAGTCGACCCCGCGAAAGACGCGGATGACGTCCCAGCGTTGCGCCTCGCCGAGTCCGACGCCGACGCGTGCACGGAAGAGCTTGTCGCCGACGTCCTCCCAGAGCGTCTCGGTCGTGTCGAGGAATCCGCGGCACTGCTCGGCGAGCTCGTCGAGCCGGTAGCCGAACTTGCGGTAGAGCTCGGCGTAGTTCGGCGCGCCGAGCCGTGGCGACTCGCTGTGCACGACCTCCGTCGTCTCGAGGTGGAGAGGATTCAGGTGCTCCTCGGTGAGGGCGTTCCGCGCCTCCTCGAGGCGCTGTCGCTTGGCGCGGTCCTCGGTGTTCGCCATCACCGGCCGGATCATCCGGTACGGAATCTCCTCGCCGTCGACGTTCGCCTTGATCGCTGCCTCGAGCTCGGCGAGCCGCTCCGTCGCGTCCCGCGTCAGGTTGCCCAGGTAGCCCTCGCACGCGAAGCGCCACAGCTCGCGGACGCGGCTACCGCCGTTGACCGCCATTCCGATCCACTGCGCCTTCTCGAGCTCGGTGAGATCGGCGTACTTCTCGTAGATCGGGACGAGCTCGTACGTGTCCTTGTGGCCGGCGAAGTGGAGATAGGTCTCCTCGTCCAGCTCGGCGATGAAGCGGTCGGCCTTCGCGCGATACGCGTCCAGCTCGCGGTCACTCGGCGGCGCGCTCGGCACGGTCGCTTAGGATAGCGGCCGATGCAGGAGATCTCGGTCAAGACCGATCGGCGGACGCAGCTGATCGACATCACGCAGCAGGTCAAGGACGCGCTCGGCGCTGCGAACGGCGCGGCTGCGGCCCTCGTCTACGTCCCCCACACGACGGCCGGCGTGACGATCAACGAGGGCGCGGACCCGCTGGTGGCCGAGGATCTCGCGAACGCGCTGGAGAAGGTCGTCGACGACAGCTGGGAGTGGAAGCACGTCGAGGATCCGGACGGGCCGAATGCCCCGTCGCACGTTCGCTCGTCGCTGATCAACCCGCAGATCCTCGTCCCGCTTCGGGACGGCGAGCTCGCGCTCGGCACGTGGCAGGGGATCTTCTTCTGCGAGTTCGACGGCCCGCGCGAGCGCAAGGTCTACGTCACCGCGCTGAGCTAGAAGTCGCACTTCCGGCACGAAGCCGGCACAGACGTGTGACGAGTTTCTCCGTAGGCTTTCGGCTGGGCGGGAGTGGTGGGTCCCGGCTAGTCGCGTCTCTCTATTACGCTGGCTCGATGGCCGCACCGGTCGCCAAGGATGACGAGCTCGAGCTGACGATCGAGTCGCTCGCGTACGGCGGCAACGGCGTCGCGCGCCTCAACGGCTTCGTCGTCTTCGTTCGCCGCGGGCTTCCCGGCGACACGGTTCGCGCACGCGTCACGAAGGTGAAGCGCAACCACGCTGAGGCGCTGGCGACCGAGATCGTCCGGCCGGGCCCGCATCGTGTCGAAGCGCCCTGCAGCCACTACCCGGCGTGCGGGGGCTGCCGCTTCCAGGACCTCGCCTACGATGTGCAGCTCGAGCAGAAGCAGGCTCAGGTGCTCGACGCGCTCCGCCGGCTCGGCGGGCTCCCGGACCCGCCGCTCGAGCGGATCCTCCCGTGCGAGCCGGAGATCTTCCACTACCGCAACAAGCTCGAGTACTCGTTCACGCGCACGCCGTCGGGCCCGGCGCTCGGGTTCCACAAGGCCGGCCGATGGGACGAGGTGCTCGACATCCGCAAGTGCTGGCTCACGACGGAGCTCGGCAACGGGATCCGCGAGGCCGTGCGCGAGTGGGCGCGCGAAGAGGGGCTCGAGGCGTTCGACCAGGCCGACGGCACCGGCTACCTCCGCCACCTCGTCGTGCGCGAGGGGCGCAACACGGGACAGGCGCTCGTCCAGCTCGTCACGGCGCCGGGCGAGAAGTTCGAGCGCGGCTACCTCGTCGAGGTGCTGCGCCGCTTCCCCGAGGTGCGGTCGATCCACTGGGCCGTCAACGACACGCCTGCCGAGGTGACGAATTTGCCGACGAAGCTGCTCTGGGGCGACGAGGCGATCGAGGAGCAACTCTGCGGCCTGCGCTTCCGCGTCCGGCCGAACGCGTTCCTGCAGACGAACACCGCGATGGCTGAGCGGCTATACGGGCTCGCGGGCGACTTCGCGGGGCTGAGCGGACGCGACACGCTGTACGACCTCTACTGCGGGATCGGGACAATCGGCCTCTCGCTCGCCTCGCGCGCGCTCACCGTCTGGGGGATCGAGGTCTCCGAGGAGTCGGTCGCGTGCGCGCTCGAAAACGCGGAGCTGAACGGGATCACGAACGCCGCGTTCTTCGCCGGCAACGTCGGCCAGGTGCTCGAGGAGCTCCGCGACCGTGCGGGCGACCCCGACGTCGTCGTAGTCGATCCGCCGCGGGCCGGGCTCGCGGGCAAGGCTCTACGCCGTGTCGGCGAGCTCGCTGCGCCACGTGTCGTCTACGTGTCGTGCAACCCGACGACACTCGCCTCGGACCTCAAGGTGCTGCAGAACGACTACGACTACCGGCTCGAGCGCGTGCGGCCGCTCGACATGTTCCCGCACACGCCGCACGTCGAGTCGGTATCGCTGCTCGTCCGCGCTTAGTGCATCTGGCGGCGGCGCCGGGCGCGGCCGCCGGCCGTCTGCTCGTCGGAGAGTGAGACGTGGACGGCGCGATAGCCGCCCTCGACGTCCGCAGCTTCCCGCAGGAACGACACCGGCTTCTCGGCGCACCGGCCGACCGGAGGCCCGTCGGGCTCGAAGCCGGTCCGGTCGACGTACAACCGCTCACCGTCGTCGGTGCGGATGAAGCCGAACCCCTTCTCCTCGTTGAACCAGATCATCCTGCCGCGCATCAAGAGGACCACATTAGCATCGCTCAGCGGAGTGCCCACGCGCGGCGGCGCCATAGCAGGTCGCCGTTCGCGAGCAGAAACGCGACCGAGAGGAGCGGCAGCGCCGGCAGTCCGTCGACGCCCGCGCCGTTTGCGATCACGACGGTCGCACCGAACGACAACGCGGTGAGGACGAACGTCGTCCCCACGCGCAGGCCCCAGCGGTCGGCCGCGCCGAGGAAGACCGCGAAGAAGAGGACGTCAGGAAGGCCGAGCCGTGCCGCGCCGCTCGAAGGGACGGGGAAGACGATCGAGAGCGACGTGAAGATCTCCTGGCGCTGCGTGACGATGTGATGCGTCGGTCCCTTCCACACCGAGTACGCGTCGACGAAGGGGATGATCAACGCGACGAGCACGACCCACGACAGGCTCTCGAAGTAGCGGAGGAACCACCAGCCGAAGAACGCCGGCGCGAAGAGCTTCGCGAAGTTCGCCGGGATGCCCCAACCCGCGCGGTCGAACGCGAACGCGAGCAGCGCGAGCGCGACCGCCGCCCCGAGCAGCCACCAGCCCTCCACACGGCGCAAAGGCAGGACGAGGTAGATCAGCGCGAGGGATGCCGGGATGATCGGACAGACGAGCAATGCGATGTCCCACCAGCGCGAGACGTCCGGCAGGCTCGTGTACCAGACGTCATACGCGGCGACCGCGGCGAAGAGCGCGACGAACGCCGCCGCCCGCCGCGCGTCGAGTGGCCCGACTGGCCGCGCACGCCGGCGCCCGCCGGCTGCAAACCGGCGCGCTGCGGCGTCTTCAGTCGCGCCCGTGCGTTCACGCACGAGCGCTCTGCCGAGCAAAGCTCGGCCCTTTGCATCGCTTGGTTCTCGCTCGGTGGGCATCCGGCAGCGCAACCGGCCGGCCCACTAGTACGGCGGAAGCTCGGCCCACCATTGGCCGAGCGGCTTGAAAGCGTTCCAAAACGCCGTCTTCGCAGGCTGCTCGTCGAGGGACTCGTCGATGTCGGGAGCGTAGAGCGCATCGATCGTCGGCGTGAACTTCTGCAACTCGCCGGTCGTCGGCTCGAGCGGCCGCGAGAGCGGGAACTCGAGCGCGTTGAGGAACGCGAGCGCGTCCTCGCCCATCACGACGACGAGCTTCGGCTGGACGATGTGCAGCTCGCGGATCAGCCAGTCGCGCGACTCCTCCTCGTCGCCGTCGGCGAACTTCACGCAGTTCGTGCCGTAGATCGACATCGGGTCGACCCGTAGTCGCTGCAGCGACTTCAGCACCGCCTGGCCCGCGCGGCCGTAGAACGCGACGCCCTCCTGCACCTCCGCCGGGCGCGGCCTGTGCTTGAGCAGGAAGACGTCGGCCAGTGGATGGCCCGAGCCGATCACGGGAACCCGCGTGCCGCCGCCTGCATGCGCGATCTCGTCGCCCAGAGCGTTGATCTCGGTGATTGCCTTTTGCAGGTACTTCTCGTAGATCTCGTCGGTGGGCACGGTCATCACGGCGGCACTTGCGGAGTTCTGCCTCAGCGGACCCGTTCCTTGGCCTGCGCGACCCACTTCAGACCCTGCAGGTAGACGAGCGATTTCGGCCGGCGCAGGATCTCGGCGCTCCGCAGCGAGATCAGGAAGTCCTCCGGCCCGTCGAAACGGCGCATCCGGACGGCGCCCGTTCCGACGCCCTGGAGCACGTGCGCGTCGGAGCCGGCGCCCATCGTCAGGTTGTACTTGCGCGCGAAGCGCAGGGCCTCGTCGTTGTAGGCCTCGAACAGGAGTCTTGCGTTGTAGACCTCAAAGACGTCGATCTCTCCGAGGTGCCGGTGCAGGGTCGCCGGATCCGGGATCGCGTGCAGCCGGTCGAACGGGTGGGGGAGATAGACGAGTCCGCCCTGCTCCTTGATCGCGGCGATCGTGTCGGTGAACGAGAGGCGTGGCGGAATCTCGCGCTCGAGGAAGAGGCCGATCACCTCGCCCTGACGGTCGGTCTTGATCTCCTCACCGGAGATGACGGTCAGGGCGCGGCCGCGCGCGAGCTCGGCGGCCTCCTGCGCCCCGCCGAACACGTTGTGGTCCGTGACGGCGATCGCGCCGAGACCCTCGGCCTCCGCGCGGTCGAGCAGATCGTCGACCTCGACGGCACAGTCGTGTGACCGGCTCGTGTGCATGTGCAGGTCGCAGACGATCCAGTCGCGATTCGCGAGCGGATCGTCCTGGCGCCGTCGAGAGCGGCGCCGTGTCGAGAGCGAGCGATAGAGCTCGTCGAGCTCCGCGGCCACCGCCGCGAAGCTCTGGCTCTCGGCCCCCGCGCGCGCGTCGGCCGCGCGCCGCTCGCGGAACGAGTCGTCCTCGGCGAGCCGTGCCGCCTCGGCGGCGGCGAGCTCCGGCTGCTCGCGCATTCCGGGCGGCGCGGCAAGCGCGCAACCCGAGGCGGCGGCCTCCAGCACGACGCGCTGCAGGCCCTCGAGCGCAGGGACGAAGATCGCAGCCCGGCGGAAGAGGTCGGCGCGCGCCCGCCCGTCGCGGGCCGTGCGGACGGAGAACCGGCCGCGGAGCGCCCGCGCGACCGGGGGGCGGCCCGCCAGCGGCTTCGTCCGGAGCACGACGAGCTCCCAGTCGGCGAGGTCTGCGAGCTCGCCGACGACCGCGCGGAGCAACGGTCGCTCGCCGGGCCGCCACTCGAGCACGATCGTGTCCTGCTTGGCACCGGGCGCGAAGAGTTGCGTGTCGACGCCCGCCGAGATCACGCGGTAGTGCCCGGGGAAGCGCAACGCCGCGGCGTCGGCAGTCTCGGGGCTCGTCGCGACCAGGGCGTCGATCCGTCCGAGCAGCCGCTCACGCTGTGCCCGACCGGGCGGGTATCCGAGCCGCTCGGGCGAGACGAAGGTTGCGACCGAGAGCGCCTTGGCGTCCCGCAGCGCCAGGTAGGAGAGGCTCGGCAGCCCCGGCTCGAAGCCGTGGACGACGTCGAAGCGGCCGGCGGCGAGGGCGAGCGCGAGGTTGGCGCGGACGCCGACCGGGACGCCCATGTGACTTCGGCGGGAGATCGGCACCGCGGGTCCGACGGCGACGACCTCGGCATCGAGCCCGTTCTGCAGCGCTCGGCGTCCTTCGGCGAGGTCGCGGGCCCGGCTCGAGGGGGCGAGCACCGTGACGGAATGACCGAGCTCGCGGAGCCCGTGCGCGACGCCTGCGACGTGCTCGTTCACGTCGTGCGGCTGCGACCAGGCGAACGGAGTGACGAGGCAGGCACGCAGTCCCATCCCCGTCCGAGTGTAGTGCGCCCGGCCGGGAAGAGGCCTTCGGTCCCCGCCGTCCTGACGACAGAGCGTCAGCCGTCAACGTCGTGAAAGGGGCAAGGTCCATGAGCGACCTCCAGCTCGAGAAGCCGCTGAGGAAGAGCATGAAGGGCGGGCAGGTGAAGCTGATCCAGGAGTGGGTCACGCTGCACGGCTGCGCCACGGGGATCGACAACGAGTACGGCCCGGCCACGGTCGCCGCGGTCAAGCTGTTCCAGGCGAAGGTGAAGCTGCCGCAGACCGGCGTCGTCGACCAGGCGACGTTCGACAAGCTCGTCGCGCCGATGCGGCGCGCGCTGAAGCCGATCGCGCCGAACGGGCGCACGCTCGGGCAGCTCGGGCTCGCCTACGCGCAGCAGCACCTCAAGCAGGGCCCGCGCGAGGTCGGCAAGCCGAACTGCGGCCCGTGGGTGCGGCTGTACATGGACGGCAACGAGGGCGAGCAGTGGTTCTGGTGCGCGGGCTTTGCGACGTTCTGCCTCCGGCAGGCCTCGCACACGCTGGACCAGAAGATGCCGGTGCTGCGGTCGTTCGGCGTCCGCCAGATCGCCGACGCGGCGAAGGCGGCCCGCACGTTCCTGGGCCGGCCCACCACCGTGGCGCAGCGGAAGCGGATCCACCCCGGAGCGCTCTTCCTCGAAGAGGGCGGCCGGACCGGCTATCTGCACACGGGGATGGTCGTGAACGTCGCCGGGTCGGTCTTCCATACGATCGAGGGCAACTCGAACCCGGGCGGCTCGAACAACGGCTTCGAGGTGATCGCGCGGACGCGGGCGTTCGGGCCCGCGTACGACTTCGCGCTGGTCTGAGGACATTGATCATGGTGCCTTGAAGCGGCGCGTGCGGCGCGCTAGCTTCGAGGCACCGCTGCGGTATGCGAAGAAAGGAGCCGGCCATGTCGACCGCCCAGCCGTTGTCCGACGTCCAGCATGGACAGGCCACGACGGCCCGAACGTTGCACCTCACGAACCCGCTGATGACGGGACCCGACGTCGTCCACCTCCAGACGCTTCTGGCGGCGTACCACCCCGGTGACGTCGACGGCGAGTACGGACCCGCAACGGCCGCCGCCGTCAAGCAGGCGAAGTGGTCGCTCGGCTATCCGGACGCGAAGTGCGACGAGTCGGCCGGACCACAGCTCGTCTCGTATCTCGAGGGCGAGGAGCTTCCTGCGGACTTCCAGGCGCGGCGCGCCGCTCGCCGGCACGACCAGGCGAAGTCGCTGACCGTCCGCGAGCACATCGTGACCGTCGCGCGCTGGGGAATCCAGCACGAGCCACAGGTGCATTACCGGCAGTCGCGGCCGATCGACGGTTTGCACGAGGCGCGCAAGCTGCCGCTGCTCACGGACTGCTCGGGCTTCTCGACCCTCTGTTACGCGTGGTCGGGCGCGCCCGACCCGAACGGGCTGAACTACAGCGGCGCGGGCTACACCGGGACGCTGCTCCAGCACATGCGGCATATCCCGAAGAGCGCCATCCAGCCGGGCGACCTCGTCGTCTGGGGCCCCTCGCCGGGCCACCACGTCGCGCTCGTGCTCGAAGCGGGCGACGACCCGCTCCTCGCCTCGCACGGCCAGGAGAAGGGCCCGATCGCAATCCGCTTCTCGCTCGAGTCGAAGTACCAGCCGGCGCAGGTGACCTGGCTCAGCTGTCTCCCATAGTCCGGTCAGGGACCGCTGCCTGGACGGGACAACGTCCCGGGACTTGGACCGGGGGAGGTCCCGGGACGTGGCTGTCGCGGACGTTGCCGCCGCCCGGCGCCGCCCTTCCCCGCCTCGATCGCGTGGTCGTCCGGGACACGTCCCCGGGACCTGGACCGGGGGAGGTCCCGGGACGTGGCCGTTTTGGGCGGGAGCGGCGCGCGCGGCGTTAGGCCGCGGCGCCTTCCTTCGCTTCTGTTCGCGCGCGGGCGTTCTCGGCGATGAACTTCTCGGTCGCCTCGTAGGCCTCGTCGTCGACGATCTGCACCGGCGGCGACTTCATCAGGTACGAGCTCGGGCCCTCGAGTGTGCCGGCGAGGCCGTTGTTCAGCGCCAGCTTCGCCATCCGCACCGCGTCGATCACGATGCCGGCCGAGTTCGGCGAGTCCCACACCTCGAGCTTCAGCTCGACGTTGAGCGGGACGTCGCCGAAGGACGAGCCCTCCATCCGGATGTACGCCCACTTGCGGTCCGTCAGCCACGGCACGTAGTCGGACGGGCCGACGTGCACGTTCCCGGCGCCGAGGTCGTAGTCGAGCATCGACGTGACCGCATTCGTCTTCGAGATCTTCTTCGACTCGAGGCGCTCGCGCTCCAGCATGTTCAGGAAGTCGGAGTTGCCGCCGACGTTCAGCTGCATCGTCTTGTCGAGGTGCACGCCGCGCTCGCGGAAGAGCGACGTGAGGACGCGGTGCGTGATCGTCGCGCCGACCTGTGACTTGATGTCGTCGCCGATGATCGGCAGGCCCTTGTCCTTGAACCGCCCCTGCCAGTAGTTCTCACGAGCGATGAAGACCGGCATGCAGTTCACCATCGCGCAGCCCGCCTCGAGGATCTGCTCCGCGTACCACTTCGTCGCCATCTCCGAGCCGACCGGGAGGTAGTTGACGACGACGTCGGTCTTCGTCGCCTTGAGGATCCCGACGACGTCGTCGGTCTGGCCGGGCGCCTTCGTGAGGATCTCCGACATGTACTTGCCGATCCCGTCGTGCGTCATCCCGCGCGAGACCGTGACGCCCGTGCGCGGGACCTCGGCGAACTTGATCGTGTCGTTCGGGTGCGCCCAGATCGCCTCGGACAGATCCTTGCCGACCTTGTCGACCGTGACGTCGAAGGCGGCGGTGAACTCGATGTCGCGGATGTGGTAGCCGCCGAGGTTGACGTGCATGAGGCCGGGCACGAACTGGTCGTCCGGCGCGTCCTTGTAGTACTCGACTCCCTGCAGGAGCGAGTTCGAGCAGTTGCCCACGCCGATGATCGCGACGCGGACCTTGCCGTCGTCGAGACGCGCGTTGCCGTTCGGACTACCGTTCGTCGATGCCATTCGGTCCTCCGGAGACGAGAAGTTGCTTGCGGACGAAGAGGATGCGCTGCACGACGGTGATCCAGGCCGTGAGCGTGAGCAGGTAAATGGCCCCTTCGAGCAGCCAGATGCTGAGCGGGGCGAGGACGAGGCCGGCGGTGATCACGACGACGCGCTCCGCACGCGAGCCGATGCCGACGTCGCCGCGCAGGCCGATCGACTCGGCCCGGGCGCGCGTATAGCTGACGAGGAACGAGCCTGCAATCGCGGCCATCGCGAATGCGAGGGCAATCGTGTCGTGGTGCCGCGCGAAGATCAGCCCGATCGCGCCGAGCATCGCTCCCTCGCCGACGCGGTCGGTGGTCGAATCGAGGAACGCGCCGAACGGCGTCGTCTTGCCGCCCGCCCGTGCGAGGGCGCCGTCGAGGATGTCGAGCACTGAGCCGACGACGAACACCGCGGCCGCGAGCCAGTAGAAGAGGATCTCATTGCGGTTCTCGAACATCGCGAGCGCCGCGGCGGCGAGGCAGAGCGTGACCCCAGCGGTCGTGAGCACGTTCGGCGTCACGCGCGTGCGCGCGAGTCCAGTGACCGACCGGGACGCGAGCGTGCGCGCGCCCGCCGTGTAACCCTCCTTCACCCGCTGGAGGGTCAGCTCGCTGTATCGCACATCTGCTATGCCGCGACTATAGCAGGTTTGCGATGCCGACGGCCGACCAGCGAGACCACCGTCAGCGAGACGATCGCGACGAACACGCCGCCCACGATGTCGAGCCAGAAGTGGTTCGCCGTCGCCATGACGCAGAACCAGACCCAGACGGGCCAGAGCAGCCAGAGCACCTTGCCGACGCGGTTGCGGACGATGCTCGCGAGCACGAGCCCGACGATCAGCGAGTCGGCGGCGTGCAGGCTGGGCATCGCCGCGTACGGATTCGCCATCGCGTCGATCAGGCCGCTGCCGTGGCTGATGCCGCTCATCGAGTCGAGCGCGTCCGCGAAGCCGAAACTCGGGAACATGCGCGGCGGCGCGGTCGGAAGCAGCGCGTAGCCGACAAGGCCGAGGACGTTCGCGAGCAGCACCGTGTTGCGGAGCCGCGCAAACGTGTCGTGTCGTCTGAGGTAGACCCAGAGCAGCGCGAGGCCGATGACTGTGAACTCGGAGTTCCAGTACGTCCATGCCGCGGCCGTCAGGAGAAGGTGCGACGAGTCGGCGACCCGCTGGGCGGTCAGTTCGAAGAGCGAGTGGGTCGTCCGCTGCTCGAAGTCGACGATCCACAGGCCGTTCGAGAACGCCTTCGACGGATTCCGGTCGGCGAGGCTGCGCACAGCGGCGTACGCGAAGTAGAACCCGAACCAGATCACGAGCTGCCGCAGCAAGTCGAGATAGCCGCGCGGGAGCACGCGACGGCCTGCGGCGATTGCCGCCGTCATCCGATCAGCTCCTGCGGCGTCATGTTCTGGACCAACGAAATTCCGCGTCCGCGATTCCCGTCCGACTGGCTGATTCTACTGGGCCGTCGGACGGCGCGTCAGCTCGTTTCAGCCGCCGATTTGGGACATCGAGCGCGAGGCGCGGACGAATCCGCGCTCATTGATCCGGTGCTTGAGCTCCTTGTGGATAACTGCCTCCCGGATCGCCGCCGCCAGCTGCTCGTCCGAGGATCCGTCCCGGAGCCGGGTCTTGAGATCCCATTCCCTGGTCGAGAAGAGGCACGTGCGGAGCTGGCCGTCGGCCGTGATGCGAATCCGGTCGCAGGCGGAGCAGAACGGCTCGGAGACGGGATTAACGAACCCCACCTCGCCCTTGCCGTCGGCGAAGCCGTAGCGCTTGGCGGTCGAGGAGGCCTTCGCGGGCAGCTCGACGAGCGGCCCGTAGACGTCCTCGATCAGCGCCCGGATCTCGTCACCCGTCAGAACCTGGTCGTCCCGCCAGACCTCGTCCGCGTCGAGCGGCATGAACTCGATGAAGCGGACGACGTACGGCTTCCGGCGCGCGAGCTCGGCGAGCGCCGGAACCTCCGGCTCGGTGAAGCCCTTGATCGCGACGCAGTTGACCTTGATCGGCCGCAGCTCCGGATAACGCTCGGCCTCCTCGAGGCCGGCGAGCACCTTGTCCAGCGCGTCGCGGCGCGCGAGCTCCGCGAAGCGGGTGTGGCTGAGCGAGTCGAGGGAGACGTTGATCCGCTTCAGACCGGCCTCGACGAGCGGCCCGGCGAGCCGGTCGAGCAGGACGCCGTTGGTCGTCAGCGAGAGATCCTCGACCCCGGGCGTCACCGCCAGCTGGCGCACGAGCTCCGGCAGGTCACGGCGGATCAGCGGCTCGCCGCCGGTCAGCCGCGTCTCGCTCACGCCCATCGCGGCGAGGATGCGCACGAGCCGCGCGATCTCCTCGAACGTGAGCACCTCCGCGCGCGGCAGCCATTGCAGGCCCTCCGCAGGCATGCAGTAGGTGCAGCGGAAATTGCACTTGTCGGTGACGGAGACGCGGACGCTCTCGATCCGGCGCCCCCACGAGTCGACGAGCGGCTCCATGGGAACAGCCTATCCCGCGGCGACCTCGATCGTCTGGCCAGGAGCCGCCGTGCTGTGCGGTTCGCGACGCGGCAGATTCCGGCGGCCGGACCGAGCTTCACGCCGGAGAGGCTGGCCACCCCTTCGTTTCCGATCGGCCCGGACTGGCAAAGCCCGCGGCGGGAGACGAGTGCCCGACGAATCTGCGGCGAACGACGCGCTGACGCGCGAGATCGAACAGCTCCGTGACGTCCTCGCGCACGCCCAAGGTCGACTTGGCGCGCGAACGGGACGAGCAGGAGACGACGCTCGTTGACCTCCGTCCCTGAAGCACTCGCTGGGCGAGCTCGACGCGACGCAGCGCGAGCTCTTCGCCAGGCTCGGCGGCAACGACGCGGCTTAGTTGGGTTCGCCCGGCCGCGTAGCGGCCTGTCCGCGTACGCGGACCGGTGGAGGGGGGTTCGCGGGAACCGAGAGGTTCCCCCGACTACCCGGTGACCTGCTCGGCCCAAACTTTGGCAAGCTCGACGACCGTCGCCGCGGCCACGCCCATGTCCTCGACGCAGATCCACTCGCGCTCGCTGTGCGCCTGCTGGCCTCCGGTGAAGATGTTCGGCGTCGGCAGCCCCTTCTCCGTCAGGGCCGAGCCGTCGGTACCGCCGCGGATCGCCGTCTTGCGCGGCTCGAGCCCGGCCCGGCGGATCGCCTCCTCGAGCGCGCCGACGATCTCGGGACGCTGCTTCAGGGCGTCGCGCATGTTGCGGTAGGAGATCGACGACTCGACCTCGATCGACGCGCGCGGGTCGAGACCGGCGACCTCGGCCGCGATGTCGCGGAGGAGCTGCACGTGCTGGTCGAGCAGGTCGTTCTCGAAGTCGCGGACGATGAAGCGGAGCTCGACCTCGGCATCCTCGCCGCTGATCCAGTTCGGGTGGACGTAGCCTTCCCGCCCTTCGGTCGTCTCCGGCGAGAGGGTGTCCTTCGGCAGGCGCGCGAGGATCTCGCCGGCGAGCTTGACGGCGTTGACCATCGCATCCTTCGCCCAGCCGGGATGGATGCTGCGGCCCTTGATCC
Source organism: Actinomycetota bacterium (assembly GCA_005884575.1). Lineage (GTDB taxonomy): Bacteria > Actinomycetota > Thermoleophilia > Gaiellales > Gaiellaceae > AC-16. The sequence continues at coordinate 54,195 of VAWW01000058.1, forward strand.
TCATCTTCACCGCGGCGCCGGAGAATGTCTCCTCCTGGAGCTCGCCGGCCGTCGAACCGTCGAGCGTGTAGGCAGCGACGGCGCCGAAGCGCTCGATGTCGAAGTGCTTCGTGCCGGTGCCGATCTCCTCGTCGGGATTGAACGCGATGCGCAACGGACCGTGCGGGATCTCCGGATGGGCGACGAGGTAGGCGGCGGCCGCCATGATCTCCGCGACACCGGCCTTGTCGTCCGCGCCGAGGAGCGTCGTTCCGTCGGTCGTGATCAGCTCGTGCCCTGCGTGTGCGGCGAGCTCCGGCACCTCGTCCGGGTCGAGAACCTGCGACGCGTCGGCCGGCAGCGCCAGCTTCCCGCCCTCGTAGCGGATGCGTTGCGGCTTCACGTTCGCGCCGCTGACGCTCGGGCTCGTGTCGACATGCGCGAGCACCCCGATCGTCGGCACATCGCCGTCGACGGTTGCTGGGACTGTGGCCGTCACGTAGCCGTGCTCGTCGAGCTCGGCGTCGGCGAGTCCGAGCTCTTTCAGCTCCCCGGCGAGCAGTCGCAGGAGGTCGAGCTGCTTGGCGGTGCTCGGATACGTCTCGCTGCCCTCCGCGGACTGGGTGTCGATACGGACGTAGCGCAGGAAGCGCTCGGCGGCATCCTCTGCGAGCCGGCAGACGAGCTCCTGTTGCGTCGTCTCCGTTGCCATTCCGCCAGTGTATGAGGATGGCGCCTCTCGACCGGTGGCTTCCCGAGTTCGACGTGCACGAGCTGCACGAGATCCACGTCGCCGCGACCGCGGAGACGGCGTTCGCCGCCGCGCTCGGAATCCCCGTCGCGCCCGATGCGCTCGTGCGGACGCTGTTCCGGCTCCGCGGCCTTCCGACCGGGGGCTCGCTCGAGGGAGCGATGCGGGCGATCGGCTTCGTGGAACTCGAGCGGAGCCCGACGTCCCTCGTCCTGGGCGGGGCCGGACGGCCCTGGAGTCCGCTCGCCGGCCTGGTCGCCTGGGAGAAGGCCGGCGAAGGCCAGGTGCGGATGGCCTTTGCGCTGTGGGCGGAAGCGGAGGGCGACGGCGCCCGCCTCGCGACCGAGACGCGGGTGCTCGCACTCGGGGAAAGCGCCCGCAAGCGATTCCGCCGCTACTGGCTCGCAGTCGGCCCGTTCTCGGCGCTGATCCGCCGTCGCTGGCTGAAGGCCGCCGCGTCCATCTGATGCCCGTCCTCGCGCTCGTTCTGGTCACCGCGGTGTGGGGGGTGACCTTCGTCCAGGTCAAGGACGCCGTCGCGCTCTATCCACTCTTCGCGTTCCTCGCGCTCCGCTTCGCGATCGCGTCGCTCGCCTTGCTGCCGCCGGCGTGGCCGCGGCTGCGTTCGCTGGGCACGCGCGGAACGCTGCAGGCGGCCGGGCTGGGGTTGCTGCTCGCGGCCGGCTACGCGCTGCAGACGGCGGGACTCCAGCGGACGACCGTCTCGGGCACTGGGTTCATCACCGGGATGTACGTCGTGCTCACGCCGTTGATCGCGCTCGTGCTCTTCCGCGCGCGGATCCCCTGGTCGGCATGGGGCGGCGTGGCCGTTGCGACGGTCGGCCTCGCGATGCTGTCGGGAATTCACGCGGGATCGCTGCTGGGCGACATGCTCGTCCTCGCAGGCTCAGCGGTGTACTCGCTGCAGATCGTGCTGCTCGAGCGGTACGCGCCGCTCTACGAGCCGCTCGCGCTGACGTTCGTCGAGATGGCCGCGGCGCTCGTCGGGTTCGCGATCGTCGCCGCCGCGGCGGGACAGTTCGACCGCGCGCCGACGGGCTGGACGGTCTGGGGCGCGCTCGTCGTCACGGGCGTGTTCGCCAGCGCGCTCGCCTACCTCGTCCAGAGCTGGGCGCAGCGGCGCACGACCGCGACGCAGACGGCGTTGATCTTCACGCTCGAGCCGGTCTTCACCGGCATCTTCGGGTTCTCGCTCGCCGGCGACCGGCTCGGCGCCGTCGGCTGGGGCGGCTGCGCCGTCATCCTGGCCGGGATCGCGCTCGCGGAGCCCACGGCCGCAACCGTCCTCGCGCGGCTCGTGCGAAGGCCCGCGCGCTCGTGAGCGCGGTCTTGCTCGCGTGCCTGTCCGCGCTGCTCTTCGGCGCGATGAGCGTCGGCCTGCGCATCGGGCTGCAGCGGCGGCCGGACGTCCCGACGGCCACGGTCGCGACCGTGGTGTCCGCGTTCGTGGTCGCACTCGTCTTGGCCGCGGCCGAGGCGCCTTTCCGCAACGTGCATCTTCGTCATGCGTGGCCGTTCGCGCTCGCCGGAATGCTGTCGCCGGGTCTGGCGCAGATCTTCGTCACGCTCGCGGTCCGCGACGTCGGCGCGTCGCGCAGCTCGGTCGTGCTCGGCTCGGCGCCGCTCGTCGCGGTCACGATCGCGTTGATCTTTCTCGGCGAGCCGGCGAGCGCGCCGCTGCTCATCGGCGCGGTGCTGATCGTCGCGGGCGGCGTCGAGCTCGCGCGGGAGCGGGACCGGCCCGAGCACCTGCTCTCGGTCGGCCTGCTGTTCGCGTTCGTCGCAGTCGTGCTCTTCTCGATCCGCGACAACGTGCTGCGGTGGCTCGCCGTCGGCTCGAACGTGCCGCCGGGCGTCGCAGCCGCGGCCGCGCTCGGCGGCGGCGCAGCGGTGAGCGTCGCCGTGATGGGGCCGCGCCTCCGCGGACGAGGGCTATGGGATGCGCTGCCCTACGTGCCGGTCGGGTTCTTCTTCGGCACGTCCTACGTGGCGCTGTTCGAGGCGTACTACCGCGGCCGGGTCACCGTCGTCTCGCCGCTGATCGCGACGGAGTCGCTGTGGGGCGTCGTCCTCTCGGTGCTGCTGCTGCGGGAGAGCGAGGTCGTCGGCCGCCGCCTCGTCGTGGGCGCAGCGCTGATCGTCGCCGGCGGCGCGCTGATCGGCGCGTACCGCTAGACCGGCTTCGACGTGGGTACCAGGTACCGACGCAAAAGTGTGACGGTTTGTCCACAGGGTGCCCCGGGTTTGGGGCTAGACGATTGATTCCTAAGTCGTAGGGACCGGCTGGGTGGCGCCGAAGTCGGCGGTGTCTGTTCACCGTCGACCCGAAGGAGGCCGATTGTGTCTGCCGACCTCGACGCCTTGTTGACCTGCCTTTACGTGCTGGTCGATGATCTCCTGCCGGGCAGGCGACGATTTGGCCGGCCGCCGCGGATCTCCGACGGCGAGCTGATCTGCCTGGCGGTCGCCCAGGTGCTGCTCGACTGCGCCGACGAGACGCGCTTCCTGCGGCTCGCCAAGCAACGGCTTTCGCATCTGTTCCCGTACATCCCCGGCCAGTCCGGCTTCAACAAGCGGCTGCGCTGCTTGGCGCCCCAGCTTGCGCAGGCGGTCACGCTGCTCGCGCAGCTGTCGCCGTCGTTTTGCGATCGGCTGCGGCTGCTCGACTCGACGCCGGTGCCGTGCGCGGCCTCACGCGAGACCGTCCGCCGCTCCCAGCTGGCCGGGCTCGGCGGCTACGGCTACTGCCGCTCACACAGCCGCTGGTTCTGGGGCTTCCGGCTCTACCTGCTCTGCAGCCCCGACGGGCTGCCGATCGGCTTCGAACTCGCACCGGCAAACGCGCCCGAACGTGCTGTGGCCGCCGAGCTGCTCGAGCGTGTACTCGAGCCCGGCCAGATCGTGATCGGCGACAAAGGCTTCGCTGGCAGCGAATTCGAACAGCTCGTCGCCTCGCTCGGCGGCACGCTGCTGCGCCCCGACCGCAAAAACGAACAACCGCGCTTCGGCTCCCTCGGCGGCATCCGCCAATGGATCGAATCGACCTTCGACACGCTCAAGGACCAGCTCTCGCTCGAACGCCACGGCGGCCGCACCCTCACCGGCCTCGTCAGCCGCATCGCCCGACGACTCCTCGCCCTCACCGCCGTCCTACTCCACAACTGGCAGCTCGGCACACCCGGCCGCCACCTCACCGCCTACGACCACTAAGGAATCAATCGTCTAGCGGCGGAACGCGTATGCGACGTTGATGACGGCGATCGCGATCCAGGCGATCACGGCCAGCCACGGGTCGCCGTGGGAGGTCGAGATCGCCGTCACCGGGATGCCGAGCGCGATCGACCCGAGGGCCAACGGCGTGATCGAGCGGTGCTCGATGTCCCGCCGGGCGGGCGGGCCGGCGGGCCGCCGCTCCCGCGCGTCCAGGCGGCGCTCGATCCGCTCGACGAGGTTGTCGACGATCTCCGGCTCGTACTCCCGGCCCAGCTCGTGGCGCGCGGCCAGGGCGGATTCGACCTCCTCGCGCCGCACTACCGGGTCGCTCATGGGGCCCAGCGTACTCCCTGAGACCGCCTAGAATCTGCTATAAAAGGGCTTAGATTTTCTCAGCAAGAAGGGAGACATACCGGACAATGGCTAAGACAATCGGCATCGACCTGGGCACGACGAACTCGTGCATGGCCGTGCTCGAGGGCGGCGAGCCCACCGTCATTCCGAACGCCGAGGGCGGCCGCACCACGCCGTCCGTGGTGGCGTTCACGAAGGACGGCCAGCGACTCGTCGGCGCCCCCGCGCGACGGCAGCAGGTCACGAACCCGACCAACACGATCTTCTCGATCAAGCGGTTCATGGGCCGCAAGTTCGACGAGGTCTCGGAGGAGATGACCATCGTCCCGTACGAGGTCGTCCAGGGCCCGAGCGGCGACGTTCGCGTCAAGGCGGAGGGCAAGGACTACGCCCCGCCGGAGATCAGCGCGATGATCCTCCAGAAGCTCAAGCGGGACGCCGAGGCGTACCTCGGCGAGCAGGTCACGGACGCGGTCATCACCGTCCCGGCCTACTTCAACAACGCGCAGCGCGAGGCGACGAAGGACGCCGGCAAGATCGCCGGCCTCAACGTCCTGCGCATCATCAACGAGCCGACCGCGGCCTCGCTCGCGTACGGGCTCGACAAGGAGCACGACCAGACGATCCTCGTCTTCGACCTCGGCGGCGGCACGTTCGACGTGTCGGTGCTCGAGCTCGGCGAGGGCGTCTTCGAGGTCAAGTCGACCGCGGGTGACAACCACCTCGGCGGCGACAACTTCGACAAGGCGATCGTCGACTGGATGGTCGCGGAGTTCAAGAAGGACCAGGGCATCGACCTCGCCGCCGACAAGATGGCGCTCCAGCGTCTCTACGAGGCGGCGGAGAAGGCGAAGATCGAGCTCTCCTCGACGATGACGACGCAGATCAACCTGCCGTTCGTCACCGCGACGCAGGAGGGTCCGAAGCATCTCGACCTCCAGCTCACCCGGGCGAAGCTCGAGGAGATCACCGCCGACCTGATCGAGCGGACCGTCGGTCCGACGAAGCAGGCGCTGAAGGACGCGGGCCTCGACGCCTCCGGCATCGAGCACGTCGTCCTCGTCGGCGGCATGACCCGCATGCCCGCCGTGCAGGCGAAGGTGAAGGAAATCGTCGGCAAGGATCCGCACAAGGGCGTCAATCCGGACGAGGTCGTCGCCGTCGGCGCCGCGCTGCAGGCCGGCGTGCTGAAGGGCGAGGTCAAGGACATCCTGCTCCTCGACGTCACGCCGCTGAGCCTGGGCATCGAGACCAAGGGCGGCGTCTTCACGCAGCTGATCGAGCGCAACACGACGATTCCGACGAAGAAGTCGGAGACGTTCTCGACCGCTGAGGACAACCAGCCGTCGGTCGAGATCCACGTGCTCCAGGGCGAGTCGGAAATGGCCGCCTATAACAAGACGCTCGGCAAGTTCCAGCTCGTGGGCATCCCGCCGGCGCCGCGGGGCATGCCGATGATCGAGGTGATCATCAACGTCTCGGCGAAGGACCTCGGCACGGGCAACGTGCAGCAGATCCAGATCACCGGCGGCTCGGGCCTGAAGGAGGAAGAGGTCCAGCAGATGATCCGGGACGCGGAGTCGCACGCCGACGAGGCGCGCAAGCTCCGCGAGACGGTCGACGCGAAGAACCTCGCCGAGACGCTCGCGTATCAGACCGAGCGCACGCTCAAGGACCACCGCGACAAGCTCGACGAGTCCGAGGCCTCGACGATCGAGGGCCGGATCATGGAGCTGCGCCAGGCGCTCGAGACCGATGACGTCGCAGACATCCGCGCCAAGACGGATGCGCTGCAGGAGGCCTCGCACAAGCTCGCCGAGGCGGTCTACGCCCAGGCGACGCAGCAGGCCCAGGCGTCGGCGCCCGGCGACGGCGCCCCGTCCGCGGAGGATGAGGTCGTCGAAGAGGGCGACTACGAGGTGATCGACGAAGAGGCGAAGACGTCGTAATGACGGACGAGCCTCGCATCGAAGAGCAGAGCGAGCAGGTTCCCGACGAGGGCGGCGAGGACGAGCGCCTCGCCGCCCTCGAGGACCAGCTGAAGCGAGTCGCGGCGGACTTCGACAACTTCCGCAAGCGCGCCGTGCGCGAGCGCGCAGACACGGTCGCGTTCGCGAACGAGCGGCTCGTGAAGGAGCTGCTGCCGATCCTCGACGACCTCGAGCGCGCGCTCGTGGCCGCGCACGACCACGAGGAGGCCAAGCTGATCGAAGGCGTGCAGCTGGTGCACCGCTCACTCGAGACGCTGCTGCGGCGCGAGGGCCTGAAGGAGATCGAGACCGAGGGACGGTTCGACCCGCATGTGCACGAGGCGCTGCTCTCGCAGCCGTCCGAGCAGGACGAGGGCGCCGTGATCGACGTGCTCCAGAAGGGCTACAAGCTCGGCGACCGTGTGCTGCGGCCCGCGCGCGTCGTCGTCGCCGGACCGAGGAGCGATGGCTAAGACGCTCTACGACAGCCTCGGCGTCTCGAAGCGCGCGTCGGCCGACGAGATCAAGAAGGCCTACCGCAAGCTCGTCCGCGAGTACCACCCGGACAAGAACCCGGGCGACAAGGCCGCGGAGGACCGCTTCAAGGAGGTCCAGACGGCGTACGACGTCCTCTCCGATCCGGACAAGCGGAAGCAGTACGACCGCTTCGGCTCGGCGAACGGGCGGGGGGGCGGCGCTGGCGCCCCGGGCGGCGTCAACGTCGACTTCGGCGACTTCGACTTCGGCGACCTGTTCGGCAATCTCTTCGGCGGCGGCGCGCGTCAGCAGGGGCGCTCGCGGCCGGTGCCCGAGCGCGGCGCCGACATCGAGGCGCACGTGAACCTCAGCTTCGAGGACTCACTGCGCGGGCTCGAGACGAAGATCCCGGTCGAGGTCGACACGGCCTGCCGCGAGTGCGGCGGCACCGGCGCGCAGCCCGGCACCTCGCCGGTGATCTGTCCCGAGTGCAACGGCCGCGGCGTCAAGGTCGAGAGCCAGGGGCTCTTCGGCCTCTCGCAGCCGTGCCCACGCTGCCGCGGCAACGGCACCGTGATCGAGAAGCCCTGCCCGAACTGTCGCGGCACCGGCCGCGAGCGGCGGATCAAGAACTACACGGTGAAGATTCCGGCGGGCGTCAAGGACGGGACGCGCATCCGTCTCAAGGGCAAGGGCGAGACCGGCGCGAACGGCGGCCCGTCCGGCGACCTCTTCGTCGTCACGCGCGTGGCGCCGTCGAAGCTCTACGAGCGGCGCGACAACGGCGACCTCGTGATCGAGATCCCGGTCACGTACGCGGAGGCCGCGCTCGGAACGACGGTCGAGGTGCCGACCCCCGAGGGCCAGCGGCTCTCGCTGAAGATTCCTGCCGGCTCCGAGAACGGCAAGCTGCTGCGGCTGAAGGGCCACGGCGCGCCGAAGCTGAAGGGCAGCGGCAAGGGCGACCTGCTCGCCCGCCTCCGCGTGACCGTCCCGAAGAAGCTCTCGAAGGCGGAGAAGGAAGCGCTCGAGAACCTGAAGAAGGTCTCGAAGGAGAACCCGCGGGAGGCGCTCTATGGATGATCGCCCGCGCTACATGATCAGCGTCGCCGCCGACATCGTCGGCATGCATCCGCAGACGCTCCGAATTTACGAGAACAAGGGTCTCGTCCGTCCGAAGCGCACGCCCGGCGGCACGCGGCTCTACTCGGAGCGCGACCTCGAGCGGCTGCGCGCGATCCAGCACCTGACGACCGAGCTCGGGCTCAACCTGGCCGGCGTGGAGCACGTCCTGCGGCTGCAGGACGAGGTGCAGCGGATGCGCGAGCGGCTCGCCCGCATGGAGCGGGAGATGCGCCGCGCCGTCGACGAGGTGCACAAGACCTACAGGCGGGAGCTGGTGCTCTACCGGCCCCCGACGGAACTCGTACCGAAAAGGAACTGAACTGCATGGATTTCAACAAGCTGACCATCAAGTCCCAGGAGGCGGTCGCCGCCGCGCAGGAGCTCGCGCGCCGCGACGGCAATCCTGAGCTCTACCCCGAGCACCTGCTGCTCGCGCTGCTCGATCAGGAGCTGCCGCGGCAGCTCGTGCCGGACACAGACGCGCTGCGCGCGCAGGCCGAGGCGGCGCTGTCGCAGAAGCCGCGCACGGAGGGCGCCGCGCAACAGCCGCAGGTCGGAGCTGCGTTCTCGCGCGTCCTCGACAGGGCATTCGACGAGGCGAAGCGGCTCGAAGACGAGTACGTCTCGTCGGAGCACCTGCTGCTCGCGCTCGATGTCGTCCCGCGCGACGCACTGCTCGCGAAGATCAAGGAAGTCCGCGGCGGCCAGCGCGTGACCTCGCAGGATCCCGAGGGCACCTACCAGTCGCTGCAGAAGTTCGGCCGCGACCTGACCGACGCTGCGGAGCAGGGCAAGCTCGACCCGGTGATCGGCCGCGACGAGGAGATCCGGCGCGTGATCCAGGTGCTCTCGCGCCGCACGAAGAACAACCCGGTGCTGATCGGCGAGCCGGGTGTCGGCAAGACCGCGATCGTCGAGGGGCTCGCGCAACGGATCGTCGACAGCGACGTCCCGGAGAGCCTGAAGGGCAAGCGGGTGTGGGCGCTCGACATCGGCGCGCTACTCGCGGGCTCGAAGTACCGCGGCGAGTTCGAGGAGCGGCTGAAGGCCGTCCTCACGGAGATCAAGAACGCCGAGGGCGAGCTGATCCTCTTCATCGACGAGCTGCACACGATCGTCGGCGCGGGCGCGGCGGAAGGCGCGGTCGACGCCGCGAACATGCTCAAGCCGATGCTGGCGCGCGGCGAGCTCCGCTGCGTCGGCGCCACGACGCTCGACGAGTACCGCAAGCACATCGAGAAGGACGCCGCGCTCGAGCGCCGCTTCCAGCCGGTCTTCGTCGGTGAGCCGACGGTCGAGGACACGATCGCGATTCTGCGCGGGCTGAAGGACAAGTACGAGTCGCACCACAAGGTCGCGATCCGCGACGCCGCGCTCGTTGCAGCGGCGGTGCTGTCCGACCGCTACATCCAGGACCGGCAGCTGCCGGACAAGGCGATCGACCTCGTCGACGAGGCCGCCTCGCGGCTGAAGATGGAGATCGAGTCGTCGCCTGTCGAACTCGACGAGGCGCAACGTCGCGTGACGCAGCTCGAGATCGAGCTCGCCGCGATGGCCGGCGAGAGCGACGAGGTGCGCGCCCCCGTCGAGGCGCAGCTCGCGGACGCGAAGGAGCGGCACTCCGAGCTCGCCGTCTGCTGGGCGCGTGAGAAGGAGGCGCTCGAGCGCGTCGGCGAGATCAAGACCCGCATCGACGAGCTGAAGATGGAGGCCGAGCGCGCGGAGCGCGCCGGCGAGCTGCAGCGCGTCGCGGAGATCCGCTACGGGGACATCCCGGCGCTCGAGAAGGAGCTCGCGGAGCGCGACGGCGCGACCGTCGAGAACCCGATGGTGAAGGAGGAGGTCGACGAGGACGACGTCGGCGCGGTCGTCGCACGCTGGACCGGCGTCCCGGTCGACCGCCTGCTCGAGGGCGAGACGCAGAAGCTGATCCATATGGAGGAGCGCCTGCACCAGCGCGTTATCGGGCAGGACGAGGCGGTCTCCGCGGTCGCGAACGCGCTGCGCCGCGCCCGCACCGGCCTGCAGGATCCGAACCGGCCGATCGGCTCGTTCGTCTTCCTGGGCCCGACCGGCGTCGGCAAGACGGAGCTCGCGCGTGCGCTCGCCGAGTTCATGTTCGACGACGACCACGCGATGATCCGGCTCGACATGAGCGAGTACCAGGAGCGCCACACCGTGTCGCGCCTCGTCGGCGCGCCCCCCGGCTACGTCGGCTACGACGAGGGCGGCCAACTGACCGAGGCGGTGCGGCGGCGCCCGTACTCGGTCGTCCTGCTCGACGAAATCGAGAAGGCGCACGCCGAGGTGTTCGATGTGCTGCTGCAGATCCTCGACGACGGGCGGCTGACCGACGGCCAGGGCCGCACGGTCGACTTCCGCAACACCGTGATCATCATGACCTCGAACGTCCGCTCGGCCGAGTCGCTCCGCGACTTCTTCCGGCCGGAGTTCCTGAACCGGATCGACGAGATCGTCGAGTTCGCGCCGCTGACGCGCGAGCAGCTGGGCGAGATCGTCGAGATGCAGCTCGCGCGGCTGCGCGACCGGCTCGCCGACCGGCGCCTGGAGATCGAGCTGACCAACGCGGCGAAGGAGCTCGTCTCGGAGGCGGGCTGGGATCCCGCGTACGGCGCGCGGCCGCTGAAGCGGGCGATCCAGCGGCTCGTCGAGAACCCGCTCGCGCTGCGGCTGCTCGAGGGCGACTTCGGTGAGGGCGACACGATCCGCGTCGACGCGGACGGCGCCGGACTCGTCTTCGAGAAGACCGGCGCACCCACGGCGGCAGCCGCATAACGAGGGACTCAGTCTGGGGCCGCGTTCGCCGATAAAAGGCGGATGCGGCCCCTCCTCATCTGCGCGACGGCGCTCCTGCGCCAGCTGCTCGTCTCGCGCCTCCCGTAGGCGAAACGTGCAAAAGAAGCTTCTCGCGGCCCTCGCTCTCGGAGCGATCGCGGCGCTGGCTGTCGCGGCGCTCGCTCTCGGGGGTGTGGCCAACTCGCGCAAGGTCTCCGCGAAGCTGACCGCGCGACGCGGAGCAGAGGGCGGGTTCGCCGGCATCTACCTCAGCAATGCGAACGGCGTCACGCTCCTGTGGACGCTGAGCTTCTCCGGCCTCAGCGGCGCCGCGACAGCCGCGGAGATCCACAAGGCCACGGGCGCCGTCGTGGTGCCGCTCTGCAGGCCGTGCACGAGCGGGCAGGCGGGGAGCGCGATCCTGTCGGAGGCTGTGATCTCGGCTCTCGGCTCCGGCGGCGCGTACGTCACCGTCCGCACGGCGAAGAACGCCGGCGGCGAGATTCGCGGCGGCGTGAACGTCTCGCGCCCAGGAAGCGAGTAGCGTCCCGGCCGTGCTGCTCGTCGTCGCCGCCACCGAGCCGGAGCTGAGCGGCGCGCGGGACGTTCCGACGCTCGCGTGCGGGATCGGACCGGTCGACTCGGCCGCGGCGACGGCGCGCGCGCTCGCCGGGCGGCGGCCCGAAGCGGTCCTGCACGTCGGCGTCGCAGGCTGCCGCCGCGGCTGCGGACTCGATCCGGGCCGGATCGTGATCGGCTCCGAGTCGATCTACTGCGACACCGACTCACGGCTCGTCGTCGGCCGGGTCGAGCCGGATCCGCGCCTGCTCGCCGCGGCGCGCGCGGCCCTGCCGGGGGCGGCCCTGCTGCCGATCGGGACGAGTGCGCGGGTCGGCGGCACGAGCGGCTGCGACGTCGAGGCGATGGAGGGCTTCGGCGTCCTGCGCGCCGCCGCCGCAGCCGGGGTGCCGGCGCTCGAGGTGCGCGCGATCGCGAACGAGATCGAGGAGGCCGACCGGGGGCTCTGGCGGCTCGACGACGCGCAGGCCGCGCTCGCGGCGACCGTGCCGGCGCTCGTCCGCGCATTTGGGTGATTCGACGCGGTCGTGCTGTTGGCCGATACTTCCGGCGTGGCGAGCGGCGGCGAACAACGCGGCGTCGTCGGGTTGCTGACGTCGCTCTGCCGGGAGCTGGTCGCGTCGCCCGGCGGCGACGGATGTCTCGCGTCGCGGGTGATCGGCGACGTGCTGATCGGCGTCGCCGACTACGCGCCCGACGGCCGGACGCTCCAGCTCGGCCACGGCTATCTCGTGTCGGACTACCCGGAGACGAAGCTCGTGCTCGAGTCGCGGCAGCCGCGCTGCCTCTCGCTGGCCGACGACGACGTCGATCCCGGCGAGGCGGCGATCCTGGAGGCGCTCGGCTTCGAGGCGCTCGCGATGCTGCCGCTCGAAGCGGGGGCCAGCGTCTGGGCGCTGATCGAGATCTACCGTGCCGGCACGGCGTTCACCGACGAGGACCTGGAGGTCGCGTCGGCCACGATCGCGCGCTTCGCGCGCCTGCTCGAAGAGCTCCTCGCCGGCCCGGCGAGTCGTTGATGAGCGGCGCCACGAGATCGCCCGCGAGATCGGGGCATCGATCATCTAGCCTGACGGTCGCGATGGCGCGTCTCACGTACCCGCGGGCGGGAGAGCCGCTGCCGGCGCCGCTGCCGCCGGAGACGCGGACCGTCGGCCAGCTCGTCGCGGAATCGATCCGCCTCTACGGCCGGCGGTTCTGGCCGTCGCTGGCGCTCGGCGTCGGCCCCGCCGCCCTCGGCGCCGCGGCGACCGGGCTGCACGGGCTCGCGCGCGTCGTCGTCGTGATCGCGCTCGGCGCGCCGGTGGCGAGCGCCTCCTACGTCGGCGCGACGATGATCGCCGGAGAGACGCGCGGCCGCGTGCCGGCCGCCTTCGTCGCCGGCATCGTCGCGTTCCTGCCGCTCGCCGTGGCGCGCGTCGTGATCTTCCCGGGCATCTACATCGTCGTGCTCGCGTGGTTCGCGCTCGTCGGACTCTCCGTGCCCGCCGTGCTCGTCGAGGGCCTGCCGCTGCGACGCGCGTTCCGGCGCGGAGCCGCACTGGGCCGCGCCGATTTCGTCCACGCGCTCGGCTCGCTCGCAACGCTCGTGATCACGATCGTCCTGACCGGACTCGTGCTCTTCTTCCTGATCCAGAGCTTCGGCGACCAGGCACTGCACGTTGCCGCGTTCCTCGCCTTCCTCGTGCTCACGCCGCTCTTCTTCCTCGGTGCGGCCCTTCTCTATGTAGATCAAGCGGCCCGCGCGCCTCGGGCCGTTCCGTAATCAGTTCGGTCGGTTCGACCGGTCATTTCAGACGGACGCGCGGGCAGAGCCCGCACGTCCTGGTGGCGGCATCGCAAGCGATGCCTTAGGGTCGGCTCTATGCCGACGTACATCCTGCTCTCGACGCTCAGCTCGCAGGGCGTCCAGACCCTGAAGTCGAATCCCGACCGGCTGCGCGAGGTGAACAGCGACGTGGAGGAGCTCGGTGCGAAGGTGCTGCACCAGTGGGCGTGCCTCGGGCCGTTCGACTTCGTCAACGTCGTCGAGGCACCGGACATCGAGACGATCTCGCGCGTGTCGGTCGCGCTCGCCGCGCGCGGGAGCACGAAGGTGCAGACGCTGCCGGCGCTGACGATCGACGAGTTCCTCGCGACGTTGAGCTAGACGTCCGCCTGCCGGCGGACGGCGATGCCCCACGCGGCGCCGCTCTCGAACAGCTCGTCGGCGTCGACCTCGTCGGCCCAGCCGAGGAAGTGCGGCTCGGGGTCGTCCTGCGTGGAGCCGTAGACGGCCGCCCGTTCCGCGGGCGCCTCCGGCTCGGGGCCGCGCGCGAGCTCTTCGGCGCGCCGCTCCGCCTCCTCGGCGGCCGGACCTTCCATGTAGCCGCGCGGCATGCTGTCCAGCATAGACTCGGCGCGTGCCCGCCGCGCTCGCCGTTAGCGGACTCGTCAAGCGGTACGGCGCGGTCGAGGCGCTCGGCGGGGTCGACCTCGAGGTTCGCGAGGGCGAGCTCGTCGGCCTGCTCGGCCCGAACGGCGCAGGGAAGTCGACGCTCGTGAAGATCGCCGTCGGCCTCGTGCGGCCGACGGCTGGCCAAGCGGCGCTCGCAGGCGCAGTGGCCGGGTCGCTCGCGGCGCGGCGCGCGCTCGGCTACCTCGCGGAGCTCTTCCGCTTCCCGGGCTGGTACACCGCGGACGAGGTGCTGCTGCTGCACCAGCGGCTCGCCGGCTCCGACGGCGGCGCCGAGGAGCGGCGGCGGCTGCTCGAGCTCGTCGCCCTCGCGGACGCGCGCGACCGGCGGGTGGAGGCGATGTCGAAGGGCATGCAGCAGCGGCTCGGGATCGCGCAGGCGCTCGTCGGCGAGCCGCGCGTGCTGCTGCTCGACGAGCCGACGAGCGCGCTCGATCCGGTCGGCCGGCGCACCGTGCGTCTGCTGCTCGAGGAGCTGCGCGGCCGCGGCGTCGCCGTCCTCCTCAACTCGCATCTGCTCTCCGAGGTCGAGCTCGTCTGCGACCGCGTCGCGATCCTGCTCGACGGCAAGGTCGTCGCGGCGGGGACGCCCGCCGAGCTCGCGCGGCCGCGCGGCGTCGAGATCGAGACGGACGCGGGCCTCGAGACGATCGCGGGCGCCGGCCGGGAGGACGCACCGCGACTAGTCGCCGAGCGCGTCGCAGCCGGGCGCCAGGTGTACGGCGTGCGCGTTCTGACGTCGACGCTTGAGGAGGTCTACCTGGAGAAGGTCGGAGGCGCGACCTCGTGATCACGATCATCAGGTACGGGATGCAGGAAGCGCTGCGGCGGAAGGTCTTCCTCGTCGTCCTGTCGCTGACGATCGTCTTCCTCGGGCTCTTCTGGGTCATCAACCACTTCGTGTTCCGCGACGTCGCGCACATCACGCCGCCGGAGGACGTCCACGTCGACTCGCGGACGTTCGCGGGCGCGTTCATGTTCGGGCTCGGGATGTTCGCTACGCTCTTCCTCGGCGTCGTCCTCGCCGTGTTTCTGACGCTCGGCGTCGTTTCCGGCGACGCGGAGCGCGGGCTGCTGCAGCCGCTCGTCGTCCGGCCGATCGGCCGCGCGGCGCTGCTCGGCGCGCGGTTCCTCGGCGCGGCGGCCGTCTGCGCCGCGTACGTCCTCGCCGTCTATTTCGGCGCGATGCTGATCGTCGGCGGGACCGGCCACTGGTGGCCCGACCGGATCGTGACGCCGGGCATCGAGCTCGTGGCCGCGGTCGTCATCGTGACGGCTCTCTCGCTGCTCGGCTCGGTCGTGCTCTCGGCGACGGCGAACGGGATCGCCGTCTTCATGCTCTTCGGCGCGGGCCTCGTCGCGGGGCTCCTCGGTTCGATCGGCCACGCGTTGGATTCGCACGCCGTGAAGACGTCGGCGGCTGTGGCCGCGTGGGTCCTACCGTTCGAGGCGCTCTACCAGGATGCCCTGCGCCAGATCACGGCGAGTACGTCCGGAGTGACCGGCTTCCTGCTCCAGCTCGGCCCGTTCGGCGGCGCGTACATCCACGGCTGGGGGATCCGGCTCTGGGCGGCGGCGTACCTCGCGCTGGTCGCCTTCGGGGCCGCGCTGGTGTTCGCGCGCCGGGACCTCTAGGAACGGCCGTCCGTGCTCGCCCGCCCGTAGGCCTTCGCGACCTCGCCGGCTAGACCCGCGTTCGCCGCGACGAGGTCGCGGTTCGCGCGCAGCGTGCGACCGCCGCTCTCGCGATGGAGGAAGGAGAGGACGTACGGCGTCACGGCCTGGCCCGCGACGCCTTCGGCGTGCGCCTGGCGGAGCGCCTGCTCGATCAGCGGCTCGACGTCGTCGAGCGAGTCGTCCGGCGGGCGGCCGAGGAGGAGGCCGGCGCCTCCGAGCTGCCAGTGCGCGTACGCGATCCGTGCGGCCTCGTCCGGCGACTCGACGCGCGCAGAGGTGCGCGGGCCGCCGCGAGCGGCGTAGAAGAGCGGCAGCTCGTCCGTCTGGAAGCCGAGCACGGGGACGCCGAGCGTCTCGAGCACCTCGGCGGTCGCCGGCACGTCCAGCAGGGACTTCACCCCGGCGCTGACCACGAGCACCTGCGTGCGGGCGAGCTCGGAGAGGTCGGCCGAGACGTCGGGGGGATCGGGGAAGCCGCGGTGAACCCCGCCGAGACCGCCGGTGCCCATGAAGCGGATGCCCGCCGCCCGTGCCACGACGAGCGTGCCGCCGACGGTCGTCGCGCCGACCGCCTGCTGCACGGCGGCCGCGGCGAGGTCGCGCGGCCCGACCTTCCGCGCATCTGCGTCGAAGCGGGCGAGCTCGTCCTGCGTCAGCCCGACGCGGATCTCCCCGTCGAGTACGCCGACCGTCGCAGGCACGGCGCCTGCGTCGCGAACGCACCGTTCGGACTCGAGCCCGACCTCGACTCCTTCGCCGGGCGGAAACCCGTGCGCGACGAGCGTCGTCTCGAGCGCGACGACCGGCCCGCCGCGCGCAAGCGCGTCGCGCACCTCGTCGGCCACGACGATCATGGCATCGCCCCGAGCTGTGCGACACAACGCGCCGCCGCTTCGAGCCCGCGGCGGCCTGCTTCCTCGAGCGAGCCGCCGAGCAGGAAGCCGGCCGCAAGCGCGTCGCCTGCGCCGGTCGCGTCGACGACCTCGACCGGCAGCGGCGCGAGGTCGATCCGCGCGTCCGGCGAGACGATCGTGGAGCCGCGCGCGCCGCGCTTCAGGACGGCCACCGGCGCCGTCATGTACGCCCCGCCGAGGATCTCCCATTCGGCCTCCGTCGCGAAGATCACGTCGGGCGCGAGCGTATCCAGCAGCTCGCGGAACCGGACCGGGCCGTACGCGCGGATCTCGGTCCACGCGGACACGTCCACGCTGATGCGGGCGCCGGCCGCGCGTGCGAGGGACGCGGCCAGGAGCGCCGCGTCCTGGATCGGCGTGCGCAGCAGCGCGTAGCCCGAGAGATGGAGGACGTCGCAGCCGTCGAGCCATTCATGCTCGAGATCCTCCGGAGCGAGCTGCGGCGCGACGCCGCGGTCGGACGCCATCGAGCGCTCCCCGTCCGGTCCGACGACCGAGACGACGAGGCCGGTGGCACCTGTATACACAGGCCCATGCACATGTGTACCCCGGCCCAGCAGCTCGTTCCGGACGAGCCCCGCGGCGGCATCGTCCCCGAGCGCCGCGACCACCCGAGCATCCGCCCCGAGCGACGCGGCCCAGGCGGCAACGTTCGCCGCCTGCCCGCCGGCGCCCGTTCGCGTCGCCGCCCGCACGTCCGATCCCGCGGCCAGCGGTTCGTCCAGACGGACGATCACGTCCAACAGGGCGTCTCCGAGGGTCACGACGAGCATCGCCCTACAATCGTCTCCCATGGACGGCGACGACCGGCGAGGAAGTGTCCGCTCGTTCGTGCTCGGCGGACTCGTCGGCGCGTCGGCCGCCGTCGCGACCGCCCGCCGCCGCCGTGACCTGACGCGCCGCCGCCGCGCGCGCCTCGAGCATCCGCCCGGCCTGGCGGCCTTCGAGGACGCACCGTGCTACCGCGAGCTCGTCGCCGAGGACGAGCGCGCCGCCGAAGGGTAGAAACCGGCGCCGCTGCTAGCTTTTCGCGCACTGTGCCGATCTACGAGTACCGCTGCCCGAACGGCCACGTCTTCGAGCTGTTCAAGCGGATGGACGATCCGCCGCCCGAAGAGTGCGAGATCTGCGGCGCCTCGCCGGTCGAGCTCGTCCTCTACCCGGTCGCGATCCACTACAAGGGTTCGGGCTTCTACTCGACGGAGTACGGCAAGGGCGGCAAGCGCAAGGCGGGAGCGACGGAGTCGGGCTCGTCGGACAGCGGCGGCGAGAAGAAGAGCGATAGCTCCCCCACGACGAGCGAGCCGAAGAAGGCCGCGGAGGCCTGAGCGGCTCGTCAGACGAACGGCCCGCGCCGGCCGCGCCGCCCGGCGAGCGCCTCGAGCACGAGCAGGAGCACGACGGAGCCGAAGACGGCGAGCAGGAACGGCTTCACGTCCCAGCCGAAGTGCACCTTGTGGCCGAGCACGACCTGGCCGATCAGCCCACCGATCAGCGCGCCGACGATTCCGACCGCGATCGTCGAGAGACAGCCGATCCGGTGGCGTCCCGGCACGACGATCCGCGCGACGGCGCCGGCGAGCAGCCCGAACGCGATCCACGAGAGCCAGCCCACGGGCTACTTGAACTGCTGCGGGCCGGTGACGCAACCCGCGCCGTACGGCCCGGAGCCTGGCTTCGGCGGCTGCGGCGCGGAGTTGCCCTGAACCATCTGGATGACGTTCAGGTTGTCCTCCGAGCTCGTCAGGTAGCCGCCGCCCTGGTCGGTCCCGCCAAGGCGGCAATGCAGCACGCTGCCCGCGCGGAACTTGATCCAGCCGAGCTGGAGGAAGTCGTTCTCGGACAGGTCCGTCGTGATCGGCTTCAACAGGTCGCCGCCGACGAACGGGAGCCGGAAGAACATGCCCGGCCCGGACATCTTGCTGAGTAGTGCCTGCATCACCTGCTGCTGCCGCTCACCGCGGGTCACGTCCGATTCGGCCGGGTTGAGCCGGTTCTCGCGGATGCGCGAGTAGATCAGGGCGCGATGGCCGTTCATGTGCTGAACACCCTTCCGGAAGCGCCAGCCCTGCCACTGCTGGCAGCGCGACGACGACGAGTACGGACAGTCGAACCGGTTCGAGAGGATCGGCTCCGGGACGTTGATGTCGATCCCGCCGACCTTGTCGATCAGCGACTCGAAGTCCCCGAAGTCGACGATGACGATGTGGTTGACGGGCAGGCCGGTGAAGTCCGCGATCGTCCTGATCGCGAGCGTGGGGCCGCCGAGCTGGAACGCCGCGTTGATCTTGTCGTCGCCGTGGCCGGGGATCGACACGCGCAGGTCGCGCGGGATCGAGAGGTACACGAGCCGGTGGCGTCCGGGGTCGGTGCGCAGCAGCATGATCGAGTCGGAGTGCTTGTCGGTGGCGCGCGCAGCGAGCGAGGAGTGGTCGGTGCCGAGCAGCAGGATCGTGCTCGAGTGGGAGAGCAGCAGCCCGTTCTGCTTGGTGAGCGCGCTCTGCGTCCCGGCCGGCAGCCGCTCGTGGGCACTCGAGACGCCGCTGCGCAGCGCGAGGTAGCCGGCGACGCCCCATACGACCAGCACGAACAGCAGCACGATCAGCCCGACGCCGATCCTCCGCTTCCAGCTCCAGCGGCGTCGCTGCCGCCGATGGACGGACCGGCCGCCGTCCGGCGGGGCACCGTCGCGCCGGCCCGTGTCGCGGCGCGGCGCGTCGACGCGCCGCTGCAGCGGCACCTTGCCTTTGGTGCGGCCGCCGCGGTAGACGCGATACGGCTTTTCTCCCGCGGCCATCGAGAGGGCTAGGGTACCCAGCCGTGGTGAAGGACAGTCATGCCATCGGCGTCGACGTCGGCGGCACGAAGATCCTGGCCGGAGTCGTGACGCGTGAGGGCGAGGTCCTGCGCCGCCACGAGCGTACGACGCCGACGGGCTCACAGGACGCGCTGCTCGGGGAGCTCGAGGCGGCGGTCCGCGAGCTGGTCGACGCAAAGGTCACCACGGTCGGTTTCGGTCTCCCCTCGACGATCGACCAGCGTGCGGGCCGCGCCGTCGCGTCCGTGAACATCCCGCTCGCGAACCTGGCCTTCCGCGACCGCATGCACGATGCGCTCCGGCTGCCGGTCGGGATCGACAACGACGCGAACGCCGCGGGGATCGCCGAATGGAAGGTCGGCGCGGGGCGGCGGACGGCCGACATGATCATCCTCACCGTCGGCACGGGCCTCGGCGGCGGAGTGATCCTCAACGGCAAGCCGATGCGCGGCGGCAGCGGCGCGGGCGCCGAGCTCGGCCACACGGTGATCGTCCACGATGGGCGGCCGTGTCAGGGGACGTGCACGGGCCGGGGGCACTTGGAGCCGTATGTGACGGGAGTCGCGGCGACGAATGCCGCGCGAGAGGTGTTCGGCCCGGCCGCCGATGCGCACCGGCTCGTCCGGCTCGCGCGGGAGGGCGACGCGACGGCGATCGCGATCCTCGCCGAGATCGGCCGCTACCTCGGCTCCGGGATGGGGTCGCTCGTCAACATTTTCGACCCGGAGCTGATCGTCGTCGGCGGCGGCTTCGGCGTCGCGGCGGGCGAGTTCCTGCTCGGACCGGCGCGCGAGATCCTGCACCGCGAGGCGCTGCCGCCGGGACGGGACAAGGTGCGGGTCGTGCAGGCGGAGCTCGGCACCGCTGCGGGGTTGATCGGCGCCGCGTTCGTCGCGTTCGAAGCGCTCGACGCAGCGTCCTGAGTCGTGCCGCTCGCGGTCTGCGCCACGCCGATCGGGAACCTCGAGGACGTGACGCTGCGCGTGCTCGACGAGCTGCGCGCGGCCGACGTCGTCCTCTGCGAGGACACGCGCCACACGCGCGGGCTGCTCGAGCGGCACGGGATCGATGCGCGGCTCGTCTCCTACCACGAGCACAACGAGGCGGCGCGGACGGCGGAGCTGCTGCCGCGGCTCGAGGCGGGTGACCGCGTCGCGCTCGTGTCCGATGCGGGCATGCCCGGGGTCAGCGACCCGGGCGCGCGGCTCGTTCGTGCGGCGCTCGACGCGGGCGTGCAGGTGACGGTGCTTCCCGGCCCGTCCGCGGTCGAGACGGCGCTCGTCGCCAGCGGGCTCGTCGGCGACCGGTATCAATTCGTCGGGTTTCTGCCGCGCCGCGCAGGCGAGCTGGCGACGCTCTGGGAGGAGCTCGCACGGTCGCCGTGGCCTGCGGTCGCGTTCGAGTCGCCGCAGCGGCTGCCGGCGTCGCTCACGTCTCTCGCGCGCGTGGACCCTGACCGGCCGGTTGCCGTGTGCCGAGAGCTGACGAAGCGTTTCGAGGAGGTCGTGCGCGGGACCGCGGCCGAGCTGGCGGCACGGTTCACATCGCCGCCGAAGGGCGAGATCGCGTTGGTGCTCGGGCCGCGCTCGGTCGAGCCGGACGAGGCCCCTGCGCTCGAGGCCGTCGCGGAACTCGTCGAGGCCGGCGTGCCGCGACGGCGTGCTGCGGAGCTTGTCTCGCGGCTCAGCGGCGTCGCGCGGAACCGCCTCTACCGCGGTTCTCTGTAGTCTGATTTGACAACAGCCGGCGCCGCTGCTACGGTGGCCGCTTCCTCTGTTCTCCATTCTGACAACAAGGTGGTGATCCCCGGTGCGTCGCATCCCGCTCGTGCTCGCTCTCGCGCTGCTCATCGTGGTCCCCGGCGCGCGCGCCTGGACGTGGCCGGCGGACGGTCCTGTGCTGCGCGACTTCGCCTTCGACGCGGCGCATCCGTACGCGGGTGGGCAGCACCGCGGGATTGCGGTCGGCGCGGCTCCCGGCGCGCCCGTGCTCGCCGCGGCGGGCGGGACGGTGACCTTCGCCGGCTCCGTCCCAGGGAGCGGCGCTGTCGTCACGATTCGGACGGCGGACGGCTACTCGGTCACGCTCGTCCACCTGGGTTCGGCGGCCGTCTCGCGCGGCGGCGCCGTCGGGGAAGGCGATGTCGTCGGCTTCGTCGGCAGCGAGGGCTACGTGCATCTCGGCGTGCGTGTCGCGTCCGATCCGAACGGGTACGTCGACCCGCTCGCGTTCCTGCCGCCGCGGCTCGTCGTGCCCGCGCCTGCCCTCGTGCCGGACGGCGCAGCGGTTGTCCCCGCGCCGGCAGCGGATCCCGCGCCCGCGACCGAGCCCGCTGTGACCACGCCGACTGCTGCGGAGGCTCCGGTTGCGGCCGCTCCGGCGGCGGCCGATGCCGTGCCGCCGGCGGCGGAGCCTGTGGCCGCGCCGCCGGCGGACGCGTCCGTCCCCGAGCAGGCGACGCCGGGCGTCGATGCCGCTCCTGCGGCCCAGCCTGAACCTGACGCCTCGTCGGCGGAGGCTGCGCCCGCGGTGAGCGAGCCGGCGGAGAAGGCGCCTGCCGCGCCGGCGGAGGCTGCGCCCCCCGCGGCCGCGGAGCCGGCACCTCCCGTCGACGCTGCGCCGGTGCCGGTTGCGGCCGCGCCGCCGGCGGACGCGTCCGTCCCCGAGCAGGCGACGCCGGGCGTCGATGCCGCTCCTGCGGCCCAGCCTGAACCTGACGCCTCGTCGGCGGAGGCTGCGCCCGCGGTGAGCGAGCCGGCGGAGAAGGCGCCTGCCGCGCCGGCGGCGCCGGCACCGCCGGTCGACCCTACGCCGATGCCGGTTGCGGCAGCGGCTGCGCCGGCGCCCGTGCCCGTCGAGGACGCGGGGGATCCGACGGCTGTCGAGGAGGCGCCGGCGGACGACGTGGACCATCCGACCGCTGTCGACGAGTCACCGGCACCGGCGAAGCCCGTCGACCCGGCGCAGGACCTCGCCCCGGCCGCGATCGAGCCGCCGTCGTCACCGGACGTCGCGGCCGTCGACGAGGTGTTCGGCCGCTCCGTGGTCGCGCTCGTGTCCGGCTGGTCGGTGGCGGCGCCCGTACGCGCGATGCCCGGCCCGGCTCGTGTCGCCGCGCCGCCGCCTGCATCGAGTGCGGCCGCCCGACCCGTCGCGGCGCAGGCGCGGGTCGCGCGGACGGCCGCCGATCCGCGACGGGTCGCCGTCCAGCCGATCCGTCGCCGGCGAGTCGTCCGCGAATTGCCGTCGACGCCGATCGTCGTATCGCGCGCATCCGCTGCGCGACCGTCGCGTCACGTCGACGTCGCCGCCCTGCTCGCGGTCGGGCTCGCTGCGGCACTGGGCACCGCGAAGGCGGCTCGTATGATTTCCACCTCCCGCCCGCGCCGTCCCGAAGGAGCAGCAGCTGTCCTCGACCCCACAGAAGATCCTGGTCGCCGTGGCCTGGCCGTATGCGAGCGGACCGAGGCACATCGGGCACGTGGCGGGCTTCGGCGTCCCGTCCGACATCTTCGCGCGCTACCACAGGCTGAAGGGGAACGACGTGCTGATGGTGAGCGGGACGGACGAGCACGGCACCCCGGTGATGGTCGCAGCGGACAGGGAAGGCGTCTCGCCGCGTGAGCTCGCCGACCGCTTCAACCAGCTCATCCGCGAGGACCTGCGCAAGCTCGGGCTCTCGTACGACCTCTTCACGCGCACCACCACGCGCAACCACTATCGGGTCGTGCAGGACGTGTTTCGCACGCTCTACGACAAGGGCTACCTGATCGAGCGCACGACGATGGGTGCGTTCTCGCCGACGACCGGCAAGACGCTCCCGGACCGCTACATCGAGGGCACATGCCCGATCTGCGGGTATCCGCACGCGCGCGGCGACCAGTGTGACAACTGCGGCAACCAGCTCGACCCGGTCGACCTGATCGATCCGCACTCGACGATCGACGGTTCGACGCCGGAGTTTCGCGAGACGACGCACCTGTTTCTCGACCTGCCCGTGTTCGGCGATCAGCTCCGCACGTGGATCGAGGCGCAGACGCACTGGCGCCCGAACGTGCGCAACTTCGCGCTCGGCCTCGTCCGCGACCTGAAGCCGCGCGCGATGACGCGCGACATCGACTGGGGCGTCCCAGTCCCGGTCGAGGGCTATCCGGAGGACACGAAGCGGATCTACGTCTGGTTCGACGCCGTGATCGGCTACCTCTCGGCCGCAGTCGAGTGGGCACACAACCGCGGCACCGAGGATGCGTGGCGCGATTGGTGGCAGAACCCCGAATCGCGCCACTACTACTTCATGGGCAAGGACAACATCGTCTTCCACGCGGTGATCTGGCCGGCCATGCTCCTCGGCTACGGCGAGGGCGGCGAGATCGGCGCGGACCGCGGGCCGCTCCAGCTTCCCTATGACATTGCGTCGAGCGAGTACCTGACGATGGAGGGCAAGAAGTTCTCGGCGAGCCGCGGCGCGCCGATCCTCGTCCGCGACTTCCTGGAGCGCTACGACCCGGATCCCCTGCGCTACTACCTCGCCGCCGCCGGGCCGGAGACGCAGGACACCGACTTCACGTGGGCGGAATTCGTGCGGCGCAACAACGACGAGCTGTTGGCGAACTGGGGCAACCTCGTCAACCGCACGCTCGTCAACGCGTACCGCAACTTCGGCGAGGTGCCGGAGCCGGGTGAGCTGACCGACGCCGACCGGACGTTGCTCGCAGCCGTCGAGGAAGGGTTCCGGCTCGTCGGCGACCAGATCGAGCAGGCGCGGTTCAAGGCGGCGATCGGCGAGGCGATGCGGCTCTCGAGCGTCGCCAACCAGTACGTCGCGGAGCAGGCACCCTGGGCGCTCGTCAAGGAGGATCGCGAGCGCGCGGCAACCGTTCTCTACGTCGCGCTGCGGGCGGTCGACAGCCTGAAGACGCTGTTCACACCGTTCCTTCCGTTCAGCTCGCAGACCGTCCACGAGCTGCTCGGGTACGAGGGCTTCATCGCGGGCCCGCTCGAGTTCCGGGAGGAGTCGGAGGAGGACGGCTCGACGCACGTCGTCCTCACGGGCGATTACGACGCGTGGATCGGCGACTGGGCGCCGAGCGACCTTCGGCCGGGACTGAAGCTGCTCGAGCCGCGGCCGCTCTTCAAGAAGCTCGATCCGTCGATCGCCGACGTCGAGCTGCGCCGGATGGGCCTCGACGAAGACGCGGCGTGATCGACACGCACGCGCACCTGGACGCGTGCACGGATCCCCCGCCCGCGTTGCTCGAGCGCGCCCGCGCCGCCGGCGTCACGCGCGTGCTGACCGTCGGAACGACGATCGACTCGTGCCGCCTCGCGCTCGCCACGGCGGAGGAGGACGAGGGCGTGTTCGCGATCCTCGGCATCCACCCGCACGAGGCCGGGGGGCCGGAGGCGGAACGGCTCGACGCGCTCGCGGAGCTGCTCCGGTATGAGCGCGCCGTCGCCGTCGGCGAGACGGGGCTCGACAACTTCCGCGACTACGCGCCGGCCGACCGGCAGCGCGCGCTCTTCGAACGGCAGCTCGAGCTCGCGAGCGAGCTCGGCAAGCCCGTCGTGATCCACACGCGCGCCGCGGACGAGGAGACGGTCGACGTGCTGGCCGGCTTCGACGGCACCGTCGTCCTCCACTGCTTCTCGTCGCCGCCCCTGCTGCCGGCGGCGCTCGAGCGCGGCTGGTACGTCTCCTTCGCGGGCAACGTCACGTATCCCAAGGCGAGCGACCTCCGCGACGCAGCGATCCAGGTGCCGGTCGACCGCCTGCTCGCCGAGACCGACTGCCCGTACCTCGCCCCGCAGCCGGTGCGCGGCCGCGAGAACGAGCCCTCCTTCGTCGGGCATACGGTCGCGATGCTCGCCGAGGCGCGCGGCGAACGTCCGGCCGGGCTCGGCGAACAGATCGACCGCAACGCATCAGCGGCGTTCAACCTCCCGTGATGGTCGCGCCAAAGAAGGAGCTCGGCCAACACTTCCTCGTCGACGAGAACATCCTCGGCGTGATCGGCCGGCTCGCCGAGCTCGACGCAGACGACGTCGTGCTCGAGATCGGCCCCGGCCTCGGCGTCTTGACGCGCTATCTCGCGGAGCGCGTCGCCCGCGTCCATGCCGTGGAGCTCGACCGCTCGCTCGAGCCCGAGCTGCGCAATCTTCCCGCGAACGTCGAGGTTCATTTCGGCGACGCGCTCCGGCTCGACCTCGCCGCGCTCGGGCCGCCGGCGACGAAGCTCGTCGCGAACCTGCCGTACAACATCGCGACGCCGCTGATCGCGGAGAGCCTCGACGGGCTGCCGAAGGTCGAGTCGTGGACCGTGATGGTGCAGCGAGAGGTCGCCGACCGGCTCTTCGCGCGGCCGGGGACGAAGGCATACGGCGCGGTCTCCGTGCTCGTCCAGCTCGTCACGGAGCGAACCGGCTTCCATCCCGTCGCGCGGACGGTCTTCCGTCCTCGCCCGAACGTCGACTCCGCGCTCGTCGCGTTCCGGCGCGTTGCGATGCCGCAGAACTACGCGCGCGTCAAGCAGCTCGTCGCGGCGGCGTTCGCGCACCGGCGCAAGACGCTCCCGAACTCGCTCGAGCTTGCCGGCCTTGCTCCTCGCAACCGCGCCGCGGAAGCGCTCGCCGCGATCGGCCGGGACCCCGCGACCCGCGCCGAGGCGCTCGCTCCGGAAGAGTTCGTCGCGCTCGCGGACGCACTGGGATGAACCGCAGACCCGCGGCGGCGAAGATCAACCTCGCGCTCGTCGTCGGGCCGCCGCGCGAGGACGGCAAGCACGACGTGACGACCGTCTACCAGCGCGTCGCGCTCGCCGATCGCGTCGCGCTGCGACCGTCGCCCGCGCTGCGCGTCACCGGCTTCGACGGCGACACGCTCGTCCGCGACGCGCTCGCGGGCCTCGCGCGCGCCGTCGGCGCCGAGCCGCGCTGGGCCGCGCAGATCCAAAAGCGCGTCCCGGTCGCCGCCGGTCTCGGCGGCGGCAGCTCCGACGCGGCGACGGCGCTCCGCCTCGCGAACGAGACACTCGACGAGCCGCTCGCCACGCCGCAGCTCGAGCGCATCGCCGCGGGCCTCGGTGCCGACGTTCCGTTCTTCCTCCACAACGGACCGCAGCTCGGAACCGGCGACGGCTCCGAGCTCGAGCCGCTCGATCTGCCGCAGGACTACTGGATCGTCCTGCTGCTCCCGCGCGGCGCTGCGAAGCAATCGACCGCCGACGTCTACCGCGCGTTCGACGAGCGCGAGGGCCCGCTCGGCTACGAGGAGCGGCGGCGGCGGCTGCTCGACGCGCTGGCAGCCGTCCGCCGCCCGCGCGACCTCGCCGCGCTGCCGCCGAACGACCTCGCGTCGTCGCCGCTCGCCCAGGAGCTTCGCCGGCTCGGCGCCTTCCGCGCCGACGTCAGCGGCGCCGGCCCCGCGCTCTACGGACTCTTCCTCCACCGCGCCCCGGCGGAAGCGGCCGTTCGCGCGCTTCGGTCACGCGGACGTCTCTGGCTCACGGTGCCTGCGTGGTACTTTTGACGCGTGGGAATGGTGGCGGGCGAGACGGGGACGATCGAGCACGGAACGAGCCGCGCCGGGCGCTGGCTCCGGACCCGCCGGACACGCATCGCGCTCTGGATCGCGGCGATCGAAGCAATCCTCGTCGCGGTCTTCCACAGCACTTCGCGCTGGACCGTGATCGGGCTTGCGATCGTGGCCGTGGCGCTCTACGTCGCCGCCGGCCGCGAGTCGCGCTCGGACACGGCCCGCCAGCTCTCGTGGATCTTCGCCGTCTCGCAGCTGCTCGCGGTGATCGCTGCGATCCTTGCGTTCATCGTCTTCTGGACGGCGATCATCGCGGTCGCCGTCTTCGCGGTCATCGCCCTCTTCTTCGTCTTCACCGACCGCCGATAGACTTCCGTTCCCTCGGTGGGGCGTAGCCAGTGTCTTCGAATGCACGACCTTCGGTGGGGCGTAGCCAAGTGGTAAGGCAGCGGGTTTTGGTCCCGCGATCCCAGGTTCGAATCCTGGCGCCCCAGCCATAGACCCATGCCCAACGAACTCGCAGCAGTCGTGATGGCCGGCGGCCTCGGGACCCGCATGCGCTCACCCGTGCCGAAGCATCTGCATCCGCTGCTCGGCCGGCGGATGGTCGACTGGGTGATCGAGTCGGCCCGGCCGCTCGATCCGGAGCCGCTCGTCGTCGTGACCTCGCCGCAGAGCGCTGACGCGTTCGACGGACTCGCCGTCGCCGTGCAGGAGCGGCCGCTCGGCACCGGCGATGCGATCCGCTCGGCGCGCGCCGCGCTCGACGGCCGCGTCGGCGACGTGCTCGTGCTCTCCGGCGACACGCCGTTGCTCACGACCGAGCTCCTCGAGCAGCTGCTGGAGACGCATCGCCGCGAGAACGCCGCCGCCACCGTCCTCTCGTTCTCGCCCGCCGACACGCGGGCGTACGGACGGATCCTCCGCGACGCCGAAGGACATCTGCGCGCTATCGTCGAGGCCGCCGACGCGACACCCGAGCAGCTGCAGATCGGCGAGGTCAACTCCTCGATCTACGTCTTCCGCGCGGACAAGCTCTGGCCCGCGCTGGACCGCCTCGAGCCGAAGAACGCGCAAGGCGAGCTCTATCTGACGGACGCGGTGCGCTTCCTCGTCGAGGACGGCAACCCGGTCGCGGTGCATCAGGCCGCGGACCCGGTCGAGACCGAGGGCGTGAACACCCGCGTCGAGCTCGCCGCCGCAGGCGCTGCGCTGCGCGACCGGATCAACGAGGCGCACATGCTCGCCGGCGTGACGATCGTCGACCCGGGCTCGACATGGATCGATCCGACGGTCGAGCTCGAGCCGGATGCGGTGATCCATCCCTTTTCCGTCCTGCGCGGGACGACGCGGATCGGCGGCGGCGCGGAAGTCGGCCCGCATGTCGTCGCCGTCGATGCGGAGGTCGGCCCGCGCGTCAGCGTCGGCCCGTTCGCCTATCTCCGTCCAGGAACAGTCGTGGACGAGGACGCCAAGGTCGGCACCTTCGTCGAGCTGAAGAAGACCCGGATCGGCCCGCGCACGAAGGTTCCGCACCTCTCCTACCTGGGTGACGCCGAGGTGGGCGAGGACACGAACGTGGCGGCAGGGAACATCACGGTTAACTTCCCCCACGAGCCGGGAAAACCGAAGGGGCGCACGAAGATCGGAAGGAACGTCAGGACCGGGGTCCAGAATGCGTTTGTTGCTCCGGTCGAGATTGGAGACGATGCTTGGGTTGCGGCGGGGTCCGTCATCACGGACGATGTCCCGCCCGGCTCCCTCGCGATCGCACGGGCCCGCCAGATCAACAAGGAAAGACACGCCGATCGAAACCGCGACGACTGAGCTGACCCGCCTGCCCGGCCTCGAGATTCCGGAGGCGGAGACCGCCGTGAAGCGGGCCAACTGGCTCGAACACGCGCCGCGGAAGCGGCTGATGGTCGTGGCCGGCAGCTCGCACCCGGAGCTGGCCGCGCGCATCACCGAGCAGCTCGGCGTCGACCTCGGCCGTCGCGAGATCTCGACGTTCGCCGACGGCACGACGTACGTCCGCTTCTCCGAGTCGGTGCGGGGCGCCGACATGTTCATCGTCCAGACGGCCGCGAGCGACGTCGACCATCACCTGATGGAGCTGCTGATCATGATCAACGCAGCGAAGCTCGCGTCCGCGAAGCGGATCACGGCCGTCGTGCCCTGGTACTTCTACGCCCGCCAGGACAAGAAGTCGCGGCCGCGCGAGCCCATCACCGCGCGCCTCGTCGCGGACATGCTCGAGACCGCGGGCGTTGACCGCGTGCTGACGATGGACCTCCACGCGGGCCAGGTGCAGGGCTTCTTCAACAAGCCCGTCGACCACATGACCGCCGTGCCGATGTTCGCGCAGCATGTTCGCGATCTGCTCGGCGACGACGAGCCGCGCGTGGCGGTGGCGCCGGATACCGGCCGCGCGAAGCTCGCCGGCAAGTTCGGAGAGATGATCGGCGGCGATCTCGTCGTGCTGAACAAGGAGCGGCCGGCGCACAACGTCGCACGCGTCACCGACGTCATCGGCGACGTCAAGGGCAAGACAGCCGTGATGACGGACGACATCATCGACACCGCCGGAACGCTGTGCGCCGGCGCGCAGGCGCTCAAGCAGGCAGGCGCGACGCGCGTGATCGCGTGCGCGACGCACGCACTCTTCAACGGCGATGCACTCGAACGGATCCGGGACAGCGTCTTCGATCGCGTGATCGTCACGGACACGGTCCCGATCAATCCGCTGACGCGGCCGGACAACGTCGAGGTGCTGTCCGTCTCCGGGATCCTCGCCGAGACGATCCATAACGTCTTCTCCGACGACTCGGTGTCCGCGATCTTCGCCGGCGAGAACCAGCTCTTCTGAACACGGCGATGGCCCGCCGCGACGGTGTGGGTGCGATCCTCGTCCGCGACGGCCGCGTGCTCGTCGGCCTGCGCCGCGGCACGCACGGCGAGGGAACGTGGTCCGTGCCGGGCGGCAACCGCGAACCCGGCGAGACGGCCGAGGAGACGGCGCTGCGCGAGTTGCGAGAGGAGACAGGCCTCGGCGGCGCCGACCCAGGTGCCGTCGCGACGACGCTCGACGACTTCGACGGAGGCCTGCGCTATCGGACGACGTTCGTGCTGCTCGGCTGGGCCGGCGGCGAACCGGTTGCGCGCGAGCCGGAGAAGTGCGCGGAGTGGACCTGGTCGCCCTGGGAGGCGCTGCCCGAGCCGCTCTTCCTGCCGCTCGCGAACCTCCGCGACCAGGCACGGTTGCCTGCGCCACCGCTCGGCACGGTCGAGCACGTGCACGTGGCGCGCGCCGCGGGCGAGCCGATCGAGGAACGCATGGAGGCGCACGTCGGCGCGGGAATCGGCATCGACGGCGACCGCTATGCGGCCGGGCTCGGCTACTACTACGACGAGCGTGTCGCCCGCGACCTGACGCTCGTCGAGGCGGAGGTGGTCGAGACGCTCGGCCTGGCTCCGGGTGCGACGCGCCGAAACGTCACGACGCGCGGCGTCCGGCTGAACGAGCTCGTCGGCCGCCGCTTCTGGGTCGGCGAAGTCCTCTGCCAGGGGCGGCAGCTCTGCGAGCCGTGCCGCCATCTCGCCGAGCTGATCGGCGAGCCGATCCTGAAGCCGCTCGTGCACCGCGGCGGGCTGCGTGCCGACGTCATCCTCGGCGGGCGCATCCAGGCCGGCGATACCGTGCGAGCGTGATCCCGGCCCTCTTCGCGGCCGTTGCGCTCGGCGTGCCGTGCGACGGCTCGGCGCTGCGCGGCAGCTTCTCGGTCGTCCCGGGGAGCGCTGGCGCGGGCAACATCGTCTACCGCCTGCGCCTCGTCAACCGCTCGTCGACCGCGTGCTGGCTCAGCGGCCAGCCGCGCGTCGAGCTGCTCGACGCAACGGGACGGAAGCTGCCGACCGCGCCGCACCCGCAGCGTCCGGGCGTGGGAACGGCGGCGCTGATCACGCTCGCGCCCGGCAAGGCCGCGAGCGCGAGCGCCCGCTTCTCCCCGGACGTGCCCGGCACGGGCGAGCCGGTCGGCCGCCGTTGCGAGCCGAAGGCCTACCGGCTTCGCGTCCGGCCGAACGGGAACGGTTCGGTCGTGGTGCGAATCGTTCCCCCGACCTCGGTGTGCGAGCACGGAAGCCTCGCGCTCTCGCTGTGGCAGCACGCCTGACTGTTCTCGCAGCAGCAGTCGCGCTCGCGCTCCCGTCCGGCGCGTCGGCTGTCACCGCGGTGCTGCGCAGCGGTCATCTCGTCGTCGACGGGAAGCCCTTCTTCCCGATCATGCAGTGGCTCCAGTGCCCCGGCTCGTTCAAGCAGCAAGCAGCGCTCGGGATCGACGTCTTCCTCGGCAAGGGCTGCTCCGACACGAGCGACGACGCCGAGCTCGCGGCGGCCGCGGATGCCGGCGTCTACAGCGTCCTTCCCGCCGGTTCCAAGGGCACCGGGCCCGCACTGCTCGGCTGGCATTTCGACGACGAGCCGGACATGCGCGGCACGACGCCCGCACAGATCGCCGCGCACCGCCGCACGGTGGGCGGCAAGGTCGACTTCCTGACGCTCACGTCGGGCTTCTTCAGCAAGCTGCCGCCGCCGACGTGGACGCGAGGCAACCGCGGCGTGTACCGCGACTACGCACGTGCGATCGACCTGCTCGGCTTCGACCTCTATCCGCTCTACGGGTGGTGCAAGCCGGACTGGATCGGCCGTGTCGCGGACGCACAGCGCGAGCTCGTCTCGAACTACGCGGGCGGCCGTCCGACCTACCAGTGGATCGAAGCCGCGAGCACCTCGAGCCAGTGGTGCAAGGGCCGCGGCATCACCCCCGTGGAGCTGCGGGCCGAGGTCTGGATGGCGATCACGAACGGTGCGAAAGGGATCGGCTACTTCACCCATTCGTGGACGCCGAACTACAGCCAGTTCCGCGTCGGCGGCGACGTGCAGCAAGAGATCAAGCGCACCGATACGCAGATCAAGGCGCTGACGCCGTGGATCCTCGGCGCGCCCGTGCCTGTCCGCGTCGAGTCGAGCGGGCGCGTCGATGCGATCGCGGGGCGGGCGGGCGGAAGGATCTACGTGTTCGCCGTCAACCTCGGGTTCGAGCCGGGGACGGTGACGGCGCACTTCTCCTCGCCCGCGTTCAAGCCGTTCACGTTCGACTTCGGCCGGCTCGGCGTCCTCGTCCGCCGAGTCTACGGCTAGCCCGTTCCGCTACACTCCGCCGCCGGAATGGCAGGAGAACGCGTCAAGCTGAGCGTCCAGGAGCGGGAGTCGCTTGGCACCCGCCCGTCGCGGCGCCTGCGCAGGCAGGGCCTGATTCCGGGCGTGCTCTACGGCCGGACGACGCCGGTCCCGTTCGCCGTTCTCGAGCGCGACCTGCGGCGGGCGCTCACGGGCGCCGGCGGACTGCACGCGATCATCGACGTCGTCGTCGAGGGCAAGCAGGCGTCGCATTCCGCGATCCTCAAGGAGTACCAGCAGGACAAGGTGCGCGGGTTCGTGACGCACATCGACCTGCAGGAGGTCCGGCTCGACCAGCCGATCCAGGCGACGGTCGTCGTCCAGCTGCACGGCGGCGACGACTCGCCGGGCGTGCGCGGCGGCGGCGTGCTCTCGCAGGTCGCGCGCGAGGTGCAGGTCGAGGCGCTGCCGCTGGAGGTGCCGGAGCATCTCGAGCTCGACGTCAGCGGGATGGAGATCGGCGACACGCTGCGCATCACCGACCTGTCGAGTCGCGAGGGCGTCACGTTCCTCGACGATCCCGAGACCGTGCTCGCGACGGTGACGATGCCGACGCGCGAGGTCGAGCCCGAGGAAGCGGTCACCGAGGAAGAGGCCGCCGAGGGCGCCGAGGTGCCGGAGGGCGAGGCGCCGGAGCGCGCCGCCGACCAGCCGGCCGAGCCGGGGGCGGACGCCGCCGGCGAGCCGGGCACCGTCGAGGGCTAGCTCGTGCGGCTGTTCCGGCGGCGGGGCGAGGCCGCCTCGTCGCTCGATCTGCTCGTCGTCGGCCTCGGCAACCCCGGTCGCGAATACGCGGGCAACCGCCACAACGTCGGCTGGATGGTCGTCGACGAGCTCGCGCGGCGGCACGGTGCGTCGTGGCGCGGGAAGTTCTCAGGGCAGCTCGCGGAGCTGCGCATCGACGACCATCGCGTCGCGCTGTTGAAGCCGGAGACGTACATGAACGAGTCCGGCCGCTCGGTGCAGGCCGCCGCGAGCTTCTTCAAGGTCGAGCCGGACGCGCTGCTCGTCGTCCACGACGAGAGCGACCTCGAGCCTGGACGCCTGCAGGCGCGGCTCGGCGGCGGCCTCGCGGGGCACAACGGCCTGCGTTCGATCGCGAAGCAGCTCGGGACGCCGGACTTCCTCCGCCTGCGGGTCGGCGTCGGCCGACCGGGCCGCGGCGACCCGCGTCCACTCGCGGATTACGTCTTGTCGAACTTCGAGCCGGCCGAGGACGCCGAGGCGATTGTCGCGCGCGCCGCCGACGCGGTCGAGACGCTCGACACCGAGGGTCTCGAGCGGGCGCAGCAGAAGTACAACTAGGCGCTCGGCGCGCCGCTCACGCAGACCCAGCGGGCGAAGCGCGTGCACGCACCGACAAACGGGCGAGGCGAGACGATCGGCAGGTTGCAGATCGATCGCCCAGCTCGAGCACGTCCAGGCGCCGGAGCCGTCGAGCTCCTTCTCCGTGCATGCCGTGCGGCCCGGACGGTGCATCGGCGTGGACGTTCGGCACGGCCTCCCTCGACGGAGGAACGCCGCCGTCACACTTTCGGCACAGTCTCGTGTCCCATCCGCGCGTTTTTTCGCGTTACGCTCGAGCGGAGTAGGGGCGGCCGGGACCCGACGTAGACGCGCGTGTACCTGAATGCGGCGCTACGGGGCGGCCGGCGCGGCGCCGGTTTCGGGTCGCGGCGCGTCGGGATCGCGCGCGGCGGACCGGGCTTCACAGGGACGTCGGTTGCAGCAGCGCGCACCGCGGTCGAGGAACTGCTCGAACGCGACAACCGTGTCGGGCTCCCAGGCGGGCGAGTCGATTTCGCGGCTCACGGCGCGATTGTCGGCCGCGTCGACGACCAGAGGTCGGCGGCTACGATAGACGTCCGCGGAACCGTCGGTTCCGCCGTTCGTCATGGACCGCCCGGTACTCCACGCATTCGTCCGCCAGCTCGTCGAGCACGAGCGCCTGCAGGCCTTCGCCGAGGCGCTGCCGGCGCGCGCCCGCGTCTCCGAGCCGGCATTGCCGCTCGTCCTCGCCGCGCTCCACGAACGGCTCGACGCGCCGCTCGTCGTGCTGCTGCCGGAGGACGCCGACGCGCGCGACGCGGCCGAGGCGGCCGCCTGGTTCGTCGGGGAGGAGCGCGTCGCGCTGCTGCCGAGTCGCGGCGTCCACTGGGAGTCCGGGCTCGAGCCGCCGCCGCACCTCGTCGGCGAGCGGGCGCGCGCGCTCGACGTGCTCGCGGCCGGCGGCCTCGTCTGCGCGTCCGCGGCCGCGGTCGCCGAGGCGATGCCGCCGCGAGACGCGCGCCCGGCGCCGATCCAGCTCGCGGCCGGCCGCGAGGTCGCCGTCGAGGCCCTCGCGGAGGAGCTCGCGCTCGCCGGCTACGAGCGCGTCGACCGGGTCGACGAGCGCGGCCAGTTCGCCGTCCGCGGCGGCCTGATCGATGTCTTCCCGGCGACGGGCCGCGAGCCGCTGCGTGCCGAGTTCTTCGGCGACGAGATCGAGTCGATCCGCGCCTTCTCCCCGTTCACGCAGCGCGCGCTTCATCCGGTGGAGCACGCAGTCGTGTATCCGGCCGCCGAGCGGCGGCTCGACCTCGTCGAGGAGTGGCACGGCGAGGACGGCGACGTGCGTCCGGTGCCGGACGACCTCGTACCGCCGCTCGATCGCTCGCCCGACTTCGTGTGGCAGCCCGACGAGGTGCGCCGGGTCTGGGAGGAGGAGAACCTGCCGCCCGTCCCGTTCGACTCCGCGTCGGAGCTCGATCCGTTCCCGCAGGGGCAGCCGTTCGCGTTCGAGGCGCTGCGGCCCGCGATCGCGGCGCGCGGACTCGCCGAGGCCGAGAACGAGCTGGCCGCGTTCGTCAACGCCGGCCAGCGCGTCGTCGTCGCGTTTCCGCATCGTGGCGAGGCGCTGCGCACGGCGAACCTGCTCCGGCGGGTCGAGCCCCGCGTCATCGAGAGCGACGAGGATCTCCCCCAGGAGGCCGAGCTCCTGTTCGCGATCACCCCC
The DNA here is from genome assembly GCA_005884575.1 of Actinomycetota bacterium. GTDB lineage: Bacteria > Actinomycetota > Thermoleophilia > Gaiellales > Gaiellaceae > AC-16. The sequence goes on from VAWW01000058.1 coordinate 89,089, forward strand.
GCGCGGCGCGGCTTCGTCTGGCGCGACCTCGGCCTCGTCCTGCTGCCGGACCACCAGGTCTTCCGCCGGAAGGCGCCGAGGGAACGCAGGCTCGGCGGCCGCGCGCTGCAGAGCTTCGCCGACCTGCGAACGGGCGACCACGTCGTCCACGAGGACCACGGCGTCGGCAAGCTGCTCGGCTTCGAGACGAAGGAGGTCGCGGGCGTCACGCGCGACTACTTGCTGCTCGCGTTCCGCGGCGAGGACCGCCTCTACGTCCCGCACGAGCAGCTCGGCAAGGTCAGCCGCTACATCGGCGCCGACGCGAAGGCGCCCGCGCTCTCGAAGCTCGGCGGCAAGGCGTGGCAGCTGCTGAAGTCGCGCGCGCGCGAGTCGGTCCAGGAGCTTGCCGGCGAGCTGATCGCGCTCTACGCGCAGCGGCAGGCGGCCGAGGGGATCGCATACGACCTCGACAACGAGTGGCTCGAACGGCTCGAGGCGAGCTTCCCGTACCGCGAGACCGACGACCAGGCGCGTGCGATCGAGGCGGTCAAGGAGGATCTCGAGTCGTCGCAGCCGATGGACAGGCTTGTGTGCGGCGACGTCGGGTTCGGAAAGACCGAGGTCGCCGTCCGAGCAGCGTTCGCGGTCGCCGTCAACGGCAAGCAGGTGCTCGTCCTCGCGCCGACGACGATTCTCGCCGAGCAGCACTGGAACACGTTCCGCGAGCGCTTCCGCGACTTTCCCGTCCGCGTCGAGATGGTCTCGCGTTTCCGCCCGCCGAAGGAGGTCAAGCAGGTCCTCGCCGACTTCGCCGCGGGCAAGGTCGAGGTGCTGATCGGGACGCACCGCATTCTCAGCCGCGACGTGATCCCGAAGGAGCTCGGTCTCGTCGTGCTCGACGAGGAGCAGCGCTTCGGCGTCGCCCAGAAGGAGCTGCTGAAGAGCCTTCGCCTCGAGGTCGACGTACTGACGCTGAGCGCGACGCCGATCCCGCGCACGCTGCACATGTCGCTCGCTGGGATGCGCGACATCTCGATCATCGAGACCCCGCCGGAGGGCCGGCGGCCGATCCGCACCACGGTCGGTGAGTACGACCAGGAGCTGATCATGACCGCGCTCGACCGCGAGAAGGAGCGTGGCGGCCAGTCGTTCTATCTGCACAACCGCGTCGAGACGATCGAGGAGGCCGCGCAGAAGCTGCAGCAGCTGTGCCCCGATCTCCGCATCCAGGTCGCGCACGGACAGATGAGGGAGAAGGAGCTCGAGGAGAAGATGCACGCGTTTCTCCGCGGCGACGCGGACTTGCTCGTCTCGACGACGATCATCGAATCGGGGATCGACATCCCGCAGGCGAACACGTTGATCGTCGAGCGTGCCGACCAGCTCGGCCTCTCCCAGCTCTACCAGATCCGCGGGCGCGTCGGCCGCAGCGACGTGACGGCTCACGCGTACCTCTTCTACCCCGACGCCCGCGAGCTGACCGCGGAGGCGCGTGCGCGGCTCGCGACGCTCGCCGACCACACCGAGCTCGGCGCCGGCTTTGCGATCGCGATGCGCGACCTCGAGATCCGCGGCGCCGGCGAGCTGCTCGGCTCGGAGCAGTCGGGCCACGTCGCCGCGGTCGGCTTCGAGCTCTACGTCGAGCTGCTGAACGAAGCGGTGGCAGAGTTGCAGGGCCGGCGGCGGATCGCCGCGCGGCCCGTCCGGGTCGACGCGCGGATCGACGCCTACGTCCCCGCGACGTACATCGCGTCGGAGGCGCTGCGGATCGACGTCCACCGGCGGCTCGCGCTCGCCGAGACGGAGGACGAGCTGCGCGAGCTCGAGGCGGCGCTCGCAGACCGGTTCGGCCCGCTGCCGGAGCCGGTGCAGAGCCTGTTCGCGATCCAGGAGGCCAAGCTCAAGCTCGCTCGGCTCGGCGCGGACTACCTTGTCTTCCGTGGCAACAAAGCGACGGTCGGCCGCCTCGTCCTCGGGTCGGAGGAACTGCGCGAGTTGCGCAGCCGGATCCACACTGCCGTGTACACCGTTGCGAACCGGGAAGTGGCTCTGCGGAGCGAGAAAGGGTTCCCGCAGGCGGTCGGTCTCGTCGATGCTATCTTGGAGGCCCGCCAGGCCGCCTGAGCGGCGTTTCGTATGAAGAAAGCCCTTCCGATTCTGTTGCTGGTCGCGCTCCTCGCCGTGCTCACGGCGGGTTGCGGCGGCTCGTCCAGCCCCAAGAGCGTCCCGGCCGGAGACGTCGCCGTGGTCGGGGACAAGACGATTTCGAAGGCCCAGTTCGACGCGTTGCTCGCCCAGGCGAAGAAGAGCTTCAAGGCGCAGAAGCGAACGTTTCCGAAGCTCGGCT
>VAWW01000058.1:91475-150197 GCA_005884575.1 Actinomycetota bacterium
ACGTGACCGACAAGCAGGTCACCGCGCGGCTCGCGCAGATCAAGAAGCAGTACTTCAACGGCGACGACAAGAAGTACCGACAGCAGCTGAAGGCCCAGGGTCTCACCGAGGACCAGGTGAAGCAGGACATCAGGGCGCAGCTGCTCTCCGAGGGGATCTTCAAGAAGGTCACGAGCGGCGTGAAGGTCTCCGACGCCGACGTCAAGGCGTACTACGACTCGCACAAGTCGCAGTACGGGCAGCCCGAGAGCCGCGACGTCCGCCACATCCTCGTCAACTCCAAGAAGCTCGCCGACACGATCTACAGCCAGCTGAAGAGCGGCGGCAACTTCGCCGCGCTCGCGAAGAAGTACTCGAAGGATCCGGGCTCGGCCGCGCAGGGCGGCAAGCTGACGATCTCGCGCGGTCAGACCGTGGCGCCGTTCGACCAGAAGGCCTTCTCGCTCAAGACGGGTGAGCTCTCGCCGCCGATCAAGACGCAGTACGGCTGGCACATCATCCAGGCGCATCCGCCAGCAGCTCCTGCAGACGAAGAGGAACGACGCCATGTCGAAGTGGGTCGACACGACGAAGAAGGACTTCTGCAAGGGCAAGCTGTCGTACGGCGCCGCCTACAAGCCGTTGACCGATCCGTGCGCGGCGCTGACGACGTCCACCGCGACGACCGCGGCGACGAGCGGGCCCGCGGCGACGACGACCGCCACCGCCACGACGAGCACGACGAAGTGAGCCAGGGCCTCGCCGAGGCCCTTCTCGAGCTCCAGGCGCTGACCGAGACGCTTCGGCGCGAGTGCCCCTGGGATCGCGAGCAGACCGCGCGGACGATCGTCCCGCACACGGTCGAGGAGTCGTACGAGGTCGCGGAGGCCGCCATGACGGGCGACGACGCGAAGCTCGTCGACGAGCTCGGCGATCTCCTGTTCCAGACGTACTTCCTCGCGCTGCTGCTCGAGGAGCGCGGCGCCGGCGATCTCGAGCACGTGGCGCGCGGGATCCACGAGAAGCTCGTGCGGCGGCATCCGCACGTCTTCGGCGAGGTCGAGGCGCGCACGGCAGGCCGCGTCCGCGAGAACTGGGAGAAGATCAAGCGCGAGCAGGAAGAACGCGAGGGCGTCTTCCACGACGTTCCCGAGAACCTGCCGGCACTCCTGCACGCGCGCAAGGTGCAGCGGCGCGCGCGGGCGGTCGGCTTCGAGTATCCGGATCTCGGCGGCGCCGTCGCCGACCTCGACGCCGAGATCGCCGAGCTGAAGGCGGAGGTCGGGGAAGAGCCGCCGCCCGAGACGGAGCCCGACCGGCGGCACGTCGCGGAGCTCGGCGACGTGCTGTTCGCGGCCGTCAACGTCGCGCGCCGTCTGAACGTCGATCCGGAGCTTGCGCTGCGCGCGGCGACGGATCGCTTCAGGATGCGCGTCGAGCGCGCAGAGCAGCTCGCCGCCGAGGCGGGCGAGACGTGGACGGCGCTGCCGCTCGAGGAGCAGGACCGCTACTTCGATCTCGCCAAGAAGGAGTCCGCACTGTGACAGCCGCGATCGCCGACGTGCATGCCCGCCAGATCCTCGACTCCCGGGGGAATCCGACGGTCGAGGTCGAGCTGGGTCTCGAGTCGGGCGCCGTCGGCCGTGCCGCGGTCCCGTCCGGCGCGTCGACGGGCGTCCACGAGGCGCTCGAGCTGCGCGACGGCGACGCGCGCGCGTGGGGCGGCAAGGGCGTCTCCCAGGCCGTGCGGAACGTCAACACCGAGATCGCCGCCGCGCTGAAGGGCCTCGACGCGGAGGACCAGCCCGCGGTGGACTCACGGCTGCTCGAGCTCGACGGCACGCAGAACAAGGGCCGTCTCGGCGCGAACGCGATCCTCGGTGCGTCGCTCGCCGCGGCGAAGGCTGCTGCTGCGAACACGAACATGTCGCTCTACCGTTGGATCGGCGGCGTCGGCGCGCACACGCTGCCGGTGCCGATGTTGAACGTGATCAACGGCGGCGCGCACGCCCAGAACTCGATCGACCTGCAAGAGTTCATGGTCGTCCCGGCCGGCGCGGAGAGCTTCTCGGACGGGCTGCGGATCGCGACGGAGGTCTTCCACGCGCTGAAGGGCGTGCTCCACGACCGCGGCCTCGCCACCGGCGTCGGCGACGAGGGCGGCTTCGCGCCGGACCTGGAGTCGAGCTCGGCGGCACTCGATGCGATCCTCGAGGCCGCGGAGCGCGCAGGGCACCGCGACCGGATCGCGATCGCGCTCGATCCGGCGTCGACGGAGTTCTACGAGAGCGGCGGCTACCGGCTCGAGGGCGAGATCCTCGACGGCGCCGGGATGATCGAGTTCTACGACGGTCTCGCCGCGCGCTACCCGATCGTGTCGGTCGAGGACGGACTGGCGGAGGACGAGTGGGGCGCATGGCGGCAGCTGACCGAGCGGCTCGGCGACCGGCTGCAGCTCGTCGGCGACGACCTGTTCGTGACGAACCCGGAGCGCCTGCGGCGCGGCATCGACGAGGGAGTCGCGAACGCGATCCTCGTCAAGGTGAACCAGATCGGGACGCTGACCGAGACGCTGGAGGCGATCGAGCTCGCGCGCTCGCACGCGTACGCGACCGTGATCTCGCACCGCTCGGGCGAGACCGAGGACACGACCATCGCCGACCTGGCCGTCGCGACGAACGCGGGCCAGATCAAGACGGGAGCCCCGTCTCGAACGGACCGCGTCGCGAAGTACAACCAGCTGCTCCGGATCGAGGAGGAGCTCGGCGACGCCGCGGTCTATCCCGGCTGGGCCGCGTTCCCGCGCGCCCGGCACGGCTGACGTCGCGTCCGATCCGGACAACGGCCACGGCCGTAGCTACTCTCAGGCCATGGCGAGCGCTCCCTCTCGGCGCACCAAGATCGTCGCCACGCTCGGTCCCGCGTCGGCGTCGAGCGAACGGCTGCGCGAGCTCGCGGCCGCCGGGATGGACGCGGCGCGCCTCAATCTGTCCCACGGCACGCACGAAGAGCACGCGGAGCGGGCGAGCGCCGTGCGCGCGATCTCCGAGGAGGTCGGCCGGCCGCTCGCGCTGATCGCGGACCTCCAGGGGCCCAAGCTGCGCATCGGCGACCTGCCCGAGCCGGTGATCCTGCACCGGGGCGACGAGATCGCCGTCGTCGGCGAGCGAACGACGACGAACGGCGATCTGCCCGTCCTGCCGGCCGTGATCGGCGACGTGCTCCAGCCCGGTCACGACGTCCTGATCGACGACGGGCTCGTCCGTCTGCGGGTCGACCGGATCGAGAAGGGCCGGGCGTGCTGCAGCGTCGTCGTCGGCGGCAGGATCAGCTCGCACAAGGGCGTCAACCTGCCGGGCGTGCCGATCCCGATCCCGTCGCTGACGCGCAAGGACATCGACGACCTCGAGTTCGCGCTCGAGCTCGGCGTCGACTTCGTCGCCCTCTCCTTCGTCCGCTCCGCCGCCGACGTGCACGACCTGAAGAAGCTCGTCGAGGAGCACGGCTCGAAGGCCCACGTGATCGCCAAGATCGAGAAGTCGGAGGCCGTGGAGGCGCTCGACGACATCCTCGCCGAGACCGACGCGGCGATGGTCGCACGCGGGGACCTCGGCGTCGAGATCGGGCCGGCGCTCGTGCCGCTGTTGCAGAAGAAGATCATCCTGCGCTGTCTCGAGCGCGGGAAGCCGGTGATCACGGCGATGCAGATGCTGGAGACGATGATCCACCACGCCGAGCCGACACGTGCCGAGGCGAGCGACGTCGCGAACGCGGTGCTCGACGGCACGTCCGCGGTCATGCTCTCCGGCGAGACTGCGGTCGGCGAGTACCCGGTCGAGGCCGTCGGCTACATGGACCGGATCGCGCGCGCGGTCGAGCCCAGCATGGGCTACCGGCACGAGCTGCCGGAGCGCGCCGAGGAGCCGACGATCGGCCAGGCGATGTCGAACGCGGCCTGCGACCTCGCGGAGACACTCGGCGCGCGCGCGCTGCTCGTTCCGACGTTCACCGGACGCACCGCCTCCGCGGTCGCGCGGCTCCGGCCGCGGCGCCCGATCATCGCGCTCACCCACATGGACTGGGCCGTGCGCCAGATGGCGATCGAGTGGGGCGTGACGCCGATCTTGATTCCGGAGGCGCGCGACGTCGACGATCTGTGGAACGAGTCCATCGCCGCCGCGCGCGCCGCGGGGCTCATCTCGACCGGCGACCGCGTGGTGATCACCGCCGGCACCGCCGTCAACATCCCCGGTTCGACGAACGTGATCAAGGTCGACATCGTCGAGTAGGAACCTGCGATGCGGGGGCGAAGTGTCCCCGGCATGTCGCGGCGTCGACGACCGGCTCGCTCCACGATCGCCCTCCGCTGGGCAGGCGTCGCCGCGCTCGCGCTCGTCGGCCTCCTCTACTACCGCCCGGTGCACGCGTACCTGCACTCGAGCAAGGCGCGCGACGTCCGCCGCGCCGAGGTACGCGCGCTCGAGGCGCAGAAGCGGTCGCTCGAGCGCCGCCTCGGCGTCTCGACCAGCCTCGCCGCGCTCGAGCGCGAGGCCCGTCGTCTCGGCTACGTCAAGCCGGGCGAGCATCTCTACATCGTCAAGGGGATCGGGGAGTGGCGGAAACACCTGCGGGCTAGTCTCAGGAGTCGTGGATGACCGCGCTCTGGTCGAGAAGCAGCTCGGACGCGCGCCCCGCGCCTTTCGTCGTGTTGTGGTGCGCTGTCCGTTCGGCCGCCCGGCGGTCACGGAGCAAGCTCCGGTCGACGACGCGGGCGCTCCCTTCCCGACCACCTACTACCTGACCTGCCGCTGGCTCGTCGCCGCGATCTCGCGACTCGAGGCGGCGGGAGGCGTCGAGCGGTGGACGGACGCGGCGCGGAGCGATCCCAAGCTTGCCGCGAGCCTCGAGCGCGCCTCCGACGAGCAGCGGCGGCTCCGCCGCGAGCTCGCCGGGTCGGGTTGGGAGCATGCGTCGCTCGAGTCGGGGATCGGCGGATCGAGTCGCGACGGGAGTCTCAAATGCCTGCACGCACACGCGGCATTCGCACTCGCGCGGCCCGGCTACGAACTCGGTGACCGGATCGTCGACGAGCTCGAGCCGCTCTGGCCGGAGCGCTGCTGCTCCGACGAGTACTAGCATCGCCGCGGATGGCGATCGGGCTCGAGACGGCACGGCACGAGTGGGAGGACGCGCTGCGGCGCGTCGAGTCCGAGCGCGCCGATCCGACACGCTACGGGCGGCTGCTCGCCCAGATCGAGGTCGTCACGGACGAGCTCCGCCGCCGTGTCGGCCAGAGCTTCACGCTCGCCGACCTCGCACGGGCCTACGCCGACGCCGAGAGCTGGGCGCGCGAGGCCGTCTCCGAGCGGGCCGCTACCCCGGGATGGACGCGCGACCTGACGACCGTCGTCGCGGCCGCCTTCCAGATGTATCTGCGCGGCGCCCTCGACTACGAGCCATGAGTACCGGCCGCCGACCCGTCCGGCGGCGCCGGAGTCGCCCCACCGCCGTCCGCTGGACGATCCGCATCGCCTTGGCGGTCGTGATCTTCGGCGTCGGGGTCGCCGTCGGCGAGGCGCTGCACGACAATCCGAAGCCGGATCGCGGGCTCGTGACGTACGTGCGCACCCTGACGCACCCTTGAGGTGTAAGAAAACGAAGCTTTGGTTAAGTTCCAATCCCGATGGGGTTCAGGGATCAGACTTCCGCGCGTGGCGGCGAGGGCGAATGGCTCACGCTCGGCCAGGCTGCGCGCTTCCTCGGCGTCGCCCAGAGTACGATTCGCAAATGGTCCGATCAGGGCCGCGTGCCGGCGTTCTACACGCCCGGCGGCCACCGTCGGTACCGCCGCGCCGACCTGCAGAGGTTCCTCGAGCGCTCAGGCCCGGGCGGCTCCGCGAGCACCGGCCCGCTGATCCTGCTCGTCGACGACGACGAGCGCGTCCGCGAGCTCGTCCGCGTCAACCTCGAGTTCGAGGGCTACACCGTCCGCGAGGCGGGCAGCGCCGCGGAAGGGCTCGCGGCGATCGACGATGCGCGGCCGGACCTGATCCTGCTCGACGTGATGATGCCGCAGGTCGACGGCTGGGAGATGCTGCGGCAGATCCAGGAGCGGCACGGCGTTGGGGCGATCCCGGTCGTGATGTTCAGCGGCCAGGTCGAGTCCGGGGACGTGGCGCGTGAGCGCGGCGCGCAGGGCTTCGTCGGCAAGCCGTTCGACCTGCAGCAGCTGATCGACCAGACGAAGCAAGTCCTGCCGACCTGATCGGCCTAGACCGGCACGTCGAGCGCTGGATCGTCCATCACCGCGTCGGCTGGCTCGACGACATCTTCGTCTGGCTGACGCGGATCGGCACGTACGGCGCGATCTGGCTGTTGCTCGCCCTGCTGCTCGCCTATGCATGGCGGCGGCCCAGGATCTTCCTGCTCGTCGCAGCAGCGGACGCGACCGCCGACGCCACCTCGGGCATCCTCAAGGCCGTGATCGGCCGGGACCGGCCTCCGCTCGTGTACGCGCGACCGGCGCCGCTCGTCCACGACCCTGCCACGGGTGCGTTCCCGTCCGGCCATGCGGCCACAAGCTTCGCCTGCGCGACGGTGCTGGCGGCGACGTGGCCGCGCGCCGCGCCCGCCTTCTTCGTGCTGGCAGCAGCGATCGCGTTCTCGCGCGTCTACGTCGGCGTCCACTGGCCGCTCGACGTGATCGCCGGCGCGCTGCTGGGCGTCGCTATAGCTCTTCTGCTGCTCGTAGCAGTCCGCTGGCGATCATCGCGAGCGCCGCGGCGAGACTGATGAAGATGCCGATCCCGCGGCCGGCCGTTCCGAAGAACGTGTCGGGAATCGAGATCAGGCGGATCAGCACGAAGATCGTCGCCAGCGACCCGAGCGCGATCAGCACGAGGCTCTCGGGCACGCTCGCCGGCAGGTCGATCCCGGCTTCCCGTAACGCAACGAGCGCGAGCACCGCGAGGCCGATGAAGAACACGAGCTTGCCCAGGGCGCCCGTGTGCCAGCCGATCACGCTCAGCACGAGGCCGTCTCCCTGCTGGCCGGCGTACCAGTCCGTGAACGCCGAGATCGCGAGCACCAGGCCCGAGAGCGACGCGAGCCGCTCGCCCCAGGCGAAGGCGCTCCCGCCGACCCGCGGGACGGGCCGAGCGGCTCCCGGCGGCCGGGTGAGCGGATCCGGATCCGGGTACAGAGGCTCCGGGGTTTGCACGGATCGCAGTATGGGGAATTCTCCAAGTCCACGGGCGGCAAGGGGGTCGGATGACGGAACGGATGCGCGTCGCGAGTACCGAGGCCGGTGGCTTCGTGCGGTTCTGGTCGACCGGACAGGCGGTGAAGGGCGAGTTCCATTGCGCGGAATGCAGCTACGGCGTGACGGTGTACCGCGAGCTTCCGCGGTGCCCGATGTGCGGCGGCGACTCGTGGGAACAAGCCCCATGGAGCCCGTTCACCCGGGCACTCCATTCGCAGCTGCAGTAGCTCGTCAGAGTCCGAAGAGCCGCTGGATCTCGTGCCAGACGAGCACGAGCAGCGCGATCGCGGCCACGCCGAGGACGAGCATCACGGCGTAGAAGCGGAAGTGCGCGAGCGTCGTCTCCTGCTTGTGCCGCTCGCGCGCGCGCCGGCGGGCGCGTTCGAGGCGGTAGCGCCGCTCGATCGCGGTCGGATCGAGCGGGATGTCGTCCTCGGCGACGTCATGCCGCGGCGCGGGATGGGCCATAGGGAGGGATTCTAGGCTCCCGTGGGCCATACTGAGCCCTGGGAGGGTTGATGGTCGTCGAGCCAGATCAACGCCGGCAAGGGCCGGCGGCAGCGCTCGAGGCGCTCGCCGATGCCGGCGTCGCCGTGGCCGCGGGCGCGACGCTCACCGACGCGCTCGTCCTCGTCGCGGAGGCGGCCGCCCGCGCCGGCGGCGCCGAGGTCTGCGTCGTGCGCGTCCTCGACCCCGCCGGCGGAACTCTGTCGGCGCGTGCGGTCGCCGCCTCGGCCGCGCTCGCCGCCGAGCTCGAGGGGACGCGCATCGCCGTCGGCGAGCTGCCGGCCGAGCCGATCGACGACGTCGCCGCGGCGCCTGCCGCCGTTCGGCGCGCGGCCGCGCGCGCCGGCGCGCGCTCGCTGCTGCTCGTACCTGTCTCGCTCGCCCGACGGACGGTCGCGTCGGTCGAGCTCCTCCGCAGCCGGCCGTTCGGAATCGACGAGCGCCGCTCCGCGCTTCTCGCAGCCGGCCAGGTCGCGCTCGTCCTGCGCGCCTACGGCGTCGGCGGGGCAGGTGAACTGCCGTCGATCGCGATCCCGGCGCTCGAGCTCGCCGGCGAGGCGCTCGCCGCCGGCTCGGACGGCTCGCGGACGCGCGACGAGCTCACCCGGCTCGCCGCGGCCGTCAGCGGCGCGGCAATCGCGCTCCTGTGGGAGCGCACCGCCGGCGACGAGCTGGTCCTCGTCAGCTCGCACGGGCTCCCTGAGCCGCCGCCGAAGCTCGGCGGCGCACGCGTCGTCGCGGCGCGCGCCCTCGCCGGCCTCGGCCCCGTCGACGTGACGACGGACGGCCTGCTGCCGCCGGAGACGGCCGTCTCCGCCGCGCTGCCGCTCGGGCGGCCCGCCGTCGGCGTGCTCCAGCTGCTCTTTCCGGCCGGGACGGCGCCCGGCGAGCCGGAGCTGGCCGCGCTCGGCACGTTCGGCGTCCGCGCCGCGCACGCGCTGCGCGCCGGCGCGCGCGGCGAGGAGCTCGCGAGCGAGCTCGAGCGGACGCGCACCCTGCTCGCCGTCGTCGGTCAGGCCACCGCCGAGCTCTCGCTCGCGCACACGCTGGAGACCGCCGTCGAGCGGATCGCGGAGCTGCTCGGCGTCGGCCAGCTCGCGGTCTACCTGCGCCAGGAGGGCCGGCTCGTCCCGGCCGCCGGCCGCGGCCTCACCGGCCCGCACGTCCGTGTGGCCGAGCGCGTCCTCGAGCTCGCCCTGGGCCCGCTCCGTGGCCGCGACGCCGTCGTGCTCGACGAGCCGAGCGGCGTCGAGGAAGCGGCGGCCGAGGCTGGGATCGAGGCCGTCGTGGCCGTGCCCCTGATCGCGGCCGAGGAGACGATCGGCCTCCTCGCCGTGTACCCCGAAGCGGGACGACGCCTGACGGAGAACGACGTCGCGCTGCTCGCGCCGCTCGCCGGCCAGCTCGCCGTCGCGGTGCAGAACGCGCAGCTGCACGAGCAGGCGAAGGAGCTCGGCGAGGAGCTCGAGGAGGCGCTCGCGTCCGAGCGGCAGGCGGCGCGGCAGCTCGGCGCGCTGTACGAGATCTCGCGGTCGTTCGCACAGAGCCTCTCGCTCGACGCGACGCTCGAGGCCGTGACCCGCACCGTCGTCGAGGTGCTCGACGCCGACGCGGCAGTGATCCGCATGCCCGACGCCCGCCGCGAGCAGCTGCTCCCGCGTGCGATCCACGTCGCCGATCCGAACCTCGCCGAAGCGGCACGGGCGATCCTATACCGGCCGCAGCCGTTCGGCTCGCAGCCGATCCAGCGACTGTTCCGCGAGCGCGTCCCGTTCCGGCTCGATGAGCCGACCGCGTCGCAGCTCGGGATCCTGCTTGCGCCCTTCCTCGCGCGCGGCTGGACGGCCGCCGTCGTCCCGATCGCGACTCCCGCCGAGGTGATCGCCTCCCTGAGCATCCTCTCGTTCCGGCCGGGGGAGCCGCTCACCGAGGAGACGGTCGCGGCGGCGCTCGCGATCGCCGGGCAGGCGGCGCTCGCGATCGACAACGCACGTCTCTACCAGCAGCAGAAGGAGTTCGCAGACACGATGCAGCGCTCGCTGCTGCCGCGCTCCCATCCGCAGATCGCGGGACTCGACGTCGGCGACGTCTACGAGTCGGCCGCGCGCGTCGACGTCGGCGGCGACGTCTACGACTTCCTCGAGCTGGGCGACGAGCGGCTCGCAGTTGTGCTCGGCGACGTCACCGGACACGGGATCGAGGCGACGGCGGACATGGCGATGGCGAAGTTCGTGTTCCGGTCGCTCGCACGCGAGCATCCCGATCCGGGCGACTTCCTCGCGTCTGCGAACGAGGTCGTCGTCGGCGAGATCGCGCCGGGCAAGTTCATCACGATGGTCTATGTGACCGTCGACGCGAAGAGCGGGCGCGTCGCCGCCGCCGGCGCGGGTCATCCGCCGCCGCGGATCGTGCTGCCGGACGGCCGCGTTGAGAGCCTCGACGCCCGCGGGCTGATCCTCGGCATCGACGTCGACCAGCAGTACGAGGAGGTGACCGCCGAGCTGCCTCCCGGCGGGGCGGTCGTCGTCTACACGGACGGCGTCATCGAGGCGCGAAGCGACGGCCGGCTGTACGGGACGGAACGGCTCGATGCTCTGCTCTCCGCGCAGCGGGAGCTGCCCGCGAAGGAGCTCGCGCAGGCCGTGGTCGCGGACTGTCGCGCCTTTGCCGGTGGCGAGCTCGCGGACGACTGTGCGGTCGTCGTGATCAAACGATCGTAGTGGAGCTCCTCCGAGGCGACGGACCCATCGTGCGCGTCGGTCACCGCGGCGCGCCCGTGCTCGCGCCCGAGAACACGCTCGCGTCGATCGCCGCTGCGGCCGATCTCGGGGTCGACGCGGTCGAGATCGACGTGATCGGCCGAGCCGACGGGACGGTCGCGCTCGCGCACTCCAGCGACGCGCTCGGCCAGGACGACGAGGCGAGTCTCGACGACGCGCTCGCGCTCGTCACGGACCGCCGAATTGGCGTGCAGCTCGACCTGAAGGCGAGCGGCCACGAGCGAGCCGTCGCCGACGCAGTGCGCCGTCACGGCCTGCTGTCTCGAAGCTTTGCGAGCACGGCGTCGACGGCGAGCCTGCTCGCGCTCGCGGCGGCCGAGCCGTCGCTGCGGCGCGCGCTTACGTACCCGGACGACCGTTACGGGCTGAGCGGTAACCGCTTCGTCCGCCCGGTCGTGAGGCCGAGCCTGGCGGGCCTCCGGCAAGTGCTTCCGTTGCGGCTGCCCCGCTGGCTGCGGCACGTCGGCGCGAGTGCGGCGACGCTGAACTGGACGGTTGTGTCGACGGGGGCGATTCGGCGGTGCCACGCACTCGGCGTCGCCGTGTTCGTCTGGACGGTCGACGATCCCGAGCTCGCCGAGCGGCTCGAGCGCCTCGGAGCCGACGGTATCATCACGAACGATCCACGGATCTTCGCCCGATCTCTGCAGACGTGAAGCGCATCGGCCTCGCCTCATTGCTCGTCGCCTCCGCCGTCGCAGGAGTGTTCGCCGCGCTCGCGCTCGCCGACGAACCGCCGCCCGCCGACACGACCGGCACGACGACGACCGGGACGACGACGACCGGGACGACGACGACCGGGACGATGACGACGCCGGGCACCGTCCTGCCCGCCGGCGTGCGGATCGGGGGCGTCCTCGTCGGCGGACTCGCGCCGGCCGACGCGTCCGCCGTCGTGCAGCAGGCCTTCACGGCGCCGGTCGTCCTCCACTACGGCTCGACGACGATCTCGGTCTCGCCCGACGTGCTCGGCGCCGTCGCCGCGTTCGACCGCGCTCTCTCGCGCGCACAGGTCGCCGCGCCGAACTCCTCCGTCGCGCTCTCGGTCCAGCTCCGCCGCGCGCAGATAGCCGCCTTCGTCGCGAAGCTCGCGCAGCGCTTCGACCGGAAGCCCGTCGACGCGCGGCTCTTCCTGCGAAACGCGAGGCCCGTCGTCACGCCGTCGAAGCCCGGCAAGCAGCTCGACCGCCGCTCGGCGACGACTGCGATCGCAGCGCAGCTCGCGGCGAACCGGCGCGACCCGATCGAGCTGCACGCGAAGAAGCTGCAGCCGGAGGTGCCGTCGAAGGCCTTCTCGTCGATCATCGTGATCGAGCGCGGGTCCAACCACCTCGCGCTTTTCAACGGGATGCGGCTCGTGCGGATGTTCGGCGTCGCGACCGGCCAGCGCGTCTATCCGACGCCGCTCGGCCGCTTTCAGATCGTCGTCATGTGGCGGAATCCGTGGTGGTATCCGCCGGCCTCGCCGTGGGCGGCGGGTGAGAAGCCGGTGCCGCCCGGGCCGGGCAATCCGCTCGGGACGCGCTGGATGGGACTCTCGGCCCCGGGCGTCGGCATCCACGGGACGCCGCAGGACGGCTCGATCGGCTATTCGGTGTCGCACGGATGCATCCGAATGCACATCCCCGAGGCGGAGTGGCTCTTCGAGCACGTCGAGATCGGGACGCCCGTCTTCATCGTGGCGGCGTGACGCGTCCGCTCAAGATCTCGGCGCAGCTGCTCGCGGCCGCGGCCGTCGCCGGGCTGCTCGCGCTGCTCGTCTGGCGCGTCACGCACCAGCCGAAGCCGCTGAAGATCGGCAAGCCCGCGCCGTGGTTCAACCTGCAACGGCTGGACGGCAACGGAAAGGTGAACCTGAAGTCGCTCCGGGGAAAGGCGGTCGTCGTCAACTTCTGGGCGTCCTGGTGCGGCCCGTGCAAGACCGAGTCCGCCGCACTCGAGCGAGCGTGGCAGAAGCATCGCGGTGACGGTGTCGTCGTGCTCGGCGTCGACTACCACGACGTCGCCGGCGACGCGCGCGACTTCGTCCGCAGGCACGGCATCACGTACCCGATCGTGCGCGACCACGACGGTCTCGTCGGCACGCAGTACGACTTGACGGGCGTCCCGGAGACGTTCTTCATCGACCGGCGCGGGCGCCTCGTCGGCGCGCACCTCGAGGGGCCGATCGACAAGGGCGACAACGCCGCGAAGTTCGAGAGAGCGCTCGAGGCGGCGCTGAGCTCGTGATCCGCGCGGCCGCCGTCGCGCTCGCGGCCCTGGCGGCGGCCGCGCCCGCAGCCGCCTGCTCGAAGCCGCGGACATCCCTCGCGTCGCTCGAGGGACAGATCATGTGCCCGACCTGCAACACGACGCTCGACCAGTCCGACTCGGCGGTCGCGAACCGGATCCGCGTCTACATCCGGAAGCGGATCGACGCGTGCGCGACAGCAGGGCAGATCAAGCAGGAGCTCGTCGACCAGTTTGGACAGTCGATCCTCGCCGCACCGCCGAAGAAGGGCGTCGACCTGCTCGCGTGGTGGCTGCCCATTGCGGGACTGGTCGTCGGCGCGGGCGCGATCGGCGTCGGCGTCTGGCGCTGGAGCAGGCGGGATCGCAGCGACGAGCCGCCGCTCGACCCGGAGCTCGAGCGCCGCGTGGACGAGGCGCTGGCCCGCTTCGACGGCTAATGGCCAGCCAGATCCCGATCGCGTTCGCCGCGGGCTTCCTGTCGGTGATCACGCCGTGTGTTCTCCCGCTCGTGCCCGGCTACCTCTCCGCGGTCTCGGGAGTCGAGGCGCGGGCGCTCGGCGGCCCGGGGTCCGCCCGGCGGGTGGTGGCCGCGAGCCTGCCGTTCATCTTCGGCTTCACGGTCGTCTTCGTGCTGCTCGGCGCCGGCGCGGCGGCGGTGGGCGGCGCCGTCTCGGCGAGCGTGCAGACGGACATCGCCGGCTTCGTCCTCGTCGTCCTCGGCCTCAGCTTCGTCGGCCTGCTGCCGTGGCCGGAGCGAGTGCTCGCGCCGGACCTGCTCGCGGGAGCGCGGCAACGCGGCTCGAGCCTGCTGCTCGGCGGCGCATTCGCGGTCTGCGCCGCGCCGTGCATCGGCACCGTGCTCGCCGCGGTGCTCGTCCTCGCGAGCGACTCGAGCACCGTGCTGAAGGGCTGCCTGCTGCTCGCCGTCTACTCGATCGGCCTCGGCTCCGCGTTCCTGCTCGCCGGGGTCGCGTTCGCGCGCGCGATGAGCGCGTTCCGCTGGCTGCGCGACCACTACCGAGCGATCCAGGTCGTGAGCGGCACGATCCTCGTCGCGCTCGGCCTGCTGCTCTTCTTCCACCGCGACTGGTGGCTCCGCGTCCTGCTCAACCGGGCGCTGCAGAAGGTCGGCCTCGACAATCTCTAGAGTCGGACGGGCTCGAGCTCGCGGGTCGCGGCATCCCGCGCCGCCTCGACCTGGGCGAGCACCGAGGTGACGTCCACGCCGCGGTGCTCCGGGGCGTAGGGCGCGAGCCGCCGCGCCGCCTTCTCGAGCTGCCGTTCGAAGCCGATCCGCCGGCCGCGGCCGTGCTGGTACCACGCCACGGCGACGTGGACGAGGCCCTGGTAGAAGTCCCGCTCCTGGGGTGCCGCCGCCCGCCACGCCAGCTCGAGCTCCTCGTGCGCGTCGAAGTAGCGCCCGGCCCGGATCAGGGCGAGGCCGGCCTCGAAGTGCCCCTCTTGAGACGCGTTTCGCACCTCGCTACCCTCCCACGCGTGGCGACGGTCCTGCTCTGTGGGGTCGACCTCTTCTTCCGCGGGAAGCTCGAGGCTCTGCTCCCGGGTCACCACCTGATCACGGTCGACCACGCCGACCTCCCGGACATGGTGATCGCGGACATCGCCCGGGTCGATCCGGACGAGGTCGCCGACACCTATCCGGACGTGCCGATCGTCGGCTACACGAACCACACCGACACCGCCGGGCTGCGCGCCGCGCACGCCGCCGGCTTCGACCACGTGCTGGCCAAATCGGCCCTCGTCGACCAGGTCGGCGGCATCGTCGAGGAGCTGACCGCCTCGGTAGAGTAGGCCCGCCGTATGACCTACATCATCGCCGAGCCTTGCATCGACATCAAAGACAAGTCGTGCGTCGACGTCTGTCCCGTCGACTGCATCCACGAGGCGGGCCGGATGCTCGTGATCGACCCAGAGGAGTGCATCGACTGCGGCGCCTGCGAGCCCGAGTGCCCGGTCGAGGCGATCTTCCCGGAGGACGCGCTGCCGGACAAGTGGCAGCCGTTCGTGCGAATCAACTACGCCTATGGCGAGGGCTTCGACGTCGTGGACAAGCTCGTGGACGAGTACGCCACCGAGCACAACGTCCAGAACGAGCCCATCAACTAGTTTCGAGGAATAACTCGCGGCGCCTTCGGGCACTCCTTCTTCGCAAGCGACGAGGAGGATCACGATGCCGCAGAAGGCCTGGAGCAACAAACGGGAACGGCAGTACGAGCACATCAAGGAGAGCGAGAAGAAGCAAGGGGCTTCGACGAAGCGCGCGAAGGAGATCGCCGCGCGGACCGTCAACAAGGAGCGGGCCCGCTCCGGCGAGGCGAGGGAGTCCTCGAAGCTCTCGCGGACGGACATGTCCTCGGGCCAGCGTGGCGGCCAGCGCTCTGGGACCAACCGGCCGAAGGGCCGGACGAAGGAGCAGCTCTACAACGAGGCCAAGCGGATGGGCGTCGAGGGCCGCTCGCGCATGAACAAGCAGCAATTGCAACGCGCGGTGGACCGCCGGAAGTAGACCTGATTCCCGCAGGTACATTGGCGGCGTGAGACCGAAGACGCTGGATCACGTCGCGTACTGGCTCGCCGACCGGGACGCGGTTGCGGATTTCGCGACGGCGCATCTCGGCATGCACGTGATCGACCGGACCGATCGCTTCACGCTGATCGGCTCGAACGCGCGCCGTGGCAAGCTGACGCTCTTCGAGGCAGAGGGACCGCGCGAGCGCGGCGCACTCGGTCATGTCGCCCTGCGCGTCTCGGATCTCGAGACGGCACTGGCCGAGCTGCCCGACGGGCTCGAGGTCCAGCGGCCGCGCGACGGCGAGGCCTACTTCGACGTCGGCTCCGAAGGCGTGCGCCTCGGCCTCGTCGAGGAGGGGACGGACCAGGAGTACGACCTCGACCACGTCGCGCTGCTCTCGTCCGATCCCGAGCAGACCGCGTCCGAGTACGGCTCGCTCGGCTTCAGTCCCGCGGTGCCCGGGCCTTCCGGCTGCCCGCGCGTCGAGGTCGGCGGCGCGTACGTCGAGTTCCAGCCCGGCCGGCCGGGCGATCCCGAGCGGCCGCTGCTGAACCACCTCGCGGTGCTCGTCGACTCGGTCGAGGATCACATCGCCGCGGCGAACGACCTCGGCGTCGAGATCGACGACATCGTCGACGCGGCCAACACGCTTGCGGTCTTCCTCCGCGGACCCGAGCACGTGCGGGTCGAGTACGTCGAGCACAAGCCGAGCTTCTCGCTTACTTGATCGTCGCCGGCGCGGGGATGGCCGGCCTCGTGGCGGCCGTCCGGTTGCGCGAGCTCGGCGTCGAGCCCGTCGTGCTGGAGAAGGGAACGCGGGCGGGCGGCTCGATGCTGATCTCGAGCTGCGTGATCTGGCGCTTCCGATCGCTCGACGACTTTCGCGCCGAGTGCCCGCGCGGCGACCCGGAGCTGCAGCAGCTCGTCGTCGAGCGCCTCGATGACGCGATCGCGTGGCTCGAGTCGCTTGGGGCGCCCGTCGTCTGGCAGGAGACGGGGAATCCGCGCAACGTCGGCAAGCGCTTCGATCCACGCGGTCTGACGGACGCGCTGCTGGCCCGCGCGGGGCAGGTTGGTCTCGGCGAGACCGTGCCCGCCGACGCGGCGCCGCTGATTCTCGCGACCGGCGGCTTCTCGGTGCGGCTCGCGCGCGAGCGTGGGCTGCTCGTCCGCTCGAACCCGTGGAGCGAGGGCGACGGCCTCGAGCTCGCCCGCGCGCGCGGCGCTGCCCTGACGGGCGACCTCGGCGAGTTCTACGGCCGCAACATGCCTGCGCCGCCCGCCCGCATCCGCGAGGAGGACTATGTGCAGCTCGCCCAGCTCTACGGCCGCTTCGCCGAGGTGCAGGACGAGGACGGCCGCGCGTTCTTCCCCGGCCCGGTCTCGTGGTCGGAGACCGACCTCGTGCAGGCGACGGCGGCCCTCCCGATGAGGACGGCGTGGTACGTCGTCGACTCGGCCGCGCTCGCCGAGCGGATCCGCGACCGGACGGTCGGCGAGATGGTCGAGGCAGCGCGCTCCGCCGGCGGCGAGGTGCGCGAGCTCGCGGACGGGCGGCTCGCCGTCCACGTGATGCCCGGGGTGACGCACACGATCGGCGGCCTCCGCGTGGACACGAGCGCCCGCGTGCTCGACGAGTCCGGCCGGCCGATCCCGGACCTCTACGCGGCGGGCGCCGACGTCGGCGGGATCTCGACGGGCGGTTACTCGAGCGGACTCGCGTCCGCGCTCGTCCTCGGGCTGACGGCCGCGGAGACCGCTGCGACGAGCTAGTCCGTCCCCTCGAGGTACGCGCAGAGACGCGAGTCGCCAGGCAGCGGCGAGGGCGTCACCTTCGCGACGCGGAAAGAGGCGCCGTCCTCCTCGACCTCGCTCCCGGCCTCCGGGACCTCGCCTTCGCGCTCGCGCAGCTGGTAGCCCTGCGGGCTCCACACGAAGAGCAGATATCCCTCGGCCACAGCGCTGCGGATGTTAGTCGGGTGCCGCGTAGCTCGGCAGCACGATCCGCAGGACCGTTCCACCGTCCAGCTGCTCGACGGTCAGGGTCGCGCCGAGCGTGCGCGCCCGCTCCTCGAGCACCTCGATCGACCGGCGGCGCCGCTCGCCCGGCGCGTTGTCGACGATCGTCGTCTCGACGCCATCGTCGCCCTGCGCGACCGTGACGGAAAAGCTCGTCGGCGGCCCGCGCCGGATCGCGCCCTCGAGCGACTCGCGCACGATCTGGTAGAGCGCCGCCTGTGTCTGCTCGCCGAGCCCCTCGGCCGCGTCGACGTCGAGGTCGACCTGGATGCCGTGCTCCATGCCGCGCTGCTCCCCCAGCGCGCGCACGGCCATCCCGAATCCCTGGTCGCGCAGGACGACCGGCTCGAGGTTGAACGAGAGATCGCGCAGCTCGCCGATTGTGATCCGGTGCCGTTCGAGCGCCTTCGCCAGCACGTCGCGCGCCTCGTCGGCGCGTCCCTGCGAGATGAAGTGGAGCGCCGCGTCGAGCATCAGCGCGATCCCTGCCAGCGACTGCACGGGCCCGTCGTGGAGGAAGAGCGCGATCCGCCGCCGCTCGTCCTGCTCGGCGCCGAGGATCTGCTCCGTCGGCGTGGGCTCGCTCACGAGGGCATCCCCCGGCGGCGCACTTAATCGATGATCGCGTCGCGGAGTGCGATCGCGACCGCGTGCGTGCGCGTGTCGGCTTCGAGCTTCGCGAGGATGTGCCGCACGTGGCTCTTCACGGTCTCCTGGCTGATGAAGAGCTTCGTCGCGACGTCCGCGTTCGACATCCCGTCCGCGAGCAGCTGCAGGATCTCCCGCTCGCGCGCGGTGAGCATGTCGTCCTTCTCCTTGCCCGTCAGGAACGCGGGCATCAGCGCCGGATCGACGTACCCCTCGCCGGAGGCGACCTTCTCGATCGCGCGCAGCAGGGTCTGGTGCGGTGCCTCCTTGAGGATGTAACCCTTCGCCCCCGACTCGAGGCCGCGCGACAGCAACGAGCGCTCGCTGTACGCGGTGAAGATGAGGACGGCGATCTCCGGAACCTTCTCCGTCAGCTCCTTCGTCGCCTCGAGCCCGTCCATCCCGGGCATGCGGACGTCCATGATCACAACATCCGGTCGGCGCCGCTCGGCGAGCGCCACCGCGGTCGCGCCGTCGGATGCCTCGCCGATTACCCGGATGTGCGGAGCTCGCGACAGCGAGAGGCGCAGGCCTTCGCGGACGACCTCATGGTCGTCGACGATCAGACACGTGATCTCGGTAGGGGTGGACACGGGGACGGCGGAGGACCGGAGTCTAATCGCATGATCAGACGGCAAGAAGAAGCTGTTCCGGCTCGGCAAGCTCCTGGCCGTCCAACGGGTTTCGACGCCGGTCCCGGATCCCGTGCTCCCGCGCCAGCTCGGCAACGACCTGTTTCAGCGGCTTCTGAGCATCCGCGGGCAGGTAGGCGCCCTTCGCGTAGAGCTGCTCGTACCGCGGGAGCAGCTCCGGCCAGTCGCGCTCGAGGCAGTCGAGGAAGTGCTCCCGCGTGCCCGACCGCAGGAAGAGCAGGTTCGACCAGACGCCCGTCGCGCCGGCCTCGCGGGCCGCGCGGACGACGTCGGCCAGCAGCTCCGGGCGGTCGGAGAGCCCGGGGAGGATCGGCGCCATCCCGACGCCGACCTTGATCCCGGCGTCGACGAGCTCCTTCAGCGCGCGCAGCCGCTGTCTCGGGTGCGCCGTCGACGGCTCGGTCCGACGCCAGATCTCCTCCGGAGAAGGTGACCGACACCTCGGCACGCGCGGCAGCCTGCTGGAGGACGTCGAGGTCGCGGACGATCATCGGACCGCGGGTGATGACGCTGAACGGGTTGCTCCCGTCCGCCAGCACCTCCAGGCACGCGCGGGTGAGGCGGTAGCGGCCCTCGGCCGGCTGGTACGGGTCGGTCGCCGCGCCGATCGCGACGAGCTCGCGCTCCCACGACTTACGCCCGAGCTCCCGCCGCAGGACGTCCGCGACGTTGATCTTGACGCGGATCGAGGTGCCGTAGCGCTCGTCCGATGGCCGGTCGGCACGGCGCTCGAACGCGCGGACGTAGCAGAACGTGCAGCGGTGGACGCAGCCCATGTACGGATTCAGCGACCACCCGAAGCCCATTCCCTTGACGCGGTTGAGCGCGCTGCGGCAGGACTCTTCGCGATACTCGATAGGCATGGCTGGTGCAGGAAGTATAGAACAGACGTTCGACCCGGGAGTGCGGCGGCTGACGCTGCCGATGCCGACCGGGCCGCGGCACGTCCACTGCTACCTCGTCCGCGGCGACGAGGGCTGGACGCTCGTCGACACCGGACTCGGCCTCGGCGACTGGCCCGCGCTGCCGGAGCGGGTCGACCGGATCTTCGTCACGCACATGCATCCCGACCACGTCGGCGGCGCGGAGCGCGCGGCGGCGGCGACCGGCGCGCCCGTCCACCAGGGGCGGCTCGACTACGCGCAGTGCGAGCGCGTCTGGGGCTCCGACGACTGGCCGGAGCGGATCGGCGACTGGTTCGGCCGCAACGGCGTCCCCGACGAGATCCTCCGCGATCTGCTCGAGAACGGGCACGTGTACGCGTCCTTCATCCGCTTCGCATGGAACCCCGAGCCGGTCGAGCCGGGCGACGCGATCGACGGCTGGGAGGTCGTCGCGACGCCCGGCCACGCCGACGGACACCTCTGCCTGTACCGCGACGGCGTCCTGATCGCCGGCGACCACCTGCTGCAGCGGATCACGCCCGCGGTCGGCCTCTATCCGGAGAGCCGCCCCGACCCGCTCGCCGACTATCTCGACTCGCTGCGGCGGACGGTCGACCTCGACCCCCGGATCGCCTATCCGGGGCACGGTGATCCGGTCGAGCGTCCGGCCGACCGGGCGCGCGAGCTGATCGAGCACCACCGACGGCGGCTGGAGCAGACCGCGGCCGCGCTGGACGGCGAGCCGCGTAGCGGCTTCGACCTCTCGCAGGAGCTCTTCGGCGGCGAGCTGACGCCGACGCAGCGCCGATTCGCCGTCGCCGAGACGCTCTCGCACCTCGAGCGGCTCGTCGCCGAGGGCGCCGCCGCGCGGGACGGGGACGACCGTTGCATCCTCTACACTGCGCCCTAGTTGGACGACGACATCCCGCCTAGTACAGGCGCCCCGGGCGCAGGGGCGTGACCTTTTTCACGTTTCTGGGGCGGCGCTGGCGTCGCACGCTATCGCCGCGCGCGACGCGGACAGTACATCGAGGTACGGCCGCGTTGCGCGCGGCCTCGGTGGGTGGCGTCAGAGTCGTCAGCCTTTCGCGGAGCGCCGCTCCGCGGCGCGGGAGCGAAAGGCGGCCAGAAGCGTGAAGCTCTTTCTGGAACTTTTCGCGGTCGCAGGACTGATCCTGCTGAACGCGTTCTTCGTCGCCGCCGAGTACGGGCTCGTGACGGCGCGGCGCACTCGGATCATCGAGCTCCATCACCAGGGGAACCGGCGCGCCCGCGACGTGCTCCGGATCACGAGCGACCCGCCGCGGTTCATCGCGGCGATGCAGCTCGGCGTGACGCTCACCTCGCTGGGCATCGGCGCCCTCGGCGAGACGGTACTCGCCCGGGAGTTCGAACACTGGTTGGCGACGATCATCGCCGTCGTCCTCGCGTACTTGATCCTGACCTACGTCCACGTCGTGATCGGCGAGCTCGTGCCGAAGAGCGTCGCGCTCGGGCACTCGGAGGGCGTCGCGCTCTGGGTCGCCGTCCCGGTGCGGCTGTTCTTCACGATCATGGGACCGCTCGTCTGGTTCCTGCAACGCTCGACGGAGTTCGTGACGCGTCTGTTCGGCGTCGAGCCGCCGGGTGCCGAGGGAACCGTGCACTCGGAAGCGGAACTGAAGATGCTCGTCTCGTCCGCGACGGAGCACGGCGAGATCGAGGAGCAGGAGCAGGAGATGCTCTACAAGGTCTTCGACTTCGCTGACAAGGAGGTCGCGGACGTGATGGTGCCGCGGCCCGAGGTCGTCGCGATCTCGTCCGATCTTCCGCCCGAGGAGGCGCTGCGCGCGATGATCGAGTCGCCGTACACGCGCTATCCGGTGTACAGCGAGTCGCTCGACAACGTCGTCGGCGTGCTGCACGTCCGCGACCTCTTCGTCGCGATGTACGAGCACGGAATCGCCGCAGTCGACCTGGGCGAGCTCGTCCGTCCTCCGTTCGTCGTCCCGGAGACGAAGGACCTCGCGGCTCTCCTCGCCGAGTTCCGGCGCACGAGTCAGCACATGGCAATCGTCACCGACGAGTACGGCGGCATGGAGGGAATCGTCACGCTCGAGGACCTGCTCGAGGAGATCGTCGGCGAGATCGAAGACGAGTTCGACCTGCCGGACGAGTCGGTCGAGCAGGTCGACGACGACACGATCAGGATCGACGGCACGTTCCCGATCGACGACTTCAACGAGCGCTTCGGGACCGACATCCCGGTCGAGGACTACCACACAGTGGCGGGGTTCGTCTTCGGCCAGCTCGGCCGCGCGCCCGAGGTCGGTGACGACGTCTCGTGGAACGGCTTGCGCTTCGACGTGGTCGAGGTCGAGGGCAGCCGTATCGGGAAGATCGCCGTCACGTTCGAGCGTCGTCCGGAGCCGGAGACCGCCGGCGATGACCTCGACGAGCTCGAGTAGTCCCCCGCTACATTGGGCGCCAGGGTCAATCGACAAGGAGTTCCATGTCTCGCATTCGCTTCGCCGTTGCCGCTTCGACCGCCGTGCTGGTCGCGGCCGCGGGCGCCGGGTCGGCTCTTGCCGCCACGCCCACCCTGAAGGGCACCGACGGCCCGGGCTTCACGATCACGTTCAGCGCCAAGACGGTGAAGGCCGGCAAGCACAAGATCGTCATTTCCGACAAGTCGAGCATCCACAACTTCCATCTCACGGGTCCCGGCGTGAACAAGAAGACGAGCGTCGGCGGCACGGGCACGACGACGTGGACGGTCACCCTGCGGAAGGGCACCTACAAGTACGTCTGCGATCCCCACGCGTCCGCGATGAAGGGCAGCTTCAAGGTCACCTAGGTGGCTTAGGAGCTCTTAAACCGCTGGTGCGGAGGCGGCGTATCGTCTTGCGTAACCCGCCGCGAAAGGACAACCCCGCATGAAGCGATACATCCTCCTCCTGGCCGTCGTCGCCCTCGTCGCCGCCGCACCAGCCGGAGCCATGACCGGATCCCTCACGGGCACAGTCGGTCCCGGCTTCACGATCTCGATGGCCAAGAAGACGGTGAAGGCCGGGAAGTACAAAATCGTGGTCTCGGACAAGGCGTCGATCCACGACTTCCACCTCAGCGGTCCCGGCGTGAACAAAGCCACGAGCGTCTCCGGCACCGGGACGGCGACGTGGACCGTGACGCTGAGGAAGGGGACCTACAAGTTCCGGTGCGATCCGCACGCCTCGAGCATGCACGGCACGCTGAAAGTCACGTAAGTTCGAGCGGTTCGATCTGGCCGCCTGCGATCGTCCAAGCGCGAAGTTCGTCCCTGACGCCGCTCGCGCCACGTCGCCCTCCGGGGCCGTGCTGAGCGCAGTGTCCCCTCCGGCGCCGCGTCGCGAGCGGCGCCCCGGAGACGTCAGGACAATTCCACCGGCGAGATCTCTCCGTCCTGGATCGTCCAAGCGCGAAGTTCGTCCCGAGCAAGGCTGTAGATCAGGTACGGCTTTCCTTCCCAGAGCCCGATGTTCTCGACGTCGGTGCGCGACGGGCGCGCGGGGGAGGAGAGGTGCGAGTGGAAGACGGCAAGCTCGTAGCCGTCGTCTTCCGCGAACCACAGCTCCGGGTCGACGTCGAGCTCGAACCGGTACGGCGAGGCCGCTGCGTTGCGGCCGGGCTCGTACCGCTCGGCGACGCCCGCTCTCAGAAGCACGAGTCCGCAAGCCTCGTTGGGCTGCTCCGCCTGGGCATGCTCCATTAGTGCCCCGCGAATCTCGCCGGGCACTACCACCAGACGGTGCGCTCCATCGACTCCGCGACATCCTGCGCGTCCCAGAAGTCGGCGGAGAGGTACTTCCACCCGCCGTCGGCGAGCACCGCGACGACGACGCCCTCGTCGAGCTCCTCTGCGAGCCGGCGCGCGACGTGGACGACCGCACCGGCGGAGACGCCGGCGAAGATTCCCTCCTTGTCCAGCAGCGCACGCACGGCGACGATCGACTCCTCGTTCGACACGAGCACCTTCCGGTCGAGCTTCGAGACGTCGAGGATCGGCGGCACGTAGCCGTCGTCGAGCGAGCGCAGGCCCATCACCGGATCGCCGGGCAGCGGCTCGGCCGCGGCGACGACGACGTCCGGAAACGCGTCGCGCACGCGGTCGCCGGTCCCCATCAGCGTCCCGCCCGTGCCTAGTCCGGCGACCAGCACGTCGATGCGGTCGAGCGCCGCGACGATCTCCGCGCCGGTGCCCTCGTAGTGGGCGCGCGGATTCGCCTCGTTCCCGTACTGGAACGGCATGTAGTAGCGCGGCTCGGCCTCGGCCATCTCGAGCGCGAGGCGGACGGCGCCGTTCGATCCCTGCTCCCCGGGGGAGAAGACGATCTTGGCGCCGTAGAGCTCGAGCAGGCGCTTGCGCTCCTCGGTCGCGTTCTCCGGCATCACGCACGTCAGCGGGTAGCCCTTGAGTTTCGCGATCAGCGCGAGCGAGATGCCCGTGTTCCCGGAGGTCGGCTCGAGCAGCTCGCGGCCGGGCTGGAGCTCGCCTGCGGCCTCGGCCGCCTCGATCATGGACTTCGCGACGCGGTCCTTGATCGAGCCGGTCGGGTTGTCGCCCTCGAGCTTCGCGTAGATCTGCACGCCGGGCTTCGGCGAGAGGTGCGGAAGCTCGACCAGCGGCGTGTTGCCGACGAGCTCCAGCAGGCTGTGCGCGACGGTCTTAGCAGCCACCGGCCATCGCCGGCAAAAGGATGACGGTCTGGTTTGCGGCCACCGGCGCGTCGAAGCCTTCGGGAAGCGTCCGCACGTCCTCGCCCTCGAGGTAGACGTTCACGAACGGCGCCACGTCGCCGTTTTCGACGAGCTGATTGGCGAGGCCGGGGAAGCGCGCGACGAGATCGTCGATGACCGCCCGGACGGTCTCGCCCGAGGCGTTCACCTGGCGCTCGCCGCCCACCTCGGCGCGGAGCGTCGGAGGAATCCGGACGGAGATGCTCACGCGTGCGTCGGCCTACCCTGGCAGAACTCGACGTAATCGATGTACTCCGTGATCGTCGGGTTCTCACCGCAGACGGGGCAGTTCGGGTTCCGCCTGATCGACACCTCGTCGAACTCGGTCGTCAGCGCGTCGACGAGCAGGAGGCGGCCGACCAGCGACTCGCCGATGCCGAGCGCGAGCTTCAGCGCCTCGTTCGCCTGCAGCGAGCCGATGATTCCGGGCAGCACGCCGAGAACGCCGCCCTCGGCGCAGCTCGGCGCCATCTCCGCCGGCGGCGGCTCCGGGAAGAGGCAGCGGTAGCACGGTCCCTCGTGCGGCTTGAAGACGCTGACCTGCCCCTCGAAGCGGTAGATCGAGCCGTAGACGAGAGGAATGCCGTGGAAGACGGCGGCGTCGTTGACGAGGTAGCGCGTCGGGAAGTTGTCGGTCCCGTCGACGATCAGATCCCAGCCGTCGGCGAGGATCCGGTCGATGTTCTCGGAGCTCAGGCGCTCGAAGTACGGCACGACCTCGACGTCGGGGTTGAGCGCCTCGATCGTGCGCTTCGCCGACTCGGCCTTCAGTTCGCCGAGCTCCTGCGTCGAGTGGACGATCTGGCGCTGCAGGTTCGAGTCGTCGACGCGGTCGTCGTCGACGATCCCGAGCTTGCCGACTCCCGCAGCCGCGAGGTAGAGGGACGCGGGCGAGCCGAGTCCGCCGGCGCCGATCAGGAGGATCCGCGAGTCGAGCAGCTTCAGCTGACCGGCCTCGCCGACCTCGGGAATCAGGAGGTGGCGGCTGTAGCGGCGGCGCTTGTCCTCGTCGAGTGCGCGCGGCAGGTCGATCGGGAAGCCGTTTCGCTTCCAGTCGGTGAAGCCGCCGGCGAGCGACGAGATCTTCTCGTAGCCCAGGTCCTGCAGCGTCTTGGCGGCGAAAGCCGAGCGCGAGCCGCCGGCGCAATAGAGGACGATCTCGCGCTCGCGGTCGGGGACGGTGGTCTCGATCCGCGACTCGAGATTCCCGCGTGGGACGTGGACGGCGCCGGGGATGAAGCCCTCGACCCACTCGTCCCGCTCGCGGACGTCGACGAAGAGGGGCGGCCGGTCGCTCTCGAGGAGCGCACGGCCTTCCGTGGCGTCGACCTCGTCGATCTCGGACTTCACCTGCTGGAGCAGTTCTCTATAGGTAGTCATTGCTATCCGAAATATAGCTATTGGCGGCGCCGCTAGTCTCGGCCGGTGTCCCCACGCGCGCGCGTGACCGTGGTCGTCGTCGTCGCGGCCTGCGCCGCGGCCGGCGCGGCGGTCGGAATCACCCTCCTGCAGACGCGCGGTGAGGAGCGCGGTGCGGTCGGCGTGACGAAGCCCCGGAAGGGATTTCCGCCGCTCCTGCTCGACCTCGGCCTCCGCGCCGATCCACAGGCGGCGGCGCTGCGCCGGGCGAGCGTGCTCTACGACCGTGGAAAGCGCACGGCGGCATCGCGGATCTTCGACCGCTACGGCTCGCTCGACGCGCGGATCGGCGCGGCCTTCTCCCGGTGGCCGGACGGCAGCCTCGACCGGCTGAAGCAGCTCGTCGTCGCGGCGCCGAAGAGCTCGACGGCCCAGCTCCATCTCGGGCTCGCGTACTACTGGTCCGGGCGGACCGCCGATGCCGTTGCCGCCTGGCGGATCGCCGAGTCGGCGCAGCCCGACACCCCTGCAGCGGTCCACGCCTCCGACCTGCTCCATCCGAGCCTGCCGATCCCCGGGCTGCCGCCGTTCGCGCCGAGCTTCGGCCCGCCGGCCGCGGTCGCGCGGCTGCGCCCGGCCGAGGAATTGGCCGCGCTCGCCCGCGCGGCGCGGCGCCCGGACGCGCGGGCGAAGCTCCTCTATGGCGTCGCGCTGCAGCGGCTCGGCCGGCGCGTCTCGGCCGAGCGGCAGTTCGCCGCGGCGGCACGCCTCGCCCCGGACGACCCCGAAGCGCGCGTTGCGGCCGCAGTCGGACGGTTCACAAAGGCCCATCCCGAACGAGCGTTCTCACGTCTGGGGCCGCTGGTCCGGGTGTTCCCGCACGCGGCGACCGTCCGCTTCCACCTCGGAGTCCTGCTCCTGTGGCTCGGAGATGTGAAGAAGGCTCGCGCCGAGCTGCAGCTGGCCCAGTCCGAGGCACCCGCCTCGCCGCTCGGAAGGGAAGCAAAAAGCTTCCTCGCACGTCTGGCGAGTATTGGGACCAAGTGACACGAAAATGAGCCGAACGGCCTATGGCGCGCCGTCCGGTACGCGTGGCAGAGTGCCGCATCCAAATTGATCGTTGACGTCGTCACAAGCCAGGCTAGAGTCAGTAGGGCCGCACAACTGAGCGAGGGGAGCCGAAGTTGAGCGCAGGGGTTGCAAGCACGCGTAGTGCGCAAGGGGTCGCGGACATCCTCGAGACCGACGAAGCGAAGGGGCTGCTGGAGAACGCCCAGCAGGCTGGATCCGTCACGGCCGACGAGATCGCGCTCGCGCTGGACGAGCTCGATCTCGACGCGAACCAGATCGACGACCTGTATCACGCGCTCGAAGAGATGCACATCGAGATCGTCGGCGCCGACGTCGAGGAGGAGCCCGAGGAGGTGGCCGCGCCCGTGCGCGAGGTGTCGACCGACGCGCTGCAGCTCTTCCTCAAGGACATCGGCAAGGTTGACCTGCTGACCGCTGCGCAAGAGGTCGAGCTCGCGAAGCGGATCGAGCGCGGCGACCATCGCGCGAAGCAGGAGATGGTCGAGGCGAACCTCCGGCTCGTGGTCTCGATCGCGAAGAAGTACCGTAACCAGGGCCTGCCGTTCCTCGATCTGATCCAGGAGGGCACGATCGGCCTCGTGCGCGCCGCCGAGAAGTTCGACTACCGCAAGGGCTTCAAGTTCTCCACGTACGCGACGTGGTGGATCCGTCAGGCGGTGGCGCGGGCGCTCGCAGACAAGGCGCGGACGATCCGCATGCCCGTCCACGTCGTCGAGAAGCTGAACAAGATCGTCCGCTCGGAGCGGAAGCTGCGCGCCGAGTTCGGCCGCGAGCCGTCGTCGGGCGAGATCGCGCGCGACCTCGACCTGTCGCTGGACGAGGTGGAGCAGATCCGCCGCAGCGCGCAGACCCCGGTCTCGCTCGAGAAGCCGGTCGGCGACGAGGAGGAGTCGGAGTTCGGCCACTTCCTCACGGACGAGAACGTCCCGCTGCCGGACGAGGCGGCCGAGGTGACGATGCGCAAGGAGACGCTGCGCAAGATCCTCGGGACGCTCTCGCATCGTGAGCGCCGCGTGCTCGAGCTGCGCTACGGCCTCGACGGCCAGCATCCGCGGACGCTGGACGAGGTGGGCCGCACATTCAACGTCACGCGCGAGCGGATCCGGCAGATCGAGAACCAGAGCCTGAAGAAGCTGCGGGCGCTCGCGGACTCGCACTCGCTCCGCGACGTCGCCTAGGCGCCGACGGTCGGAGGCGGTACCCTCGCGGCATGTCCGCGCCTGACACGCTCGTCTCGGATGCCGAGCGCGAGCGTGCTGCGGATCGGCTCCGCGCCGCGGCGGCCGAGGGGCGGTTGACGACCGAGGAGTTCTCGGAGCGGATCGACCGGACGTACGCGTCGCGGACGCACGCCGAGCTCGAGGCCGTGCTGGCCGGGCTGCCGAAGGCGCCCGCGCCGGCGAAGCCGTGGCGGTCGACGCGCGAGCGGCTCTGGCACCTGGCGTTGTGGTTCCTGCCGCCGAACCTCGTCTGCATCGGCGTCTGGGCCGCGACCGGCGCGAACGGCGACTTCTGGCCGAAGTGGGTGCTGCTCGCGACGGGCATCCGTCTCCTGTACGGCGCGCGCCGGCTCGTGTTCGACGAGCCGCCCGGCCCGCCGCGGCTTCCGCCGCCGCCCGGCCTCGGCCCGCGCCGCTAGAAGTCACACTTCCGGCACAGTTCCGTGTCCCATCCGTGCGCTTTTTCGCGTTACGCTCGAAGTGGGTAAGGCGGGAGGGTCGGGACCCGGTCTACACGCGTGTACGAGTTAAGCCACGCGTCGAGCGATGCACGGATCCCGGCCGCGTCGAGGCCGTGCGCGGCGCGGTGCTCCGCCGGCGAGCCGTAGCGGCGGAACTCCGCGTTCGGCACGCCGAGCGCGAGCAGCCGGTGCGGGCGGTCGACGAGCGCGGCGGCGACCTCCGCCGACGACGTCCCGGCGAGGTACGGCTCGACGAGAGCAACATCCGTCCCGCGGAGCGCCGTACGCAGGCCGGCCCGGTCGAACGGCCGCACGGTCGCGAGGTAAGCGACCGTCGCGTCGAGCTCCCGGGTCGCGGCCACGGTCTCGTCGAGCGCCGGCCCGACCGCGACGACGAGCGGCGCCGCATCGGAGCCGCGGCGCACAACGACCAATCCGTCGCCGTCGACGGCGCTCGCATTCGTCTCTTCGGAGAGGCGGATGTAGACGCGGTCGTCGCCGCCGAGCGCGGCGCGGAGCATCCGCTCGACCTCGTCGGGATGGCCGGGGACGTGGATCGTCCAGCCGGGCAGCGCACCGAGCGCGGCGACGTCCTCCGGCGCCTGGTGCGTCCGGCCCGAACGCGCCGAGTCGTACGAGGCGCCGGTGCTGACGAGCACCGCACCGAGATCCTGATGGCCGAGGTCGAGCTTGATCTGCTCGTACGGCCGCTCGACGAGGAACGGCGTGTAGGAGTGCACGATAGGGCGGAGGCCCTCGAGCGCGAGCCCGGCAGCGACGCCGATCGTCAGCTGCTCGCGAATCCCGAGGTTGAAGACACGCGGATGGTGCGGTAGCTCCGCGACGCCGATGTCGGCGAGGACGAGGGCGGTTCGAGAGTCGGACTCCACTGCGCGCCCGGCAACGGTATAGAACCGCTTCCGCATCGTGCTCACCGCTGCACCTCCGCGACCACGACGTGCGGACGGTCGCCGGTCGCGGCCGCGAACGCGTGCTCGAGCGCGTCGTGGTCGGCGCCGTCGATGCGGACGGCCGTCCAGCCCTCGAGCTCGAAGCGCCGCTCGACCCCGCCGGGCCAATGGTAGGTCGACGTGAAGTTGTCGACGACGACCGCGATCAGCCGGCCGAGGCCGACCCTGCCCGCGTACTGCACGGCTTCCCAGTTGCTCCCCTCGTCGAGCTCGCCGTCGCCGACGAGACAGAACACGCGCCGCCCCGCGAGCGCGATGCCGACCGCGATCGGAAGGCCGTGGCCGAGCGAGCCGCTCGAGATCTCGACGCCCGGGACGAGCATGCGGTCCGGGTGGTTGCCGAGGGGCGAGTCGAATGCGCCGAAGGTCGGAAGCGTCTCGACCGGGATGAGGCCCTTCGCGGCGAGCACGGCGTAGTACGCCGTCGGGCCGTGTCCCTTCGAGAGCAGGAAGCGGTCGTCCGGCTCGAGCACGCGGTCGTACAGAACCCAGAGAACGTCGAGGGTCGACAGCGCGCTCCAGTCGTGCTTCTCGTCGCCGGTCTGGAGCGTCAGCAGCTGCGGGAGATCGCAGTATCCGAGCGCCTCCGAGATCGCCATGCCGGAACCGTAGAAGTTGAACTATTGTTCAAGTCAAGTGACCGGCGGGATGACGATCGGTGAGCTCTCCGCGCGGAGCGGGGTTTCCGCGTCCGCGCTTCGCTTCTACGAGCGGCAGGGCCTGATCGCGGCGCAACGAACGTCGGGCAACCAGCGCCGCTACCCGGGCGTCACGCTCCGGCGCGTCGCGCTCGTGCAGGCCGGCAAGGCGGCCGGCATCCCGCTGGAGCGGATCCGCGCCGCGCTCGAGACGCTGCCCGCGGACAAGCCGCCGACGAAGCGGGACTGGGAGCGCCTCTCGAGCAGCTGGCGCGCCGAGCTCGACCGGCGGATCGCGACGCTCGAGGCGATC
The DNA here is from genome assembly GCA_005884575.1 of Actinomycetota bacterium. GTDB lineage: Bacteria > Actinomycetota > Thermoleophilia > Gaiellales > Gaiellaceae > AC-16. The sequence continues at coordinate 121,781 of VAWW01000058.1, forward strand.
CGCGGGCGGCTGACGACGTGCATCGGCTGCGGCTGCCTCTCGCTGAAGACGTGCGCGCTCCTGAACCCCGGCGACGAGGCGGCGGCCCTCGGGCCCGGCGCGCACTACCTCATGCACGAACGCCGTCCGCGCAACTAGAGTCCGCCGCCGTGGACGAGACGTGGCAGGCGGAGCTCCGCGAGTTCCTCGCGATCCCGAGCGTCAGCGCCGATCCCGCCCACGCAGAGGAGGTGCATCGCGCAGGCGAATGGGTGTGCGACTTCATCCGCCGGGCCGGCGGAACCGCCGAGCTGACGCCGTTCGGCGAACGCGAGCTCGCGCTCGGCGAGATCCCGGCTTCCGGCGGTGCCGACGGCAAGCCGACCGTCCTCTTCTACGGCCACTTCGACGTGCAGCCGCCCGCGCCGCTGGACGAGTGGCAGTCGGAGCCGTTCGAGCTGACGGTGCGCGACGAGTGGGCCTACGCGCGCGGCATCGCCGACGACAAGGGCCAGCTCTGGATGTTGCTGAAGGGCGCGGAGCAGCTCGCGGCCGCGAATGCGCTGCCGGTGAACATCCGTTTCGCGTGCGACGGCGAGGAGGAGATCGGCGGCCACACGATCGTGGACTACCTCGCGCAGGACGAGCGCGGCGCCGACGTCGCCGTGATCTTCGACGGTCTGATGCTCCGTCGCGACGTTCCCGTGTTCGACCTCGCGACGCGCGGCCTGATCGCGTTCGACGTGAAGGTGCGCACCGGCGAGCGCGACCTGCACTCGGGGATGTACGGCGGCGTCGCGATGAATGCGATCCACGTCCTGATGCGTCTCTTCGCCACCGTCCTCGCCGGCCCCGACGGGCGCCTGTCCGAGCCGTTACGACAGGGAATCGCGGCGCCGACGGACGAGGAGCTCGCCCAATGGGCGACGCTCGCCCCCGGCGCCGAGGAGCTCGCGGGCCAGGGCGCGCAGCCGCTCGACGCGAAGGCCGCCGACGAGTTCTACCTCCGCACCTGGGCAGAGCCGTCCGCAGACGTGAACGGCATCCTCGGCGGCAAGCCCGGCCTCCGCAACACGACGCTCTCGGTCTTCGCATCCGGTGAATTCACGATCAGGCTCGCTCCGGGCCAGGACGTCGAGACGATCGGCCTGGCCGCCGAGAAGCTGCTCCGCGAGGCCGCGCCGGAGGGCGCGGAGGTCGAGATCCGCTGGGAGGGCGCCCCTCCCGGACTCGTACGGCCCGACGCCCCCGCGGTACAGGTCGCGCTGGACGCGTTCGAGCGAGCAGTCGGCGTCCGGCCGCTGCTCGTCCGCACCGGCGGCACGCTCCCGATCGTCCCCGCGCTCGCGGACAGAGGAATTCCGACGATCCTCACCGGCTTCGCCGTGCCGGAGTCCAACATCCACTCGCCGAACGAGCGGATGCTCGTCGAGTACTTCGGGAAGGGCGTCGCGACCGCTCGCGAGCTGCTGCTCGAGTTCGCGAAGCTCTAATGCGCGTGCAGGTGCGGCAGCCAGTCGTGCCCGAAGCCGCGCATCGCGTCGATGATCGGGAGGAGCGCCTGGCCCTTCTCCGTCAGCTCGTACTCGACGCGGGGCGGCCGCTCGGGATAGCTGCGGCGAACCAGGATGCCCTCGTGCTCGAGTGCGCGCAGCCGCTCGGCGAGCGTCCGCGGGCTGATGCCGAGACACGAGTGCTCGAGCTCCGAGAACCGGCGCGGCCCCTCGGACATGTCGTGCACGAGCAGCGCCGTCCACTTCGAGCCGATGATCTCGGCGCAGGCCGCAACCGCGCACGTGGTCGGGTCGTGGACGGGATTCATGGTCCGTGAGGCCATGACCCAATTGTACTGACCGGTCTTAACGAGAGAACGGCGCCGGGCAGGCCTCGATGTTCGGAATGGAAAAGCGAGCGATCGTCCCGAACCCCGGCGCGGGCTTGCAAGCCTGGGCAATTCCTGCGTCGCAGGCCACCGAGAGGAAGATGAAGGCGTCCTCCATCGAGAATCCGTGCTCGTCGACGAGCAGGCGCGCCGCCTCCTCCGCGCAGAGCTTCAGTGCCTCGTCGAACTCGAGCGCCGTCGCGTGCGCCACCCAGCGTTCGGCGAGCTCCGTCACGGGCCACGTCGCCTGCTTCCCCTTCAGCACGTCGAAGCGGACGTCGACCTCCCCGGCGATCTCGACTCCGGTGAAGCAGATCTCGCCGTCGCCCATCGACGCGTGCATGTCGCCGACGGCGAACATCCCGCCGGGTTGCCGCACGGGGAAGTAGATCCGCGCGCCCTTGCCGTGCAGATGGTTGTCGAGGTTGCCTCCGTGGCGTCCGGCGAGCCCGTTCGAGAGCGTCTCGCCGTCGGTCGCGACGCCGACGACGCCTACCATCGGCCTCGCCGGGAAGCGGATCTTCTCCGTCTGCCGGATCCAGCCGTCGCGAACCTCGAACACGCGTGTCAGCGGCGCCTGCACGCGCTCGATCAGCTGCCCGAAGCCGGGGATCAGCGTCGCCACGCCCCACTCGATCGGGCGCACGTCGACGATCTCCGCGACGAGCGAGTCGCCCGGCTCAGCTCCGCGCACGGCGACCGGCCCGGTCGCGCTGTTGATCCGGCCGAGGTCGATCTCCGTCACGAGGTCGTTCTCGCTCCGGATCTGGCCGGTGAAGCAGTCGTTCGTCTCGAACGTGACGACGTCGCCCGGCTCGACCTCGAGCACCGGGACGAGGTCGGGGCCGAAGGCCCAGACGACCTCGTCCCGGGAGATGCGATGCGCCGTCGCGGTCGCCACCTACGCCTCGTCCTCCGGATGGCCGTAGACGTGACCGGCCGGACCGGGCGTCTCGTCCGGGACGTAGATCAACTGCGCGTTCCGCAGCGCTTGCGGGCGCCACCGCCACATGAGCCAGGTCACGATGATTCCGAGACCTACCCATCCGGCGGCCCACCACACGGCGTAGTTCAGCGGCGCGGCCGGTATCGGCCGGTACTGGTAGTAGAGCGGGAACGCGAAGAGCACGATTCCCGCGAGCGGGAACAGGCCGTGCAGCAGTGGGTTGAAGCGGTCGGCACGCCAGTAGTAGACGCCGCATCCGAGCATCACGAGCATATAGACGAGGATCACGACGACCGTCGCCGCGGTCGCGAGCATGTAGAAGCCGTTCAGCGGCCCCCACTTCCAGCCGAGGATAAACGAGAGGCCGACCGCGATGATCGTGTTGACGATGATCGCGACGTACGGCGTCTTGAAGCGCGGATGCGTATGGGCGAGCGGTGCGGGCGCGGCGCCGTTGCGCGCCATGGCGTAGAAGACGCGCGTCGCCGCGTTGAAGCCCGCGTTCGAGTTCGCGACGATCGAGTTGACGATCGCGACGAAGACGAGCACCCAGCCGCCTGCCCAGAACAGCTTCGCGAGAGAACGCCACGGGTCGGGGTTCGTTGTCGCCTGGTGCACGAAGTTGTTGAAGCCGGCGCCGTAGACCCAAGCGTACGAGGCGAGCAGGTAGAAGAGCCCGATCCCGAGACACGAGTAGACGACGGCGCGCGGGATCGCCCGTCCCGGGTTCTTCGCCTCCTCGCCGAGTGGCGCGGACGCCTCGAAGCCGATGAAGGCGAGAATCGCGAACACCATCCCCTTGAAGACGCCGGTCCAGCCGGTCGGGGAATGGTCGGGGTTGAACGCGCCGAGCCCGAGCTGGCCCCCGTTCGAGATCAGCATCCAGATCGCGAGCGCTGCGAACACTGTGATCTCGAACACGCCGAGGATGACACCGGCATTCGCCGAGATCCGGATATCGCGGTAGGTCAGCAGGAACACGATCGCGGCGAGCGCGAGCACCCAGATCCACCACTGGCCGGTGTAGTGCCAGCCGACCTCGCTCTGCATCACGTCGCGGATCGCCCAGCCGCCCTCGAGGAAGAGGAACGGCGCGACGAGCGGCTCGAAGAGAAGAAGAGCCAAGCGACGAAGAACCCGGCGGCCGGACCGAGCGTCCGCGCGCCGTACGTGTACAGCCCGCCGGCCGACGGCATCTCGCGGGCAAGCTGCCCGATCGAGCTGGCGGCGAGCAGGCACGCGGCCAGGGCGAGCAGCACGGCGAGCGGCAGCACGGGCCCCGCGTTGAACACCGAGAGCAGCAGCGAGTAGGCCACTGCCGCAGCGGGCGCCATGTGGGTGACCGACTGGAAGAGGACCTGCGGGAGCCCGATCGAGTGCTCGCGCAGACGGTCGAAGCGGTTGTCCGGGGTTGCGGCGCCCGCCGCCATCTCGCCTCCTTGCGTCGTGGGCAGGATGCGGGATTTGATCAAACGGCCCGGACGCCGTGCGCCGGAGCCGCTAACCCCAGGGCGGGGCGCCGTATACCCACCGCCCGCCGACCATGGTCGCGACGACCTCGACCTCCCGGAGCGCGGCCGGCTCGACGGCGAAGGGATCGCGGTCGAGCACGACGAGGTCGGCGAGGAAGCCGGGCAGCAGACGGCCGCGGCGGCGCTCGTCGCCGGAAAGCCACGCGGGCGTGACGCACGTCGCCGCGACCGCCTGCTCGAGCGTCAGCGCCTGCTCCGGACGCCACGCCGGCCGGTCGTCGATCGTGCGGAGGATGCCTGCGCAGATCCCGGCCCACGGGTCGAGCTCCTCGATCGGCGCGTCCGATCCGTTCGCGACGATGGCGTCAGAGTCGATCAACGAACGAAACGCGTACGCCCCGCGCGTGTTGCCGGCCCAGAAGCGGTCAGCGAGATCGCGGTCCGAGGGCGCGTGGCTGAACTGCGCCGACACCGCGACACCGAGCTCCGCGAAGCGCGGGAGGTCCTCGGGCGCGAGGCACTGCGCGTGCTCGATCCGCGGTCGCAGTCCGCGCCACACGTCTCGCGTCCGCTCGAAGGCGTCGAGCGCGTTGCGGTTCGCGAGATCACCGATCGCGTGCACGGCGACCGGCATCCCGGCGGCGGCGCCCCGACGGATGATCTGCTCGAGCTCCGCGCTCGTCGTGATCTCGACGCCTGAGCCGTCCAGCATCAGCGCGGTCTGCGAGCCGAGCGCGCCGTCCATGAACGCCTTCAGGTAACCGACCCGCAGGTGGTCGTCGCCGAAGCCGCTACGGATGTGAAGCGCAGCGAGATCGTCGACCTGCTCGTGCGGCACCGACTGCCACACGCGCAACGTCAGCTGCGTCTCGGCGCGCAGCCGTTGCCAGTAGCCGAGCGCGCCGCGCCAGCCGTCCTTGTCGTGGACGCACGTGACGCCGCGCGCCGCCGCGAGCTTCAGGCCGCGGCGCATCGCGTCGACCGACTCGTCGTCGCCGGGAGCAGCATGATTGTCGCGGAAGCGCCACGCGCACTCCTCTCGCAGCACGCCGGTCGGCTCGCCCTGCGCATCCCGCTCGACGACGCCGCCGGGCACCTGGAGATCGCCGTTCGCGCGCGCGAGCGCCGCCGAGTTGAGCCAGAGCGAGTGGTAGTCCTTCGAGACGAGTGCTGCGGGCGTCGCCCCCGTGACACGGTCGAGCGCTTCCTTCGTCGGCGGCTCCGGCCAGCCGGCGTCGCGCCAGCCGAAGCCGCGCACCCAGCGTCCCTCCGGGCCGGGCTCCGCCGCCGCGACGAGCGCGAGCGCGTCGTCGAGCGAGCGTGCCGACTCGAGGCGGATCTCGCTCTGATCCCGGCAGGACGCACCGGCCGCCGAGGTCGACGACCTCGGGGCTCGCGAGCGCCGTCTCGTGGACGCCGACACCTCCCGCGATCGTGTCGCCCGCGATCGCGAGCGCCCTCGCTGTCGGGAGCTGCGGGTCGAGCGTCCGGATGACGCCGTTCTCGAGGATCACGGTGCCAGAATCTAACCGTGTTCGACCACGTGACGATCCGCGTCGCCGACCTCGATGCGAGCCCGAGTTTCTACACGCGCGTCTTCGAGCTGCTGGAGTTCGGCGCGCCGCCGACCGAGGGCGACGGATTCACGGAGTGGAATCAGTTCTCGATCGCGCAGGCGGAACCCGATCGCCCGGTCACGCGCGGGCTGCACGTCGGCTTCGCCGCGCGCGACCGCTCTCACGTCGACGACTGGTGGCGGGCGCTCGTCGAAGCCGGCTACCGCAGTGACGGCGAGCCCGGGCCTCGCCCGCAGTACGGCCCCGAGTACTACGGCGCGTTCGTGTTCGATCCGGACGGCAACAGCGTCGAGGCGGTTCACAACCATCCCGAGCGCCGTGCCGGCGCCGTCGACCACCTGTGGATCCGGGTACGCGACGCGCAAGCGTCGAAGCGTTTCTACGAGACGACCGGTGCGATCGTCTCGACCTTCTCCGTGGTCGAGGGTGAGCCGACGAAGAACGTGCACTTCGCGTTTCCGGCCGCGGATCGTCTGACCGTGGACGTGTTTCACCGCGTCGCCGTCGCGGCGGGCTACTCGGACAACGGCGCACCCGGCGAGCGGCCCGAATACCACGACGGTTACTACGCCGCGTACGTGCTCGACCCCGACGGGCACAACGTCGAGGCCGTGTTCCACGACCAGCACTAGGCCGCGCTGCTGATGACGTCTTCCCAGCGCGACAGGCACACCATGTGGCCTTCGTCCGGGACGAACGTCACGTCGCTGCCGGCGAGCACGTCGGCGAAATGGCGTCCCATTGCCGGCGAGAGCGTCTCGTCGCTCTCCCCGTGCCAGAGCGTGATCGGCACCTTCACGTCCGCGGGGTCGAACCCCCACGGGCGCAGGTAGAGGAGCGCGTCCGCGTAGATGCCTCGCGTTCCCTGACGGAACGTCTCGTGCCGGCTGTCGATCAGCATCCGCTCGAGCTCGGGGTTGTCGAGCACGAGGCGGTCGACAGTTGCACCGCGACCGAACTCGTCGCGCAGCGCGCGTTTCGGGTCGCGCTTGAACGCACGCGCGTCGCGGGCGACCGAAGCGAGGACGAGCCACGGGACGAGGCGGCCCATGCGCGCGCGTCGTCGCAGGTCGGGGGAGAGCTCGCGCGTGAACGTCGTGCCTGCGAGCGGCGTCACCGGCGCGACGAGCACGACGCGCGTCACGCGGTCAGGCAGCTCGTGCGCGGTCGCGAGCGCGTACGGGCCGCCGCCCGACCAGCCGAGGACGGCGAAGCGGTCGATTCCTTGCGCGTCCGCGAACTCGGCGACGTCTCGCGGCCAGTCGAGCATCCGCCGGCCGGGCTTTGGCGAGGAGAGCCCGATCCCCGGCCGGTCGAACGTGATCAGCCGGATCCCGAGCCGCTGCGCGGTCGACGGGTCGGGATGGCGGATCAGCCGCGACCCCGGGATCCCGTGGAACATCAGCACGGGCGTCCCTTCCGGATCGCCCTGCTCCGCGTACCCGAGCAGCCGCGCGTCCGCGAGCCGAAACGTCGATCCGGTTCCCGCAGACATGGCCGCCGCCGACGATACCGCGGTAGCCATGCCAGGGGCTGCCCCAGTCATGTTCTGATCGGACAGGGGTTGGCTCCTCGTCGCGAACTACACTCAGCGCGTGGCCTGGGATCCGCTGACCGACGAGCAGCGCGAGATCCGCGACCTCGTCCGCACGCTCGCGCGCGAGCGGATTGCGCCCCGTGCCGCCGAGATCGACGAAAGCCATGAGTTCCCCTGGGACGTCGTCGAGCTCTACCGCGAGCACGAGCTCTTCGGCCTCCTCTTCGACGAGTCATACGGCGGGCTCGGTACCGGCACGCTCCTCGTCCTCGTCGCGATCGAGGAGGTCTCGAAGGTCTGCGCGACGAGCGGCCTGATCCTCGCCGTCCAGGAACTCGGCTCCCTCGGCCTGAAGCTCGCCGGCACCGAGGAGCAGAAGGAGCGCTGGCTCCCGAGGCTCGCGAGCGGCGAGTGGCTCGGCGCGTACGCGCTGACGGAGTCCGGCTCGGGCTCCGACTCTGCCGCGATGCGCACGACGGCGACGCGCGACGCCGACCATTACGTCCTCAACGGCTCGAAGCGCTTCATCACGAACGCCGGCGTCGCGCAGCTCTACACCGTGTTCGCGAAGACCGATCCGCAAGCGGGTCACGCCGGTATCTCCGCGTTCGTCGTCGAGGCCGATACGCCCGGCTTCGAGGTCACGCGTGTCGAGCCGAAGATGGGGATCCGCGGCAGCACCACCGGCGAGCTCGTCTTCGAGGACGCACCCATCCCGCGCGGCAACCTCCTCGGCGCCGAGGGGGAGGGCTTCAAGATCGCAATGCGCATCCTCGACCGCTCACGCCCCGGCGTGGCCGCCCAGGGACTCGGCATCGCGCAGGGCGCGACCGACTACGCGCTGCAGTACGCGAAGATGCGCGAGACGATGGGCGTGCCGATCGCGCAGCACCAGCTCGTCGCGGGAATGCTCGCCGACATGGAGACGAAGTGCGAAGCCGCCCGCGGCCTGCTCTACAAGTTCGGCCGCATGGTCGACGAGGGCGCGCCGGACGACGAGCTGACGAAGACCTCCGCGCAGGCGAAGCTCTTCTGCACCGACACCGCGATGGACGTCACGACCGACGCCGTGCAGATCCTCGGCGGCTACGGCTACATCCAGGAGTATCCACTCGAACGGATGATGCGCGACGCGAAGATCACGCAGATCTACGAGGGGACGAACCAGATCCAGCGGCTCGTGATCGCGCGCGAGATGCTCAAGGAGAGCCGCGCGTTCCTGCTCGCCGGCGTGTCCTAGTCGACCTGGTCTTCCGCTTCCTCGGCCTGCTCACCGAGCTCGACGATGTCGCCGTCGGTGAACAGCACCTTCTGCAGCGCGATGCGCCACTTCGGCGTACGCCGGATCAGGTACTCGAGCGACATCGCGAAGTGCTTGAACTCCTCCTGCTGCGCGTTGTCCATGATCGCGCGCGCCTGCTCGTCCGGCTCTACCGAGATCCGCTGCTCGTACCAGCCGATCGCCTCCGCCTCCTCCTGCAGCGAGGCGACCATCCGCGCGAAGGTCCGCGTTTCGCGGCTGAGCTCGTCGGGAGGCTCGTGCGCGGCAATACTCCGAAACGAACCCCCGAGAAAGGTGCGCGATGAAGCTCGAAGGGATCCATCACATCACCTGCATCACCGGCGACGCGCCCAGGAACCTGGACTTCTACACGCGCGTTCTCGGCCTGCGGCTCGTGAAGAAGACGGTCAACCAGGACGATCCGACCGTCTACCACCTCTTCTACGCGGACGAGCAGGGCAATCCCGGATCCGACCTCACCTTCTTCGAGTACCCGGGCGCCGACCCGGGCCGGGCCGGCGGCGGCATGGTTCACCGGATCACCTTCCGCGTGAAGAACGAGGACGCGATCACCTTCTGGGAGAAGCGCCTCGCCGCGGAAGAGATCTATCCGGTGCGCGCGCCGGGCAGCCTGATCTTCGACGATCCCGAGGGACTCAATCTCGAGCTCGCCGTCGTCGAGACGCAGGACGAACCGCTGATCGCCGAGCATCCCGAAATCCCGCATTACTGGGCGATCGAGGGCTTCGATTCCGTCCGCGCATACGCCTACGACCCGGACAAGAGCCGCGCGCTGCTCGAGCAGGCGCTCGACTTCCAGCCGCGCGCCGACGCGGAGTGGGAGGTGCGCGGCGACGAGCGCGGCAGCTTCTACCGCTACGACCCGGCGCCCGCGTGGGCCGCGCGTCCCGGCGCCGGCACCGTCCACCACGTCGCGTGGGCGACGCAGATGGACGAGCACGAGGCATGGCGGGAACGCGTCGCCGAGGCCGGCGCGCACCCGACGCCAGTGATCGACCGCTTCTGGTTCCGCTCCGTCTACTTCCGCGAGCCGAGCGGCGTGCTCTTCGAGCTCGCGACGATCGGGCCCGGCTTCGCGACGGACGAGGATCCGGAGCACCTCGGCGAGCAGCTCGTGCTGCCGCCGAACTTCGAACACTTGCGCTCGCGCATCGAGCCCGTCCTGACGCCGCTGCCGAACCCACGGGAGACGTGGACGCGGAAGTGACGCTCGAGGCGCTCGAGCGGCCCGCGGCCGGCGAGCCGCAGGGCGCGCTCGTGCTCTTCCACGGCCGCGGCGCGGACGAGCACGATCTCTACCCGCTCCTCGACGCGCTCGACCCGCAGCGGCGCCTCCACGGCTACACGCCGCGCGGACCGCTGCCGCTCTCGCCCGGGGGCGCGCACTGGTACATCGTCCCGCGCGTCGGCTTTCCCGACCCGGACACCTTCGCCGCGTCCTACCGGCTCGCTTTGGAATGGCTCGACTCGCTGCCCTATCCGGCGGAGAGAACCGTCCTCGGCGGCTTCTCGCAGGGGGCCGTGATGAGCTATGCGCTCGGCCTCGGCAGCGACCGGCCGAGGCCCGCCGCGATCACGGCCTTCTCCGGCTTCATCCCGACCGTCGCGACCTGGGAGCCGGATCTCGACGACCGGCCGCCGGTCGCGATCGGGCACGGCATCTACGACCCGATCATCCCGGTCGAGTTCGCGCGTGAGGCCCGTGAGCGGCTCGGCGACGAGAACCTCCTCTACCGCGAGTACCCGCTGCCGCACGCGATCGACCCGGGCTTCGTCCGCGAGGTTTCAGGGTGGCTGCCGGTGCGTTAGGCTCGGACACTTTCCTGGGTCGAGGAGGAGTCAATGAAGCGAACGACGATCGTGCTGGCCGTCGCGGCCGCGCTGGCGATCCCGGTCTCTGCGGGCGCGGCCGGGCAGTCGCTCAAGTTCTGCACGGACCCGACCTTCCCGCCGATGGAGTCCGCGACGACGAGCGGCTCGATGGTCGGGTTCGACATCGACATGGCGAAGGCGATCGGCACGCAGTGGGGCGGCGGGTCGAAGCCCGTCAAGACTGCCTTCCCCGGACTGCTGCCGGCGCTCGGCGCGAAGAAGTGCGACGCCGTCATCAGCGGCATCTTCATCACGCCCGACCGGACGAAGCAGTTCCCCGCGGTCGCTTACATGCACTCGCACCGCGTCCTGCTCGTCAAGGCCGGCAACCCGAAGGGGATCAAGACGCCGAACGACCTCAAGGGCAAGAACGTCGCCGTCCAAGCCGGGACGAAGTACGAGGAGTACCTGAAGGGCCTGAAGTCGAAGCTCGGCTTCAGCCTCCAGAGCTATCCCGGCGATACGGACGCGGTCGCGCAGCTCCTGCTCGGGCGCGCGGAGGCCGTGCTGACGCAGGACACCTCGGCGGCGTACCAGATCGGGAAGCATCCCGGGAAGCTGGCGATCGCCTACCTGTTTCCGCAGCAGGACGCGTTCGGCATCTACTACCGCAAGGGTGACGCGATCGGCCCGCAGCTCAAGACTGCGGTCGCGAAGCTGAGGTCGGTCGGAACGCTGTCGAAGCTGGCGGCGAAGTACAAGCTGCCGGCGCAAGACGTGAAGTAACACTGGGCCGCGCGTGGTCGCGAGCTTCGATACGCACGTTTTCTGGGAGGCACTCTCTTCCGGGCCGTACTGGAAGGGAGCGCTTCTCGCACTCGGGCTGACGGTCGCGTCGATCTCCGTCGCGATCGTGATCGGCTTTCTGCTCGCGCTCGGACGCAGCAGCCGCCTGCGCGCAGTGCGCGGCTTCGTCTTCTTCTACAACTGGCTCTTCCGCGCGACGCCGACGCTGCTGCAGCTGCTCTTCATCTGGGACGCGCTGCCGCAGCTCTGGCCCGTCTTCGCGGGCAGCTGGTTCACGCCGTTCCTCGCGGCGTTCGTCGCGCTGTCGCTGAACGAGGCCGCGTACATGTCGGAGATCATCCGCGCCGGCCTGCTCTCCGTCGATCCGGGCCAGGAGCTCGCCGGCCGCGCGCTCGGGATGTCGCGCCGCCAGATCCTGCGCCGTGTGATCGTGCCGCAGTCGATCCGGATCATCATCCCGCCGACCGGCAACGAGTTCATCACGCTGCTGAAGCTGACCAGCCTCGCGTCGGTGATCTCGGTGCACGAGCTGCTGACCGCCGCGAACGAGCAGGCGTCGGTCGCATTCAAGTTTGCGGAGGTCTACGGCGCCGCGCTCGTGTACTACCTCGCGATGGTCAGCGTGTTGATGCTCCTCCAGAGCCGGCTGGAGCGGCGGTTCACGTTCACCTCCGCCGGCCGCCGCCGCCGTGTCGCCGCGCCCGCGGTTCCCGCCGTCTCGCACGACGCGCGATGAGTCGCGACGCGATTCTGCGCGCTGATGCAGTGCACAAGCACTACGGCGACCTCGAGGTGCTGCGCGGTGTCACCTTCGAGGTCGGCCGCGGCGAGGTGAAGGTGATCATCGGCCCGTCCGGCTCGGGGAAGTCGACGCTCCTGCGCTGCCTTGCGCTGCTCGAGGAGCCGGACGCCGGCCAGGTCTCGCTCGAGGGACGGCGGCCCGGGCGCGGCGAGGTCGGCATGGTCTTCCAGCGCTTCAACCTCTTCCAGAACATGACCGCGCTCGGCAACGTGATGATCGGGCTGACGGAGGTACGGCGGCTCCCGAAGCGGGAGGCGCGCGAGCAGGCGACGGAGTTCCTCGCGCGCGTGGGACTGAAGGACAAGGCCGGCCAGTATCCCGACGAGCTCTCCGGCGGCCAGCAACAGCGGGTCGCGATCGCGCGCGCGCTCGTGATGCGGCCGCAGGCGATGCTCTTCGACGAGCCGACCTCGGCGCTCGACGTCGAGCTCGTGCGCGAGGTGCTCGACGTGATGGAGCAGCTCGCAAACGAGGGGATGACGATGGTCGTCGTCTCGCACGAGCTCCGCTTCGCGCACCACGTCGCGAGCTCGATCCTGATGATGGACGAGGGCGTCGTGATCGAGGAGGCGCCGCCGGAGCAGTTCTTCTCGGCGCCGGAGCACGAGCGGACGAGGCGCTTCCTCGCGCTCGTCGAGTGACCGTTCTCGTCCTCTCGCCGCTCTATCCGGACGACGCGCTCGGCGGTTTGGCGGTCGTGCGCGAGCCGCGCGAAGACGTCGAGGCGATCCTGACGATGCCCGCCTTCCCCGTCACGGGCGACGACATGGACGCGCTGCCGGGGCTGCGCGTCGTCGCGACCGGGACGATCGGCTACGACCACATCGACGTCGATGCGGCCGCGGCGCGCGGGGTGTGGGTGTGCAACGTGCCGGATTACTGCGTCGAGGAGGTTGCGGATCACACGCTCGCGCTGCTGCTCGCGCTGACGCGCGGCGTCGTGGCGCTCGACCGGGACGTGCGAGCGGGACGTTGGGATCCGCGTGCCGCCGGCCCGCTGCGCACGCTCGCCCGGCTGCGTGTCGGCATCGTCGGTCACGGGCGCATCGGCGGCGCCGTTGCGCGGCGGCTCGCTGCACTCGGGTGCGAGGTGCTCGTGAACGACGTGCGCGACGTCGGCGTCCCGCGCGTCGCCCTCGACGAGCTGCTTGCGCGCGCGGACGTCGTCACGCTGCACGTGCCGCTCACGCGCGAGACGGACAGCCTGATCGGGCCGATGGAGATCGCGAGCATCAAATCGGGCGCACTGCTGATCAACACCTCGCGCGGCCGCGTCGTCGAGCTCGACCCGCTCGTCCGCGCTCTCCGTGAGGGCCACCTCGGCGGCGCCGCGCTCGACGTCCTCCCTGAGGAGCCGCCGCCCGAGGTGCCGCAGCTGCCGAACCTGATCGTCACGCCGCATGCCGCCTGGCACAGCGCGGAGGCCGAGCGCAAGGCGATCGCCGACGCCGTCGAAGCGGTGCGAACCGCCCTTCGGGGCGAGCGGCCTTCGACGGCCGTTCCGGAAACGTGGGAGACTCGCGCGTAGCCGGGCGAACGCCCGAAAAGGAGGAACCATGTATGCGATCGTCCGTCAGTACGAAGGAAGTCCCGACCTCGTCGACGCGCTCGTCCGGAGCGAGAGCGACGTCAAGCGGATCATCACCGGGATCAGCGGCTTCAAGGCGTACTACCTCGTGCGAACGACGGAGGGCGAGGCGACGTCGATCAGCGTGTACGAGGACGAGAACGGCGCGAAGGACTCGACGCGGCAGGCGGCGGAGTGGGTCCGCGAGAACCTCCCGGATCTGGCGGTCAGTCCGCCGCAGGTCACGGCCGGCGAGGTCGTTCTCTCATTCTAGGAGCGCGGCAGCGACGAGGTGTCGACCACCTCGAAGTCGCTCCCGTGCAGCTGTCCAAGCGTGTGCACCTGGTCGTTCGACCAGTGCGGATCGGGCGCGCCGGAGATGAACCACGGCGCGCCGTTGTCGGCGAGGATCATCCCGTAGCGCTTCAGCGCGGTCAGCACGACGCGCGCCTGCGGCGGGTAGCCGCCGATGTCGAAGCTCGCTTTCAGCCGCACGCGTAGCCCCATCGGCGGCAGGCTCGGGTCGTTCGAGTCGCTCGCATAGTGGCGCGCCGGATAGACGTACGCGCGGCGGGTCTTGCGCGCGGTGAAGCGCAGCGCGTGGTTGATCGAGCCCCGCGCCGCTTCGTCCCAGCGTGCGAGCCCGGGAAAGATCGGCAGGCCCGCCGCGTCCGCCGACGTCCAGCCCGCCGGCCGCAGCGCGTTCCTCCGGAGGTCGAAGATCGCACCGGAACCCGCGCGCCAGCCGCCCGCCGTCTTCTGGAGCGCATAGAGCTCGTAGAGCCGGCAGGCGCTCCTGTCGAAGAGCAGCGCGTGCCGGTCGCCGCCGCCTTCGATGTGCACGCCGCGCGGAATCGGATACGGGCCCCTGTCGCTCTCGTCCGCGTAGTCGAACGTAACGCGCGACCGCGGCGTCTTCCTCGTCACTACGTCGAACGGGATCCCGATCCTGCTGCCCTCGTAGAGGCCGGAGCCGAAGTCCGCGTGCACAGGCGCGTCGAGTCCGATTGACCGCACGACCGTCGCGGAGTCTGCGGCGACGGGCAGCGAGTCGACGCGCTGGTTCCACGGGTTCGAGGCCGGAAAGACCGGACAGCCCATGAATACGACGGCGGCGAGGAACGAGGCGATCACGACGGCAGCTCCACCGCCGGATATCGGCCGCGGATCTCGTCGACGAACGTCGCGAGGCGCTCCGCGAGCGCGGGATCCGGGATCTCGAGCACGTTCTCGGCGTTCTGCTCCCCGGAATGCGAGAGGTTGAAGCTCCCGACGAACACGACGTCGTCGCAGACCGTTACCTTCGCGTGCATGTAGTCGTGGACGGCGCCCGGCGCGTACGGCGTCGAGCGCTTGCCGGAGAACGGCGCACGCGTCAGGGCCGTCCGGAGCAGCGGCTCCTTCCAGCCGGTTGTCCCGTTCGTGCGCCACTGGTGGATCACCTCGTGGATCTGCGTCACGTCGACGACGCCGGCGACGTCGACGCGCGCATCGCTGACGACCTCCGCAAGCGTGCCGAGGATCGGGCCGGACGTGATCACCGGCGACGCGATGCGCACGCGCCGCCGTGCAGAGCCAATCGCCTTCGCGATCCGGTGTGCGAGCCGGTCGCCGCGGCCGGGACAGAACCACGGGCGCACCGCCGCCCCGCCGATCTCGAGCGGGTTGGTCGGCACCTTGCCGCTCTTCGAGACGTCGCGCGTCGTCCAGAGCTGCTCGAAGTCCTGCGTGAAGACCGCGGCGAGCTCGGGCGATTCGACGGTTACGATCACGTTCTCCTCGCGCGTCCACGAGTCGAGCGTCCAGTTCGTCGAGCCGCTCACGAGCGTCGATCCGTCGCGGATGACGTACTTGTGGTGCATCAGGTCGGGAACGCCAGGAATGCCCAGCGTCGGTACCGGCAGCGACTCGACAAGCTCCGGGATCGTCTGCGGCGGCGGCGGCAGCCGCTTGCCATGGTCGACGTTGTACGCGAGCCGGACCGCGACACCGCGTTGCGACGCGCCGATGAGGGCGCCTGCGACGGCGTCGCCCAGGGGTCCGGGCAGCCGCAGATCGTAGAGCGCGATGTCCAGCGTCTTCTGAGCGCCGTCGAGGAACTCGAGGAGCCCGTGCGCGATCTCGTCGGCAGATTGCGCGCCGTCGGCGAGCGTGCGGACCTGGATCAGGTCTTCGCCCGCAGCGAGGCCTTGTACGCGCGCTTCTTCGCCTGGTACTCCGCGAGCGCCTCGGGCGAGTCGACGTCGCCGAGCGTCGGATGCGTCGGCGCGACCTCCGCCGCCGCCGCGACGCCGTAGCGCTTCGCGAGCACGGCGGTCAGCGACCGGATCTTCATGTCGCCGAAGCCCGGGAGCGCGGCGATGCGCTTCTTGAGGTCGGCGCCGTCGGCCGCCTCCGTCCAGAGCCGCGAAGCGTCGCCGTCGTACTCGTCGGCGATCGTCGCGGCGAGATCCTGAACGCGCGTCGCCATCGAGCCCGGGAAGCGGTGGATCGCGGGCTTCTGGCGGAAGAGCTCCTCGAGCGTCGCCGGATCCGTCGTCGCGATCCGCTTCGCGTCGAGCGTGCCGAGCCGTTCCCGCAGCTTCAGCGGTCCGGTGAACGCCGTCGGGACGGTCACCTGCTGGTCGAGCGCGAACCCCATCAGGAGCGCGAACGGGTCGGTCGCGATCAGCTCGTTCGCCGCGTCGTCGTCCGTGAAATAGAGCCGGTCGGGCACGAGCGGATTCTACGCGTCGAAGCTCTCGACCTTCTCCTTCGACTTCTCCCTGTGCTCGCCCGCATCTGTTGGCTCGGCGAAGCGGTCGAGGTAGGCGAGGATGTCGTCCTCCCCCTGGATCCGGTCGCCCTCGTCCGTGACGAGGACGGGAATCTCCATGCGCTCGTCCGGATCGGCAGGCACCTGCCGCGCCATGAAGTCGATGCCGAGCTCGGTCAGCCGCTGGCGGACGTTGTGCGAATGCGGGCACCACTCGGCCTGGTAGAGCTCCACGAAGCCCGTTTTGCCGCCGAGCCTTGCGCCCAAACGCTCAGCCGGAGGCGTAGGCGAAGTCGCTCGCGAACGCGCAGGTTCCGGTGAGCTCCCAGGCGAACGGCGCGTCGGCGACGACGTGCGTGTCCGCGTAGAGCTCGGTCCCGGGCCGCTCGTATCCAGGGACGATGCAGGCCACCGACGCATCCGTCTCGACCGGACTCGCGGCGCGCACCGCGATCGCGTCGCCGATGCGCAGCCGATGGCCGTCGCTGTCGTCGTCGATCTCGATCGCGCTCACCCGCACGTCGAGCAGATGCGCCGCCTTGCGGATCCAGGGCAGCGCCGCAAGATGGCCGCCCTCGCCGCGGCCGGCGAAGAGATCCGCCAGCGCGGCTCGTTGTGATTCGTCGCCGCGCGCGTCGACGTGGATGACGAAGTCCCACGGCGAGCCCGGCTTGTCGTCGTCGTACCGGTACGTCAGCGCTGCCGAGAGGCCGCCGACGTCGACGTCGCCGACGCGGCCGTCGTCGATCCGCCAGGAGAGCACGCCGAAGCACAGGCCGTACGTCGAGCGACCGCCGCGCACGCCGTCGATCGTGCGGCAGGGACAGATCGCCTCGCAGTTGCACGACTCGAAGTACGACCCGCGGACGTCGTAGCTCACACCGCCCACGCCACGGCTCCAATCGCGAGTCCCGTGGCGAGCGGCCGGCTGAGCAGGACGGGCGCCGTCTTCTCCGCGGTGACGACGACAGTGAACGCCGCCATCCAGTGCGGGCTCATCATCCCGAGCGCGAGCAGCGCGACCGTCAACCCGACGCAGCAGCCGACGCACCAGACGCCGTTCGCCGCGCCGAGCCGGAGCGCGCCGAGCGCGCCGTCGCGCCAGCCGTGGAGGACGCGACCGAGCGGCGCGCGGCAGCGCGCCAGGCAACGGCGCTTCAGCGGCGAGAGCTGGTACGCGGCGGCCGCGCCGAGCGCGGCGACGAGGAGCCAGCGGCCGCGGCCCATGAAGACGCCGTCGAGCGGCAGCGCGGCGAGGCCGAGCGCCGCCCAGACCGCGAGGTAGCCCGCGACGACGAGGGCGGTCCGCGCCCGCGACCGCGTGACGGCATAGTCCAGGCGCAGGAGCGGCACGGTTCCGGGCAGCATCATCGCGGCCATCGAGCCGGTCCAGACGGCGAGGAACACGCGCCGATCCTAGGCCACCCGCCGCGGCTAACCTAGGGTGGTGGATCCGCTCTCAGTCTTCAGTCCCCAGACGCGGACGTGGTTCGAGCGCGCGTTCGCCGCGCCGACCCCCGCGCAGGAGAAGGGTTGGCCTGTGATCGCGTCGGGTGCGAACACGCTGATCCAGGCGCCGACCGGCTCCGGAAAGACGCTCGCCGCGTTCCTCTACGCGATCGACCGTCTCAGCGCCGTCGGCCCCGGCGCCGGGCTGCGCGTGCTCTACGTCTCGCCGTTGAAGGCGCTGAACTACGACGTCGAGCGGAACCTGCGCGGGCCGCTCGCCGGCCTCCAGTCCGACCTGCGCGTCGCGGTCCGAACGGGCGACACGCCGCAGAAGGAGCGGGCGGCGATGCTGCGCTCGCATCCGGACATCCTGATCACGACCCCCGAGTCGCTCTTCCTGCTGCTGACATCGCAGGCGCGCGACATGCTGAAGAGCGTCGAGACGCTGATCCTCGACGAGGTGCACGCAGTCGCAGGAACGAAGCGCGGCGCTCATCTGGCGCTCAGCGTCGAACGTCTGGACGCTCTTCTGGACAAACCGATGCAGCGCATCGGTTTGTCAGCGACGCAGCGACCGCTTGCGGAAATCGGCCGCTTCGTCTCCGGCGGCCGCGCGATCGAGCTCGTCGACGCAGGCGTCTCGAAGCCGCTCGATCTCCAGGTCGTCGTCCCGCTCGAGGACATGCGCGAGCTCGGCGGCGGCGCGGCAGCGATCGGCGACGGGATCGCGGGAACGGGATCGGACGCGCCGACGACGTCGATCTGGCCGTCGATCTATCCCGAGATCCTGCGGCTCGTCCGCGAGCACCGCTCGACGATCGTCTTCGTGAACAACCGCCGTCTCGCGGAGCGGCTCGCATTGCGCCTCAACGAGCTGGCAGGAATGGAAGAGGCGGACGGCGAGACGCCGCCGAGAGAGATCGCGCGCGCCCACCACGGCTCCTTGGCGCGCGAGCAGCGGCTCGAGATCGAGGAGCTGCTGAAGCGCGGCGCGATCCCCTGCCTCGTGGCGACGTCATCGCTCGAGCTCGGGATCGACATGGGCGCCGTCGACCTCGTGATCCAGGTCGAGTCGCCGAAGTCGGTCGCGCGCGGCCTGCAGCGGATCGGTCGCGCCGGCCACGAGCTGCACGCAGTCTCGAAGGGCCGCATCTTTCCGAAGTTCCGCGCCGACCTGCTCGAATCCGCCGTCGTCGCGCAGCTGATGCAAGTCGGGCAGATCGAGGAAACGGTCATCCCGCGGAACCCCCTCGACGTGCTCGCACAGCAGATCGTCGCGATCTGCGCCGACGAGGAGATCGAGGTGCACGAGCTGCACGAGCTCGTCCGCGGCGCGTACCCGTTCAGCGACCTCTCGCGGCAGCAGCTCGAAAACGTGCTCGACATGCTCGCCGGCCGCTATCCGTCGGACGAGTTCGCCGAGCTGCGACCGCGGATCGTCTGGGATCGCACGGCCGGCGTCGTCCGCGGGCGGCAGGGCGCTCGCAGGCTCGCCGTCACGAACGCGGGCACGATCCCCGACCGCGGCCTGTACGGCGTGCATCTCGTCGACGGCGGCGGCCGGGTCGGCGAGCTCGACGAGGAGATGGTGTACGAGGCGCGCGCAGGACAGGTCTTCCTCCTCGGCGCGAGCTCGTGGCGGATCGAGGAGATCACGCGCGACCGCGTTCTCGTCTCGCCCGCTCCGGGCGTGCCCGGCGCGGTCCCATTCTGGAAGGGCGAGGGCGTTGGCCGGCCGTACGAGCTCGGGGCGGAGATCGGCAAGTTCTCGCGCGAGATCCTTGGCGCGACAAGACAGGCGAGCTTGTCTCGCTTGTCTAAGGCAGGGTTGGACAACCGCGCTGCCCAGAACCTGCTCACGTTCCTCGAGGAGCAGCAGGCCGCGACCGGCGCCGTCCCGAGCGACCGCACGGTCGTGATCGAGCGCTTCCGCGACGAGATCGGCGACTGGCGCGTCTGCATCTTGACGCCGTTCGGCGCGCGCATCCACGCGCCGTGGGCGCTCGCGCTCGGCGCGCGCCTGCGCGAGTCGCTCGGCCTGGAGGTGCAGTCGATCTGGTCGGACGACGGGATCGCGCTGCACCTGCCGGACGCCGACGTGCCGCCGTCGTCCGACGCGCTGCTGCTCGAGCCCGAGGAGCTGGAGGAGCTCGTCGTCGCGGAGGTCGGCCAGAGCGCGCTCTTCGGCGCGCGCTTCCGCGAGAACGCTGCGCGTGCACTCCTGATCCCGCGACGCCGGCCCGGCGAGCGGACGCCGCTCTGGCAGCAGCGCCTGAAGGCGCAGGGCCTGCTGCAGGTCGCGCGCCGCTACGGCTCGTTCCCGGTCATCCTCGAGACGTACCGCGAGTGCCTGCAGGACGTCTTCGACCTGCCGTCGCTGAAGAAGCTGCTGCACGGTCTGCGAACGCGGCAGATCGACCTCGTCGACGTCGAGACCGCATCGGCGTCGCCGTACTCCGCGTCGCTGCTCTTCGACTACATCGCGACATACATGTACGAGGACGACACGCCGCCGGCCGAGCGCCGCGCGCAGGCGCTGTCGCTCGACCGCGACCTGCTGCGGGAGCTGCTGGGACAGGAAGAGCTGCGCGAGCTGATCGACCGCGACGCGCTCGAGGAGGTCGAGCGGCAACTGCGCGGCGATCCGAAGAACCCCGACCAGCTGCACGATCTGTTGCGCCTGCGAGGCGACCAGCGTCCGGGCGAGTACGAACCCCAATTGGCCGAGCCGCTCCTCGCGGAGCGCCGCGCGCTGCTCGTCCGGCTCGCGGGCGAGGAACGGCTGATCGCCGCCGAAGATGCGGGCCGCTACCGCGATGCGCTCGGGATCATGCCGCCGGGCGGACTCCCCGAGGCGTTCCTCGAGTCGCCGGAGCGCCCGCTCGAGTCGGTCGTCCAGCGCTTCGCGAAGGGGCGCGGGCCGTTCACGACCGCCGAGCTGAACGAGCGCTACGGTCTCGACCTCGAGCCGGTCCTGCGAGAGCTCGAGCTCGCGGACAAGCTCGTCCGCGGCGAGCTCCGTCCGGGCGGCACCGAGCGCGAATGGTGCGACCCCGACGTCCTGCGCCGGCTGCGCCGCGCGTCGCTCGCAGCGCTGCGCAAAGAGGTCGAGCCGGCGGAGCAGGCGGCGCTCGGCCGCTTCCTGCCGCACTGGCACGGGATCGACCGGCGCGCGACGCTGCGCGAGGCGCTCGTGCCGCTACAGGGGCTCGCGCTCCCCGTGTCGCTCTGGGAGTCGGAAGTGCTGCCTCGCCGCGTCCCGAACTACCGGCCGGAGCTGCTCGACCAGCTGTGCGCCTCGGGCGAGGTCGTCTGGGTCGGCGCCGGACTCGACCGGGTCGCCGTCTACTTCCGAGAGGACGCGCCCCTGCTCGGCCGGCCGGCGTCGACGGATCCGCCCGACGGCGACGCGCACGACCGGATCCGCGTGGCACTCGGCGAGAGCGCGGAGTTCTGGTACGACCTCGTGGCCGCGGCGGGGCTCGACGAACAGGAGGTGCTGCCGGCTCTCTGGGATCTCGTCTGGGCGGGCGAGGTGACGAACGACGCGTGGCAACCGCTCAGGGCCGGCCGCCGCTACCAGGCCTCCCGCGCGAAGCAGCGCCCGCGCCGCTTCTCCCGCCAGCGTGCCGCGGCGATCACGGCGACGCAGGGACGCTGGTCGCTGACGGGCCGGCTCTTCGCGGGCCGCCCGGAACGCCGCGCGCTCGCCGAGCTGCTGCTCGAGCGTCAAGGCATCGTCACCCGCGACGGCGTCCGCGGCGAGGGCATCGCCGGCGGCTACGGCGCGGTCTACTCCGACCTGCGCGCGCTGGAGACGCTCGGCACCTGCCGGCGCGGCTACTTCGTCGAGGGACTCGGCGGCGCGCAGTTCGCGCTCCCCGGCGCGGTCGAGCGTCTGCGCGAGCTGCGTCCGAAGGAGGGCGAGGAGCCGGAGGCGCTCGTCCTCGCCGCCGCCGATCCAGCGCAGCCGTACGGTGCTGCGCTTCCCTGGCCCAGGCGCAGCGGCGCCCGCGCGGCGCGCGTCGCCGGCGCGCACGTCGTCCTGCTAGGCGGCGAGGCCGCGCTCTTCGTCGAGCGCGGCGGCCGTTCGCTCGTCCCGCTCCGCGAGCCGGATGAGGAGTGGCTGCGACCTGCACTCGCCGCGCTCGTCGAGTACGTCCGCGCCGGCGGTGCGAAGCGCCTTGCGGTCGAGCGCTTCGACGGCGAACCGGTGACCGAGCACGAGGTGCTGCCGCTGCTCGTCGAGGCCGGGTTCCTCTCCGGCCCGCGCCGCGCCGTGCTCAGGGCCTGAGCGCCTAGGCGCCGCTTGCGGCGCCGTCATCAGGACGCGACGGCTTTGCCGACGCGTCCGTCTGAAATGACCGGTCGATGCGCGTGACCCAATGCAACCACGCATATGGCCCGGGCGCCGCCGCATGCGCCCGGGCGTTGAATGGAGCTAGTGCCTGCCCCACTCGGGACGGAAGCCGCCCCGCTGAACCTCGTGCTTGACCCGGTTCACGAACGTCTGCCAGACGGCATCATCCGACGTCGGGTCGTGATGGCCGCCCCCGGCCGCGCCGAGGTCGTAGTGCCGGCAGAAGCCGCTGCCCTGACCGTTCTTCGCCCAGCGGACGGGGATGCCGTGCTTGTGGAGCAGGAAGGCGACGATGCGCGCTGCGACCGCCCACTCGTGCTCGCCGTAGCCCTTCTTCGCGAAGCCGGCCATCTCGAGGCCGATCGAGCGTGAGTTGAAGCTCGAGCAGTGCCACGCCTTGTTCGAGTAGGGAACCATCTGCGTCGCCTCGGAGCCGTCCTCCTTGAGCACGATGTGCGCGCTCACCTGGGAATGCCTGTTGGAGAACCACGAGAGTGCGCTCTGGTAGCCGCCCTCGGTGTCGTGCACGACGATCAGGTCGAGCGCCACACCCGGCTTGCGAGCCGAGGCGTTCGGCGACTCCACCCAGTTGAGCGGCGGGAGCACGACGCTCGTAGCTGTTGCTGCCATCACCCTCACCTTCCGTTCTGGCGGCGGCCCGGTGCCGCCGTCGTCCCTCTACTAGACCCTACAACCGGGCGTGAGCTTCCGCGAGGAGCTGGACCTGGTGCTGCCCCTAGTGCGCCAGCGCCCGCAGCTGCTCGACGGTCTCGTGCAGCTCGCCCGCGAGGTAGCGGCCGCCGACGCGCGCCGCAACCTCCGGCGACGCGGCCGCACCGCCGACGACCACCTCGAGTCCCGCGGGCCGCGCGGCGTCCCTCAGCGACGTCTCCAGCTCCTCGATGCGGGCTTGCAACGAGATGCTGATGCCGAGCAGCGCCGCGGACAGCCGGTCGGCGAGCGCGAGCGCGTCCTCGAGCGGTGTGTCCGCGCCGACGTAGGCGACGTACCACCCGTCGTTCCGCAGCGCGATCGCGAGCATCATCAGCCCGAGCTCGTGCCGCTCGTTGGGAGCGCACGCGAGCACGGCCGCGCCGCGGATGCCGCCGCCGCTGTCGCCGACGAGATGTCCGAGCCGGGCGCGCACCGACTCGCTGACGAGATGCTCCTGCACGACGCTGAGCTGGCCCGCCTGCCAGAGCGTCCCGACCTTTTGCAGGAGCGGATCGATCACATCGCCGAACACCGCGTCGAGCGAGTGCAGCGCGAACGCCTGGTCGAGCCGCACGCCGATCTCGCCGACGTCGCCCTCGGTCGCCGCGGCGAGGATCGCGTCGACGTGCTCGCCCGGCGTCCGCGCAGCCGGGACATCGGCCTTGCCGAGCAGCAGCGCGGCCTCGCCGATCCGATATCCCTCGCCGAGCCGCGCGCGCAGCCATTCGACCCGCGCGACGTCCCGCTCGCTGTAGCGGCGCTGCCCGCCCGGCGTGCGCTCGGGCTGGAGGATGCCGTACCGTTGCTCCCACTTGCGGAGCGTGTCGGGGGCGACACCCGTTCGCTGGGCAAGCGCGGCGATATTGAGTCCGCGCGTCACGAGGAATGCACCGGCCCGGAATAATAGGTGCGTTGTGCCAGAGGGCGATTCCCTGCACCGGGCTGCCCAAAGGCTCCAGGTGCTGGCCGGGCAGCGCGTGGAGGTGGAGACGCCCCATCCGCGCGCGGCCGCGAAAGGGATCGTCGAGCGGCTGGACGGCCGGACGCTCGAGTCGGTCGAGGCGGTCGGCAAGAACCTGCTGCTCCGCTTCGAGGGCGGGCTCGTGCTGCGCAGCCACCTGCGGATGACGGGACGCTGGCGCGTCGGCAAGAAGGGCGCGGCGCGCACGGGCCGGCCGTGGCTCGTGCTGCGCGGCGCCGAGCACGAGGCGGTGCTCTGGAACGGGCCGGTACTCGAGCTGCACCGCGGCGGCGGGCGGCTCAGACGGCTCGGGCCGGACATCCTCGCGCAGCCGCCCGATCTCGACGCGATGCTCGAACGGCTGCGGCACGCCGACCAGGCGCGGCACGTCGGCGACGCCATGCTCGACCAGCAGCTCGTTTCCGGAATCGGCAACATGTGGAAGGCGGAGACACTGTGGGACGCGCGACTCTCGCCGTGGCGGCCGCTCGCGGAGGTCACGGACGAGGAGCTGCGCGCCGTGCTCCAGTCGGCGCACCGGCTGATGAGCGGGTCGGTCGGCGGCGCACGTCCGCTGCGGCGGATCTATCGACGCGCCGGCCGCGCCTGCCCGCGCTGCGGAACGCCGATCCGGTCGCACCCCCAGGGCGACGACGCTCGCATCGCGTACTGGTGCGCCACGTGCCAGGCCGGCGGAGGAGACGTGGCCGCACCCGCGTAAGAAGAGGGTTGCGATGAAGGCTCCGCACCTTTACGAGTCGCTGCGGCGGTTCTGCCTCGGCGCGTTCTCCGTCTTCGCGGCCGACCTCGAGACCGGGGCCGATCTGCCGTTCGCGTTCGAGGAGCACGGCTCGTACGGACGGCCCACGCTCTACGAGTACCGGCCGCTCGTGCGCGGGTTCGTCGAGGCGCGCGCGTCGCGGCTCGCCGCGCGCGAGGATGCGCGGCAGGCGCTCGAGGATCTGCGCGCGGAGCCGGCGGCGACGATCTTCGCCTGCGCGCGCGCCGGCCCCAAACCGGACGAGGAGCATGCGCTGTACGCGAGCGTGCTCGTGCCGTTGCTCGTGCGGACCGCCGAGGGCTGCGGCGGCTTCGACTGGGACGACACTGCGTACGACCGCGCGTACCTCGAGCTCGAGACGTCACTCTTCGGCGAGGGCCACGCGTACGGCGCCGCCGCGCCGCTCGTGGGGATCTCCGTCGGCGAGCAGGTCGACCTCGGCGGCGAGATCCGCGTGCGCGCCGCGGCGACGGGAGAGCTCGCCGCCCACTGGCCCGAGGCGGGCGGACTGCTTCCGCACGGCTTCGGCCGCGAGCCGGACCGCCTCTGCGTGCTCGAGCTCGAGCGCTCGCTCGACCGGCGCGCGGCCGAGCCGCCTGACGCGCCCGCGGAGCTCGCGGACGCCGTCACGGCGCTTCGGCTCGCGACCGCGGCCCCGGTCGCCGCCGGACCGGTGATCTTCGAGCGGCTCGACTGGCGCCCGTACGGGATCCGGCCGGCGCTGCCGATCGCCGCGACACCGCCCGCCGGGGAGCCGACGCGGCTCGACCGCTTCCGCGGCGCCGTCGCCGCCGCGCTGCTGCCGAAGCTCGGCACCGTGGAGGACGACCACGAGCTCGCGGAGGCGCTCGACCGCTGGGAGCTGTCCCTCTTCCAGGGCGAGCCGTTCCGCTCGGAGCAGCTACGTGCCGCGCTGACCGCCGCGCTCGGCGGCGGCGACGGCCTCTGGGCGGCGTCGGTCCGCGCCGCCGCGCTGCTCGGCGAGGATGCACGCGACCGCGCCGAGCTGTTCTCCCGGCTCCGCGACCTCGCCGGCGACGTGATCCGGCGCGCACTCGTCGAGCTGCTGCTCCAGGGCGACCGGCGCGCGCTGATCGCCGGGCTCGACGAGACGCTGCTCGGACTGCGGCAGCGGCCAAGGCGCCCGACCGGGCTGCGCGCGAAAGCATCCTGAGGCACCGCTTGCGGTGCCGACCTCAGGACGTGGGGGCTCTGCCCGCGCGTCCGTCTGAAATGACCGGTCGACACGCTCGAACTGATCACGAAACGATCCCGAACCGGCACAGTTCTGTTACACGCGCGAGGCTACCCTCGGGACGTGGACGAAGCGCGCGCCGTGCTCGGACGGCTCGAGCGGATCGAGGAGCTCGAGCGGCGCGGCGCGCCGCCCGCCGAGCTGCTCGACGAGCTGCGCGAGCTCGTGCACGAGGCGGAAGCATGGGCGCGCCGCGAGCGCGACGACGGCGCGCTGGCCGCTGCGGAGCGCTGCGCTTGGGCGCTCGCGTCACCCGTGCGATAGTCGAAGCATGACGATCGCGCACTGGGACGACGTGCAGCCGCAACGCGTCGACGAGGGACAGCTCGGCTCCGAGCGCTACGACCTCGGCACGGCTGCGGGCTCGCTCAACGTCGGCGTCAAGCGCCTCGTCGTCCGTTCCGGCAAGCTCTCGTCGCCGGTGCACATCGAGGGCGACGAGGAGGAGATCTTCTACGTTCTCGGCGGCTCTGCGCTCTCGTGGCAGGACGGCGAGACGCACGAGGTCGGTCCCGGCGACTGCCTCGTCCACCACGCGTCGGGGAAGCCGCACACGATGCTCGCGGGCGAGGCGGGACTCGACGTGCTCGCGTTCGGCGAGCGCTCATTCCCGACGACCACGCATCTGCCGCGCGCGGGAATCCTCCGGATGGACGTCAACGTGCAGGTGCTCGAGGGGCCGACGGCGTTCCAGCGTGAGGGCAAGGTCGGCGACCTGGACACGCCGCCGCCCTCGCCGCGTCCCAACTCGATCGTCAACGTCGACGACGTCGAGGGCGACGCGAGGGACGGCCCGACCGTCGCGCGACGCCGGCGCGACCTCGCACGCACGGCCGGTTCCGTCCGCACCGGCCTCAAGGTCTACGAGACGCGCCCCGGCAAGCTCGCGACGCCGCCGCACTGCCACTCCGCCGAGGAGGAGCTCTTCGTCGTCCTCGACGGCGACGGGCAGCTGCTGCTCGGGGACAACGAGCACGCCGTCCGCCGCGGCCACATCGTCGCGCGGCCGCCGGGCACCGGGATCGCGCACGCCTTCCGCGCCGGCGAGAACGGACTGACGTTTCTCGCGTACGGCACGCGTGAGCCGAACGACATCTGTTTCTACCCGCGCTCCGGCAAGGTCTTCTTCCGCGGCGTAAACCTCGTCGCCCGGATCGAGAGCCTCGACTACTGGGAGGGCGAGGAGTGATCGCACACTGGGACGACCTCGAGCCGTTCCCCTCGAAGCTCGCGCCGATGGGCGGCGACTGGTACGACCTCGGCGCGGCCGCCGGCTCCGTCGACGTCGGCGTGAAGCGGATCAAGATCACGCCCGGCCGGATCTCGACGCCGCCGCACGTCCACAGCCGCGAGGAGGAGATCTTCTACGTGCTCGGCGGCTCCGGCCTCGCCTGGCAGGACGGCGAGACGTGCGAAGTGCGCCGGGCGGATTGCATCGTCCACGCACCAGGCGGCGCGGCGCACACGCTGCTCGCCGGCGACGACGGTCTCGACGTCCTCGCCTTCGGCCCGCGCTTCCAGCCCGAGGCCGGCTACCTGCCGCGGAGCAAGAACCTCTGGGTCGCCGACTGGGCCGTCCGCGCGCTCGATCACCATCCGTGGCACGACGAGGCCGAACTCGGGGTGCCCGAGTTCCCGGAGCCCGGCGAGCGGCCCGCGAACGTGGTTGCGCTGGAGGACGCGCCCACGGAGTTCGGCGGCTCCTCCCGTCCGATCGGCCGTACCGCCGGCGCGACGCGGAGCGGCCTGCACCACGGCGTCCTCCCGCCCGGCGGGGAGGGCGCGCCTCCGCACCTGCACACCGTCGAGGAGGAGATCTTCGTGATCCTCGACGGCGACGGGACGCTCGAGCTCTGGCCCGTCCCCAGCCGCGGTGGCGGGCCGCCGGAGAAGCACCCGATCCGCGCCGGCCACGTCCTCTCGCACCCGCCCGGCGGCGGCTTCGGCCACGCGCTGCGGGCCGGCTCGAATGGCCTGACGTATCTCGTGTACGGGACGCGGAGCGCCGCGGACGTGGCCTTCTATCCCCGCTCGAACAAGATCTCCTTCCGGGGCGTCGGATTGACGGCCCGGCTCGAGCACCTGGACTACATGGACGGCGAGCCCGGCTGATAAGCGCTAGGGTAAAACAGAGACGCCGGTCGGGGGTCAAGTCCCGTACCTCCCCAGCCGATAGCCACGTTGGATGGGGATGGTGCAGAAGCTTCTGCGGTCACGTCGAGTTCACCTCGTTGCGAACGTCGGGTTCGCGACGGTGCTTCTCGCGGTCGCCGTGGTCAGCGCCCGGCACTTCGTCAAGAGCGGCTGGCCGCTCAAGCACGCCGACCCGGTCCTCGTCGCCGCGGCGCTTCTCCTCTTTCTGATCGCCTACGCCTTCAAGGCCTGGGGCTGGCAGCGGCTCTTCGCCGAGCACGAGCGCCCGCGCGCCGATGCGCTCGCGTGCGCCGGCGGCGCAGCC
>VAWW01000058.1:150231-157843 GCA_005884575.1 Actinomycetota bacterium
CGGGCCTCGGCGCCCTCGGCCTGAGTCTGCTCGTCCTCGGGATGCTGGACAACGCAGCGCTGACGCCGATGGCCTCCGTCGCCGCAGCCGATGCGAGCTCGTGGGCGGTCCGCGCAGGCTTTCTCCTCATCGCCGTGGCGGGCATCGCCGCCGCCGTCGTGATCTGCTACCTGCCGAAGATCGCCCGGCTGAAGCGGCTGCAGCGGTTCCGCTTCGCCCGCTGGGTCGCCGACCACACGCACTGCACGCGCGAGGCCTGGGCGGCCTGGCTACTCGTCTCGTTCTCGTGGTCGCTGCGAGGCACGGCGATCTTCCTCCTCCTGCACGCCCTCGCGATGGGCGGCGCCTCGTTCCCGCTGGCGCTCGCCTTCCTCGTCGCGACGGCCGCCTCCGCCGCGCTGCCGATCGCCCCCGCGGGCGCCGCCACACAGGCCGGGGCCGGCGCCGCGATCCTGATCGCGAGCGGCGCCCCGACGACCGAGGCGATCGCCTTCTCCGTCGCCGTCCAGGCGATGGTGATCGTCACCGGCGCCGCGGTCGTGCTGCTGATCAGCACCTGGCACATCGCCCTGCGCTTCCGCGCGCGCGTCGCGACGGCCTAGCCATGCCACGCCAACCGACGTAGCCAAGCCGGAACCGGTAGAGGACTCGGCTACGATGAGCCGAAAGACGAGTCCCTATGGCGCTTGCTCGTCTCCTCCCACGTCCGAACCCTCGGGCGAAGAACGATAAAGGTCCAGAACTGGCCAGAGTCATCGCGTTCGCGAACCAGAAGGGCGGAGTCGCCAAGACGACCACGACGCTGAACCTCGGCGTCGCGCTCGCGGAGAAGGGCCACAGCGTGCTCGTGATCGACCTCGATCCGCAGGGCAACCTGACGATGAGCCAGGGGTGGAACCCCGACGAGATCGAGCGCTCGATGTTCGACGTGCTCGTCCACAAGCTCCCGATCACGGAGATCATCCGCGAGGGCGAGGTGGCCGTCGCCGTCTCCTCGATCGACCTCGCCGGCGCCGAGCTCGCGCTCTCCTCGATGATCGGCCGCGAGCGCGCGCTCGAGAAGGCGCTCGTGCCCGTGCGCGAGGCGTACGACTTCATCCTCATCGACACGCCCCCGTCCCTCGGCCTGCTGACGATCAATGCGTTCGTCGCGGCCACGGGCGTCATCGTTCCGGTGCAGTGCGAGTACCTCTCGCTGCGCGGGCTCGTGCAGCTCGAGAACACGCTGGCGATGATCCGCGAGAACCTCAACCCCGAGGTCTCGATCGAGGGCATCCTGCCGACGATGTACGACAAGCGCCTCCTGCACTCCCGCGAAGCGGTCGAGATCCTGCAGGAGAACTTCGGCCCACTGGTCACGAAGACGAGGATCCGCAAGACGGTTCGTTTCGCCGAGGCGCCCGTCAAGGGCCAGTCGGTCCTGAAGTACGACCCTGACGGCGAGGCCGCGGCGATGTACCGTGACCTTGCCAAGGAGGTACTGAATGGCGCGCAAACGCGCCAGCATGCGTGAGGGTCCGCTCGCGGAGCTGTTCCGGGCGACCGAGGCTGCGCAGCGGCAGGCCGAGCAGGAAGGCGCGGCGCCGCAGCAGCCGCCGGCAGCCCAGCCGCCGCTCTCCGCGCCGCCGCCCGAGGAGCCGCCGGAGCGGACGGTCGAGCACGTCCCGACCTGGGACGAGCCCGTCCGCGCCTCCGTGCCCGAGCCGCCGGCCCCGCGCCCCGACCCGAGCCCGATCCCGCCGCCGGATCCGCAGCCCGAGCCGCCCACCCCGACTCCGGATCCCGGCCCGGGCTTCCCGTCGCCGGTCCCCGAGCCGACGCCGCCGCCACCGGAGATCCGCCGCTTCACGGAGCCACCGATCTCGCGCTACGTCGAGCCGCCGCTGCCCGAGCCGCCGCCGCAGCTCTACCGCTCGCCCGACTCGGGCGCGTACCTCGCCGTGATCAAGGTCATCGGCGTCGGCGGCGCCGGCCTGAACGCGATCAACCGGATGGTCGACGCCGGCATCAACCAGGTCGAGTTCGTCGCCGTGAACACCGACATTCAGCAGCTGCAGATGGCGGACGCCTCGACGAAGATCCACATCGGCCGCGACCTGACGCAAGGACTCGGCTCGGGTGCCAACCCCGAGATCGGTCGCCGCTCGGCCGCGGAGAGCTACGACCAGATCAAGCACGCGCTTCGAGGCAGCGACATGGTCTTCGTCACGGCCGGCGAGGGCGGCGGCACCGGCTCGGGCGCCGCACCCGTCGTCGCGCGCATCGCGCGCGAGATCGGCGCGCTGACCGTCGGGATCGTGACGACGCCGTTCAAGTTCGAGGGCACCCGTCGCAGGGCACAGGCGGAGCAGGGCGTCGCGGAGCTGAGGGCCGAGTGCGACACGACGATCGTGATCCCGAACGACCGCCTGCTCGAGGTGCTTGACAAGTCGACCTCGATGCTCGACGCGTTCCGAATCGCCGACGACGTGCTCCGCCAGGGCGTCCAGGGGATCTGCGACCTGATCACGATGCCCGGCCTGATCAACCTCGACTTCGCCGACGTGCGGACGATCATGTCCGACTCCGGCACGGCGCTGATGGGGATCGGCTTCTCCTCGGGCGGCGACAACCGCGCCCGAGAGGCCGCCGACCGCGCGCTACGGTCACCGCTGATCGACGCGGAGATCACCGGCGCGAGCGGGATCCTGCTCTCGATCGCCGGCGGCGACGACCTCTCGCTGATCGAGGTCAACGAGGCCGCCGAGACGATCCGCCAGGCGGCGACCGAGGACACGAACATCATCTTCGGCGCGACGATCGACGAGCGGCTGACCGGCCAGGTCTGGGTGACCGTCGTCGCCACCGGGATCGGCGGTGCCCGCCACCGCACGCGCCGGCCGACGTTCGCGGCGACGGCGCCGAGCATGCCCGACTCGGACGACGTCGACGTGCCGTCGTTCCTGCGGAACTAGTGCCCCTTCAGTGGATGTTGCCGAGCTTCTGGGTCGCGAGCACCAAGCGATGCAAGGACGCAGGGAGCGTCGATAACCGTAGCTATCGGCGCGGCCGAGGACGCGGCAGCGCGCCGCGTGATCGCGGGGCAGAAGCCGGCGGACATTCGCTGGAGGGGCACTAGACGAGCTGGGCCTGCGCCGCGAGCGCCTCGCAGACGGCGCGCGCGTCCGACACCCAGACGAAGAGCGTCTCGATCACGCGCAGCGAGCCGGCGTGGTTCGCGCCGTCGCCGATCGGCTCGGCTGTGCAGTCCTCGAGCACGACGCACGAGTAGTCGCGGAACATCGCGTCGCGCACGGTTGGCTCGACTTCGCACCGAGACTGCGGAGGACGTCGTCCAGCTCCGTCTCGAAGAACCCGCTGTAGCGGTGCTTCGAGACGATCGGGTCGCCAGGCTCGGGCGCCAGTCCGTCGAGGAACGCGGTGTTCCAGGTGTCGCGCACGAGGATCCGGCCCTCTGAGCCGTCCGGCGCGACGACGCTGTCGCCGGCCCGCAGCGGCACATGCTTGATCCAGTGCGGTCCTTCCCTGGGCCCGACGTCCGAGAGGTCGGGCGCGTGCTCCATCTTCACGTAGACGACCGGGATGCCGACGTCGCGCGCGGCGGCGAGGACGGCGCGCGTCGCGTCGGCAGCCGCCGCGGCGCCGCTGATGTCGATCGCGCCCGGCCGACCCGCTGGAACTCGGCGCAAGTTTCGGGCCCGCGCGAGGTCTAATCTACGGCTGACCGGTCCTGCAGCGCCGCGGGGTGGTATTGCCCGCCAGGCTGTCCCTCCTACGGTTCGCGAGCGGGACCGGTCGACCTCGGTTCGCTACGTGGGCCGCAGTCGGCCGAGCGCGGGACCGGGCTCTGTTTCCCGTTTGAAACTGATAAAGCGCGGGAAGAGATACGCGCCCTGGCGGGCTGGGGCTTCGGCCCCGGACAACCACCCGAAGGAGGACCACCACGATGAAGTCACTGCGGCTTCTCGCGGCCGTGTGCGCACTCACGGCCGTCGGCGTTCTCGCGTTCGCCTCGACAGGCGTCGCAGCGCGACCGGCATCCGCCCAGGCGGCGGCCGTCCCGATCAGCACGACGGATCCGACCGGGACGTTCACCGGAACCTTCACGATCACGCGGTTCATTGCGCAGAACGGTCAGGTCGCCGCGGTCGGCACGCTGGTCGGGACCGTGACGAACACGGTCACCGGCGCGGTGACCGCGATCAGCCAGGACCTGATCCTGCCGCTGCTGGGCACCGCGTCGCCCGGCTCGTGCCCGGTGCTCCACCTCGAGCTCGGCCCGCTCGACCTCGACCTGCTCGGGGTTGTGGTGCACCTCGACAAGGTCGTGCTGGACATCACTGCGCAGTCGGGGCCCGGCAACCTGCTCGGAAACC
The DNA here is from genome assembly GCA_005884575.1 of Actinomycetota bacterium. GTDB lineage: Bacteria > Actinomycetota > Thermoleophilia > Gaiellales > Gaiellaceae > AC-16. The sequence goes on from VAWW01000058.1 coordinate 154,608, forward strand.
TGCTCTGCGCCGTCTCGCACCTGCTCGACAGCAACGCGTCCGCGACCGCGATCGCCGGCGTGCTCAACAACCTGCTCGGGCTCATCTGAGCACACGGCGCCGGGGAGGGGAGCCGCAGCCCCCTCCCTGGTCGTCGTCAGCTCTCGTTACATGTCTTCGTCCGGCCCGCGAGCGCCGCGAACGCGCCCTCGGCGTCGACGCCGAAGCGCAGCCGCACGACGCCCGACCGCTGCGCGCGGATGCGGATCATGCCGTCGGCGCCGCGGACGAGGCACGCGCGCGGCGCCTTCCAGTATGGCGACCAGCGCACCGCGAGCCGGTACGTCCCCGGCCGGTTCAGGACGAGCCGCAGCCTGCTCTGCGTCAGCGCGGCCACCCTGGGATTCCCGGGCCCGGTCAGGATCGACCGCGCCCGCGGCACCTCGTAGATCGCGAGATGGCGCGCCCCGAGGGCGCGCACGAGCCCTGTGCGGCCGGAGCGGACGAGCGCGATCTCGGCGCGCGCGCTGTAGTCCGGCGGCGCGTCCGTCAGCACGACATAGCGCACGCCGAGCCCGCGCAGCCACGCGAGATACGCGCGCGGGCCGAGGTTCGAGTAGAGCACCTCGTTCTGCGGGAAGTCGTCCTGCCGGAACCAGCCGCGCGCGATCGGGATCCCGGCGCGCGCGAGATAGACCGCGGGCCAGTGCCCGGCCGTGTCGACCGCCTCGACGCGGAAGCCGGGCTGGAGATGCTTGTGGAGGAACCGTACGGCCGGTGCCCAGTAGGCCGCGCTCTTGTCGGGATGCGTCTCGCCGCTCTGCGCGCTCGTGACGAGCGGCGACACATTCCACGAGAACGCAAGCGCGAAGACGATCGCGGCGACCGGCCACGGCCGCCAGCGGCGCAGCGAGAGCGTCAGGATTGCGAGCGGAATCGCGAGGTAGCGCAGCCGCGCGATGTTCTCGCCGACCTGCGACGGAACGAGGAAGGCGACCACGCACGCGACGAGGTACACGGGGAAGAACGCTCGCAGCACCCGCGCTCGCTCGACGTTCCAGGTCACACCCGTCCCGAGCACGCAGAAGACGAGTGCCGCAAGCAGCTCGGCAAACGAGAACGGATAGCGGCCGCTGCCGGGGAAGAGGCGCGAGAGGACCAGCTGGATCCCGCCGGTGACGACGATCGCGAGGCCGGGCACGACGAGCTGCGAGGTCGGCCGCCGGCGCGCGAGCGCAGGGCCGGCGATCACGAGCACGAGTAGCAGGAACGCGAGCGGGCTCGCGGCGAGCGTCAGCGCCGCGAGCAGCGCGAAGCGCCAGTGCGCGCGTGCCTGCAGCGCCCAGAGCGCGAGCAGCGCGAGCGCCGCGCCGAGCGCGAACGGGAACGCGGCCGAGAGAACGATCCCCGCCCACACGACGGCGAACGTCCGGCTCGACCAGCGCGTCGACGGACCCCACTGGCGCCAGAGCACCGCTGCGAATGCGTACGCGGCAGTCGCCACCGTCGCGACGGCGAGCAGCCGGATGCCGAGCAGCGCCGCGAGCGGGTAGTAGAGCAGTGAGTACGTGACGAACGAGTAGCGGCCGGCGTACCAGAAGTTGTTCCAGACGGCGAACCCGTCGTGGAGGAACACAGTCCGCTGGTAGGCGTGCGCGGCGAGGTCGCTGCCCGGCGGTCCGAGCCACGCGAGCGCCGCCGCGAGCATCCCGGCAGCGGCAGCCGAGAAGAGCGCCTCGCGCCGGAGTGTCACGTCGGGAGGTTAGACGACGTCGACGAGGACGGTCATCCCGAACACCGCCCCGACGGCGAGGCACGCGGTCGCGGCAGCCGCCACGAGCGCCCACCGGCGCCCGCCGGTCGACACGCCGCCGGCGAGGTAGAGCGCGCCGCCGATCCCGTAGACGAGGCTCGTCGCGGTCTCGACCGCGTGGAAGGCGATCCCCGCCGAGAGTGCAGGCGTGGCCGCGACGCCGTGCGTCTGCAGCGCCATCGCGATCGCGCCGCTCGTCACGCCGACGTTTCCGGGCGTGATCGGCACGAGGCCGGCGACGTCGAGTGCGAGGATGATCAGGAGCGCGGCCGTCACGGGCGAGCGGACGCCGAGCGACGCGGCGATCGCGGTCCCGGCGGCGAGCTGTCCGACCATGGCGAGGACGATCCAGGCAGAGAGGCGAAGCCCGGCGCGCGGCTCACGGCCGAGCGCGCGGAAGGCGTCGAGGACGTGCGAGACGTGCGTCCTGGCGCGGCGGCCGCGGGCGAAGACGGCGGCTGCGACCGCGACTCCCACCAGCGCGAGCAGGACTGCGACCGGCCAGAGCGGGACGGCGCCGACGGCGGCGCCGAGCACGACGACAGCGGCGAGCACGAGCGCGCGTGCGGCGCTCAGCGCGGCGAATGCGCCACCCGTCGTCCAGAGGCGGTCGCGATGGGGCACCGCGCGGGCGAAGAGCGCGATCCGCACCGCGTCGCCGGCGCGGGCCGGGACGAAGGTGTTGACGACGGAGCCGATCCCGAAGCGTGCGTTCGCGTCCCCGAGGCTGAGGTCGCCGCCGCACATGCGGATCGCGGAGCGCCACGAGCCCGCGTTGCCGAGGAGGGCCAAGAGAAATCCGAGCGCCGCGATCCAGAGCATCCCGGGCTGGGCGCGTTGCAGCCCGTCGAGCGCCGCCGAGACGCGTGAGCCGAGCAGCTGCGGCGTCGTCGCCACCGCGATCACAGCGAGCGTGGCGACTCCTGCAGCGGCGATTGCGCGCCGGTCGAGCAGGCGCCTTGCTCCTTGGGGCGATACGAGGGTCAATTTCCTCCGAGCTGAAACGGACGAGCGGACAGCCAGGGTATCGGCACTTCGTGAAGGCGGCGTTAATCTGGACTGCGTGCGGGGCGCGATCGCAGCGGGCCATGGGCTGACCGCGGCCGCCGGCGCTCGGGTGCTGGAGGCGGGCGGGAACGCCGTGGACGCCTGCGTGGCGGCCGCTTTCGTCTCGTGGGTGGCCGAATCGCCCCTGACCGGGCCGGGCGGGGGCGGCTTCATGCTCGTCCACAGCGGCGCCGACTGCCGGTCGCGGTTGTACGACTTCTTCGTGGCCGTGCCGGGCTCGGGGGCGCGGGGTGCGGCGGCGCCGATGGAGGAGATCGATGTCGTCTTCGAGGCGGACAGCTCCCAGGTCTTCCGGATCGGCGCGTCGTCGGCGGCGGTGCCCGGGACGGCGCTCGGCCTCGAGAGGGCCCACCGGGCGCACGGCTCGCTGCCGTGG